>DHGW01000006.1:0-24884 GCA_002402965.1 Bacteroidales bacterium UBA4788
TTCTGGTCGGTCTGCAGGGACTCGAACCCTGGACCCGCTGATTAAGAGTCAGCTGCTCTACCATCTGAGCTACAGACCGGAAATAAACGGTGCAAAAATACACTTTTTTCGCTTAAAGTGACCCCGATTGCTGAAATACTGAAAAGTCAGAAAAATCGGTCCCGCATGTGGATATGCTATTCCGTCAAAACAATCGTCACAGTGTGCGTATACTCTATTGTGTCAGAACAATCAGCCCCTCACGCGGAACAGCCCGGTAAATAATCTTCGCCTCCGCCTTCGGGATCCATATCTTGATATATGGCACATACGGCGGAGTCTTCAGCCTCACTACAGACCTCATGGTGGTTGAGGCACTCCTCGTCCTGTCTTTCAGATCGAAGAAGAACCTGGCCATTCGGTCCGCACCAACAGTATCCTCCTGCTGCTCGAAGAAGAACCGGATATTCCGGTCTGTGTCGAGGGTAAAGAACACCGCCTCGAAATCAGTTGTGTCAGGCTTCACGCTCTCCACCGCCTGAGATGTGTCCTTCGGGGCGATCTTCACGCTCACGGGATCCTTCATAAAAGTGGCCTGCATTCCTGTAATGGTCATCGGCGCGGAGAGCATGTTGTAAATCGCCTCCTGATTGGCACGCTGAAAGAACGGTGAGATGTCATATTCGTCAATTTTCACGGATCGCACGGGCAACCCTTTTATGAGCAACTGGATGATGCTGTCGCGGACATTGATCAGCAGGCCAATCGAGTCCGAGTCCGCGAGTTTCACCTGCGAACTGAGAAAGGCCTTGTCGCGTATCATATCGATATAACCCGGGATGGCACACAGATTTATTGTGTCACCCTCCTTCTGCTCCAGCGAGGCGAAATATTCATTGTTAAAATTATTAACCGAACGGTTAACAGCCGACACCGCCATCACCAAATAATACACTAGAAAGAGCACAATTACCGAGCCGGCAATTATCAGCCATATTTTTCTTTCCCTGTTCATCTTTGCTGGTCTTTTCAGTAGATATAAACTCTTGATCCAACACTGAGAGAGTGGAACACAACCTCCAGATCTTCGTCGCCAAGCCTGATGCACCCGTGTGTCACCGGCATCCCGAGCTGCCTCTGGTAGAGTGTACCATGGATCAGGTAACCGTCGCCGAGGCTCATCGCATATTTGCCCAGTACGCCGTACTCATAGCGTGAAGGATCAGTGGGGCCGGGCACAGGAAGGCCTTCCTCAATAAATGCCCAGTCGGGCTTGCGCCACACCGGCTGGGTTATCTTTCCCTGTATGCTCAGCCTGCCCCTGGGAGTCTTGAAAATCCACTCCTTGTCACCCTCTTCGGTCTTGAGCAGAGTGTAACTGCCTGAGGAGCAGTAACCTTCGCGAACCAGCTGCCTGTTTCTGTAAAGCGAGAAACGGTTGTCAACGGTATTGATCACGATATAGGTCTGTGTCGGCACATATGAGGCAAGCCTTCGCTCGAGGCGGGTGATCTCATTTTTGGTCACCGAGATCTGCCGCCTGATCGAACGGTTCTCAAGCAGCGAGGAGTCAGGTCTGCACTCCGCGCGGCTCGTGCCCCAGGATTGCTGCAGCGCAGGTGCGATATAGACAGGGAACGACAGGATTAACAGCACAACCAGGAGTGCAACAACAGATATGAATGTTGTCTTCGCCCGGCGATGCGTCTTCACATAACTCACCGCAGTGTTCAGGTATTTCCTGAATGGGGATGGGCTGCCCGGGGCAGTGTTCCCCGAAAAGTTTTCGCTCTGCTCTTCCATGATCACTTTTCTCTGGAGGAGAAGAACTCCTCAAGGGTTAATGTTGATCCGATTATTGTTACCGGTGTTCCTTTTGATACATATTTAAATAATATGTCCATGTCAGAGTTTTTGATTGCGACGCACCCCTGCGTCCAGTTTCCGCCCTTGCCGCCGTCGCCGTGGATCTCTATCAGATCGCCGATGCTTGCATCCACGGGGAGCTGACCATTCCTGATCCTCTCGTTGAACTCCTGCACATCGACCTTATTGGGATAATTGATCATCAGGGCTTTATGATACTTTGTTGAGCCTCCCGATAGCTTTTTCGTGACCATATACTTTCCTTCCGGGGTGGCCATATCTCCCCTGCTCCTTTTGTCTCCCAGCCAGTTGCTGCCAAATTCTGCCTCAAAGGTATATTTCTTTTTGCCTCCGTAGTACAGGTGCAGCTGAGCGGGAATTTTTTCCACGAGGATGGCGTAGGTGCCTGCCTTCCGGCTCTGGTTGATTGTCTCCGTGGCCCACTCCTGCCAGTCGGTGTAATGTTTGAAATAATCGTCGAGGTTTTTCCTGGCAAGATTGTAGGTGCCTGAGATATACTCATTTGCCTCAGTGATCTTTACATTGCCGTCGACGTACCGTTCTTTCTTATAGTCGATTCCGGCCTCCTTGATCAGGAGTTTGCCGCGTGCATGCTTCTTTTTGACGTCCTGCGGCAGGGGCATCGAGAGGAAGATCTTTTCGAAAGAGGCCATTTCACGGTTAAGGCGGGCGATTTCGCTTTCGAGGGTGTTTTTGAGGCTCTTCGACCTCGAGATTGTGTTTCGCTGTGCGTCTTCAGCTTTTTTCTCTGCTAGTTCTGCGAAACTGATGACCCGCTCGTAATCCCTAGCCAGGATGAAGCGGTCGTTTTCGCTTTGCCATATTGCCATAGCCGAGTCGTAGTTGTTCTTCGCCTCGCGAAAAAGTTTAGGTGAATAGACCTCTGACTGCAGGTCTCTGGCCCTGACGATGGCAGCCCGTGCCTGTTCCACCTCAGGCAGAGGCGGTTCTGGGACCAGTGCATTGAAAACCACTACCCCTAAGATGATCAGAACGGCGGCAACGATAGAATAGACTATAATGCTGGTCAGAGATCCTCTTTTCATGGGGGCGAAGTTAAAAAAATCCCCGGGGCAAGGCCCGGGGATCATTTTTTTAGCCTAAGGTATTCTTAGATTTTGATACCGGCTTTTTCCATTGCAGCCTTCAGCTCGGCGATGATGCCGTTGATGCCTTCAGTAGCAGCTTTAACTTTGTCAACAACTTCCATGTAGTTGCTTCCGCCGTCGAAGAGAACCTGAGTGTCGGTAAGAGATGTTTCGAGAACTGTCAGTTCATTCTTCATTTCTTCAACAACTGCTTTGCCTTCCTTGCCTTTAGGGGCTTTGAGGAGGAGAGCTTTGGCTTCATCGAGAAGTGTTTTGGCTCCGGCCATCAGTGTTTCGGCTTCGGCTTTCACTTCAGCTTTCTTTGCCTCTACGTTGCCTGATAGTTCAGCAGCTTTGAGAGCGATACCGTCTGCGGCAACCTTAATGGCTTTGAAATCCTTTGCTGACTTTGACTTCTGTGTTTCGATGTTCTGCAGCATAACTGTAAGTGAGTCATTCAGGCCAGCGAATTCAGCCGGGAAGTAGACGTCAGTCTGAGCTGTTTTAGCTGTCTCGAGGGCTGCTTTTGCAGCATCAAGAGCTTCCTGGGGAACTTTAGCGCAGCTTGCCATCAGGGCAGCTACAGCAACGGTTGCGATTGCTAAAAAGATTCTGTTTTTCATTTCTGTTTAAAAATTTGGTTCTGTTATGTGTTTAAAAAATGTCTTCGATGTTTTGATCGTAAAACTGCCGCAAATGTACACATTAATTTTAATCTTATTTTAATTTCGGGCGACTTTTTTTAATGGAATTTTAATCTGGGCTGATGATATTTCCCGGGATGGCGGTATTTGGGTGGTTGCAGGAGGCAAAAAATGACCCCCTCCGCCTTCGGCGTTGGGGGTCATTCGTGTGTTGCGGAGAGAGGGGGATTACCGGAGGTGATCCCCTGCTTTGTACAAGAAGTAAATTACCCACTGCGATTGACTGATTGAGTGGATTGCCTTCGGTGATCCCTTTCAGGAGAACCTGCAACACCTGAATGACCTCTCAGGTTTTTCTTTTTCGCCTCCCCTGCTGTTGAAAGCAAGCTTTCAACGCTGGAATCAAGGGATTACCTTCGGTGATCCCCTTGAGGAGAGCCTGCAGAAGACAAAGCAGGGATTAGCCTCGCGTCTCTCCTTCTGTTTCCATGGTTGTCCCTCGTGAGTAAACTCACTCGGTCCACCCCTGAAAACAGAAGCCGGACCACTTTCAGTGATCCGGCCTGCTTTGACTTTTGCGGAGAGAGGGGGATTCGAACCCCCGGTACGGTTACCCGTACGGCAGTTTAGCAAACTGCTGGTTTAAGCCTCTCACCCATCGCTCCAAAAAACGTTCTCTTTCAGCAGCAGCAAATCTTATAAGCTTTCTGCAGCGGGGCAAAAATATAAAATCGCCGCATACTTTACAAAAATTAACCCGTTTATCTCTTTTTTCCAAGAAGCACCACGTTTTCTACATGAAACGTATGCGGGAACATGTCGATGGGCCGGACGCGTAAAACCTCGTAGCCTTCTGACAGTATGTCAATATCGCGGGCCTGAGTGGCCGGGTTGCAGCTGACATATATTATCTTCTCCGCCCCTGACCGCAACATCGCCAGGGTCACATCGCCGTGCATCCCTGCCCTCGGTGGATCGGTGATGATCACATCGGGCCGGCCCCGCTCAGCAAAAAGCTTCTCATTGAAGATATCCCTGATGTCACCTGCAATGAATTCCGCATTCCCGATGCCGTTCTCCCGCGCATTGATTCGCGCATCGTCAACGGCCTCCCCGATATACTCTATCCCCGTCACTTTCGCCGCCACCGAGGCCAGATAACAGGCAATAGTACCGGTGCCTGTATAAAGGTCATAAACAATCTCATCGCCCTTCAGCTGCGCAAACTCCTTAACAATGCCGTAGAGCTTCGCCGCCTGGGGGCTGTTGGTCTGGTAGAACGATTTCGGCCTGATCCTGAACCGGAGCCCTTCCATCTCCTCTGTTATATATTCGCTGCCGCGAAAATGAACCGGCGACAGGTCCGCGATGCTGTCGTTCTTCTTCTCATTTATTATGTACCAGAGCGATGTGATCTCAGGGAACCGCTCAGCGATGTGTTCCAGGAGCCGCTCACGCTCATTGGCATGACTGTCCTTCGTCACAAGCACCACCATTACCTCGCCCCCTGTGGTTATCCTGACGAACATTGTCCTTAGAAAGCCGCGATGCTCCCGGAAGTCGTAGAAGGGCAGGTTCCGCTCAAGAGCATACCGCCGGATCTCGTTCCTGATGGAATCGGATGGCTCGGACATCAGGTGACACTCAGTTATATCGAGTACCTTATCATAAATGCCGGGGATATGGAATCCGACAGCAGGACTGTGGGAAGGAGCAGCTATGCCAGCATGTCCTCCCTCCTTCTGCGATTCACTTGCAGCGTTGCCAGCGGGGTCTCCTTCCTTCCGAGACTCCTTTGATGCGATCCATGACTCAAGCTCCTCGCCGGTCATCCAGCGCCTCTCCGAGAAGGTGAACTCAAGCTTGTTCCGGTAACCGTAGATTTTTTCTGACCCGACAATCGGGTCAATAGCCGGTATTGGTGTGTGCCCAATCCGTGTGAGGTTGTCGCGTACCTGCTGCGCCTTGTAAAAGAGCTGCCTTTCATAGGGAAGGTGCTGCCACCGGCATCCGCCGCAGACACCAAAATGCCTGCACGGCGGTGTTATCCGGTCCGGAGACGGGGAGGTCACTGCCAGCGCTACCCCTTCCATGTACCTTTTCTTCTTTTTCGTGACACGGACATCAACCACATCACCCGGGATCATCCCCGGCACGAAGAGGACCATCTCATCGACCTTCGCGATAGCATTACCCTCTGACCCTATGTCCGTTATCGTTACGCCCCTGAGGATGGGCAGCTGCTTCTTTCTTCCCACTGTTTCTTACCTGTATGTCTTGAAGAACTCATATGATGCGAATCCTGCCGGAACGGCACCCTGAGAATGATCAAGGCCCTGCATCGTCACATAAAAACAGCTCAGCGCACTCGTGCCTGAACCGATCATACGGTTATGCATGCTCTCGGAAAGCACAGGCATCACGTCAGTATCGGCCGTGCCGTGAAGCAGGAGGATTGGCACCTCGCTGTCCCATCCGGTTATACTGTTGGCCCACAGTGCACTGCGGACCCCCGAGTACTTCTGATCGGTATCAGCTCCTGAAAGATAGGCAGCGGTGAACAGGCCGGAGATGCTTGTTGTCAGCTGGCTGTTGATCTGTTCGCTGCTGTGCAGCCCGTCATAGAGCCCGGGGATGAGTCCGGCGTAGGGCTCGTTGAAGAGATCGGTAAGGGGATTCGGGTATATATCATAGGTGCTGTAGGCATTTGCTATATAACCCAGGAAAACCGGATTTAAGTACTCTTCCAGGTCCAGCACGTTTGCGTTGAAGTGCGCCAGGTCATACGGACCGGCCCCGCATGCGGCTGCCTTCACCGTAAACTCCGATGAATAGTCGTTTTCTAGGGCATAGAGCAGAGCCATTGTAGCCCATCCGCCCTGCGAGTAACCCATTATATAACAATCTGTTGTGACCGAAATATCCTTTGCAACATCCTCATCGAACTCTGCTACCGAACGAAGCATATCCATTACGGTCCTGACTGTCGATTCCTTGTGCAGGTACGGGTGCGCCATGTTTTTTGAAGCACCGAAACCGAGATAATCGGGGATTATCACCACGTAACCTGCCGATGCGATGTATTCTATCATCGTGAAGAGCAGGCTCTGGGGGTCAGCCGTGGGCGCCGCAGAGTGGAGCGTGTTGGTGCCGTTCTGGAATGAGAGGATGGGATAGGAGCCCGGGGCCGTCGGGGCGCAGATCAGTCCTGATGCGATCACCTCCTCGCCCTGAAACTCAGTATTGTAGGTGACGTTGTATACATTCACCCCGCTGACGACGTCGGGGATGATTTCGGCAGCGTCCGGATACTGGGTTGCGGCCAGGTTAAGAACGGAGATTATGTTGTCCTTCGTTCTCATCATCTCGATCTCGCTGGAGACAAGATATGTATTGTCTGCGAACGGATCGATGGGATCCTCCTTGCCGCACGACTGCATCAGCAGCAGCGGCAATATCAGGATCAGAATCAGAAGTGATTGTAGTTTGAGTTTGCTTTTCATGACTTTCAGATTTGTTTGCAATATTAACGGAAAAATGTCAGATTGAGTATGAATGGTTGGGGGGGGTGGCATACGGATTACAATGCTTAATGCTCTACGAGCAACAGCATATCTGTGGTCATTGGTCTACAATGCTTTAACCTCTACGAGGTATCAGTGGTTCCGTACGCTTTTCAATGCTTTATGGGTTACGCCTAATTATTCGCCGTAGGCGATAAAGCATTGTAGAATGAGACATCCTCGCGTCCCCTCGCGTCCTATTCCCCGTAGGGGATGAAGAATTGTAGAACAATGCGCCCAGTCCACCCCACCCCCATCCCGATGATTTTACATATCTTTGCGGTTTTAAAAATCCGGCCAGATGGTCTCAGTCAACAACGTATCACTGCTCTTCGGCAGCTTCGTCCTCCTGGATGAGGTCTCATTCCTCATCACCAGGCAGGAACGCATCGGCCTCACAGGCAGAAACGGTGCCGGCAAATCGACCCTGATGAAGATCATCGCAGGGCTCCAGGATCCCACCTCCGGCTCCGTCGAACGGCCCCGCGAGATGAGCATCGGCTACCTCGAGCAGCAGATGAAGGTCTCCGACACCACCAGCGTCCTAGAGGAGGCCCTCACCACCTTCACCGAACTAAGGAGCCTCGAACAGGATCTGACCGACATCACCCGCGAGATAGCCGAACGCACTGACTACGAGACCGAAAGCTATCACCAGCTGTGTGACCGCCTGCATGTCGCAGGAGAGAGACACAGCCTGCTCGGCGGCAGTGACTACGTGGCGCTGACAGGACAGACGCTCAACGGGCTTGGTTTCAGCACATCGGACTTCGACCGCCCCACCCGCGAGCTCAGCGGCGGATGGCGCATGCGCGTGGAGCTGGCTAAGATCCTCCTCCGTAAACCTGACCTGATACTTCTCGACGAGCCTACCAACCATCTGGATATTGAATCAATACTGTGGCTCGAGAGCTTCCTCGAGACTTATCCCGGCGCGGTGATACTGGTGTCGCATGACCGCACCTTCCTTGATAACGTCACCCGCCGTACCATCGAGATAAGTCTCGGTAAGATCTATGACTACAGGGTTCCGTACACTAAATACACCGTACTGAGGCGTGAGCGGCGCGAGCAGCAGACCGCCGCCTACCGCAACCAGCAAAAGATGATCGATGACGCCGAAAAATTCATCGATCGGTTCAGGTACAAGCCCACCAAGGCGGTTCAGGTGCAGAGCAAGATCAAACAGCTCAAGAAGCTGGAACGCATTGAGATCGAAGACGAGGACACCTCGGCGATGAACATACGCTTCTCCCCCGCCCCGCGCTCCGGGACTGTGGTGGTTGAGGCCGACGAGGCTTCGAAGCGATATGGCAGTCACCTCGTGCTGGACAAAATATCACTCAAGATCGAAAGAGGTGAGAAGGTGGCTTTCGTGGGCCGCAACGGCGAAGGAAAAACCACCCTTGCCAGGATGATTCTCGGCCAGGTAGACTTCGAAGGAACCGTAAAACGAGGTCATAACGTTGACATAGGCTACTTCGCCCAGAACCAGGATGAGCTTCTCAACGACGAGATGACAGTCTTTGAGACGGTTGACAGGATTGCCGTGGGAGACATCCGCACCCGCCTGCGCGATCTCCTCGGAGCCTTCCTCTTTCACGGAGAAGACATAGACAAAAAGGTAAAGGTACTGTCCGGCGGCGAGCGGTCACGACTGGCAATAGTACAGCTGCTGCTGGAACCGTATAACCTGCTCCTTCTCGATGAGCCCACCAACCACCTCGACATACGCTCGAAGGAGATTCTCAAGCAGGCGCTGATAAGGTACGATGGCACATTAATTGTGGTCTCACACGACAGGGATTTCCTCGACGGGCTGGTGAACAAGGTCTACGAGTTCCGCAACCGGAAGATAAAGACCCATCTCGGGGGTATTACCGAGTTCCTCAGGGCTAGGAAGATAGAGTCGCTGAGGGAACTGGAGAAGAAGAGTCCGGGAGCAGCAAAGAGGAGCGCCGCGGCAGAAAAGAAGGGACAGGCGGCAGTGAAGCGGAGCGTTTCAGGGGAGAAGAAGGGACAGCCGGTTGCGCAGGGAAGCTCTGCAACCGGGAAGAGGAGCCCAGTGGCAGATAGGAAGGGACAGCCGGCAATGCAGGGAAGCTCTGCAACGGAGAAGAGGAGCCCTGCGGCAGCGAAACCGGTTTTATCTTACCTGGAAAAGAAGGAGACTGAACGAGTCTTCCGCAGGCTGCAGAAGAGTGTCACGGAGGTCGAAGCTCAGATAACGGCAACTGAAGCGGAGATAGCCGCCATGGATGCAAAACTTGCCTCAGGCGATGCCGCTGTGGTCAGTAACCCGGTGTTTTACAGCGCTTACGAGGCAACGAAACAGAGACTTGATGCCCTGATGCAGCAATGGGAGGTGGCGCACGAAGAGCTGGAGAACTTTGCGGCAGAATATATGAACAACAATGATACTGTTTGAAAGAAAATACCCGGTCAACGTCTTCAATACCGACCTCACCGGACGGCTCAGTCCCGGTGCGCTCTTCAGCTTCTTCGAGGACCTGGCGGGAAGGCACGCCGCTGTTCTTGGCTGGGGCCGCGATGACCTGATGGCCTCAGGCGGATACTTCTGGGCGCTGTCGCGCATAATCGTGAAGATCGAACGCCTCCCGAATACCTGGGACGAGGTCATCCTCCGCACATGGCCCCGGGGCACCGAATCGATCTTCGCCCTGCGTGACCTTGAGATGTATGATGACTCCGGAAAGAGAATCGTCGGAGCCTCATCATCTTGGGTGATAGTTGATTACAACACCCGCAAGGCACAGCGTCCCGACAAGGCGCTCTCTACCCTGAACCTCAATTTCCCGGAAGAGAGGGCCACGGAGTCCAATGCCCGCAAGGTCCCGCCGCTGCCTGCGGGTGAGCACGCAATCATCAGGCTGAAGGTCAAGCTTGACGATATCGACGTCAACAGGCATGTCAACAATGCCAGGTATGTCCACTGGGCAGTCAATTGCTATGACCCCGAATTTATCAGCCACCACACCCCGGACACCATCGAGGTGAACTATCTCCTTGAGGGACACCAGGGCGAGATGATCAATATCCTTACCGGGCCATGCGACGGACAGGAGACCGCATTCATCCACTCCGTCACCCGGGAGAGCGACGGTACCGAGCTTTGCCGTCTGAGAATGAGCTGGAAAGAGAACGGGCAATGAAATCTTTATTAACTTTATACCATGACAAGGCCTCTCAAAGATAAATCCGCTGCACTCATAACTATTGTGATGATGGCGGCAATGCTGGCATCCTGCACAGTGACACAGAACGTCACTGACACCAAAGATATGTCCTATATCTACAACCCGGCAAGAAGCGTCTACTCGCCATTTATCACAGTTTATAATGAAGGTGCCGAATCATCGGTGATGAACATAAGCATCCTCAGGGGAGAACTATACTTCAGCGAGGCCAATCCAGAGGGGGTTCCGATGGCGTCAGTACTTGTCTCCGTAAGGATTTTTAACAACACCATGGGAGGCGCTCTGGCAGATACGGCAACCTTCAAATACGATATCAGGAAGGATGAGGTCGGGGGAGCATACTCCGTGCGCATCCCTCTTAACACCCGCGAGGGCAGTGCATACACTGCAGAGATCAAGATAATTGACCTGATCCGGCAGCGGACGAACCAGACATTCGTCGATTTTGAAAGGACAGGTCCATACAGCGGCCTGAACTACAAGATACGCGACCATTTCAGCAAGAACGAGATTTTCAGCCGGGTGCTGAGGCGCGATCAGTACATCAACGTACTCAGCCCATCGCTCCGGCCTGACACCCTATGGTTCTTCTATTACAAGGCGGTGACTCAGATCCCGCCCCCGCCTTCAACCATCCTGCCTGAGATTACAGTTGCGCCTGAACCGGAGGTCATCGTGCCGCTTGTATACTCCGATACGCTGCCTGTGATGTTTCCGGGTGAAGGAATATACCTAATCTCGGTCGACAGCCTCATCCGCGAGGGCCTCATACTCTACAACTTCGGACCTGACCACCCAAACATGACCAGCCCGGAGACGATGATCCCTCCCCTTGCCTATCTTGCCACACCGCAGGAGATGGAGGTGATGCTTACCGCTGAGAACCAGAAGATGGCGCTCGACAATTTCTGGCTTGACCGTACCGGCAGCATTGACAGATCGAAGGAGCTTATCAGGATATGGTATAACCGCACACTCTTTGCAAACTACTACTTCAGCTCATACAAAGCCGGATGGCTCACTGACAGAGGGATGATCTACATTATGTACGGTCCGCCGGATAAGGTATACAAGAACGCCGAGGGCGAGAGCTGGGGCTATAAAAAACCCCCCGTCAAAAGCCGATGGGGGTCACGCTACACCTATGAGGATCAATATCTGTGGTTCAACTTCCGCAAACAGAAGAGCGTTTTTTCGGAGAATGACTTCGTGCTGAACCGTGCAGGAACCCCGGTAAGCTATTGGGATATTGCCGTAGCCAGGTGGCGCGAGGGCAAGGTTTTCAGGCTTGATAATCCGGAGGAGCTGCAATGACGCAGAGCAAAAAGCTATTCATTCCCGATAACTCACAGGAATTACAATGATCCACAGCGAAAAGGAATTTATATTCGGTATGCACCCCGTGATGGAGGCTATCAGGGGAGGCAGGCAGATAGACCGCGTACTGGTACGCCAGGGACTGCGGGGACCCCAGTATCACGAGCTGATGCAGGTAGTGAATGAGTTTGCCGTGCCATGGCAGGTGGTGCCGCAGGAGAAACTCGACTACCTTACCCGGAAAAACCACCAGGGAGTGATAGCATGGCTCTCGGCAATAGAGTTCCAGAATATCGAAAATATCCTTCCGCGGATCTTTGAAGAGGGTGGTGATCCTCTCCTGCTGATGCTCGACAGCGTCAGCGATGTGCGGAACTTCGGAGCCATAGTGAGGTCTGCCCTCTGCTTCGGGGCACACGCAGTCATCATACCTGAAAAGAACTCGGCGAGAATATCCGCCGATGCGGTAAAGGCATCGGCAGGAGCCCTCAGCACCTTCCCGGTATGCAGGGTGAAGAGCCTGACGAAATGCCTCACATATCTTAAAGATTCGGGACTGAAAACTGTATCTGCCACGGAAAAGGCTGAAAAGCAGGTCAGTGCGGCCGGGCTGACAGGCCCGGTGGTGTTGATCCTCGGATCGGAGGAGAGGGGAATAAGCCGCGAGCTGCTCCTACTGTCTGACGTGCAGGTTTCAATCCCCATCACCGGCACAATCGGGTCACTGAATGTGTCCGTGTCAGCAGGGATTATCCTTTATGAGATAGTCAGGCAGCGTGGGACAGTTTAGTCCGCAGTCAACAGTCGGCAGTGAAATTAGGCAATATGCTGTTGGCAATAGGCAATAGTGATATTGCCCGTAGGGCATCAAGCATTGTAGAAAGAAGCATTAAATCAGGACGTTGGCCGTAGAATATTAAAATTTGCAGATAGTGGACCCCACCCACCCTTTTGTTCCGGGGTGGCATGTATTTACAATTCTTCACCCTCTATGAGGGTTAATTTGTTATTTGACCCGTTGTTCTACAATTCTTGTAGGTGTACGAGCTACTGCCTGACTATGTCAACACTACTGCCTAATGCCAATTGCCTGCTGCCTGAATTGACTGCGGACTGCCGACTGAAGACTCTACCCGATTATCCCCCTCACCCTGTCATCCAGCTGTTTCTGATCGGCGGTAAAAGATGCTATCCCGGCAAGAGTCAGCAGTGTGTCAAGAGCCAGCTCTCCCGCGAGAACCCTCTCCTTCCAAGAGGCCAGCACGGGGATCTTCCCTTCGGCGGCAAGACGCTCATTATCTTCTCTGCTCATTACAGGGAACATATCACCCAGTCCGGCATCATGAGCCTTCCTGACCAGCTCCTCACCGGATGTTGGCAGTTCATTGCCCAGCAGCCTGCCGAGCTCAACAACATTTTTGGAGACCTCCCAGAACTTTTCGATACCCAGTCCGGCAGCTTCATCACTGAGCGGGACATCATAGCGATTATTCAGCTTGCTCTCGAACATCCCGGGAAGTGATTTCCGTCCGGCAGCCGCCACCTTTGGCGGAATAGTGTAAACATCCGTTCCGGCCAGCAGATCCAGCTGATTGAAATTTCTGAGGCTGGCGGCAATCTGCCTTGTTTTACTGCCTGTCTCCTCAGAAAGTCGTGTGACCCACGACTGTGATGAGAGCACTGCATTCTCACCGGCACCACTGCCGTCACCCAGTTTGTTGTCGGCAACCAGGGCGCCAATTCTTCCAAGAAATACATTCAGGTAATCAGGCCTGGCCACGAGGGTTACAAGCGCATTCTGCCGGGCGCTGAACTCGAGTGTAAAATTGATCCGCACCCCCTTCTCATGAAGCAGACGAGCACCAATCAGACCCTCCGGCGTATAGGGTACCTTAACTATGAACCGGCCGGGACAGAGATCCCTGTAACGTAGTCCGTATGAGACAATTGCATTAATGTCATAGGCGGTGTCAGTATGCAGCTCAACGCTGACCATCCCGCCAAACTTCTTCGCAAGGCGAAGACCATGACGGGCATTGACGATGAAGGCAATCTCCTTAACCTGCTCGCTCACGGAGAGATGGCTGACCAGTTCCAGAGCCCGGGGGACAAACGAGTCATAGATTCCCTTCTGTATCTCATTGTTGAGCAGCGTGTTGTTAGTGGTCAGGGCAGTCATCTCCGCAGTCCAGTTGGCCTCAGCCTCATCCATGTCGCCTGTGTCAAGCCAAAGCTCGGTGCCGGTTGAACGCAACGACTGCCAGAAGGGGTCATATTTCGGTGTCACCGGTTTGTCATCGATGCCTGCTTTGATGAAGGCGGTCAGCTTTTCATTGTAGGTTGAACTCATATCTTCTGTTTTTGATTTGTCAGACTCCTCAATGCCTCCAGGTCGCTGCCAGCCGGGCTCTGGAAGAGCTTCAGCCCGAACTGACCCACCACTGCGTAAGCATAGTCAAGAACATTCGACTGGACACTCTCGAACGGGACCCATGAATTGATCTTGCTGAAGCAGTAGATCTCCACCGGCATACCGGCTTCCGTCGGAGGCATATCACGTACCATAACCGGCATCTTAGGGTCAATATCCCTGTGGCTCCTGAGGTACTCCGCCATATACGCCCTGAAGGCTCCCAGGTTGGTAAGCGAGGTGGGCTCACCCCTCCTCAACCCCTCAATCTCATCATGATTTACAGAGAGCCATTTCTCTGTCATTGGCCTTTGGGCAATAGCATCAATCAACCCGGGAGTCATGAATGTTATGGAACGGACATCAATGCGGATCTCCCTCTTTATCCTCCTCACCCCGGAATCCTCCATCCCCTTCCAGTTCTGAAACGACTCCGAGATCAGGGCGTAGGTAGGTACTGTCAGGATGGTCTTGTCAAAGTTTTCGACCTTGACTGTATACAGGGTCATGTCAATGACCGTTCCGTCAATGTTTCTTCCGGGGATTGTAATCCAGTCACCCAGCTTGACCATATTGTTGGTTGAGAGCTGAATGCTGGCTACCAGGCCGAGCAGGGTGTCCTTGAAAACAACGGCAAGAACCGCTGTGACAACTCCCAGACCCGTCACAACGTTGGTTACCGATATCCTTGCGATGATTGAAATCATTATCAGGATACCGGCGACAGCTACAAGAACCTTAACAATCTGGACATAGGCTTTTATTGACCTTCCCTTCGAGATGGGCTGCATCAGCCAAACCTGATGCCAGCCCTCGATAAAGGCTGTGAGGGTAAGGGTGGCGTAGATCACGATGTAAAGGGCGGCCGTCCTATGGATAAAGGTGAGCCATCCGGGATTCTCACGAAGCATCCAGGTTGCGAGATAATAAACGATAACGCCTGGAACAATCATCGCCAGCCGTTTGAACATCCTCGTCTCAAGAAACTTGTCGTCATACGCTGACCGTGAGCGTTTTACGATATATGCAAAAACCCTGACCAGGATCAGACGGGTGAAATTATAGGAGAGCCACGCAAGGACCCCCACCCCAGCCACCAGGATTACCGTGCTCAGCCAGGAGACGGCTGGTGCCGGCATTCCAAGGCTTGCAAGGAACTCCCTGACTGTCATTACAGGATCAAACGAACGGAACATGCTTCAACTAATTAGGCGGTTAATTTACAAATTATCTTTTTTTGTGGCGGCCTGTTTAGTACCTTTACATTTCAAAACTGTCAAATCATGAAATCTGTTTCGGTATTTTCACTGCTGTTTCTGGCATTGTCGGTCCAGTCACAGGTTGTGTTTGAAGATCATTTCACTGACCGTACCATGAGGTTTGACTTCATGATGGCCGGCAACAACGAAACAACAAGGGTCTACCCAGTGGCATTCAGGGAGGAACCCTTCTGGGGTGGCTCGCTGACCAACCTGACCGATCCGTTCGGATACGGTAGCTTCAAATACGAGATCTTTGACGCTGGCAGCGGAACGCTGATCTATTCGCGCGGCTTCTGCACCCTCTACCAGGAGTGGCAGACCACCGCCGAGGCAAAACAAATGGAACGTGTATTCCATGAGGTTGCCACCTTCCCGTTCCCGAAAAACAAGGTAAATTTTGTACTGAGTATCAGGGAACGCGACGGAAACTTTTCAAAACTGTATGAGACGGGCATTGACCCTTCCAGCTATTTCATAACAAGGGAGAAACCCGATGCGGCAGTGGCATCAAGGATTCAAGGCTCCGGTGATCCACATACCTCGCTTGACATCGCATTTATTGCCGAAGGATATACCAGCGGTGAGATGGAGAAATTCAGGAACGACGTAAAGCGCATGGCGGAGTTTCTGTTTGCAGAGGCTCCGTTCGACAAATACCGGGACCGGATAAATATCTGGGCAGTCGAGGCCCCCTCGCAGGAGTCGGGCACTGACGTGCCGGGCGAAGGCATCTATGTCAACACCGCAGTGAATGCAAGCTATTACACTTTTAATGTCGACCGTTACCTTACCACTCAGGATATCCGGAGAGTGAACGACTATGCCGCTGCTGCCCCGCATGACCAGATCATTGTGCTCATCAACAGCCCCAGGTACGGCGGAGGCGGTGTTTACAACTACTACAGCGCAGTCACCTCTGACCACCAGTTCACACCGCAGGTGCTGACCCACGAGTTCGGCCACGGTTTTGCGGGACTGGGTGATGAGTATTATACCTCAGAAGTAGCTTACGAGGATATTTATCCCCTCGATGTGGAGCCTTGGGAGCCTAATATAACTACAAGGGTGAATTTTGATGCAAAGTGGAAGGATCTGATCGCCAGGTCTGTGCCTGTACCAACCCCCAACGACAAGAGGTATATTGGCGTTACCGGCCTCTTTGAGGGAGGAGGTTATTCGGCAAAAGGCATCTACCGTCCCTCTTTCGATTGCCGCATGAAGAGCAACCAGGCAGACTCATTTTGCGAGGTATGCCAGAAGGCAATTGAGGAGATGATACTCTTCTATCTGAAGTAGAGGCAGTAGGCAAGAAGCAACAGGCAATAGTGTTGGCAATGATAGCTCGTAGAGCTTAAAGCATTGTAGAACAGGGTTATAGAAAGATAATATTTCCTCGTGGAGGATACAGAATTGTACAATACTGCGCATACAATTCTTAATGATCTACGACCAATTCAAATAATCAACTCTCTGATCTACAATTCTTAATCGCCTATGGCGAATTCACTATTGCCTATTGCCTACTGCCTATTGCCTGAATAAGACTACTTCTTCTTCTCTCCGCTTGATGTAGGTGGTTTGGCGATTGAATCGCGCATGCTGGTATCGGCTTCGATATTCCTCATCCTGTAGTAATCCATTATACCCAGGTTGCCGCTCTTGAAAGCGTGAGCCATTGCAAGAGGAATCTCCACCTCGGCCTCGATAACCTTCGCGCGTGCCTCCTGTGCCTTGGCCTTCATCTCCTGCTCGAGGGCGACAGCCATTGCACGACGCTCTTCGGCCTTGGCCTGAGCGATGTTCTTGTCGGCATTGGCCTGGTCCATCTGCAGCACGGCACCGATGTTCTTGCCTATATCGATGTCAGCGATATCAATTGAGAGAATCTCGAATGCCGTTCCGGCGTCAAGTCCTTTCTCAAGCACCGTCTTGCTGATCCTGTCCGGGTTTTCCAGCACCTCCTTGTGACTGTGGGCTGAACCTATTGAAGAGACAATACCCTCGCCAACGCGGGCAAGAACCGTCTCTTCGCCGGCGCCGCCGACCAGTTGCTTGATATTGGCCCTTACGGTTACCCTTGCCTTCGCGATCAGCTGGATACCGTCACGTGCCACTGCCGTCACAGGGGGAGTGTCAATCACCTTCGGGTTAACTGACATCTGCACTGCCTGGAAGACATCCCTCCCGGCAAGATCAATGGCGGTGGCCATCTTGAATGACAGGTCTATATTCGCCTTGTTCGCCGAGACGAGTGCGTGAACCACCTGTGCTACATGTCCGCCTGCCAGGTAATGTGCCTCAAGCTCATCGCGGTTTAGCTTGATACCTGCCTTGTCAGCTTCGATCATGGCACCTACGATGATTGACGGGGGAACTTTTCTCCAGCGCATGAATATCAGCTGCAGCAGGCTGATCCGCACACCTGAAACGAGAGACTGGAACCAGAGCCCGATTGGTATAAAATAAAGGAGAATCCAGAGCAGTATAATCGCTCCGACAATAATTATCACATAAATGGCTAATCCGCTCATATCTATTTGTTTATTGGTTTAACTATCAATTTGTTGTCATCAATCCTGATCACTTCAATCTCCTGTCTCGGGTCAATGAGAATGTCAATTGATTTTGCCTCGTAATACTCTCCGTTGACAAGCACCTTTCCCCCCGGGGCAAGGCGGGTGACAGTAACACCGGTGTCGCCGGCCTTCACCTGCACCTTTCCCTCTTCTGCTCCCACGGTATCAACCTTACCGTCGATTGACGTCTTGAGCATGAATTTGTTCCATGTGCCCGTCTTCAGCATTAATACCGTGAGGACTATCATCATCGTGGCGGTTATCACAAGCACCAACAGCCCGGTAGTTGTCCCGAAGCTGGCGAATGCGAAGACAATCCCGGTGACCAGGCATATTGCTCCGCCTATACCGGCGATGGTTATCCCCGGTATGAGCATGAACTCGATGATAAAGAGCAGCAGGCCAACCAGGATCAGAAAAATTATCAGTCCGAGAGACATCGTTATATCGTTTTAAATCACCACCGTTTCAAGACTGAGTTCCCTGAGTTTTGCGCTCATGGTTTCAAGGGTGGTTGCGTCAGCGATCTTGATGATGCATTCCCCCTTTATATGAGTAAGTACGGCGCACTGTTCAGCCTGAATCTTGTCATGTCCGCATACATCCACAAGCGAACTTATGACATGATCAAAGCTATTGATATCATCATTGATGAGCATGAGAGTTCTCTCATTCTCCTCGCCTCTCCTGTTATTTTCCGGTCTTGGTGCTCTTTTAGTCATCCGGCGGTTTGTTAATCAGTTCCATTGCTGCATCGACAGATATTTCCTGCATGCCGACGTAGGCTGCAACCCTTGCAGAGCTGTAGCCGTTCCGTATCAGCAGCGAGACATACTCGTCAGCGCTTTCAAATGTAATAAAATTACCTATGAGAAACACCGTTTCGCCGTTGTTGTTTTTAATCATTTCAAGGCCTCGCGTACCGGCCAGCTGTTCAATCTTCTGAATAACATCAGGTTTTACCGGTTTGTCTATGCGCATTACCTCCGCCCTGAATGAGAGCGTTTCCACCGGGACGGGCTGATCAGGTTGTTCAGAATGCGAACCTGCGACAGTTTTGTTGACGGTCAACGGCTGTGCCGACCACTCCCTCGCGAGTTGTGCAGCCCTTTCCATGGAGACCTGAGCCCCATTCATCATGGCAATTATGAAGGCATCGGGAAATCCCGCTCCCCGGGCCTCCGGAAGGGCTTTCATTGCATCATCAAGCCTTCGGAACAGACCAGCATAAAAATATACAGCATCACTTCCCTGCCTCTTCCTTCCAAAGACCGGAAATAGTCCCTTGAAAAGCGATGGGGATACGTCATTCCTGAAGGCAGCTATCTGTATGGTATACGCCAGTCCCTCAGGCATGGCCGGGTCAACCGGTACAGGATTGGCATTACTGTATGCCGGGCCGGGCCGTACCTCGAAGTGACTCAGCTGACGGACTTCTGGCTGCGATGCAGGCACCGTCACAGGCGGGGTGTCGGGTGTCTGATCCTCATCTCTCCCCAGGGTGAGCAGCAGCGAGTCGGCCTCCGCAGCCCTGGCTTCCGCCTTTGCGGCCTCGTCAGCAGCCCTCTTTTCCAGGCGCTCTTTATCTTCAGGCCGGGCTTTTTCGGCCTCCAGTGCAGCACGCTCAGCCTGAAGGCCAAGTGAATCCGCGTCGTGTCGCAACTCAACAGCCTCGCCAAGGACCCTGTACTGTTCCTTCGGCACCCCGGTAACATTGCCCCGGACCACAGGCTTTTGTACAACCGGTTCCGTCCTGGCTGCTTTCGGCCTGACAGGTTCCGATATAGCTGGTTCCTGCAGAGCCGGTTTCAATATAGCTTGCTCCTGCTGAACCGGTTCAGGCAAAACCGGATTCGGCATGACTGTCTCCGGCTTGGACCGGACAACTGCCTCCCGTGGAGGCGATTCGCTCTCCCCTATTGCTCCTACGCCCTCATTACATTGATCCAGATACTTCCGGACTTCATATTCCGCGGAGGTTTTTCTTCCGGTCACTTTGATGAACCTGTCAAAAGCCTCTATTGCCTGGCTGAAGCTGCCACTCATCTGCAGGGCACGTCCGTAGTAAAACCAAACGTCGTCCGGCACGCTTTTCACATGGACTGAGCTGTTTATGGCCGAGGAAAGAAGCATCACTGACCTCTGGATATCGCGCTCCATCCTGACAAGGCATGCACCGGTATAATACTGGTAGAGCGGATCACGTGAGTAGAGCAGCAGAAGAGCGTTGTACTGGTCGAAGGCAGTCTCATAATCACCCCGCATCCAGGCTGCCTGCGCTACGCTTTTGGATGGCTTCGTTATCCCATCCTGTGCCGCTACGGGGTCAGCCGTCAGCAAAAAAAAGAGAACCATGACGGCAACCATCCATGGTACCTCTGTGTTAATAACTCTGAGGTGTAAATATTTTGTGAAAGATGATAACTTCATACCTTTACCAGTCTTAACAAAAATAAGAAAAAGTATGACGCAGCTCACAGCAGGCATGCCGGCCCCGCAGTTCGAGGGCAGGGACCAGAACGGAAATACCGTGAAGCTCAGCAGTTTCTCCGGGAAAAAAATAGTATTATATTTTTATCCGAAAGATAACACCCCCGGATGCACCGCAGAGGCATGCAGCCTCAGGGACAACCATGAGGAACTCCTGAAGAAGGGGTTTGTCGTTCTGGGCGTAAGCCCTGACAGTGAGAAGTCCCACAAGGGCTTCGCCGAAAAGCACAGTCTCCCCTTCCCGCTGATCGCCGATCCGGAAAAGAAGATTCTTTCTGCTTACGGTGCCTATGGTGAAAAGGTGATGTACGGGAAGAAGGTCACCGGGGTGATACGCACGACTTTTATAATTAATGAAAAGGGAGTTATTGAAAAAGTGATCAAAAAAGTTGACACCAAGGAGCATGCCCCCCAGATTTTTAAACTTTACGAAAATGTCTAACTGCTAAAGAATAAGTACATGGAACGAAAAGAGGTCAACAAGGAGAAGCTGAAGGCGCTTGAGGTGACGCTCGGCAAAATCGAGAAGGATTTTGGCCGTGGCACCATCATGAAGCTGGGCGATCATGCCATTGAAAACGTGCAGGTCATATCCACCGGCTCAATCGGCCTCGATGCCGCCCTTGGCATCGGAGGACTGCCCCGAGGCAGGGTCGTCGAGATTTATGGTCCGGAGTCATCCGGCAAAACCACCCTCGCCATTCATGCCATCGCTGAAGCCCAGAAGGCAGGAGGAATTGCTGCCATCATCGATGCCGAACATGCCTTCGACAGGTTTTATGCCGAGAAGCTCGGAGTGGATGTGGGGAACCTTCTCATCTCGCAGCCCGACAACGGGGAACAGGCGCTGGAGATAGCCGATCACCTGATCAGGTCAGGGGCTATTGACATCGTAGTGATCGACTCCGTCGCGGCTCTTACACCCAAGGCTGAGATTGAAGGTGAGATGGGCGACTCAAAGATGGGTCTCCAGGCGAGGCTGATGTCCCAGGCACTGCGCAAGCTCACCGCCAACATAAACAAGACCAACACCACCTGCGTCTTTATCAACCAGCTCAGGGAAAAGATCGGCGTTATGTTCGGCAACCCCGAGACCACCACCGGCGGTAACGCTCTCAAGTTCTATGCCTCGATACGGCTTGACATCAGGCGCATGAATCAGATCAAGGAGGGTGAGGATGCCGTCGGCAACCGTGTCAAGGTAAAGGTGGTCAAGAATAAACTTGCTCCTCCATTCCGCAAGGCTGAATTTGATATATTGTTTGGTGAAGGCATCTCGCGCACAGGCGAAATAGTTGATCTCGGAACGGAATTCAACATTATCAAAAAGAGTGGTTCATGGTTCTCCTACGGTGACACGAAGCTTGCGCAGGGCCGCGATGCAGTGAAGAAGCTCCTCGAGGACAACCCCGAACTGGCCGACGAGATCAGGACAAAGATCTTCGAACAGCTGAAGGAAAAAGCCAAATAAAAAACGACGGAAATAACAGGACTGGCTGGTCCCTGCAACTATTAATACAGATTAGTGGGGAGTATTATAATTTCCCTTTCTTCATTGTTATTGTACCTTTCCAGTGATGATGGGAATAGGAATCTTCTGAGCTGTTATAATCGTCTGTCATAATATCCCCTGTGGCTCCCTCATACTTGCCGGCGCCTCCAATAATGACAAAAGGATCTCTTCAGTAAGAAACAACAAAAGCTGGATGGCCATCGAGTCTACCATCAATTACCCGTCCGGCTCCTGTGACAAACAATGTATCTCCATCACTGAGAGCCATGTAAGCTTCAGTATTGCCATAAAAGCTCAGCGAATCTCCGCAGAAATCAAAGTGAACGGTAAAGTCCCCGACAGGAGTACCTGTTCCTTTACCTTCAATAATTGCCCGCCAGACGTTTAACGGTGCAACACCTTTCGGGACAGCTAAAGTGTCAGGTCCGACATAGTTGTAATTACCAATGGCTGTCACATCGAATGGCAGGCTCACCATTCTGGCTTTGACCTTCTTTAGTGAATTCCCGCCGGAAGCTTTACCGGATCTGTCGCAGGAGGTAACCATGCACAGGACCGCAATAAGGAGGAGAATGGATTTCATAGTATTCATTACATGGATATTTTGTTTACACCAACAGTTACGAAAATTCTATTACACAGAGTAATGCAATTTCCAATCCCGGGAATTAAGCGCCGATATAAAAAGAGTGAAGCCTGCACTTCACTCCACCGATAACCCAAATCTATCCCCAAACATTAAGTAGTAGACCGGTGATACATGCCCGTGGACTGCATATGTGAATCCTTTCTCCCAGGCCGGTCAGAAATTAGTTACCTAAACCAGAGGCAATTTAGGCACAACAACTGAAAGGCATTTGACTCTGCGTCCCAAAGTCTTTGCTGTAAGTACCAGAGTTCCGGTTGTCCCTCACAAAGCTATAATGAAGTTCTACCCCTACCCCTTTTTGTCGTTGCCTGTGGTAATGGCAACCGATTACGTCAGGCTCAGGCTGGTTTTTACCATCTTCAATAATCAGTCATGCGAAACCGGCAACTGAATAATAACTGCTATTTCTTTTCAGGGAAAAGGAGGCTGAACAGTACTGCTGCCATGAAGGCCAGCAGGTAGCTGGCAAGTCTTTCCGAGATACCCGTGGGATCTGCCAGCCATGTCTTCCAGATGATGGCTGACAGTGTGCCTGTGATCAGGGAGGCATATACTCCCGCCCTGGAAAATCTTTTCCAGAAGAGCAGTAGCAACACAGCCGGCCCGAAGGAGGCCCCGATGCCACTCCAGGCGTAGGATACGAGTCCGTAGACCGTGTCTTCCATTGTCATGACCAGGACAAAGGCTACCAGGCCCACCAGCAGGGTAAGGAACTTGTTGAGAAAAAGCAGCCTTCTTTCAGACATGGGTTTGCGCTGCAGGTTTGTCCATATATCCTCTGTGATTGAGGAAGAGACAACTATCAGCTGTGAGGATGCGGTTGACATCATGGCTGACACGGCCCCTGAGAGCAGGATGCCCGCCAGAAGCGGGTTTACCAGGGTCATGACCATGATCGGCATCACTTTTTCCGCATCGGCAGCAATGGCAGCGGCACCATCGCCCATCAATCCTGCCTGTACCATCCTGAAGCCTATGATACCGATGAGAAAGGCTCCGGTGTAGGCGATAAGGGTCCATCCTATAGCTACCACTCTTGCCCGCTTTGTTTCATGAGGATTGCGCATGGCCATCATCCTGTTGAGCAGCTGCGGCTGACCCGTGTATCCGAACGCCCAGCTCAGGCCGTTGATCACCAGAAGCACCCAGGCTCCTGCCGTCAGCGTGGCGGAGGCTTCGTGCAGGGCCACGTCGGAATGCACAAGGGCTTCGGCGAATCCTATACCGTTGGCGGCGGCGATAAACAGGGCAACAATCGGCAGTACCACGCAGGTTACTATCATCAATATTGCCTGGAACGAATCCACAGCCACCACCGTGATGAAGCCACCGAGCATCGAGTATAGAGTGACGATGCCCGCGCCTATTACCATGCCCCAGAAGGGTTCAATCTGAAAGGTGTCATTGAAGATCTTGCCGGCACCGCTGAACTGAGCCGACAGATAGAGGATAAAGAAAAAGATGATAATAACCGACGACAGCAGCCCGATTTTCTTCTCGGAGCCGGGGAATGACCTGGAAAAAAGTCCTGACACGGTAAGGGCATCTGTCTTTTCTGTGACCCGTCGTAGGGGCTCAGCCATGAAGATCCACAGGAAGAGGATCCCGGAGACGCACCCTATGGCCACCCAGATGGCGCTCCATCCTTCTGTATAGGCAAAGCCGGTCAGTCCCAGCAACAGCCAGGCCGACTCACCCGTGGCTCTTTCTGAGAGCGCCAGAAAGAGGCCTGGAATCTTCCGGCCACCAAGTACAAAATCGGCATTGGTCTTTGAGCGGCGTGAGGCGTAAACTACAATGGCTATCAGTACAACGAGGTATCCGGCAAATACGGCAATCAGCATGGCGCGGCTCGAATCAGGGATATTTCCGCCGGAGACAATCGCAGCGAAAGCCTGAATTCAATCCAAATATAATTATTCGACGAAAAAATAACGAGCACCGCTAACCAGATTATTGCCTTAATCCCGTAAGAGCCGGTCATAAATGCAAGGAGTGGAGCCTGCACTCCACTCCCATTACGAACCCAATCCTAAGCCTGTTGTGTAGATGACCGGTGACATATGCCCGTGGCTGGCATACAGTTCTTCTTGCTCCCGGACCGGCCAGTAATATGTCAGGCGTCCAGACCAAATTGCATACCTGGTCCCGACACCTCAGGTTTCCCGGGTCATCGTGCAGGAGATCGAAATCGGGATTGGTGGCGACGAGCAGGCATTACCACCCCGGCACGAAGTTGAGCCCGAATACAGGATTCTTAAACCCTCCGTTCTGCAGCGGGAAGGCAC
>DHGW01000006.1:25121-26322 GCA_002402965.1 Bacteroidales bacterium UBA4788
GTGCTCTCTGTGCCGTAACCGATGTTCTCATATCCCCGTATGAGCCAGGGATAGCCTAAGTAGAGAGGCTGAAGGAGGTCATCGCCGGAGCCTGACCCTTTTCCGTACATGCCATAGCTGTAAAGACGAAATGCAAGGCTCACCGGTTTGAGGAAGAGATAGTGCCTGTAATCAAAGAGTGCGGTGAAGATATCCGTCGCCCCGAAATACTTGTCTACCTGGTATCTTGCCCTGCTGCCCTGCATCGGGGCCGTCATGCCGAACAGTGAATTGTCCTTGACATATGCAAAAGATAACTGCTGATAGCTGCTCCCCTCCGGTGCAGGTATCTTCTCCCTGGTGCCGCCGATATTTAAGCCGTTCAGCAAGTAGTAATAATCATACCGGTCAATACGGTAATAATACCATGATGATGAAGCAGTTGCCTCAACCCGCCTGGTCTGGGAGAATGGCAAAGAAGCATAAAAGGTAAGATTATCCTCAAACAACCTGATATAATCAAGCTGCAGCACCTCAACGGGCACCATCTCACCCTCCAGGCTGACCGAATCGGCCCGGGATGACATGCTCCCGGCACGGTATGGAATATGCGAGATGGCAGTGCCCCATTTAATCCTGCCCTTCTGCCTGATATATGCTGCCTGTCCCGCAAAATCATATATCTCACCGTTGAGGGAGAGGGAGGAGTATAGCTGGTTGTCACCGATCATATCACTGAATATCATATTGATACTTCCTTCCAGATTGTTCCTGTAGATACCTGACGAAACCCCTATACTGGCATTGTTAGAGATGTAATCGAGCTTGAATTTGGGTTTGTAAGGCAGATGTTTCACCGAATCTGCCGGCAAAGGTTCGCTTGACTTCCTGCTGTAGAGCGTCGTGTCTATCAGGTTAGCCGATACATGGTGGAGCGGAGGGAGAGTGCCGGCATCAAAATTGACCACCGACCCGTCAACCTCCACCGGCTCAAAATCATTGTCACCGGCAATCACTATATGGTAAGAGTTTTTGATATAATAGTTATAGACTGTTATGTTGCCGCTGCGTGAACGGCTTATCGCCGGCGACCAGGGTGTTATTCCGCTGATGCCGGTCATGTAGGATGTGAGCCTGAAGAGGCGCCCGGATTCAATATCGTATTTATACATGTTCCTGAAGCCGTCAGCGTCGGAGAGGAAATAGACGGAGCTGTCGTCGG
>DHGW01000076.1 GCA_002402965.1 Bacteroidales bacterium UBA4788
CTTACGGTCATGGCATCGAAGTAGGCTTTTACTGCAACAGTAGCATCACCCTGGCAGAGACGGTCCTCGACCGGTACGTTGGTGAATACCAGCTTGCCCCGGGATTCACCATCACCTTCACCGGGGAGGGGAACAGGCTCTTCACGCAGGCAACCGGCCAGCAGAGGTTTGAGATCTTCGCGGAGAGCGAGACGAAATTCTTCCTCAAGGTTGTTGATGCCCAGACCGAGTTCATCGCTGAACCTGACGGCAGTGTGAACAGGATGTTACTCCACCAGGGTGGCCGAACGACAGAGGCTAAGAGAATAAAGTAGGCTGGTCTGCAAATCAGGGAGCAGTTCCTTATCTTTTCAGGCGAGGTTAAAAAACCTTAACGGATTTGCTGTTAAGCCGCATCGGGTTAAAAAAAACATAACTTTATCCAAACTATTTTTAACCCAAATGAAGAAACTGTCACTTCTTGCCTTACTGATTATATTCGCCGGCGCTACTGGCGAGGTATGGTCATGCACAACTTTCCTTATGTCCGGGAAGCACACCCCGGATGGCAGACCACTGCTTTACAAGAACCGCGACACCGGCACTCTTGACAACGCACTCGTTTACTTCACTGACGGCAAGTACGATTACATCGGCATTGTCGATGCGAAGGAATCATGGAAGCGTGAGGTCTGGGGAGGATTCAACTCCGCAGGTTTTGCCATCATGAACTCCGCCGCCTATAACAACAACACGGGTGACACCACGAAGGTGGCTGACCGTGAGGGTGAGGTGATGAAGATGGCTCTTGCCACCTGCGCCACGCTGGCCGATTTCGAGAAGATGCTGACCGATATGCCCAAACCGATCGGTGTAGACGCCAACTTCGGCGTCATTGATGAACAGGGCGGTGCTGCATATTATGAGACCGGAAACTTCGCCTTCAAAAAGATCGATGCCAATGACCCGGCGGTGGCGCCCAACGGCCTGCTTATCCGCACCAACCACTCGTTCACCGGTAATCCGGAAGTGGGCTTCGGTTATATCAGGTATGCTGCAGCCAGTGAAGCCCTGAACATGGCCCTGGCACAGAAAAAACTTGATCCGCAGAACCTTTTCAACAGCATATCGCGCAACCTGGCACACTCACTAACAAAGGTCAACCTTCGCGAAGAGCTGCCGGCCAGCGCTGGTGACAACACCTTCATCTACTTCGAAGACTTCATCCCCCGTCCCTCCTCGGCATCAGTAATGCTTGTAGTGGGCGCCGCGCAGGGCGAAGATCCCTCCAATGCAATGATGTGGACCCTTGCCGGGTTCCCGCTGACAACGGTGCCCGTCCCGGTATGGGTGAGCGCAGGCAGGGAGATGCCGGCCGTGGTGAGTATGAAGGAAAACATGCACGCACCTCTCTGTGACGCAGCCATGACCCTCAAACGCCAACTCTTCCCGATAACGCGGGGCTCGGGGCCGAAATACATGAACGTTGCCATGCTTCTCAACCGTGAGAATACAGGCATACTTCAGAAGCTGGAGCCGGTTGAGAACGAGATATTCAGGAAAACGGCAGAGATGGTCGCCACCATGCCGCTAAAGGGAAAGCAGCAGAAAGAAATTATCCTGGAGCACTACAAGTGGCTTGACAGCAATATAATACAGTCCTACAAGGAATTATTTGGGATAGAAGTCAAATAGAAAGTCCTGAGTCAATAAATTATCCGGAATGAAAATAAGTACATTAACTGCGATCAGAGGCATCGTGCTTCTTTTTGCTGCCGCTTTCATGGCACCTGCAACGGCGCCCGCGGCTGAGAGATACACAGATACGGATCCGACTGCTGACATGATCAGCAGCCCGCCAATTGAAAAATACAGTGACCCGGCGGCAGTGAACCGCAGGATAGAACAGCTTCGACAGGGGAACGCTTCCATGGTGAAGATCCATAAACTTGCCGTCACCCCCGGTGGCAGAGAGATGCTGATGATTGAGATTGGCAGCAAGGGTACCTCCGTACCGGCAGTGATTGTCGGAGCCAACATGTCAGGCCTCAATCCCCTTGCCACGGAGGCAGCGCTTGAACTGGCCTCCCGCATTGTCAGGGATGCAGAGATGAATTCGGGACTGACATGGTATATCGTGCCCATGGGCAATCCCGACGCCTATGCCCGCTACTTTTCCAAACCTCTCTGGTCCGATCCGGGCAACGGCAAGCCTTTCAATGACGATACCGACGATCAGACCGACGAGGACGGTTACAACGACCTCGACGGCAACGGCATTATTACCCAGATGAGGGTGAAGACCCATGACGGCACATGGATCACAGTTGATGGGGAGCCCCGCCTGATGCGTAAGGCCGATGCCTCCAAAGGCGAAAAAGGGGTCTATAAACTTTATACTGAAGGGATCGATGACGACGGTGACGGACAGTACAACGAGGATGTCCCCGGCGGCACAAACGTCAACATCAACTTCCCGCACCTCTTCAAAAACTTCGGCAGGAGGAGCGGTCTCTATCCCGGCTCAGAGCCTGAATCGGCGGCGCTTCTTAAGTTCGCCTTTGCACACCCTGAGATTGCAATGGTGATCTCCTTCGGCCAGACGAACTATCTCCTTTCGCCCCCGCAGGGTGGCCGGAAAGGATCGGTCGACACTGAGAACATACGCGTTCCCCGCGAGATGGGGACTGCGTTGGGCATTGACGTCTCGCGCTCATATACAATGGCTGAGATCATTGAGATAGTGCAGCCGATGATGCCGCCCGGAATGCAGGCCGACGAGAGTATGATAGCCAGCTTCCTCGGCCTGGGCGCGGTGGTCAACCCGCTGCCTGAAGACATGGCGTTCTATAATGAGATTTCTTCGGACTACAAGGAGTACCTGAAGAAAAAGGGTATGACGGCGGAAAGGTTTGATCCGGCTCAGCCTGAGGACGGAGCATTTGAGCTGTGGGCATACTACCACCTCGGCCTGCCGGTCTTCACGATGGATTTCTGGGGACTGCCCAAACCGAAGGAGGAAAAGAAGGAGGGAAGTGGCATCACAGCTGAATCACTCGGCAAGATGACCTCCGAGGAGTTTTTTGCGCTGGGCGAAGAGAAAATTGCTGCATTTCTTAAGGAGAGCGGAGCCCCGTCACAGTTCACGGCAGAGTCACTCATGAAAATGGTGCAGGGCGGGCAGATGAAGCCCGCTCAGATGGCAGAGATGATGAAGAAGATGCCCGCGAAGAAGAGCGATGAGAAAAAGGGCGACCCGAAGGAGACAGCACAACTGGCTTTCTCTGATACATGGCTGGATGGCCGCGGATTCACGCCGTGGAAGAGCTACAGCCATCCCACCCTTGGCGAGGTCGAGATAGGGGGATTCACCCCGTTCACTGATAACACCCCTCCGGAGATCATGGTTGATTCACTGCTGAACCTTCAACTCCCGTACGTTTCGGAACTGGTGAAGAAGCTCCCGAAACTCGCCATTGCTGAGGTTAAGACAACGGAAAAGGGCGGCGGAGTCTACCAGGTGGAAGCCTGGGTGACCAACGAGGGATACGTCTCCTTCCCCACAGCAATGGGCAAGAGGAACAAGGTGCCCGCACCGGCAATAATCACTCTGGAGGGCGCAGGCATGGAAATACTTTCAGGAAAGAAAAGAACTCCCGTCAGCGAGGTGGGAGGAATGAAATCAGTCCGCTATGTCTGGCTCGTCAGGAGCCCGAAGAAGGGCGGCCTGACCCTCAGACTGGAGTCGAAACAGGCCGGAAATGACAGTGAAAAGATAATCATCGGAGGCTAGAACCATGGGAAGAAAAAGAATATTCATGATAACTGCAGTGACGGCCCTGGCCTTCACGCTGGTACGGGCGCAGGAGGTGAAGGTTCCACTTCGCTTCGATTTCTATTACAGTTACGAGAAGATGGCTGAGGCGATGCAGGCTCTGAACAAGGCATACCCTGAGCTCACCACCCTCGACGAGGTGGGACGCAGCGAGGAGGGGAGGATCATCTGGGCACTGACTATTAATAACAGGAAGACTGGCGAGCCCCTCACAAAGCCTGGGGTTTATGTCGACGGAAACATCCACGGCAATGAGATACAGGCGGGGGAGGTATGTCTCTACCTGGCCAACAGGCTGCTGACCAACTACGGGAAGATCAGTGAGATCACCGAGGTTGTTGACCGAAACGCCTTTTACATCATCCCCGTGGTCAATGTCGATGGCAGAGCTCATTTCTTCTCAGATCCGAACACTCCCAGCACCAACAGGGGATTGCGGATTGCCATTGATGACGACCGTGACGGGCTGTATGACGAAGACGGTCCGGATGATATTGACGGTGATGGCAACATAACGAACATGAGAATCAGGGACACCCTGGGCAGGCTGAGGAGCGATCCGACAGACCCCAGACTCCTGGTCACCGTCAAGCCAGGTGAGAAGGGCGAGTGGACCCGCCTGGGACAGGAGGGCCTTGACAATGACGGTGACGGGCTGGTCAACGAGGACGGCGAGGGTAATGTCGACGGCAACCGCAACTGGGGTTTCAACTGGAACCCGTCCTACGTGCAGAGGGGTGCTGGCAACTACCCATTCGAGGGTGCCGGCATAAGGGCAATAGCGGAGTGGATGCTCGCGCGTCCAAACATCATTCTGGTCTTTGCCTTCCACAACAATGGCGGGATGTACCTCAGGGGGCCATCGTTCAAGGCTGCCGGCGAACTGCCGCAGGGTGACATTGCCGTCTACGACTACCTCGGGAAGAACATTGAAAAGATTGTCCCGGGCTACCAGTACCTCATCAGCTGGAAGGATCTCTATTCGACTTACGGCGACTTCACCGACTTCACGAACAACCTTGTAGGGTCATACTCGCTTGTAGGTGAGCTATACCAAACTGACACTGAGACCTATGACGGCACAATGAAGAGAACGGACGAGGAGCGGTCACGAGCCGGCGATGCCTCCGAGGGAGAGCGCCAGAGGCTTTTGTTTGACGACAATGTGAACCAGGGTGAGCTGTTTAAGGAGTGGAAGCCTTTCAGGCACCCGCTCTATGGCGACATAGAGATCGGGGGATGGACCAAGATGAGCTCCCGCCTGCCACATACCTTTATGCTGCAGGATCTGGTGCACAGGAATGCCTCGTCGGTCATCTTTGCCGCACGCCAGACGCCTAAGGTAACGATGGATGTGTTTGAGGTGAAGAAGATTGACGGCGAGCTGTGGAGTGTCAGGGTGCGGCTGGTGAACAGCGGCGCCATACCGTCAGTTACCTACGAGACGATACAGAATAAGTTATATCCCATTGATAAGCTGAGCGTTGCCGGTCGCAGTGCGAAGGTGGTCAGCGGCGGGGTACTTACCGATGCATGGATGAACCTCGTCAGTTACAAGGAGCACAGGCCGGAGTTGCAGATGTGCCAGGTGCCGGGGTTCGGCAAGGTGGAGTACCAGTTCCTTGTCAGCGGCAAGGGCGACATTGAGATTAAGTACGAATCAAGAAAGGCTGGGATGGTCAGCAAGGTGGTGGCCTTGAAGTGATTTGCGAATTGCGAGTAGCGAATTGCGATCGCTTTGGTTATCAGGACCTTCTGACCTTAGACCTTCAGACTTTACTGAACCTCTCCGTTACAAGAGGGGGCCACTGCAGATCCATATCCTTCAGCGTCTTCAGCACAACCTCGGCAACGGCATACAGCTTCTGCCAGTTCTTGTCGGCCGGTACCACATACCACGGCACATCTTTACAGCGCGTGAGGACCTTTTCGTATACCTTCATGTACTGGTCGAACTTCTCGCGCGTATCCCAGTCGCCGTCCTTGTGCTTCCAGTGCTTCTCCTTCATCTCGATGCGTTCCTTCAGCCTCTCCTCCTGCACCTCCTTCGATACGTTAAGGAAGAATTTGAGCACCTTCGTACCGTTAGTCTCGAGCATCCTCTCGAAGGTGTTTATTGTTTCATACCTCTTTTCAATGATGTCTGCCGGGATAAATTTCTCAACCGAGGGAACAAGGATATCCTCGTAGTGCGATCTGATGAACACCTGCAACACCCCTTTGGCGGGACAGACGTTATGGACCCTCCAGAGGAAGTCGTGCGAATATTCCAGGTCGGTGGGCTTCTTGAAGCTGTGAACTTCTATCCCTACCGCATTGCAGTATCTCAGCAATCCCTTCGTCACCCCGTCCTTGCCTGAGGCATCGGTGCCCTGCAGCACCACGATGATGCTGTATTTACCCTGTGCATACATCTTGTGCTGAAGCTCACCTATCTCCTTCAGCATCTTCTTTGTTTTCTTCTGTATCTCTTTTTTGTCCCATTCAGTGTTGAATGCGGGATGTTCTGATATTTTCATGATTTCACGCTTTTTAGTCATGTTCCGTAAAATTAGGAATTAAAGCCGAAGAATTCAGATTTCGAACAAAATTGTCCGGTTTTTTAAAATAGAACAGCAACTGCATATTAAACCTGTGACTGTCTGCTTTGTATGATGACTATAACCCCTAAAAATCATGAAGAGATATTTTTCACCAGTACTTGCATTGCTTTTGATGGCGCCGGTTTCTGTCATGGCACAGCAGTTGAAGATCCATGACATCGTCAGGTACGACGGTGTGGTCAGGGTTCAGGACCTTAACCCGGAAGAGCAGACTGTGCATCCAGCAGCGGCACGTGCCATGGCCCGCGGCGAGAAACCGGGGACCTTCAGGAACGTATGCTATGAACTTGCTCCAAATGTCAGGATGCTGACTCCGGCGCAGAAGAACAAGATCAGGCTGCAGCAGAACGGCATTCTCGACCTGTCGGGAGGAGCCTTTAAACCCAGTCCCGACTCTGTTTATTTTGACCCGGCAAGTGACCTCGTCATGCAGGCCGAGCCGGTGGACGACAGCCGGATGCTGGCCCTCAGGCCATCAATGTCAGCCGTCTTTCAGGATATTGATGTTCCCGAACAGGAGGTGCCGGTAACGCTTGCAAATACTGTATCCCTGGCTGAAGGGATAGTGGAGAGTTCCATGCAGCTCAACAACAAATATGCAGTAAACCTGCAGTTCGACAGTGTGTCGTTCCTGCTCGACAAGACGGACAAAGACTCGCTGGTGGTGACCCTGGTGGGACAGATACTGCTCACCAACCCGCGTGTTGAGGGTAAGTATTCGAAGAACAACGGTTACCGCCTGGTCTTTATGGCTTCGGAACAGGTAGACATGAAGATCTATACCAGCATGAAGCTGAAGGAGGAGTCAAAGACCCCGATATGGGGAACAGAGATTGAGATGTCTGATCTCGGCAAGTGCGAGATAGGGTTGTTTATCCTCGCCACCCTGGAAGGTCATGTGACCCTGGCGGTGGAGATACATCAGGGGATGGAGATGGCGATGGGGGCAGAGGGCACAACATTCTGGTACGTACCGACCAGCATAAAGAACATATCCACGATTGACTCATGGTGCGATGTTGGCTACAATATTACCTCACAGATGAAAGCCTTCCCGGGTTTCCAGTACAGCGCCACCACTGGTGATGATGGGGTCTTCATTGCACGGGATATACCTTTGAAGAAGGGTGACAAGGTGATGGTCAAACTGGCTGACGTACCCAATCCCAGTCCTGCTCTCGATGTGACCATACCATTCAAGGAGATCAAACTCTATGCAGCGGATTACTATACCGGGGTTGCCGAAGGCTTTGTTGCGGGCTCACTTTCGAGCCTGGGCAAAGAGTGAAGGCCTGCATCGAGGTGGAGGGATTCACAGTGGAGTCGGACTGGATTGAGACCGACGGTCTGATGGTCTCCGCCATTGAGCATGACGGCTCCGGAAGGAATCGTTAAGATGGTCAGGGGTGCCGATGCACCCCATGCATCGCTGACAGCGCCTCAGTCAGTGTCCGAGTTCCCCGATGCCAGGAAAGCAAAAGTATGGTTCAGTGAGAGCAATACCCTGGCACCGTTGGAGGTACATCCTGGGGCAGCCATCGCATCAACAGGCCCCTGGAGCATGGCCTGCGGATACACCTCCCCGGGAGATGCAATAAACCCGTTGAAGAACAGAAAACACCCGTTTGAGATGGTGGCATATGTTTACAAGGGAAAGAATCTCGGATACTCAGTCGTCACGGATGAGTGCGCATCATGCATCGCTCCGGCAAATGTTATTGAGAGGCTTGGAAGCCAAAATCTTCCTGGAAAGCCTGCAGACACCGGTCGCCCGACGACGGTTCACAATGTGCCCGGTGGTGTGCCGGCAGTGAAGCCTGGGCAACATGTCAGGCAGCCGGGAGTGATCAGATAGAGCAGGACTATTTGTTGAAAAGGACCTTTACGGTACTGGATTTGAGCCTGGTGGAGAGCCATTTCTCGACCTGCTCTTTTTCCTTGCCGGAGAGGTCTTTTCCTTTGGAGGTCAGAATCACCAGGGAGAGTGTGTCAGGGACCCTCTTCTCTTTCACATAGTTGAGTGTCTGAGCATAGGAGACCTCTGTCACCTGTGGGAAGAGCACAACCAGCTCCTCGAGGAGTTCACCCCCCTTCTCCTGGGAGGCTGATATCCCCGTAAGCGCCGCATTTTGCTCCATGATTACCATGTTCAGGCGGTTTATCTCTGCCTTCAGCGTCTCCACCTCGGTGTTTCTCACAGCAATATCGGCATAGGAGAATCCCTGCTCAATGTTGATGTTCACATCCTTGAGTGAGAAGTCCGCAGTACGTGCAATGATATCCTCCTTCTGCGACTCGGTTAGAGAAGTTCCTCCATAGATAAGTTTAATGGTTCTGGTCTTCGGATTGATCTCGTTCTTCAGGAGGTAATTGCCTTCCACAACGCTGACATTATCAATATACTTTTCGGCATTCCCGGTGAAGTTCTCCTTCTGCACCATCAGGTAACCGAAATAGATGCTGGGGATAAGCACCAATGTCAGGACAGCTGAAATCATCTGGTTGATCCTCTTCTTCTGCGATTCCTCGATTTTGCCCCTTATCGGAAGCTTGAGGATTTGCGAAATAAGCAGGGCCGAGAGGGCGATGAAGACGGTGTTGATTGTGAAAAGATAAAGTGCACCGAAAAAGAAGGTGAACTGGGCTGTTGCAAGCCCGTAGCCCGCTGTGCACAGTGGCGGCATGAGGGCGGTGGCGATGGCCACTCCCGGAATAACATTTCCTTTCTTTTTGCTGGCGATGGCCACTATGCCGGCCATGCCACCGAAGAATGCGATGAGCACGTCATAGATGGTGGGGCTGGTCCGGGCAAGCAGCTCGGAATGCGCTGTGGAGATAGGACTGATGGCAAAATAGGTAGTGGAAGCAAAAAGACCCGCTATCACGGCAAAGAGGAAGTTCTTGACTGCCTGACGGAAAAGTCGGTAATCATAGGTGGCAATACTGTAGCCGATTCCGTTTATAGGTCCCATCAGTGGCGAGATGAGCATCGCACCGATGATCACCGCCGTGGAGTTCATGTTCAGCCCCACCGAGGCCACCAGGATCGCAAAGACGAGAATCCAGAGATTGGTGCCCTTGAAGACAAGCTCCTTCTCTATGGTTTCATGTATGTTCTCGTAATTATCGAGGTCACTCTCAAGGTTTATCAGCTGGAGCAACCTCCTGAGGGGTCTGTTGTGTTTCATAGTTCCGGGGGTAATGTATTACAAATATATTGTTTATTGCATTATTCGACTGCCGGTTACAATTCTTAATGCGCTACGCGCAATGATTTGGGT
>DHGW01000071.1 GCA_002402965.1 Bacteroidales bacterium UBA4788
TCCTTATCATCCACCGAAGATACATGTTGAGACGTTTGGCAGCAGATCCCTTATACGGATCAGAGAGGTGCCTGCGGGTTCTGGGGTTGTGCGGCAACTCAAAAAATGTCTTACCAAACTCGTGTATGGCCGGCTGCAGTGAATCATCGGTTTGATACCTGGCAAAAACCGCTTCCATTCCGCCCTTCTCAAGGTAGATGTATTTCAATGCTTCAATGAAATAGATAAAATCCTCTGCAAAGTAGGTGCGGTGAATGCAGCCGTCGATGCACTTAAGGTCATCATCGCGGTGGTTGATTACAAAATCGTATGGAGAGTTGCCCATAAAGGCCATCATCCGGTCAGCGCTCCTGAGTATCGCCACACGGTTGCCCCAGGCAATTGTAGCTGCCAGGAACCCGGCAATCTCAATATCTTCCTTTTTTGCAAACCGGTGCGGTATGCTCACCGGGTCAAGACCAATGAATGAGGGCCTGTTATAAAGATCAGCCCGCTGATCGAGAAATGCCTTCAGCTCCTCTCGCGTCATCCTGCCGGCGCCGTTGCGGGAAATCATTGGGTGACTGGTCCTCCTTTAGTCAGGTTGTCGGAAGTCATTGCGTGATCAGTCCGTCCTTTATCCAGGTTGCCGGAAGTCATTGCGTGATCAGTCCGTCCTTTATCCTGATGGTCCTGTCCGACATAGAGGCCAGTTGCGGGTCATGGGTCACTATAATGAAAGTATGCCCGAATGTGTCGCGCAGCCTGAAGAAGAGATTATGCAACTCCTTCTTGTTCTCCGTATCGAGGTTCCCTGAGGGCTCATCAGCCAGTATCAGTGAGGGGCTGTTCACTATGGCGCGGGCCACTGCCACACGCTGTTGCTCACCGCCGCTGAGCTGTGACGGCTTATGGTCAAGCCTGTCACTCATACCCAGGAATGCCAGCAGTTCGGATGCCCGGGCTGCCGCCTCGGTGCGTGACCTGCCTGCAATCAGTGCAGGAATGGATACGTTCTCCAGTGCAGTGAACTCGGGCAGCAGCTGATGGAACTGGAATACAAACCCGATGTTTTTGTTCCTGAATGCAGCCATGCCGCGCTGTGAGAGCTGCCCTGCATCCTGGCCGTTATAAAGCACTGTGCCTGAATCTGCCTTGTCAAGGGTTCCGATGATCTGCAGCAGCGTCGTCTTACCTGCACCGCTGGCCCCTACGATGGCAACCACCTCCTTCTCAGCCACCTCCAGGTCAATGCCCTTGAGCACTTTGAGGTCACCGTATGACTTTACAATTCCGGTTGCCTTTATCATCTGATCTCATTGTTTAAATCACGCGCCGTATCGTTGATCTCGTCAGAGAGAGGCTTGCCAGCCTCTTCAAAGTCCTTCTTCACGGTGTCAGTCACATCGGTGATGTCACGCCTTACTGAATCGGTCACCTCATTGATATCATTCCTGATATCCTGAGTGCTCTCATCAAACTCCTTCTTAATCTCGTCAGTGGCCTTCCTGACCTCTCGCATACCCTTGCCCATGGTACGGGCTATCTCCGGGAGTTTGTCAGCGCCAAACAGAAGAAGTATTACAATGATAATGATTACTATTTCCTGACCGCTTATGCCCATTTTTTATCCGGTGTTGCCCGCCAAAGTTACTAAAGAATAACAAAAAATAAGAAGTAGTCCGTAATAAATGACTGACCCCGGGCCAGGCAGGTTTCCGGCCTATAGCGCACACTGCGCAAGCAGCTTCGTCTATAAATGACTAATGCCGGACCGAATCGGCTTCCGACCTATAGCGCATACAGTGCAGGCAGGTTCACCTATGAATGACTGAGGCTGCCTTGTCGCGGCAGCCTCAGATCAGAAGCCGTTATCCGGCTATCTTTTTCTTCGCGGTGTCAGCGTGGAGAGCTTCACTCTCATCATCTTTCCCCTTTGTCGTTTCATAGAGCACAGGCGTCGAGACGAACAGTGAAGAGTAAGTCCCGAAGACTATACCGAAGAGCAGGGCAAAGATAAATCCTCTGATAACCTCCCCTCCGAATATGAAGATCACAATGAGGACGAATATGGTTGCCATACCGGTGTTAAGGGTTCTGGCCAGGGTACTGTTCAGTGCCTTGTTATAGACCTCTTTCTTCGGCCTCTTCCTGTATAGCGGGAGATACTCCCTGATCCTGTCGAAGATTACCACGGTGTCGTTGAGCGAGTAACCCACAACTGTCAGGATTGCCGCAATAAACGACTGGTCAATGTCCATTGAGAACGGCATTACTCCCTGCAGGATGGAATAGAGGCCAAGCACAATGATTACGTCATGTGCAAGAGCTACAACAGAACCCAGACCGTACTGCCATTTTCGGAACCTGATGAAGATGTAGAGGAACATCCCGATGAGGGCAAGGAGAATGGCCCAGATTGCCTTGTTTGCCTGGTCCTTCGCAATTGTCGGTCCCACCGTCTCCGAACTGACAATGTATTCATTGATAAACGTATCCTGATCAACTCCCGGAGCCAGCTCCTTAAGACCATTGTATATCAGGCTGTTAACCTCAGCCGTAGCAGTAGGATCCTCAACCTTGTACTTGGTGCTGATCTTAACCTGGTTCTCCGAACCGAAGGTCACAACTACCGGATCACTCCCAAGCTCGTCAGAGAGAAGGTTTGCAACCTGAACCGTGTTGACCGGCTGTTCGAACCTGACGACGTAAGTGCGGCCACCGGTAAAGTCAATACCCTTGCTGAGGCCCTTTGTCGACAGAGTTATAATTGCAAGAATACTAAGGCCGATTGAAAATATATATCCGTACTTCCTCAGACCAACGAAGTCGATGTTAATGTTCTGAAGGAAATTCTCCGTATAAGGAGCCGAGAACTTCAGGTGTGCATTGCGTTTCAGCAGACCTTCGTATATCAGTCGCGAAATGAGCACAGCCGAGAAGAGGGAAGTAATGATACCTATGACGAGGGTTGAAGCGAAGCCCTTTATAGGACCTGTACCGAAGTAGTAAAGTATAACACCGGTTACCAGGGTGGTCAGGTTACTGTCTATGATTGCAGAGGATGCTCCCTTGTAACCGTCAGCTATTGCCTGCTTGACGCCCTTTCCGCCCCGGAGTTCCTCCTTGATCCTCTCGAAGATAAGCACGTTGGCATCAACTGACATACCGATGGTCAGCACTATACCTGCAATACCGGGCAGGGTCAGAACTGCGTTAAGTGAGACTAGAACCCCCATCATGAAGAAGAGGTTGACTGTCATGGCAATGTCTGCCACAGTGCCGGCCGAACGGCTGTAGTAGAAGATCATATAGAGGAGTACTATGATGAAGGCTATGATAAACGATTTCATACCGTTGTTTATAGCCTCCTTACCCAGCGAGGGACCGACCACAGTGTCCTGGATGATGTGTGCCGGTGCAGGCATCTTACCTGATTTCAGGATGTTGGCAAGGTCTTCTGCCTCCTCAAGGGTGAAGTCGCCGGTGATCTCGGTGTTACCGCCTGCGATCTCATTCACAACGCGGGGATAAGATCTTACATAGTCGTCAAGAACCACAGCGATGCAGCGGCCCACGTTGTCACGTGTCATGCGCTGCCAGATCTTGGCTCCCTCGGCGTTCATCGAGAAGTCTACCTTGATGTCAGCGCCAGTTACACCCGTTGAAGGACGGGCGGAAGTGACCACGTCACCTGTCAGGGGTGCGCGGCCGTCACGCGTGGTGATTTTTATTGCATGGAGCTCATAGAGTGTCTTGGTCTGATCCCACTTGTGGGGAGTCTGGCTCCAGTAAAACTTCAGTTCCCTGGGGAAGAGTGATTTGATCTGGTTCATTGCCAGGTAATCGTTCACCCTGGCAGTATCCTTTCCTGCGGCGAAGCCCACTATGCTGCTCTGCTCGGGCTGGCCTTCAGGTGATACGTTAGGCCTCAGCAGGCCGAAAAGCGGGTTCTGACGCGTGAACTCCTCGAGGGTGGAAGCCTCGGCAGCCGTTGAGGTATCACTGCTGACCATGTCAAGCAGCGATCTGTCACCGGTTGCGGTTGTGTCCTGAACGGCCGTGCTGTCAGAAACTGCTGCTACTGTCTCAGTGGGCATGATTGACCTGAGATATTCGTTGGCTTCCATCAGAAAACCGATCACCTCGGCATTCTCGTAAGTCTCCCAGAACTCGAGGTTGGCTGTTCCCTGGAGAAGGTCGCGGACCCTCTGGGGATCCTTTACGCCCGGCAGTTCAACGAGGATACGGCCGCGGGGCTGAAGCTGTGAAATGTTCGGCTGAACAACGCCGAAACGGTCAATCCTGTTCCTGAGGACATTGTAAGCGTTGTCAATAGCAGAGTTGGTCTCTGTCTCAAGCACCTTATGCACATCAGCGTTAGTGGAATTGAAATTGATGCGGTCTTTCAGCTCAACAGTACCAAAGACGGCGGCAAGCCTGGCATTAGGGTCTGTCTCTTCAAAGGAACGAACGAAGAGAGTGATGAAATCCTCATTGCTCCCGCCCAGTTGCTTCTGCTTCGCCAGTGCGATGGCGTCATTAAATGTTTTGTCCGAACTGTAGTTTGAGAGAGCCCTGATAATGTCCTCCACGGAAATCTCCAGCACCACGTTCATCCCGCCCTTAAGGTCAAGACCCAGGTTGATCTCCTTGGACTGCACCTCCTTGTAGGTATTGCCGAGGAACCCCCACTGATCCTTTGGCAGGGAGGCAACAGAATCAATGTATGCCACCTCCTTGTTCAGGTCACCTGCTGCATATTCCCTTGCCTCCTTCTTTACCTTAAATGATGCTGCGGTGAAGGAGAGCTGGTAAATGCAAACAAGGGTCAGGGCAATAGCCAGAGCTGAAATTAATCCTTTGTTCTGCATCTGTATACTCTTTTAAAATTATTGGTTGTATGTGATTAGCTTGATTATTTACGAGGCGCAAATATATAACTTTATTTTCTTAAAGCATATGATTAAGAAGCAAAACTGCCGGCAGATGCCGGCAGTCCTCAGCTATATGACAGGGCCTATTCGACCAGCTTCTCGTAGTCGGTCTCCAGGGGTTTGCGCTGAATGAAATCAAACAGGGTGAGAGCCCTCATGTTGTAGTAATATGTCCAGTAATTATTGAGGGCCTGGATATACTGGCGCTTGTTCTGGTCCTTCTTGGTGTCAGCGTTATTCAGCTCAAGGACATCGATCTTGCCAATCAGAAAACGCTGTTTGGTCACCTCGAACATCTTGGCGGCAACAGTATCGGACTTGGCAGCTATCTTCACCTGGTCATCCTGCATGTTGAACTGCTGCACATCCAGGAGAAGGGTCTGCTCAAAATCGCTTCGTGACTGCTCCACCTGAACACGTGTCAGTTCTTCGCTTGACATTGCCATTTTGTAACGGCCCCTGCCCTGCCCCCAGTCGAGTATCGGGAGTGAGAAACCCACCCTGATAGTCTGCTGCTGGTTCGGTTTGTCATAGGCCATTTCCAGCAGCGGATCCTGGTCACGTAAGCCGTATGAGGCCGACACGTTGGCATTGAGACCCTTTTCCGACCTGGCCTGGGCTACGGAGCTCTGTGCCTCCACCAGCTGACGCTCAAGCGCAATCAGTTCAGGATTGTTCTCCTCGGCCAGTCTCAGCACTTCGCTGACCTCAACCTCAAGCTCAGGTACCTCACCGGGGATAAGCAGCTCGAGGCGTACCGACTGGTTGAAGCCAAGAAACGACCTGAGTTTCAGCTCTCTGTCGCGAAGGTTCATCTCTGACTCATTGATTGCAGTACCGGCGTTGAGATAAGAGAGCTCCATCTGCAGCAGTTCATCCTCGGCAATGGTACCGAGATTATAACGGCCCTTGGCTATCTGATACAGCGTGTCGGCGTTCTGCATGTTGGTCTCTGCTATCTCCCTGTTGATCTGGGCCAGGGCAAGGTTAAAGAAGTACTGGACAGCCATCATATGTACGTTCTCCACGTCTCTGAGGTAGGTCTTCCTGGCTTCCTCATACTTGAGAGGCTCAATCTTTTTCTGCCATCTGAGTTCATTGTACCTGAAGAGCGGCTGAGTCAGCCTCACGTTCAATGGAGATGTGATATATCTCTCACCGTCGCTCTCATAGTTCTTTTCGTATGTAAGATCGGAGAAGAGTGAGATAGACCCGCCCGTCAGGCCTATGTTCTGGGCCAATGAAAGATTGCCGGTGGTCTGCAGGACGTTGGTTGAAGCATACTCCCACTGCTGGGCATTGGAGTTCCATACCCTGTTGTATGCAGTACTGTAGTCCGGCAGGTTACCGGTCAGTGTAAGCGACGGCCGGTATTCGGCCGTAAAGGTACGGTACTGCCAGTAACTGGCACGAAACCGGTGCTTGGCGATGAGGGCGTTGGGCGACTGTTCCGATGCCAGCGTCACAACCTCGTCAAGCGTAAGGCGTTTGATCTCCTGCGGCATGGCCGCAAGGGTAAACAGTGTGGCAAGCAGAACCGTTAAGGTGAGTGCTTTTATCCTTTTCATATCTTTATGTTATTCGTAGCGAAGTGATTCAATCGGGTCTCTTTCTGATGCCCTTTTTGCCGGTGAATACCCGAAGATGACTCCCACGGCGGCCGAAACACCGAAAGCCACAACCACCGAGAAGAAGGATATAATAGTGGTTATACCCGCTATCTTCTGTATAAGAACCGCCAGTATTATTCCAAAAAATATCCCGATGAACCCTCCGGAGACACTGATCAGCACCGCTTCTGAAAGAAACTGTACGACGATATCCATTTTCTTTGCGCCGATAGCCATCCTGGTCCCGATCTCCTTGATCCTTTCCATCACGGAGGCAAACATGATGTTCATGATCCCTATACCTCCTACTATCAGTGAGATGCTTGCGATTGCACCGAGAACAATGTTAAAGATATCCTTCGTCCTCTGCTGCTGCTTCAGAAGCAGTTCCGGAACAGTGATCTCGAAGTCCTTCACCCCTGAGTGCCTCCTCAGCATCATTCTGCTGAGCACCTCGGTAGTCGGGGTAAGCTGTTCCGTTTCCTGAACCTGCACAACAATCTTGTCAAGCTGGTTGTAGTTGGTCTCGCTCGTTGTCGCGCTGCTGCTGTTCGAAACCACCCTTGATACCCTCATTGAACCTCCCATGACCTGCACTGAAGTTGCCTCGGTGGCCAGCTTGGTATTGACCAGTGCCCGGTTCTGGTAACGCATGAGCATCGTCTTGATGGGTATGTAGACGTTGTCATTGTAGACGTTGACTCCCTGATCCTCAAAACCGGTCAGCGATACGTTAGTCTTTTCAAGAACACCAATCACCTTCAGCCATACATTGTCAAACTTAAGGTACTGACCTATGGGATCGATCTGGCTGAAGAACTTCGCCCTGATGTTGGCCCCGATTATACAAACCTGGATCCCGTATTCTTCCTGGTAGTCATTGAAAAAGACTCCCTGGGAGATCGGGAGGTTGTAAAGCTCAAAATAGTCGTTGGAGACGCCCACCAGCTTCGCGGTATATCTCATGCCGCTCAATACAATGGTGGAGTTGAATGATATCTCCGGACTGATCCTCTTTACGGCAGGTATAGCGCTGCGGATCGCTTCCACGTCTAACAAAGTCAGTCCCCTGGAGAATTTATTGAGTTGCTTCTCGCCCTCCTCCGAGGAGGCATCCTTTTCCTGGACGATGGGACTTATTAGTATGTTGTTGACACCCACCATCTTTATCTGGTCAAGTATCTCCTTCTGGGCCCCCTTGCCTATGGCGAGCATGCTTATGACAGCCGCTACCCCGAAGATGATTCCGAGCGCTGTCAGTATCGACTTGAGTTTGTTGGACATAATAGACTCAAAGGCGATGCGTATGTCGTGTCCGTATCTTTTGAACATGTTATTCGATGGTTATTTGCCCCGGTGTGCTGTTGACCGCCTACTGTCTCTGGATTACTACCCGCTGGGTCCTGGCCGTTGTGTCAGTGCCGGAACCTCGCTGACCTGTCTGTCCCGGACGGCCCGTACCGCGCTGCTGGCGCATGGCCTCACGCTGTTCAGGGGTCAGGTTCTGCATGAACTCACGCATTTGTTCAGGTGTCATATTGCCGGGCATCATCCCTGCAGGCTTATTGCCATTCTGCTGGCGTGCAGCCTCTTCTGCCGCCTGTTGTGCCTTGCGCTCCTTAATGACTGTAATCAACTCCTCACCGTGAAGCTTGAATTTTTCACTTTCCTCAGGGATTGAAAGATAGAGCTTCTCTCCCGGCTCAAGACCCTGTTCCACGATGATATCATTTTCATTGGACTCCCCCAGCACAACTACCTGTCGCGAGCCGTCCTTCTTGTAGACAAAGGGAATACTGTCAGCTGTGGCGAAGACGGTCTCAAGAGGAATGTAAACCACATCCTTGAAGGTCTGGGTAATAATCTGGTTACCTGTTGTCATTGAGGGCCTCAGGATGGGATCAGAACCATTGATCTTGGTGATCACCTCAAACACCTTTGCGTCAGTGTTTGGAAGCTGCTCGCCGATATTGGCCACGCTGAGCACCATACCGGTGTAGGTCTTCTCGGGGAAGGCGTCAACGGAGAGCCTCACGGGCTGGCCGGCTTTGACCTTGCTGACATCAATCTCATTCACATATGTCTTTGAAATCATGGCCGTGAGATCAGGAAGAGTCGCAACCACCGGGTCCCATGGACTGACCTCGGAACCCACCTTCCGCTTCGCACCGTTCCATTCCCTCTTGTAAATGACCATTCCGTCAGACGGAGCTGTTATAACGAATTTCTGGATGATCTCCTGCATCTCGGCAACCTTCCTCCTCTGCTTGGCCACCTGCAACTCGGTGTCCCTGATATCGGCCCTTGCCTGCCTTACCTTCAGGTCATAGTTGCTGAGCGCCTGGTCAAATGAACGCTGAGCCTTGTCAAGAGTTATACGTGCCTGCCTGATGGTGGTAGGAGGTTCGTATTTCGACTGCTCCAGGGTGATCTCCGCCTCATCCATGTTGAACTTGAGGTTGAGCAGGTCATCCCTGAGGTTGGCGAGTGATATGGTAGTGTCAAGCTGTTTCTTCAGCAGGTCGGTCTCAAAAGACTCCAGTCTGTCAAGCTCATCCTTGAGCGTGTTGTCCACACTTGAGCGGTCAAGGGTGGCGACGTAATCGCCTGCCTTCACCTCGGTACCCTCCGGAACAAGGTCAGATATCTTGATACCCCCGAACCTCATGTTGCGGCTGGCGAGGCCCTCCGGCCCCTTGATATCCGTGGAGACTTCTGCCTGCAACTCACCTGTTGTTGTTACAACCACCTCAAAATCGCCCTTACTGACCTCCGCTAACAGCGTGCTCATATCTTCCTTACTCGAAAGCTTACTGATCACGATCATGGCTATAACTGCAAGTGCTACAACGATTGAGGTAATGATAATAGTCCTTTTCATCTGCGAAAATTTCTGTTTATTTTAATTAAGCTGTGAAATTATTACAAAATTAGGCTTCATGTCCTCTTTTTAAGGAAACATTAACTTTCGTTAACTTAACCTGAACCAACAGAACAAAAACCGTTCAATTATTGTTTTAAAAACTCTTTACAGTTTAAGATTTACAGATTTTTAACAATCCCTGTCACCTCTCCGGCGAGATTTTCAGCGCGTGGTTTAGATCTCATCTCAGCGTAGACGCGCATAATAGGTTCGGTGTTCGATTTTCTGATCTGCACCCAGCCGTCAGGAAGGTCAAGCTTAATCCCGTCACGGGTATCACAGACTGCCTCAGGATATGCTTTCATCAGTTTGCCGCACAGCTTTTCCATGTCTATATCTCCGGTCAGGTCAATCTTCTTTTTGGCGATGAAATAATCGGGGTACTTTCTTCGCAGTTCACTGCATTTCATCCCCTGTTTTGCCAGGTGTGTCAGGAAGAGGGCTATTCCGGCGAGGGCGTCACGGCCGTAATGCAATGCGGGATATATCACCCCGCCGTTGCCTTCTCCTCCGATGACTGCGCCGGTGCGTTTCATCTCCGCCACCACGTTGACCTCGCCAACCGGCGCGGAGGTATAGCTGCAGCCGTGCCCTTCGGTTACATCCCTGAGCGCCCTCGTGGAGGACATGTTTGACACCGTCGGACCCTTAACATGGCTGAGCACATAATCGGCAACCGAGACAAGGGTATACTCCTCACCGAACATTGATCCGTCCTCGCAGATGATTGCCAACCTGTCGACATCAGGGTCAACAACGAAGCCCAGGTCAGCACCGCTCTCCATAACGGTACGTGACAAATCCGCCAGGTGTTCGGGCAGGGGCTCGGGATTATGCGGGAATAGTCCTGTCGGCTCGCAGTAAAGTTCAATCACCTTCCTGACTCCCAACGCCCTGAGCAGAGCAGGTATGGCAATCCCACCCACTGAGTTGACGGCATCAACGGCGATTGTGAAGCCTGCCTGTTTTATTGCCTCAGCATCCACCAGTGGCATCACGGTAACAGCTGTTATGTGTTTCCCGGTCTGGCTGTCATCCCGTGTTTCTTTTCCCAGTTTATCATAGGTCACATAGTCAAAGTCCTCCGTTGCTGCAAGGGCAAGAACCTCCCTGCCGTCAGCATCACTCAGGAACTCACCGGCTTCATTCAGGAGCTTCAGCGCGTTCCACTGTGCGGGATTATGACTTGCAGTCAGTATGATTCCTCCTCCTGCACCGAGTCCCGTCACCGCCATCTCCACTGTTGGCGTGGTGGCCAGCCCTACATCCACCACATTTATTCCCACGCTGCGCAGTGATGAGTTGACAAGTGCTGCAACCATCTCCCCGGATACACGGGCATCCCTGCCTGTGACAACCACGAGGGGACCCCTGCCGCGCCTCCTGAGCCAGGTGCCGTATGCCGATGCAAATTTCACAATATCAATGGGAGAGAGAGATTCACCGGGTTTGCCGCCTATGGTGCCCCTTATACCTGAAATGGATTTTATTAAAGCCATGTCCTGTCACTTTAAGTTAAATGCAAAGGTGCGAAAAAGAACGGGGAGAAAACCGGTAATTAGTTGTAAATTTGCACCCTGAAAACTAAGATGATGGAAAAAATGCCGGGCAGGACGCCAGGAAAGAGACCCGTAAGACAGGATGCAGGAAAAGCTGCCGGAGAGAGAAAGAGAAACATCAGGCCGGCTGAGGGGAAACCTGAAGGAGAAAGCAAGAGCTCAGCCAGACCGGTTGCCGGAAAATCTGCAGGTGTAAGAAAGAGGAACGTCAAGCCGATGGCATCAAAGACACCCGATGAACTGGTAAGACTGAACAAATTCGTCGCCAACAGCGGCGTATGCGCAAGGCGCGAAGCCGATGAACTGATTAAACAGGGATATATATCGGTCAACGGAAAGAAGGTGACCGGGATGGGCATCAAGGTCAAGTCCACCGATAAAGTGGAGTACAAGGGCAAGTTGCTTACACCCGGGAAAAAGGTATATATACTGCTCAACAAGCCCAAAGGGTATGTGACAACAACAAAAGATCCGCACGCCGAGATCACCGTTCTCGACCTGGTGAAGGATGCCACCACCGAGCGCATCTACCCCGTCGGGAGGCTTGACAAGGCAACAACGGGAGTGCTGCTTCTGACGAACGACGGTGACCTTGCCGGCAAACTCACGCACCCCTCATACGGCGCCGGAAAGGTGTACCACATATTCCTTGACAAGGACGTCACGAAGCATGACATGGAGACGATAGTCGGCGGCGTTACGCTCGAGGAAGGAATTGTAAGTGCCGATGCCATATCTTATCCTGATCCCGCTGACCATACCCAGGTCGGGATCGAGATCCACTCAGGCCAGAACAGGGTGGTGAGACGCATCTTCGAACAACTCGGTTACAGGGTCAGGAAACTCGACCGCGTAAGCTTCGCCGGCCTGACGAAGAAGAACCTTCAGCGGGGACACTGGAGAGAACTGACACCGAAAGAGGTGAGCATGCTCAAGAGGGGCATCATCAAATAGGCAACAGCCATGGCACACAGGTCAGGATTCGTCAACATACTCGGAAACCCCAACGTCGGGAAATCGACACTGATGAACGTACTCGTCGGTCAGAAGCTATCCGTAGCAACCGCGAAGGCACAGACCACGCGCCACAGGATCATGGGCATACTCAACGGGGAGGACTACCAGATCATCTATTCCGATACCCCGGGAATACTCAACCCGAAGTACAGGCTCCAGTCGGCCATGATGAAATCCGTCGAGTCAGCACTCGATGACGCCGACCTGATTATCTATGTCACGGATGTTGTGGAGAAGGCGTCGAAGAATGAGGATCATCTCATGCGAATTCTCTCCTCACCAGTGCCGAAATTAATAGTAATCAACAAGATAGATCTGACCAACCAGGATGACCTTGAGAAGATGGTGGAGAGCTGGAATGTAACCGCACCGGGGGTTCCCGTGCTTCCTGTCTCGGCCATCAAAAAGTTTAATACCGACCTGCTACTTCGTGAGATCATCAGCCGCCTGCCGGAAGGCCCCCCTTACTTTCCGGAAGACCAGCTCACTGACCGGTATGACCGTTTCTTCGTCACTGAGATCATCAGGGGGAAGATCTTTGAGACATACCAGAAGGAGATTCCTTATTCGGTTGAGGTTGAGATAGAAAGTTACAGGGAGGAGCCTGCACTGAACAGGATAGCGGCTGTCATTTATGTTGCCCGCGACAGCCAGAAGGGAATCATCATCGGCCACAAGGGATCCATGCTCAAGAGGGTTGGCACTGCCGCCCGAAAGGACATGGAGGAGTTCCTTGGCAGGAAGGTCTTTCTCGAACTCTATGTAAGAGTGGCACACGAGTGGCGCGATAACCCGCGCATGCTCAAAAAATTCGGTTACCTGTAGATTTAAATTCACATGAGTAAGATAGCAGCAATAGTAGGACGGCCCAACGTGGGCAAATCAACCCTTTTCAACCGTATGACGGAGAGCCGTGCTGCGATAGTAAACGAGGAGAGCGGCGTAACGCGCGACAGGCATTACGGCAAAGCGACATGGAACGGGGTGGATTTCTCCGTTGTCGATACGGGAGGATTCGTGGAGAACTCTGATGATGTCTTCGAGAGCGAGATAAACAGGCAGGTGAAGCTGGCAATCAGCGAAGCCGACGTAATCATATTCATGGTTGACGTCGAAACAGGGATTCATGATCTCGACAAGGCCGTGGCGGAGATGCTTCGCAAGGTGCAGAAAAAGGTCATCACCGTAGTCAATAAGGTCGATAACAACAAGCGTCTCCTCGATGCCGCAGAGTTCTACGGGCTGGGGCTGGGCGACTTCTTCCCCATCAGCTCCGCCAACGGAAGCGGCACCGGCGAACTGCTCGACGAGATTGTGAAGCATCTTCCCGACACCGCGGAAGAACCCGGTGAGGAGATACCGAAGGTGGCCGTGGTAGGCCGCCCGAACGTCGGCAAATCATCACTGGCAAACACTCTCCTTGATGAGGAGAGGAACATCGTCACGCCAGTGGCAGGCACAACGCGCGATTCCATTCACAGCCTCTACAACAAGTTCAATTACCGCTTCCTGCTAATTGACACCGCAGGCCTGCGAAAGAAGGCAAAGGTGGAGGAGGACATTGAATTCTATTCGGTCCTCAGGTCGGTAAGATCAATAGAAGAGAGCGATGTCTGCCTGCTGCTCATCGATGCAACGCGCGGGATTGAATCACAGGATCTCAGCATCCTGAGCATCATACAGAAAAACAATAAGGGAATGGTCCTCCTGGTGAACAAGTGGGACCTGGTTGAGAAGGACCAGAACAGCACCAAACGCTTTGAGGAAGAGATCAGGTCGAAGACGGCACCCTTCACCGACTACCCCATCCTTTTCATCTCAGCCATCACAAAACAGAGGATTCACAAGGTGCTTGAGCTGATCATGACCGTATATGAGAACAGACGGAGGAAGATACCCACCTCAAAGCTTAACGAGGTCATGCTCAAGTATGTGAATGATACTCCCCCGCCCTCACTCAAGGGGAAGCATGTTAAGATCAAGTATGTGACGCAGCTGCCCTCGGCATATCCCGCGTTTGCCTTTTTCTGCAACCTGCCCCAGTATATCAAGGAGCCCTATAAACGGTTTGTGGAGAACAGGCTCAGGGAGAGTTTTCCTCTGACAGGTGCCCCCGCAAGGATATTCTTTAGAAAAAAATAAATACATTTGGTGTGATTTTTGTTGCGAAAGCAATTTGTAAGGAGATGAAATACTCAATCATCATATTGGTTATTGCCGCAGTGTTTATGATGGTGGCGTGCGAAGGCCCGGAAAGTCTTCCTCCCGAGCCCAGGATTGAGTTCCGGTCAATCAACCAGTATGACACCACTGACTTTTATCTGGGCTTCCCTGCCAAGGCAGTGAAGATCTCCTTTTATTTCGAAGACGGTGACGGTGACCTTGGCCTTGACCCGCCGCTGACCCCGGGAATCGACCCGTCAAGCAATCTTTTCCTGAAACTTTACCGCAAGACCAACGGGGTGTTTGAACTGGTAGGACCGGGTGACGACCTTTACCCTTCGGAATACCGCATCCCCTTCCTGGAGGCCGGCGGACAAAACAAGATACTCAGGGGAACGATAGATGTCACACTGATCTACCTTTTCTTCGATACACCTGACTCTCTTTACTACGAATTCTGGATCAGGGACAGGGGAGGCCATGAGAGCAATACTGAAGAGACCTGCACCTTCTTGCTGGGCGAGAATGGCGCCTGTACTCCCGGCTAATCAGACTCTCATCCCCATAAAGAGGACGTCATCAACCTGTTCATACCTGCCCATCCATTCAAAGAAGAACTCTTTCACCTGCTTCTGCTGATCCTCTGCATTTAATGGGGCAAGATCGTCAATGAGAGTCTTCAGGCGGCTGATTTTCATCTTCTTCCCGCCGATGCCACCAAACTGGTCACAGTATCCGTCTGTAAAGAGATAAACCATGTCGCCCTCCCGGAGATGGTACTCCTGGTCATCATAGAACTTTTCAGTCACCGATTCACCTCCCACGGATGAGCGGTTTCCCCTGACATAGTGTTGCTCACCGTCGATAACCAGTACCACGGGTCTCATAGCTGACGCGAAGATCAGCTGCCTGGTGGTCAGGTTGAATTCGCATACTACTATATCCATGCCGTCATTCGATGCCTCCAGTTCCTGGTTCTGGTTGAGCGTCGAGAAGATCTGCCTGTCGAGTTCATGAAGTACCTGCGAAGGCCTGGTGATCTTCTTGACGGTGATTATATCCTGGAGCAATGCCGTTCCGATCATTGACATGAAGGCTCCCGGGACACCGTGGCCGGTAGAGTCCGAGCAGACCACCATGAAGCGGTCCTTGTCCACCCAGTCAAACCAGAAGAAGTCGCCACTGACTATATCGCGAGGCTGGAAGAAGACGAAAGCCTCTTTGAACACCGATCCCAGGCGGGCTGTGTCAGGCAGTACACTGCTCTGAATGCGCCTGGCATACTTGATGCTCTCTGTTATGTCAAGGTTCTTCTGGGCAAGCTCTTCCTTCTGTTCGTAGACCTCTGCAGTGCGTTTCTGCAGCTCGCTCTCAAGGTACTCGCGCTGCTTCCTGTGAGCCCTCTCACGCAGCCTTACAATGACATAGACCACGGCAGCAATCAGGGCCAGCACAGACAGCAGGAACCACCATCTCTCGGTTACAGGCTTCTGTATGACAAGACTGAATGATGCGGTGGTTGCACTCTCCGGCGCATCCCTTGTGAGGGCTTCCACGTTGAATTTGAAGTGCCCGTCACTCAGATTGTATGCAACTGACCTGTCAGAGGATACCTCACTCCACTCATCATTGAAATTGTCAAGCCGGGTCCGGTAAACTACGTTGAGCGGATCACGAAGCGAGATGCCTGCATAATTGACCCTGACAGTATATGACTTCCTGTAGGGGAGGTTGTATGTCTCACGGTAAGGATAGACCGTATTGTTTATCACAACCGATATGATGCCTGCCTGCGGAGGGGCTGCTTTTTCAGGCTCCAGCGCCGGATTGTATGCGATGATTCCTTCAGTGGTTCCGATATAAACTGATCCGTCAGGCATCTGTGTCATTGCATTTGCAATGCAGTCGCCCCTTACACCGAAATCAGTGCTGTATGCCCTCACGGAGCCTGTTGCAGGATTAATGATTGAGAATCCCTTCTGATGCCCTGTCCAGACCCTGCCGTCAGATGCAATGATTGCGCTGTAGCAGAAGTTGGTAAGTAACCCGTCAGCTTCAGTATAGTTAAGCACCGTGTCACCGGCAAACAGGTAGAGCCCGTTGCCGTTGGTGCCGGCACAGATGGTGCGGTCAGGTGCCACGGAGATGCTTCGTAGCTCGTTAACCCTGGTCCCCTCCATAACCATTCCTTCAGTGCGGACACCTCCGGTCACGTGAATGTAGCAAAGCCTGTCTGTCTTTGTTGCCACAAGAACCTCCCCAGGTCTGTTGACTAAGACCTGCGAGATGTAATTGTGAGGGAGCATGTCAAGGGTTGAATAAACCGCCTTCTGCCTGCCGCTCTCCCGGTCAAGCAATAAAACACCGTCACTCGTTCCAAGCCATACATTGTCATTCTCCACGGCCACAGAGTTGATGTGATTCTGACCCGGGTTTCCAGACAGATAAAACTGGCGAACAGTGCCGTCAGGCTTCATCAGCCATATGCCGTCACTGACCGTCCCGATCCATATGCTGCCACGGTCATCGGCAGCCCAGGAGGCAATACCTGAACCGCCTGTCTTAGCCGTAAGAGAACGGAAATCTGTAAAGCCTCCCGTCTCCGGGCTGAAATTCCAGAGACCGCTCTTCGTACCGGCGACGATTTGTTCGCCGACTTTTCCGATGAAGGTTATCTCCTTGTTAGTCTCCGGTTTGTAAAAAGCAAATGAGTTGGTAGTCACACCTGCCAGCCCACTGTTGAAGAGGCCGATCCAGAGGTTTTCTTCACGGTCCCGGTAAAGGACCCTGACATTGTTTTCAGGGAGGCCGGAGTGCACATCATATCTGTCAGTGATCTCCATCTGGGAGAAGTCGCTGCTGAAAACAGTCTTCACTGCACCTTCATCCTGAGTGCCGATTATCAGGCTCCTGCCTGGCAAGGCGATAAGGGTGGAGACATTCATGTTGCTGAAAGTGGAGTCACCTGCTGCTGCAGCCGTCATCCCGATGCCGGTTCTTTTAATGAGCCAGAGTCCCTTGTCTCCGGTACCGGCAAACCAGGTGTCATCGTCCATGCGGACAAGCGTCTGGATCCAGCTGTATTCAAGGTCAGGAAAGGTAAGTTCACTTGTTGCTTCATCCCCATTCACAACGCAGAGATGAAGATTATCCTGGGTAGCAGCAAGAAACTTATTATTGCCGGTAAAGGCGATATCGAACAGGGTCATCTCTGCAGGCATTTTCATCCTGCTGATCCGCTCTCCTCCTCCCGGCTCAGCCATGTAAATTCCCTGTGTCTGGGTAACGATCCATACCTTATTATCAGGTCCTTCCGTGATCCGGTTGATTTTATCGGTCTCCTGCAGTTCCCTGCGTACCAATGTCCCGCCATTACTCCAGGTGAAGAGCGAACCGTCACTCATCCCCACCCACATTGTTCCTGTCCTGTCGCAGAAAAGCGCACTGGCATTGCCTCGCGGAAGGGTATCAGTAAATGGCATGTGATGAAATGCAAAGCCGTCATAACGATAGAGACCGGTATCAACCCCAACCCAGAGAAGACCGCTCCTGTCCTGCTCAATGACATTGAGATAGCTCCCGGGCAGGCCGGTATACTCATCATAGATGCGGTAACTGTGGGTCTGGGCAGGTGACAGCACCGGGTGCAGCACCTGAATCAAAAACGCACAGAGTGCCGTAAGCGCAAATCTTATACTCCTGGGCATAACTATTTTTTAGGTATGATCTTAATCCGGGGCTTATAGACGGGAACTCCGCCGATAGGTGCGCTGAAGAACGGAAGATTCTCCCCGTACTGGTTCTGCACTGAAACAACCACGTTATTGTTCCTGACCAGATCTCCCTTTCGCTTGTAAAAACGGAAATCGAGCGACTTGCCTATCTCTCCGCCGAGAATGGGCATCCGGTCACTCGCCCATACATCTTCACCCGAGAGTGGCATGATCTCTCCCTTCCTTTCAACGGACACTACTATGAAGTCGCCATCATTGTCCCAGTCGAAGTTCCGCTGCTGGATGTAAACACACCCGCTGTCGATAAAGGGGTATATATGTGATACATTGGATGTGTCATTGTTGTTCCACATCCGGAAAGTGTACTCATAGGTAAAGGCATTGGCCCCGTCAATGGGGACATTGGCGTCTGGTTTCCTCGAGATGGCATACCTGTAGAGATTACCGTCATCACCTGAGACACCGTCACAGATGATCTTGAAAATATTGCTCAGGAACTTGGGATAATACTCACCGTCGGCCGGGTTGAAGGGGCCAAAGGTGAACCAGCGCTCATCAAGCTTGTTGTCCATGCCGAAGGTGCGGGTTGCAAGCAGTGTTCCGCTCTTGTAGTTACCTGAAGGTGATATACCGTTTGCGTCAGGATGCGTATAGCAACCCTTGCCGCCAAAGATTGAATAAACCATCCTGGTATTCCAGAAGTTGTTGAGCTCATCCGTCTTCCCTCCGATGTCCGCATCATAAACCCTGATGTAGAAGGGATCCTTGTAATCCTTCGGCAGTGCAAAAAAGAATGTCTGGCTGAAGTCATCATCTCCCCATGATGTGATACCTCCCTCCTTCCCGAAAGTAATAAGGAAAGGTATATTCTCATCCGGACCAGGTACTTCCTGGGCCCTGACCCCTGCGGGTGCGGCAGTGAGAATAATAAGAAACAGCGGCAATATATAGCGGGTAACTCTCATCTTCCTCCTTAATAATCAATTTCCGTTTACTGATACCTCAATGTCCTTGCAGACACACACCTCACGCACAACTCCCCTTGCGTCAGGTGCTGAACTGACTATCAGCTGAATGTTATATCTTCCCGGAAGCATATAAACCTTTGACACTTCCAGGCCTGTTGAAACAGTTTCATCTCCGAAGTTCCAGTAGTAACGGTCAATCTTCATGCCTGGCAGGTATGTGGGACCGGCATTCAGGATCAAAGTTTCTCCGGCCCTGATAGTATCCGGAGAGGCAATTACAGGCTGCTCTATATCAGTTATCTCCAGTTCGTACGAAGCCTGTCTCTTTTCAATACCTCCGGTTATAAGGTTAACTATATCAAGGCTCACGTCATAGATCCCGGGGCCGGCATAGCAGTGCTCCGCCGTTATGCCCACTGCCCTGTTTCCGTCACCGAAGTCCCACTCCCACCTGAACCCGGTCTTGACGGTGTCCTGTTTGAGGGCATTCTCCTCGATGAATTCATAGCAGTAACTGTTTTTCTGAAGCGTATCGCATGTGGACCAGCGGATAATTGTTGAGGCGAAGCTGTAAATATCGTCGTTGAAGTTGCGGCGGTTAGACGCGAAGAATCCTTTCAGCCCTCCCTGCCCGGCATAGAAGGCAAAATCATCGGCCTCTGAATTGACAGGCTCGTCAAGCGCCACGGGGGTGGTCCAGGAGCCATATGCCAGGTTTGAGTACCAGATATCCAGCCCGCCTTTTCCTCCCGGTCTGTCTGAGGCGAAGTAGAGCCTCCCGGAGCTGTGCAGGAAGGGATGAATCTCGGCAGCATTACTGTTTACTTCCGGGCCCAGGCTGGCCGGCGTTGACCACCTTCCGTCAAGGCTCTCGCACATGTATATGTCATATTTGCCCTGGCCGCCCGGCATGTCAGAACAGAAGAAGAGATATCTGCCGTCAGCAGACACAAAGGGATAGGATAAATTGTATTCCGGGTTGTTATATTCAAAAGGCGTGATATCCGTCCACTGCGAGCCGCTCCGCCTGGCGGTAAAGATTCCAAGCCTGTTGGACTGTTTCCTGCCAAGTTTGCGCCCCTCAGAGAGGTTTCGCGTGAAATAAAGCGTATTTCCGTCAGTGGTTATTGAAGCCGGGCCGATGTTTGCATCTTTTACCAGCCCTGGAGCGAAACGGGCAGCCGAGACGGGCTCACCTTCTTCATTGAAGGGGGCGAAGTAAAGCTCGTAAAGCCTGACGCCTTCAAGGTTCTTCTTTGTGATGAACGGACTGGTCTTCCTGTTCGAACAGAAGAGAATGCCGTCATTCATTATCACCGGAGCCATGTCATCTGACACGGAGGATATATCTGATATATGCGTTACCTCAAAGGAGCCCCTGGCCTGACCGTTAAGGAGAGTGAATGAGCCGGACAGAATGAACTGAACGATTGCGATATGTTTCAGAAGTCTCCTCATCTTTTTAAAAATACCTTGGAGATGTTGCACTTACAGCATATTCAAATTCATACCTGAGTGACACCTCATGTGTCCCGGAGGTGTAGTTGTTCAGGTGACCAAGCTGGTAGTCATATGAGTAACCCAGCTTCAGCTGTGGGGTGACCTGAAGGTCAAGCAGCGCTACAACAGCCTTCTCGGCTATCCTGTAGGAGCTCCCCACCCAGAGAATGTCCCCGAATATCAGGTTGGCATTCAGGTCAACCTCAAGTGGCGCATGCATCGAATATCTTACAAGCACCGAGGGCTTGACCTTGAAGGCATCCGCGAACCGGATGAGCGTCCCTGCAGAGAAGTAGGTCTTGAAGATGGTGTAGTCAGGTGTCACCCTGAACTGGTCAGTCTCGTCTCTCTTGTATGTCAGCAGCGACGGAACAGAAAGACCGGCAAAATATTTGTCAGTATAATAGTAGACGCCGGCACCCATGTTTGGAAGTGTGTACTTCATGTCACCAGTAAGAAGCGGATCCGCAGGGTTTCCGTCGGGGAACTGCAATCTGTTGTAGTTTGTATTACTCAGATCCACGCCGCCCTTCAGACCCATCGACAGTTTGCCCCTGCCCATTCTCACTCTGTACGCGTAAAAGGCATAGATGCCTACATCCTTCGTCACGCCGTAGGTAAGATAATCAGCCATCAGGCCCAGTGAGACCTTTTCCTTATCATTTATCGGGCTGTGCAATGAAAGAGTCTGGAACTGCGGAGCGCCTGCAATACGCGCCCACTGCTTGCGATACGACAGGTTGGCACTCAGGGCCTCCCTGGTACCGGCATATGCCGGATTTATTACAAGCCCGTTGGTGAGATACTGGCTCGTGATGGGCACCTGCTGGGCTATGAGCACCGGTTGCAGCACCATGACGAGGAGAATGACTATGTATATCTTTCCCTTCATAGCTATCTCCTGAGAATTAAGAATCCACTGATGTGTGTCGTATAGCTGGGAACATCCAGGTCCTGTGCTCCCTTGATTGTCAGCAGGTAATAATAGGTGCCGTCTGGTACCTCGTTGCCGTTCAGATCCAGGCCTTTCCATGCACCCGTTTCATCATCGCTACGGTAATCGGTGGCCCTGTATACTACCGCTCCCGCGGTGTTGATGATGACCAGTTCGTTGTGCGTGAACTCAAGTCCTTCGACGTTAAAGTACTCGTTGATATTGTCACCGTTAGGAGTGACACCCTGGGGGATAGTCAGTTCGGGTACTGTAAGGGTAACGGTCACTTCAGGCGCAACGCACTGGCCGTTAGAGACTGAGAATATAAAAGTATTGGCTCCAAACCCAAGCTTCCGGACTTCGGTTGTTTTATCTTCAGGTGTTGCAAAGACAGGCTCCGCATCACTGCTGCTGAAGTCAAAACTCCATAAGCCGGTACCCTCGCCGTCAAAACTGCCCTCAAGGATGGCGGCAAACTGGTAAGGCAGCAGCGTTCTGTCTTCTCCTGCGCTGATATTCAGAGGCATGATGTCAACCGTCACCGTCACCGGATCAGATACTGAGGTACAGCAGTTGTTTTCACCCGAGTAGACGATCCTCCTGAACTGAGTTGTCTCATCCATCAGGGGTGGCTGATAAGTTGCACCATTGCTGGGGCCGGATGCAGTCACCCAGTCCGGCGGCGTGGTTCCCCCCTTTCTCTCCCAGAGATACCTGTATTTGCCATCTCCTCCTGAAAGAGTATTACCGGTAAGCAATGCTGCCGCCTGGGTATTGCAAACCGTCTGGTCAGCCATAATGGTGTTGCCGGTTATATGCGGAAGAACGGTGATTTTGAATACCGAACTCTCAGAACAGGCACCTGAGGTGACCGTTCTCCTGAACCATGTGGTTGTGGTGAGAGTGCCGGGCTGGTATGAGGGGCCGGTTGCTGAAAGCGGTGTATAGTTGCTGTTGTCTTCTGATGATGCCCACGCGTAGGCAAAGGTACCTAGCCCGCCGGAGGGAGTTCCGGCAAGAAGAGCCGGGGCGCTTCCTGAACATATCGTGTCATGAGCCTGTGCGGGCAGGCTTACATCAAATCCGGTTATACGCGGATCAAGGGTTATGTGAACATTATTGCTCGTACTGGTACAAGCCGACGAGGTGACCACGCGCCTGTACCATATTCCGGCTGTAAGCGGGGTGCCCGGAAGGTCCTCTGCAACTGAACCGGTCATATTATTAAAGGTAGTACCGTTGCTGCTGCTCATCCACTGGTAGACATACGTGCCTGACCCTGCTCCGTTGGCAGGAATTGTGCCGTCAATTGTGGCCGGGGCCGTTCCCTCGCAGATGGTCTGGTCAGCGGCAATTACGTTGTTTGTGATTACCGGATGGCTCACCAGGACTACGCTGTTGCTGACCGACTGGCATGTATTTACCGGACCGCTGTAAACAGTGCGGCGGTAGTAGGTTGTTCCCGGGGTATCATCCTGTACGTCATAGCCTGAGGCGCTGTTGGTGCCTGTAGCAGGTGACCATGTGGCGTTGTCACTGCTGCTCATCCACTGATAGATGTACGAGGGTGCGGCGCCGCCGCCGGGGGAGCTGCCTGCCAGGCTGGCGAAGAGCGTGCCTTCACAGATGGTCTGGTCGGCAGTGACTGTATTGTTTGTTATGGCGGGCAGGATGGTGACNNGTGGCGGTCAGGGCCTGCGGGTTATACGTCGCGGAGGCGGCGGCGCCTGACGCATTGCTCCAGGTGACATTGTCAGGACTCTGCTCCCACTGGTAGTAATAGAGACCGGTACCTCCTGAAGGTCCGGCGTTGAGAGGATAAAGCTCCTCCGGATTCATGTTGTAGCAGAGAGTGGTGTCATTCCCAATTATATTCCCCGTTATGCGCGGATGAACGATGATCCTGACAGGAAGGCTCCTGTCAATTATACCTGCACCGTCGTTTACTACCCTCCTGAACCAGAGAGAAACCGCTTCGGTTGTTGCAGGTGTGTAATCAAAGTCTGCGCCGGGCACGTCTGACCATACAATATTGTCATCGCTTCTCTGCCACTGGTATGTATATACTCCGCTTCCGCCGGCCGGCCGGGTGCCCGTCAGTTTCGGGGGGATCATCCCCTCGCATATTGAATCCAGTTTTGTCTGGCTGTGAGCTACAAAAATCTCATTAAAGAGGAAACCGTTCAGAGGCAGGTTGAGGTTATTACGGATAAGACCCGGCAGACCATCCCTGTTGGGGTCGCCGCCGCTGTGTACTCCGCCGAGACCTCCGGCCACTGTGGCTGTCCCCGTGAAGGGCCCTGAAGTCCAGATGAGGCCTCCGCCACCACCGCCGCCTGCGCCGTTCTGGTTGATATTGTCACCGCCCTTGCCGCCGTCAGCTGACAGGACAGGTGTGCTGACAAAATTTCTTGTGCTGATAATAACCGAGCCGCCGGCACCACCGCCGCCGGCACCGCTGTTCACTGCAGTGTTGTTATTTGCCGACGTACCGCGTGCCGTGATGATCCTGCCGTTGCCCACAATGGAGTCAGCATGGATGATCACAATGCCGCCTCCGTTTGCCCCGGCTGAAGTCGTGGGGATGGTCAGCCAGACAGATGCGCCGCCGCCGCCGCCCATATAGACACCGGAATTGAGGGTCGGGGGACCGGAAACCGGAAAGCCACCTCGCCCGCCGGGGTAAAGCCCTCCGCATACATCAGGAGCCTGTTCCTGGTCACCGACACTACCGGCGCCGTAGTTTGCTCCGCCACCGCCACCCGAAAAGTGGCCGTTGCCGCCACCACCGCCGGTCATGTTGGCGCCCTTGCCCTTCATGAAGGCAGGATAGAGCGGCAGGTCAGTAGCCGTCCTCACAGCCAGGCCATCACCCTTATACCCTGCCGCCTGCGACCATATACTGTATGATTCCCATGTAATTGTATCATCGGAATTCTGGCAGAAACCGGTACCCTGGGAGACAATACCTCCCCTGAAACCGGAGCCTGTGACATCGATATCAGCGTTGAGTGTAAGTACTCCCTTGACCATGAACACAAGCACCCCGCCCCTGACCGTGGCGGAGTCCCAGGGCTGACACGAGAGCTGGGTGTTGACTACCGCATCGCCGTATGTCCTGACCTTTACCAGCTGAACTTTGCCTGCTGCATTGTAACTGTTTAGCAGGACACGGGTAAACTGAATCCTGCGCGTTCCGGTATTTATCGATTCTACTATAATAATCTCATACTTGCCCGGCGTGCCAATAACATTCTGGTAATTGCCTTCCAGATCGATACCCGCGTTTATCCTCACCCCGCTCATCTGCATCACCATAACGGTGTCACTGACGGCAAAGTCAGTCACATCATCCACAATTACCCAATTTGTGCCGACCGATGTGACCTTTGCGTGTCTGTTGATCTGCCCGGTAAGGAGAGGTGTCTGTCCTGAAATGAATATGCCCCCACCGGTTATCATCAGTAAGACAATCAGAAGATAACTCCTGGTTATGTAAAGCATTTTAAAGGGCATTTTACAACAATGGTTTGCTGATATACCCTATTAAAACTGATAATTCGACGGATTATTTTAGGTGCCCTGTGATTCTTCAGGCTAAATGGTATTCAATAGCGGAAACTCCACTGTAAAAACAGTGCCTTTATCATGCTCCGTATCAAACCATATTTTCCCTCCGGCGGTCTCCACATAACGCTTGACTATTGATAACCCGAGACCCATACCGGATGATTTGGTTGTGAAGTTGGGGGTGAAAATTTTCGGAATGAGCTCCTCAGGAATGCCCATACCATTATCAATGAACCTTACCTGTACGTTATTGCCGGCTGGCATAACCTCGATCCTGATCTCTCCATTTTTTCCTGATGGAATCGCCTGGATGGCGTTCTTCAGCAAGTTGAAGAAGATGCTGTTCAGATGCTCCCTGTCAGCCATCACCACTGCCTTCCTGAGCTTTCCGGTATTAAGTGCAATTGTAGCGTTATCGGCGTGGCCGAACATGGAAAGCGTTGACTTTAACTGGGCAATTATATCGACTTCCGTCGGGTTTGCACCCGGCAGCCTGGCAAAATAGGAGAATGCAGAGGCAATGTTTGAAAGGTTGTCAATGTATTCTATCTGGTTATCGGTGAAGCTCTTTATCCTTGTGCCGAAGTCAGGCACACTGTCGTTCCACGACTTAAAGAGCTGCTGAACGTTCAGCTTCATGGGTGTGAGCGGGTTCTTGATCTCATGGGCTATCTGCCTGGCCATCTCGCGCCAGGCCATCTCACGTTCGGTACGTGCGAGCTTGGTTGCACTCTCCTCCAGCTCGTCGGTCATGCGGTTGTACTGTTTCACCAGTTCTCCCACCTCATCGCGGCTGCTGTAACTGATATGCTCATTCTTCTTCCCGTATACAACCGACGCCATCGCATGCTGAAGCATTTTAAGAGGACTGGTAATCCTGTCACTGAGGAATATCGAGACCCACATCATCAGCAGCAGGAACAGCAGGGCGAAGTTGATGAGTGTCACAATCAGGTTTGATGTCTCACCTGTCAGCAGGTTCTGCATCGTGAAATAAGGAATGTTGAGGTAGGCCAGAAGCTTATTGTCCTCATTATAGAAAGGCAGATAGGCTGAGAGGTAATTCATCTCGCCAATGGTTTCAACTCCAATATATTCCTCCTTCCCGGGAGAAGTCAGTACCCCGTAGGCAACAGGGTCAATCATGCTTCCCTCGAGCTTACGGGCAAATACCTCCGGCCTTGAGGTGGCAAGAAGTTTCCCTGAGGGCGAATAGAGGTTAATGTCAGTAAAAAAGACATTTGAGAACTTGACCAGAAGGTGGTTCAGTGTAGGATAGTCAGGTGCCTGCCACCCTGTTTCCAGTGTCTCTTCCGAGGAGAGTTTGTGCTCCAGCTCGATGGAGAGGGACTCGGCCTTCTCCCGGATCAGTCTCATGTGGTTGTTACGAAACTGCCTGGTGCTGAGTGTAAGGGCCCCGGTGATCACGATGATGAACACAACGGTAAGCACAGCCGCGAAAGCAAGCTGCAGGCGCCTCCGGAAGGTGTCTGTCTTCAGCAGGTCGTGAGGATGGCGCGTGAAGATGACTAGAAGTGCAAATACATAGATGAGTATGATGATAAAGAGGTAGGCAAATGTAATGATCCGGTCAAGCGCCTTCACCCTCGGAGTTGAAATGGCAAGTGTCATATCCCCCAGGGAATAGTAGAGATGTTTGAAGTCAGGTGTCTCAACAAACCTGTACTCCTCCCTCTCCGCCTGGCCTGGTTCAATTGCAGTATCGTAGGGATATTCTCCTGCCCTGAGCACCAGGGTACCGTTGTTGTATTTGGCATAGGAGATGTTCCTGAGCTTTGGGAAGCGCTGATGGCTTGCGTCAAGCAGCAGCTCCGGATACCCTGCAAGATAGGTTTCGATATGGCTCACCAGTTCAATGAACAGTCCGCTGGTGACACCAGGCGACAGCTCATAAAACATTTCCGACATGTACCAGGCACGCCCTGTCTGGTTGCGTATGAAATAAAAGCCAGTGCGGGTTATTGTGTCTCCGTCATTCCTGATGCGGTTGCCAAACCAGTTGAAGCAACTCTCTGCCTCCGATCCGGTGGCACCAAGGCTTAGAGGTGAATCATTGCGGCAGATCACAATGTTCAGGTCATAGTTTTCCCAGTATCCATAGAAATAGCCATCCTCGAGATACCTGTAAACAGCATTTATATCGGCGGAAGTGATTTCTTCCTTCCTGACCAGCCTTGCCAGGACAGTATCTGCTGACAGTGCTGGCCACATGTCAATCAGCATTCCTTCGGCCACCATATCATTGTCATTGGCCAGGGAGATGGCCATCACCTTCATGTTACGGTCCTCTTTAAGACCAGAATATCTGATAATAAGCGTTGTTGCATACATTCCTGTCAGGACTGAGAAGAGTATCATGAGTGACACCTCAGAGTATGACTTCCTCTGCCAGAGCATGATAACGGCCACCATAAGCAGTATCCAGACTATACTCCAGACGTTGCATTCAGTTACCAGCAGACATGCCAGGGGGAGTACCAGTGCCGCTGTGCCTGTGACTGCAATACATTCGCCGGGAGACCACTCCCTCATCATCCTGAATCCCCTCATGAAGAATATCACCGGTATTGTCAGAAGGAGCAGCACTGACATAAACCCGGCGAGGCTCATGAAGGTCATATCAAGTATCCTGAAGGCTTCAAAGCTGATTGCCGAATTCAGCACAAGGTCCCTGAAGCTGGCCTCGGCCACCAGGAAGAAGATGAAGCCCAGTGCCATAACTGATCCCGGGAAAAGGTGCCTCATCAGTCCCTTTCCTGTCCATGGTTCATTGAACTTTCCGCTCCTGAAGGTGAGCCTGATACCGGACAGTATCAGCAGACCAAGCAGGAGCGCATGACCTGCAGTGGGCATCAGGCTGCCAGCTGACCAGTGGAGATGGGAGAAGAGCTCAGTGGCTTCAATTGAGGGAGGCAGTCCTGCGAGAAGTACAACAGCATAAATTATAATCAGTGCGGCAAATGCCAGCAGATTCCCTGCCGGCGCCTTTGTCCTCCGGTCAATCCAGCCGTATGCCAGAACCACAAGCCTTATAAGAAGGAAAAGTACCACCAGCCATAAGAGCATGGGCACAATAATGAATATGGTATTTGGTTTCCTGTCGGGGAAAAGCAGCCCGAAATGAAACTCCGATTCCGACCCCATGACCTGATAAACGGATGCCTCAGCATCAAGGGTGATACGGGTCTTTTCCGGCAGCGGGAAGGTCCCGGGGAAGCCTGACCTCAGGATATTATTGACAATCGGGTACTGCCTGTAAACATTTATCAGTGCCAGCAGCTGGTATCCCGGGAATTCGCGGTTCACGGGCACGAACCAGCCATTGCTGTAAAAGACCGGCTTGTGCTCATTAAAACCCTGCTCATAAATTACCGGGAAAGCGATGTTGTTGTCAGACCAGTATACTGCGCGTCCCTCTTTATACACGAGGAGCGTTATTCCTTTCTTATTAGCCTCGCTTCCGAGCGGGTCTCTGAAGAGAGCAGCCGGATCGCTGTTTTCAGTGACAGCCTCTTCTGTCCGGGCCAGCAGTGTCTCTGCCTCCTTCTCGAGGGAGGAAATCCTTGAGTCAACGAGAGCGGTTCGCAGACGCCACTCAATACCGCTGAAATAAAGCAAGTCGGCTCCTGCAGCCAGGGCTGCCGCCACCAGCAGGGCAACGAACACAATCCTGATATCACTAAGTTTCCCGGACATAACGCTATTCATGATGATAGGGATCACCGGCATTGACCGACAGTACCCTGTAAAGCTGTTCTGCGAACAATAATCGTACCACCTGGTGTGAGAAGGTGAGTCTTGAAAGTGACACGGAGTGATCTGCCCTGGCAGTTACCGAAGGGTCAAAACCGTAAGGCCCCCCCACCACAAACACTATTCTTTTTGCAGGAAGCATCATCGCTTTGCGAAGCCACTCTGCCATTTCAAGCGTTGAATAACCCTTCCCGCGCTCATCAAGCAGGACAACGTGGTCATCTGCCCTGAAGAAAGAGACCATCCTTTCCGCCTCCTTTGACTTCACCCAATCGGCAGTACGGTTTCCGGGGTTTTTAACATCCGGCAGGGTTACGATTTCAAGGCGGCCGTACTTTGAGATTCGCTTCTCATATTCAGCCACCCCGTCCCTTATCCATGCCTGATCGGTCTTTCCCGTAAGCAGGAGAACAAGCTTCATTAATTTCCCCGGTTAATGTTGGTCAAGGCAAATATAGCAATTAAGCCCTTTTAAAGCCGGAGCCCGACTCCGATAATTAAAAGTGGTGCGCTTTTTGATATAATTAGTTAAATTTGCTTTGTCCCTTATACGGAAAGCATAAAGGAAACGAAATGAGAAAGAAACTATTGGCCACGGCAGGCTTGCTGGTTACACTGGCACTTTTGCTTACCGCCCAGGATCAGCCCAGGATACCTTCGGGTATCGCAATTGCTTTCCGCACAGGAAGCGCTGCGGGGCTCTCCGAATATCTTAACAGTACAGTAGAACTCGTTCTTCCTGACAAGGAGGACTTCTACAGCAAGAGCGTAGCCGAGAAGATCCTCAAGGATTTCTTCAGCCGCTACCGTTCGCGCGAGTTCGTAATAAAGCACCAGGGCGCCAGGGGCGACGCCCAGTATGCCATCGCAAACCTCGAAACCGACAAGGGTCGCTTCCGCGTATACTTCCTGCTTAAAAAGGTTGACGGCAACCCTCTTATTCACCAGATAAGGATTGAAGCCGATAATGAGTGATCCCGATCTCCGGTCATTTATAGTCAATGCCTTTGCCGAGGATACCGGCGGAGGTGATCACAGTTCACTTGCATCCATCCCGGCAGACGCGGCAGGACGAGCCAGGCTCCTGGTAAAGGAGAATGGCATAATTTCAGGATTACGCGTGGCATACGAAGTCTTCAGCATCGCGGACCCCACACTCAAAACGGAAGTATTACTGCATGACGGTGACAGGGTGAAGTACGGCGACATCGCCCTCACCGTGGCCGGAAGGGTTCAGCCGATCCTGCGGGCTGAGAGGATCGTACTCAATATAATGCAAAGGATGAGCGGCATCGCCACAGCCACAGCCCAATACACGGAACTTGTCAGTGACACCCGGGCACGCATAACTGACACCCGGAAGACCACCCCGGGAATGCGGGCACTGGAGAAAGAGGCCGTCCGCACCGGCGGAGGAGTTAACCACCGTATGGGTCTCTATGACATGATCATGCTTAAGGATAATCACATTGATTATGCAGGAGGAATAGCAGCGGCCATTCAGAGAACAAAGGACTACCTCCGGAGACACTGCCTGAATCTGAAGATAGAAGTCGAAGCGCGGAATCTTAAAGAGGTGCAGGAGATCCTTGATGCCGGGGGAGCAGACCGCATAATGCTCGACAATTTCAACATCGCCGACACGAAGGAGGCCGTGGCACTTATCGCCGGCAGAACCGAGACGGAATCATCAGGTGGCATCACCCTTGCAAACGTAAGGGATTATGCCCTCTGCGGCGTCGATTACATATCAATAGGGGCTCTGACCCATCATATAAAAAGCCTTGACATGAGCCTGAAAGCCTATTGAAACCTGTTTATGAGCGCCAGGAAAACGCTGATCACAAAAACGAACGGACTCAGGAACGCTGTTTTGCCCGGATTTGACGGTGCACCACTTGAACTGGTGGCTAAACTCATTGTCAAGGGGCTCTTCGGCCGCGGAGTGCTTGTAACCCGCGCCTCATCAATGGCTTTCAATATGCTGATGGCCGTGCTTCCCGCAACAATCTTCCTGTTTACTCTCATACCCTTTGTGCCTGTTCCGAATTTTCAGGCTGAGCTTGTCAAACTATTCGAGAATTTTCTTCCCGTGGCAGCCTACAGCCTGCTTGAGACCACGATTGTTGATGTTATAACCAACAGGAGCGGGACACTACTTGTTGTGATGTTCATTGCAACCGTCATCTTCTCGACCAACGGAATTCATGCACTGATGCACGCATTCAACATGTCGGCGCACGAATTTGTGAGCCGCTCCTGGCTGCAGCAAAGGAAGATAGCTGTTTTCCTTCTTGTGTTTATCCTGATTATGTTTTCAGCCGCTGCCGGCCTGATCATTCTCAACCGTTCGGTGGTGGACAGGCTCGTTAAGATCGGTGTCCTTGAGATGAATCTTGTATTCTATATAGTTATGATTTTCAAATGGATGCTGATCATAGTGTTGCTCTTCTTCGCCATTTCAACCCTTTACTACCTTGTCCCGGCCCGGAAGAAGGACTTCCGCTATATCTCCCCCGGCTCAATAGTTGCCACCAGCCTCTTCATAATCACCTCGCTCGGCTTTTCAGCCTATGTGAATAATTTCGGGCAGTACAACAAGCTTTACGGCTCCATCGGTACCCTGATAATTATCCTTATCTGGCTTTATCTGAACTCCGTGGCCCTGCTTTTAGGGTTTGAGCTGAACGTCAGCATCAGGGCAGCCACGTACAGCAAGGCGCAGGCAGCAGATTAAGCTCCCCCCGGGAAGCTTTCCCTTATCATGATTAAGCTTAGTAATGTCTGTATTCTTGCACAGAATGCCCTATCCGCAGTGCAGGTACTCCTTTACCAGCTTCGCGATGGCCTCGTTGTTGCCGTAGAGCTCCTCGCTCAGGTTCTGGTCCTTGTAAGACTTCAGCTTCACCGCAAGGCTGTCAATGACACCTGACGGGAAGATACCGTCCTTCTCAAAATGGCTGCGAAGCTTCAGGAGCGCCTCGGCCGACTCCCAGCAGGAGGCAGGGAGTGACTCCAGCTTTTTCGCTTCAGCCTTTGTTTTTTCCTTGAATATATTGTAGTTGACATAAAGCCTGTCAGCCATCTCCAGCGCACCGGGCATCTCCAGACCGTGCTGTATTGCCACGGCTATGCCTGCCATGAGGAGGTAGATATCCGCCGAGCCGTCAGGTGAACGAAGCTCCACTGTCTGCCTTGAGATCCTGTCAGCACTGCCTGACGGCTCTGCGGGATTGGCATCATGGATCATGTGCGATGCGCCCAGCCACCCCAGGGGAAC
>DHGW01000039.1 GCA_002402965.1 Bacteroidales bacterium UBA4788
TGCTTGATGCGCTACGCGCAATGATCTTGTGACATCATTCCGGCTGCAATGCTGCATGCGCAATGATTGGCCGTAGGCCATTAAGCATTGTAAAAGGATATGATCTCCTCCCCCCCCCTCAACCCGAAAACCAAAACAGCCTTGGAGGCGTTATGCAAAAGATGTACATTTGCCGTAAACCAACAAAATCGGACATGATTAAGGTAAACGAGTATTTCGACGGAGACGTAAAATCGATGGTGCTTGAGAATGAAGACGGCCGGGCAACGGTAGGCGTGATGGCCGCCGGTGAGTTCGAGTTCGGCACCTCCACAGTTGAATACATGACGGTTGTCTCAGGGTCTATGACCGTTCTCCTTCCCGGTGAGACTGAGTGGAAGACCTATGCTCCCTTCCAGACATTCGTGGTGCCCGCCAACGAGCGCTTCAAGCTGAAGCTGGCACAGCCTGCTGCCTACAGGTGTATCTACAAGTAATACGTAAAGCCGATGGCCGGACATAAGGGGCAACCCTACTATGATATTTTCCTCAGGTATGAGATGTGGCTTGAGACGGTTGGCAAGGACCGCATACTGGACGGTGAGGGCTTCGCGCTTCTGCTTGACCTGGATCAGACCGGGTCTCTGACCACCTCGGCGCGCAACCTTGGGATAAGTTACCGCAAAGCCTGGGGTCTGCTTCATGATGTGGAGCTGTACCTGGGTTTCAACCTTACCGAGAAGCGTCGCGGGGGTGCCTCCGGCGGACGGACTCTGCTGTCTGACAAGGGGAGACAACTTGTGAGGGCATACAACAGCCTGCGTCATGAGACCGACATCGCCATGAAGAGCATAGCGAAGGTCTTCTTCAATCGTATAAACGAGATCAACAGCCTGTGAGGAGAAGAGCGTCTGATAAGTTAACAGGCATATTGATGCCGGCTTCTGTGAAGAAGCTGAGATACCTGCTCAGGCCGTCAGCCGTGCTGCTGCTGCTTGCGTTCTTACTGCTCTTGGCGGGGTGCCACGGAGCAGGTGGCGGGAAGAAACTTGTAATCTTCCACGCCGGCAGCCTTTCTGTGCCTGTCAGGGAGCTGGCTTCAGCATTCATGGAGGATAACCCCGGAGTCACTGTGCTCACCGAAGCTGCAGGAAGCCTTCACTCGGCACGAAAGATCACTGACCTGGGAAAAACGTGTGACATCATGCTGTCGGCTGACCACTTCGTCGTCAGCAGCATGCTGATCCCGGAGCATGCCTCGTGGAACATCAGGTTCGCAACCAACGAGATCGTGATTGCCTACAGGCCTGAATCGGCCTACTCTTCTATCTTCCGGGAGGATAACTGGGCTGATATCCTTCTTAAGGACGATGTTATCATCGGCCGCGCCGATCCTGATGCCGATCCCTGCGGGTACCGCACCGTTTTCGCCGCGAAGCTGGCAGAGGACTTTTATGGCAGGCCCGGGCTGGCCGATTCGCTTCTGGGCAAGGACACTGACTATATCCGGCCCAAGGAGGTGGACCTGGTGGCGCTGGTTTCGTCGGGGGTGATTGATTACATGTTCCAGTACAGGTCGGTTGCAATCCAGCACGGGTTCAGATACATTGAACTGCCCGATGAGATAAACCTCTCCTCGCCTCTCATGACGGAGCGTTACACAGGGGTCAGCTACATGATACCCGGCGAGTCTCCCGGATTGAGAACGGAGGTGCGGGGCGACTATATAAGCTACTCGGGCACCGTCCTTGACCTTGCGCCACAGAAGGAGCTGGCTATGAGGTTTTTTGAGTTCATGCTGAGTGACGGGGGAAGGGAGATTTTCAGGGAGTGCGGGCAGGAGCCACTGGTTCCGGCAATTGCCGATGACCCTGCTGACGTGCCTGTCTCACTGCGCAAATACCTGGCTGCCGGCTCCGAATAGAATCATTGTCATGAAAGGTCACTCGCTCTTCAACTGGGTCTTCGCCATACTGGCATCGCTGGTGCTGCTGTTCATCATCGCACCGCTTGCAGGTATGTTTCTTGACTCGTCGCTGGGCGAGATGAGGAGCACTGCTGCTGATCCTGTTGTAAGGCGCAGCGTCTGGTACACCCTGGTCATCGCCTTCGCGGCCACGCTTCTCTTTGCTGTCGGCGCTGTGCCGCTGGCATGGATCATGGCACGCAGGAAGTTCCCGCTGAAGAATGTAGTGCAGGGGATAATTGACCTGCCGGTGGTGCTGCCGCATACTGCCGCAGGCATCGCTCTGCTTGGGTTCCTCTCGCGCGACGGACTGCTGGGTGGTGCCGCACAGAAGGCCGGGATACTCCTGGTCAACAACGGCGCAGGCATTGCATTGGCAATGGCCTTCGTGAGCCTCCCTTTTCTCATCAATGCCGCACGGGATGGCTTCGCAGCCGTTCCGGAGCGAACTGAGAAGGCGGCGCTGATGCTCGGCGCCTCACCGTCCCGTATCTTCTTTACAATATCACTGCCACAGGCATGGCGTTCAGTAGTTTCCGGGTTTATTATGATGTTCGCCCGTGGCATGAGCGAGTTCGGGGCAGTAGTCATTATCGCATACCACCCGATGATCGCACCTGTACTCATCTATGACCGGTTCAACACGTACGGCCTCAGCGCCGCCAGGCCCGCATCTATAATATTCATCCTCGTCGCACTCATCTTCTTTGTGCTCTTCAGGGTGCTGGCAACGGAGCGGCGGGAAATCTTCAGGAGGGAGGATGATGCTACGTACTGAACAGCTCTGCAAGAGGCTCGACTCCTTCTGCCTTAGGGAGATATCGCTGGAGGTGGCACGCGGCGACTACTATGTGCTGCTCGGTCGCTCCGGAGCTGGAAAGACACAACTTCTCGAGGTAATCTGCGGCCTTACTCTGCCGGATAAGGGACGCGTTTTGCTTGACGGGGAGGATATCACACGCAAAAAGGTCCAGGATCGGGGAATAGGCCTCGTCTTCCAGGACCTGGCCCTCTTCCCCCATTATTCTGTGAAGGATAATATAATGTATCCCCTGAGGCTGATGAAGCTTTCACTAAAAGAGAAGGTCGAAAGGGTTCAGCGTGTAACGGAGGAGATGAACATCACTGACCTCCTTTTGCGCAAACCCGCCAACCTGTCGGGAGGGGAGAAGCAGAGGGTGGCACTGGCCCGCACACTGGTGACGGAGCCGAAGATACTGCTTCTGGACGAGCCCATGGCTTCCGTTGATGCCAGCCTGAAGGACAGCATTCGGAGGATGTTGCGCCGGCTTAACCGTAACGGACAGACGATAGTGCATGTAACGCACGACTTCGGCGAGGCGGTCAGCCTTGCCAGCCGCGTCGGGGTGATGCACAACGGAAGTATCATCCAGGAGGGGACCCCGGCCGAGGTCTTTAACTACCCGGTGAACAGGTTCGTGGCACGCTATGCCGGTTTTAAGAATTTTTTCCGCGTCACCTTCATCAAATCATACGATACCTGGTCATGCATCAGTGACAACAGGACGACGTTCAGGCTGGCGAAGGGCGAATACCCGTCATCCGGGCTGCTGATCATTACTGCGGGCGAAGTGCTGGTCTCAAGGCAGGGTGCTGCAGGAGTGCAGATAAACAATATTCACGGCGTCATTGATGATGTGGTGCCGTCGCCCACGGGTTACGAGATCACGGTCATCGCCGGGGATAAGTTTTACGCAGACGTCACTCACCGCGAGATGGAGGTTCAGAAGTTCGTTGCCGGCGAGCCGGTGATCGTTTCATTCCGCCCCGAGTCGCTCCGGCTGGTGGGTAACGGAGAAGATAAAAAGGAATACTGAAAGGATATGATAACATTTGAAGAAGCATTCAGGATTGTGACGGAAAAACATTTCCGCACCGGGAAGGAGACAGTTGCACTGGCTGAAGCTTGTGGGCGTGCCCTGGCGGTGCCGGTGAGGAGCGACATGGACATGCCGCCGTGGGACAAGAGTGCTGTCGACGGCTATGCCTGCCGGCATGAGGAGCTGGGCCGTGAGCTGACAGTTATTGAGACGGTAGCTGCCGGCGTCATGCCGGTAAAGGAGGTTGTGCCGGGCAGCTGCTCGCGCATCATGACCGGTGCTGCGGTGCCTGCGGGTGCAGATTATGTCTTCATGCTCGAGGATTCGGAGGAGCTGCCCGGTGGTAATGTGAGGTTCACCGGCAGGCCCGGTAACACCAATATCGCGAAAGCAGGAGAGGATATAATGAAGGAGCAGACGGTCCTGCGCCCCGGCCGCTACATCAGGCCGCAGGATATCGCGGTCATGGCTGCCGTGGGCGTCACCGAGGTGACCGTCAGCATCAGGCCGAAGGTGGGCGTCATCAGCACCGGCAATGAACTGGTGGAACCTGACCGTGTGCCTGCCGGGGCGCAGATACGCAACAGCAACTCACTGCAGCTCATGGCCCAGGTAGCCCGGGCAGGCGCCATTGGTAAATACTACGGCATCGCCCGCGATGATGAGGCGTCTATCACCCATCTGCTGAAGAGAGCCATTGACGAAAATGATGTGGTGCTGATCTCCGGGGGGGTGTCGTTCGGCGACTTTGATCTTGTCCCCGGCGTGATGCGCTCACTAGGACTCATCATTCACTTTGACCAGGTGGCAATGCAGCCGGGCAAGCCTTTTACATTCTGTACCGGTGACCGCAAGGCAGTCTTCGGGCTGCCCGGAAACCCGGTCTCCACCTTTGTGCAGTTCGAGGTGATGGTGAGGGCTTTCCTGAACAGGATGACTGGCGTGACTGAGACAGCACCGGTGCTGCAGATGATTCTGGCAGCTGACTATTCACGGAAGAGCGCAGGCAGGCTGTCATGGATACCCTGCACTGTCACACCTGCCGGAGAGGCAATGCCACTGGAGTATCACGGCTCGGCACATATATCTGCGCTTATAGGAGCATGGGGAATGATAACAATACCACGAGGACAGAGCTGGATTCAGAAAGGAGAGACGGTAAGTGTTAGACAGATTTAACAGGAACATAAACTACCTGCGCATCTCGGTTACCGACAGGTGTAACCTGCGATGCCGCTATTGCATGCCTGAGGAAGGGGTAAAGCTTATCAGCCACAATGATATTCTTACCTATGATGAGATAGTTGCCTTTACCCGGGTGGCGGTGGCTGACGGTATCAACAAGGTGCGCATCACCGGCGGCGAGCCGCTGGTAAGAAAGGGTGTCACAGAACTGGTCAGGATGCTCTCGGAGATCAGCGGGATCACCGATCTCTCCATGTCCACCAACGGCATCCTGCTTACTGAATATGCACGGGGCCTTGCCGATGCAGGCCTGATGAGGGTTAACATCAGCCTTGATACCCTTGACCCGGTTAAGTACAGTTATGTCACCCGCGGAGGCGATCTGCAGGCTGTCCTGAACGGCATCGGGGCGGCACAGGAAGCCGGGCTGCGTCCAGTGAAGATCAACTGTGTCATCAAGAGCACCCCGGACGGGGAGGATGCCCGCAATGTGGCAGAATATTGCATGCGCGAGGGTCTCGAGGTGCGGTTCATCAGGCAGATGGACCTGGCATCCGGAACCTTCTCGGTGGTCCACGGCGGCAGCGGAGGTGACTGCGCCAGGTGCAACAGGCTGCGCCTCACCCCGGAAGGAATGTTACGCCCCTGCCTCTTCAGCGACATGGGATTCAGCATACGCGAACTGGGAGCGAAGGAGGCACTTCGCAGGGCGTTGGAGGCGAAACCGAAAAGGGGAATAGCAAACCATGTAAATGGCTTTTATAATATAGGAGGATAAAAAATGAACAGGCTTACACATACCGACGAGAGCGGAAGGGCCCATATGGTCTATACCGGCGACAAACCGGTGCAACACCGTACAGCCACGGCCACTGGCAGGATAGAGATGCAACCGGAGACACTCAGGCTGGTAGCAGAAAACATGATGAAGAAGGGCGAAGTGATGACCGTGGCGGAGATTGCCGGAATTCAGGCTGCCAAGCAGTGCGGTGCCCTGATCCCGTTGTGCCATAATATCTCCCTTGACCAGGTGAGAGTATCGCTGGAAGCCGATGAAAAGGGCATAAAAGCTTCATCTATCGTCAGATGCACGGGCAGGACCGGTGTGGAGATGGAGGCCCTGACAGCCGTAAGTGTGGCACTGCTGACAGTATATGACATGTGCAAGGCAGTGGACAAGACTATGGTTATCAATGATGTCAAACTGATAAAAAAGGAGAAGCATGACATTGCCTGATATCTTCCGGGTCCGTGTGATAACCCTGAGCGACAGGGCACACAGAGGCATCTATTCCGACCTGAGCGGGCCGGCGGTGATCAAGTATGTCAGGTATGCCATGGCCTCAGCCGGATGGAAATACGAGATAGAGCATGATATCCTGCCTGACGATGCCGAGGCGCTGCGTGCTGCCCTGACCGGGTCTCCCGCGGCTGATCTCATTATCACCACGGGTGGGACGGGCATCGGTCCGCGGGATATCACTCCCGATGTGGTCCATCCAATGCTGACGAAGGAGATACCCGGGATCATGGAACAGATCAGGGTCAAGTACGGCACAAAGAATCCGAAGGCGTTGCTTAGCCGCGGGGTTGCAGGAACCATCGGCAACACCCTGATCTACACCCTTCCCGGTTCAGTAAAGGCCGTGCATGAATATATGGCCGAGATCATTGGAACCATGGAACATACTTTTTACATGTTATATGGTATAGATAATCATAGTTAGGCGATAGAAGATTTTCGATTTTCGATTTTCGATTTCTCAACCCCAGATCGCAAATCGCCCATCGTATATCTCTAGCGTGAGGTGAGAGTGTTAGCCAGGGTGATTCCCGTGAGCCTGTCATACCTCTCGGCGGGATCACGGAAGTAGGTGAGGATCAGGTAATCATTCTCCGTCTCCCAGTGACTGCCTTCAAAGGCAAATCCCTCCGGGGCACCGGAGCCTGATGGGATAACCACATACTCATAATTGTACCACCCCTGCTTAAGGAGAATCGAAGCCTCATAGCAACCCTTCAGGGCATTCCATGTCATACGGTTATCACCCGTGTACTGCCATCCGCAGAAATCACCTGCCACAAATAATGATCCTCCCCTCAGTTCGCTGTAGGAGGGCAGGGTGAACCAGACCCATACATAGTCGGCGTCCCGGCCGGGCTCACTGCTCTCCTCCATCGCCACAACGAATTTGCCGTTGAAGTCCTCATTGAAGAAGTACGGTTTGAACTCCCTGTTATCCGATGGTGACAGGAACGCGTGGTAGATCCCGTTCACAAAGTCGATGGCTCTCACGTTCTGCCTGGTCTGCCTGATAGTTTTGATGTCGAAATACCTGAACTCGTTGCCTCCAGGCATCAGTGTCTTGTCTGACAGCGTGTTGTACTCAAGCCTGTTGTTCGCCACGAAGTCGGGTGCCAGCCCTGTCTTCATCCGGTCGGTCCGCCCGTTCTGCATCACGGTGATGGTTATCTGCCGGTATGGATCGGTGACAGGAAGGCTGCCGGTGGAGATGGTTATCTCCGGCTGCTGGTGGGTGTCTGTGGTGCCGGGTTTCATCGGCTGGCGAAAAGCAACGCTTGCGGAGGAGCTTCCCTCGCTGATGAAGAATCGCCTGACGAGCAGCGGTTTGTCAGGGTCACCTGCCTCCCATACTGTGATAACATAGTTGCCAGAGATGAGGAACTGTATATCGTCGTTGGGGAGCGGAAGACGGTAATGGGTATAATTTACTTTAGTATTGAAAGACGGTACGAAATCTGTGACCTGGTTCTCCTCGTATCCCTCGAGGTAATCACTTGTAAAGAGGTCACTCTGCTGCCAGTCGCGGTCACAGTGTGTTATGCTGTACCAAAGCGTCCTGCCTTCGCCGTCGATGACATCGAAGCTGAGGATCATTAAATCGCCTGAACCCTTCTGCAGAAATGGATATGCGAGATTCCAGCCCTCTTTCTCAAAGTATATGCTCTTTACGTTTGCAGCAGCATATTCAACGGAAGAAAATTCAGGTGCCGGGAGAGAAAAGAGATGAAGAGGTATCAGAAATATCGATAAACTTAATAAATTTATCCGCGTGAAAATTTTCACCATTGCCAATATTTTTAGGACCAATGTACAAATATCCTGCCGCACTCTGAACAACACAAACTAAAAAGAGTAATGTGATAAACACCATCTTTTTGTGTGAATGTATTAACAATAAATTATTATTGCATCTTCTAAGGAATTAAGATCCATTTTGAATATGTCAACAGTGATCAAATTACGCAAAGGACTGAACATCAGGCTTGCCGGCAAGGCGGAGAAGATACTCCTCCCGGATGTTGCCGTGACCCGTTTTGGAGTCAGGTTCGCCGATTTCCCGGGCCTCGTTGCCCGGCTTGAGGTTCAGGAGGAGGACAAAGTCATGGCCGGCAGTGTGCTGTTTCATGACAAGGCTTTCCCGGAGATTAAATTTGTCTCGCCGGTGAGCGGGGTGGTTAAGGAGATCGTCCGGGGAGAAAAGCGGGTTCTTGTCGAGGTGGTTATCGAACAGGCGGGCACCGACAAGATCGATTTCGGCGCAGCCGATCCCATGAAGCTGAGCCGTGCGGAGGTGACGGAAAAACTGCTGAAGTCAGGGATATGGCCTGTACTGAGGCAGCGTCCTTATCACATCGTGGCCAGACCCGGAGCTGTACCGAGGGATATATTTATATCAGCTTTTGACACATCGCCTCTGGCACCTGACCTCGATTACGTGATGTCCAACACGCATGGCGGACACCTGCAGGAGGGCATCAATGCCCTCTCACGGCTCACAGACGGCAAGGTTCACATATCACATGAGGCAGAGGGATCGAGGGTGCCCGAGTTGAAGAATCTGAAGAACGTGGAGTTTCATGCTTTCAAGGGACCACATCCGGCAGGTAATGTCGGGGTTCAGATACACCATATCTCACCGGTATCAAAGGGCGAGGTGGTATGGACAGTTGACCTGCAGGACGTGGTAGCTATTGGTCGGCTCTTCGGTACCGGGTTTCATGACCGCGAACGGATCATCGCACTGGCCGGACCCGGCGTGCAGAACCGCAAGTATCACCGCATCAGACCCGGCGCTTCAGTAAGCGGTATCCTGAAAGGTAACCTGAAGGAGGGCAAGTTTAGGGTCATTAGCGGTAATGTTCTCACAGGCAAGAAGATATCTCAGGATGGTTCCTTTGGGTTCTATGACAACCTGGTGACAGTTCTTCCTGAGGGTGATTACAGTGAGTTCTTCGGATGGGCAGCACCGGGGCTGAAGAAGTTCAGTTACTGGAGGACTTTCGTCTCGAAACTGATACCCCGACGGGAATACGAGCTGGATACCAACCTGCACGGAGGCCACAGGGCATTCGTTATTACGGGTCACTATGAGAATGTACTCCCGATGGATATCTATCCGGTTCACCTCTTAAAGGCGATCATGGCCGGAGATGTCGAACTGATGGAGAACCTCGGAATATACGAGGTGGCGGAGGAGGATTTCGCACTTTGCGAGTTCATTGATCCTTCAAAAACAGAGATACAGGAGATCATCCGCAGCGGGATCAACCTGATGATAAAAGAGATGAACTAATTAAAAGGAATGAGCTTGCTATGAATTTCCTGCTGAAAAGAATGAAGAAGATAGAGCCTCTCTTTGAAAAGGGAGGCCGCTTTGAGAAGCTGCGTTCCGTCTATGACGGATTTGCCACTTTGCTTTTTGTTCCTGACAAGGTTACTTCCCGCGGGTCGCATATCAGGGATCACATGGACATGAAACGCACCATGACAGTGGTTCTTATTGCGCTGATGCCTGCCCTGCTGTTCGGCTCCTACAACATTGGCCTTCAGCACACAAGGGCGTTCGGAATCAACGAATGGACCATGATGCACATGTTCTGGTTCGGGTTTCTTAAACTGCTTCCGCTGATTATCGTCAGTTATCTTGTAGGTCTGGGCATCGAGTTTATTGCCGCACAGATCAGGGGACATGAGATCAATGAGGGCTATCTGGTCACCGGGATGCTGATTCCGCTGATAATGCCGATAGACGTGCCTCTATGGATGGTTGCCGTCTCCGTGGCCTTTGCCGTCATCATTGGCAAGGAGATCTTCGGCGGCACGGGCATGAACATCCTCAACCCCGCGCTGACTGCGAGGGCCTTTCTCTTCTTCAGCTATCCGGGCTGGATGACTGGTGACAATGTCTGGATTGAAGGACTCGTCAAGGGTGGCGGGCTGGACGGGTTCTCAGGGGCGACACCCCTGGCGCTGGCCAAGCTCGACGGCTTTGCACAGATGCCTTCAGCGATGGAGATGTTCATCGGGACTATCCCCGGATCGGTGGGAGAGACCTCCACACTTGCGATACTCATCGGTGCATTTGTACTCATTCTGACAGGAGTAGGCAGCTGGCGCATCATGCTCAGCATGACCCTCGGGGCGCTGGGGATGGGACTGTTGCTCAACGCCACGGGCGGGAGCGGGTACACCCAGATACCGGCATACTACCATCTTATTATGGGCGGCTTCGCCTTCGGAACGGTCTTCATGGCCACCGATCCGGTGAGTGCGGCGCAGACCAATACTGGCAAATACATCTACGGAGCCCTGACGGGAATATTGGTTGTGATAATCAGGGTCTTCAACCCGGCATATCCAGAGGGAACAATGCTGGCGATACTGCTGATGAACGTAATGGCCCCGCTGATTGACCATTTTGTGGTGAATGCAAACATCAGGAGAAGGCTAAAAAAAATAAGGACAGCTTAACAACACTTGAGATGAAAGACTTCAGCAACAAGTATATAATGATATTCTCGGTGGTGATGGTTGTCTCCGTCGCCATCCTCCTGTCGCTGATGGCGCTGCTGCTGCAGCCCAGGCAGGAGAAGAACGTGGAGGTGGAAAAGAAGATGAATATCCTCTCCTCGATCAACGTGGCCTCTGACAAGTCGGATGCCGTACAGCTCTATGAAAAGCATATCAGGGAGAGCTTCGTAATTAATACCGATGGGAAAAAGTTCGAGGACGTCGATGCCTTCCATGTCACTCTTCGCTCTGAGCAGAAGAAGCCCATGGCAGAGCAGTATCTGCCGGTTTTCATCGCGGTGGCCGACAACGGCGACACACTTCATATCCTTCCCCTGGAGGGAAAGGGACTCTGGGGCCCGATATGGGGTTATGTATCGCTCAGGGAGGATCTCTCAACAATCGCCGGCGTCACCTTTGACCATAAGGGCGAGACACCCGGACTGGGAGCGGAGATAAACACCACGCCCTTCGAGAGCCAGTTTCACGACAAGAGTCTCTTTGAGAACGGCCTGTTTGTCTCCGTTAAGGTGGTGAAAGGCGGCGCCAGGCCGGGTAACCCGCACGAGGTGGATGCCATCTCCGGCGGTACAATCACCAGCAAGGGGCTGGAAGCGATGGTGCATGACGGCCTCAGTAAATATGAAAAATACCTCAGCCAAAACAGGAAGTAGATATGGAAAAAGTAGAAAAGGAGCCGCTCTGGACGGCAAAGAACAAGAAACTGCTTACAAACCCGCTGGGGATGGACAACCCGATTACCGTACAGGTACTGGGTATCTGCTCGGCGCTGGCAGTGACGGTGAAGATGAAGCCGGCGATAGTAATGGCCATATCGGTCACCGTCGTCGTGGCGCTGTCCAACCTGATCATCGCGCTGATGCGCAAATCGATACCCGGGCGTATCAGGATCATCGTCCAGCTGGTGGTGATAGCCACGCTGGTGATCATGGTCGACCAGTTTCTCAAAGCCTTCGCCTTTGACGTGAGCAAACAGCTATCGGTCTTTGTGGGGCTGATCATCACCAACTGCATCATCATGGGCCGTCTCGAGGCATTTGCCATGGCAAATAAACCATGGCCCTCATTTCTGGACGGCATCGGCAACGGAGCGGGATACGGACTGATACTCATTATCGTTTCCTTCTTCCGCGAGTTTCTGGGAAGCGGCAGCATAATGGGTTACCCGGTGATGGAGAAACTGGGGGTATACAAATTCGGGTACGAAGATAACGGCATGATGATTCTGCCTCCTATGGCGCTGATCACCGTGGGCCTGATAATATGGGTCCAGCGCGCACGTAACAAGTCACTGATAGAAAACAAGTAACATCAGGGTCATGGAAAACTTACTCAACATATTCGTAAAGTCGATCTTCATCGATAACATGATCTTCGCATACTTTCTGGGTATGTGCTCATACCTGGCGGTTTCGAAGACAGTGAAGACATCCATGGGTCTCGGCATTGCCGTTACCTTCGTGCTGGTGATAACCGTTCCGGTCAACTTCCTGCTGGAGCAGTACATACTGAAAAAGGGAGCGCTGGCATGGCTGAATGAGAGTTTTGCCACACTTGATCTCAGCTTCCTTTCGTTCATCATGTTCATTGCCGTCATCGCATCAATAGTTCAGTTGGTGGAGATGGTGATAGAGAAATCCAGCCCTGCACTCTACAACTCTCTCGGGATCTTCCTGCCGCTTATAGCTGTCAACTGCGCCATCCTGGGCGCCTCACTCTTCATGCAGGAGAGGGAGTACGAGAACATCGCCGAAGCTACAGTCTTCGGCCTTGGCTCAGGCATCGGCTGGTGGCTGGCCATCGTGGCACTTGCCGCAATAAGGGAGAAGATGCGTTACTCCAATGTACCGGCACCGCTTCGCGGACTGGGAATCACGTTTATTCTGACCGGACTGATGGGGATTGCCTTTATGAGCTTCCTGGGTATCACACTTTAAAGAATCGTTACGGAAATGATATTAGGTTTATCAATAGCAGGCACCGTTCTCATAAGCATAGCGGTATTTGTACTGGTTATGATACTGCTGGTGGTTGTGCTGCTTTATGCCAGGCAGAAGCTGACACCGCAGGGCGATGTCACCCTGAAGATCAATGACCGGGAGATGGTTGTCTCGCCGGGCTCAAGTCTTCTTTCAACAATGTCAAACAACGGGATCTTCCTGCCCTCAGCCTGTGGCGGGGGAGGCACCTGCGGCATGTGCCGCTGCCAGATCACTGAGGGCGGGGGCTCCATCCTTGCCACTGAGACAGGCTTCTTCACCCGTCGCGAACAGCACGACAACTGGCGTCTGGGATGCCAGGTCAAGGTGCGTGAGAACATGACCATCAAGGTGCCGGAGGCTGTCCTGGGCGTGAAGAAATGGGAGTGCGAGGTTGTCTCCAACAGGAACGTTGCGACGTTTATCAAGGAGTTCGTGGTGAAGCTTCCCGCGGGCGAAGACCTTAACTTCAAGTCTGGCGAGTATGTCCAGATCTATATACCGAAGTACGAGGTTGATTTTCGCAGGGATATTGACGTGGAAGAAGAGTACAGGTCCGACTGGGACAAGTTCGATCTGTGGAGCCTGAAGGCGAAGAACGACGAAGAGACCTTCAGGGCGTACTCGATGGCCAACTACCCGGCAGAGAAGAACCTGATCATCCTGAATATCAGGATCGCCACCCCGCCGATGGACAAGAACCGCAAGTGGATGAACGTTCCGCCCGGGATATGTTCATCATACATTTTCTCACGGAAGCCGGGCGACAAGGTGACAATCAGCGGTCCCTACGGCGAGTTCCACATCAAAAAAACTGATGCTGAGATGGTATATGTGGGAGGCGGTGCCGGGATGGCCCCGCTGAGGTCGCACATATTCCACATGCTCAAGACCGAGAAGTCGGGCCGCAAGATATCATACTGGTATGGTGCCCGTTCGAAGAGGGAGATCTTCTACGAAGAGGAGTTCAGGGAGCTGGAGAAAAAGTTCTCCAACTTTACCTTCAACATAGCTCTCTCCGAGCCGTTGCCCGAGGATAACTGGTCAGGATACAAGGGATTCATACATAAGGTGCTGTTTGATAATTACCTGAGCAAGCACAAGCTGCCCGAGGAGATTGAGTATTATCTCTGCGGACCTCCTGTGATGAATGCCGCTGTGCTGAACATGCTTGACAACCTTGGTGTCCCGGAGGAGAATATTGCGTTTGATGATTTTGGGGGATAGTCAGGCAATAGAGAAAGTTTCGATTTCAGATTTTCGATTGTCNNTCGCAAATCGCAACTCCTATATCATGCGCATATTTCTGATTTATGCTACTATCGCCCTGAGCATGTTCTCCTGCACCCCGAAGCCGGAATACGCCGAGATCAATGGCCTGACCCAGGGTACCACCTACCACATTGTGGTGGAGAAAACCCCCGGAACGGATATCCTGACC
>DHGW01000034.1 GCA_002402965.1 Bacteroidales bacterium UBA4788
ATAATTCACATCCAGTCGCTTACCGTTCAACCGGGCTTCTTTAACATAAACATTTTCCCTGTCATTCTCCGGTGCACTGATCACCAACTCTCTTCCGTCGGAAAGGGTGACCGTTGCTTTCCTGAAGAGAGGTGAGCCCAGCACATACTCACCAGTCCCCGGCGTCACCGGGTAGAACCCCAGTGCGCTGAAGACATACCAGGCAGATGTCTGGCCGTTGTCCTCATCACCGCAGTAGCCGTCAGGTGTGTAATTATAAAGTTTGTCCATCACCTCACGCACCCTCGCCTGAGTCTTCCATGGTTCGGGAGTATAGTTGTACAGGTAGATCATGTGCTGAACCGGCTGATTACCGTGAGCATAGTTGCCCATGTTCATCACCTGCATCTCTCTGATCTCATGTATTGGAAAACCGTAATAGGAGTCGTCAAACAGCGGCGGCACCACGAAGACTGAATCAAGCATGTGTGCCATTTCAACATCGCCGCCCATCAGTCCGGCAAGACCTGCCACGTCATGAAAGACGCTCCAGGTATAGTGCCAGCTGTTTCCTTCAGTGAAGGCATCGCCCCATTTGTAGGGGCTGAAGGGCGACTGGAAAGTGCCGTCGAGGTTTTTTCCCCTCATCAGTTTGCTTTCAGGATCAAAAACGTTGCGGTAGTTACGGGCCCTGGATGAGTAGAGATCAATCTCTTCCTGCGGCCGGCCCAGTTCCTGTGCAAGCTTCCAGAGACACCAGTCGGCGTAGGCATACTCGAGTGTGCGAGCCACGTTCTCATTGATGTCTGCGTCGTACGGGACATACCCGAGACTGTTATAGTACTCAGCCCCGTACCTGCCTACGGAATGGACCGGGCCATGACCCTTTGTGTTCTTCACCATTGCATTCCACAGTGTATCAATGGCATAGCCCCTGATACCCTTGAGGTATGCATCTGCTATCAGCGATGCCGAATTGCTGCCAATCATGCAGTCGCGGTGGCCGGGACTGGCCCATTCAGGCAGCCATCCGCTCTCCAGGTATGCATTAGCCAGACCCTCCATTATTTGCGAACTCATCTCCGGATACATCAGTGTTACCAGAGGCATGGCGGCCCGGAAGGTATCCCAGAAGCCGTTGTCAGTGAAGAGCCTGCCCGGCAGCACCTCCCCGTTGTAGGGGCTGTAGTGAAGCACATTGCCGGCGCTGTCAATCTCATGAAACATCCGAGGGAAAAGCAGTGTACGGTAGAGTGTGGAATAGAAGGTACGCACCTGGTCATCGGTCCCGCCTTCCACCCTGATGCGGCCAAGCTCGCTGTTCCAGCGCTCCCTGGCCGCTTCATGCACGCTGTCGAAGCCGCGGTCTCCGGTCTCCTGCCTGAGGTTCAGCATGGCCTGTCCCGGGGAGATGAATGACGATGCCACCCTTGCAGTGACCTGCTCACCCCGTGTGGTGCGGAAACCGATCACAGCGGTGACATGATCACCCTCCTGCTGCGTTGCGCCGGGTTCCAGTGTGCCGTCAAGAGCCACGGACCAGAAGTCGAACGGACGGTCAAATTCAATCACAAAGAAGTTATGAAAATTCTCCGGGACACCGCCGTGGTTGTTGCGGCAATAACCCACCACCTTGTTTTCCGGGGGAATAATCTGGACCATGGAGCCTCCCGCAAAGGCATCAATTACAACTGCTGATGAGTCGCTCTCCGGGAAAGTGAATCTGAATAATGCTGCTCTTTCCGTTGGTGTCACCTCTGCAGATATGTCATAGTCGGCCAGGTAAACGCTGTAGTAATATGGTCTGGCCACCTCGGCCTTGTGTGAGAACCATGAGGCGCGCTGCGTCTCTGTCAGTCTGTTGCCGCCGGTAACGGGCATCAGTGAGAAGGCTGCGTAATCATTGATCCACGGGCTGGGCTGATGCGTCTGCCTGATACCTGTTATCCTGTGGTCATCATAGGTGTATCCCCATCCGTCGCCGTTCTTGCGTGTCTGAGGGGTCCAGAAGTTCATCCCGAAGGGAAGCGCAACGGCCGGGTAGGTATTACCGTGTGACAGCAGGTACTCGGAGTCTGTCCCCATCAGGGTGCTGACGAGGTCTGCAGGTTCAGTCCGGTCCTCATTGACCTGCATGCAGGCTGTGGCTGATATCAACGCAACAGAGGTCACCAGGGCACTGAGCATCTTCAGGTGGCAATTATGATTTTTGACGGTCTTCATCCTTTAGCTTTAGTCAGTCAGGAACTTTTGGTATAACCACAAAAATAAGGTTTTAATAATATCATGCAACTGCGCTCACTGAGGGTCCACATCGGCCTGTATACGTAACTGTCCCTTCCTTGCGGTCTTCAGTTCGTTCTCCGTCTCCCGGCGGATCATCTCCTTCACCTTCGATGGCGAGAGTCCGGCGCCTATCTTTATCATGATCGTCTTGATGTACCATTTCTGGACCTGCATCACCATGGGGAACTCGGGACCCAGAACAATGTTCCCCAGGTGCCTGCGGAGGTTCTCTGCCAGGCGTGCCGACGAAGTATTCAGCTCGTCCAGGTCACGGTGCTTCAGTGCTATCCTGATTATCCGGGTAAATGGCGGATATCCGAAGAGCGACCTCTCCTCCAGCTGTACGGAACTCATCGCCTTAAAGTTATGTTTCAGGACCTGCCTGAGGATCATGTTCGCCGGGTCCGCCGTCTGGATTATCACCCTCCCCCTCCGGGTCCGCCGTCCTGCCCGGCCGCTCACCTGTTCCATGAGCTGGAAGCTTCTCTCGTGTGCACGGAAGTCGGGAAAATGCATCATACTGTCCGCATCGAGGATTCCCACCACGGTCAGCTTCTCAAAGTCGAGGCCCTTGGAGATCATCTGAGTGCCAATGAGTATGTCGGTTTCGCCTGCGGCGAAGGTGCTCAGGATATCCGTTGCCGCGCCCCTGTGCCTTACGGTATCCTGGTCCATCCTGGCCACTCTGGCCGACGGAAACAGCAGCCTTATTTCCTCTTCGATCTTTTCGGTACCGAAACCTCTCGTTGTCAGGCCTGTTGAGCCGCATTCCGGGCACTCCGAAGGAACTCTAACGCTCTTGCCGCAATAATGGCAGACCAGTCTCCCGATGCTCTTATGGTATGTGTAACTCACCGAGCAGTTTGTGCATGCCGGGACATGACCGCAATCGGAGCACATCAAAAAGGGCGAGAATCCCCTCCTGTTCTGAAAGAGGATGACCTGCTCCTCTTTTTTAAGGGCATCCTCCACAGCCTCGAGCAGGCGTGGAGTGAAATGTGATGCCGGTCCTTTCTTCTTTCCTGTGTAACGTGTATCGGCGATGACCATCTCCGGCATCAGGACGTCGCCGTATCGGGTCATCAGCTCGACGAAACCATATCTTCCCGTCAGCGCATTATGATAGCTCTCCAGGGACGGTGTTGCGGATCCCAGCAGAGTCTTTCCGTTGTGTATCCGGGCAAGCATCATCGCCGCATCGCGGGCGTGATATCGCGGGGCCGGATCATACTGCTTATAGGATGAATCATGCTCCTCATCGACGATAATCATGCCAAGGTCGCTGAAGGGGAGGAACAATGAAGATCTCACTCCAAGTATGGCTCTGAGGCTTCCGTCGCTGACCTTTTTCCAGACCTCTCGGCGCGCAGCAGGGGTCAGGCGCGAATGAAAAATCCCGATGGACGAGCCGAAATGCTTTCTGAGTCGTTCAATAATCTGCGTTGTCAGGGCAATCTCAGGGAGCATGTAAAGGACTTGTCTTCCCTGCTCCATCTGTTCCTTCATCAGGTGGATATATATCTCCGTCTTGCCGCTTGAGGTGACGCCATGCAGAAGCACAGCCTCGCGGTCAGCGAACAGCTGCCTGATGCTGTCAAATGCCTCCCTCTGAACCCTGTTCAGCTCTGCCGGAGCAACGGGCACCGGGTTTACCTCCTTTTCCTCAACCACCGGGCGCCGGCGACGGAGCGTCCGGCCGGGCAAGTCTTCGGCCGATGGAATGGCTGCCTTCATCACCTCACCAGGGTAAGCCATGTAGTAATCCGAGACCCAGATAAGGAAGTCGGTGAGACGCTCATGGAGAGAGATCTCTCCCGGAAGAAGGCCGGTGATCTCCCTGATGGTGACACCCTCCGGCGGGATATCGTGAACCCTGACCACCAGTCCCGTTGCTTCCCTGCTCTGACCAAAAGGAACGGTCACCAGGCTGCCACGGTGAACCGACGCACTTATCTCTCCGGGTATGCCATAGGTAAAGAAGCCGCTGACGGCAACAGGAATGATTATATCCGCGAACTGGTCATTCATTGTGTGAAAAGGAAACAAATTAAGAATAAACGGAGAGAAAGACCTTGGCGGCAGAGGGAATTTATCAACGAAGCGATGTCCGATCTACTATGCCAGTGCGCTCTTTACCTTCTCCGCGGCGTCGGTGAAGGTGGAGGCTGCAATTACCTTCAACCCGGAGTTGTTAATAAGCTCCCTTGCCTCCACAGCGTTGGTGCCCTGCAGCCTGACTATCACCGGCACCCTGATGTCGCCGATGGATTTATAGGCCTCGATGATACCTGCCGCCACGCGGTCACACCTGACTATCCCTCCGAAGATGTTCACCAGTATAGCCCTGACGTTCGGGTCCTTGAGAATTATCCTGAAACCGGCTTCAACCGTTTTCGGGTTTGCCCCGCCGCCCACATCCAGGAAGTTGGCAGGTTTGCCCCCGGAGAGTTGGATCAGGTCCATGGTTGCCATGGCCAGACCGGCCCCGTTCACCATGCAGCCCACGTCACCGTCAAGCTTGACATAATTGAGGTTGCTTTGCCCGGCCTCTACCTCAGTCGGATCCTCCTCGTTAAGGTCGCGCATGGCCGCCAGCTCGGGATGGCGGTAAAGAGCGTTGTCATCGAGGATCACCTTGCAGTCAACTGCCAGTACTTTATCATCACTGGTCTTCAGAAGCGGGTTGATCTCCATCATTGAGGCGTCAGAGCTGACAAATGCCTCCCACATTCCCTTGAGGAAAGTTACCATCTCGCGGTATGCCTTGCCATGCAGGCCGAGGTTGGATGCGATGGTTCGCATCTGGAACTCATGCAGGCAGCAGGTGGAGTCAACAGCCTCGGTTAAGAGTGCCTCCGGGTTTCGGGCAGCCACCTCTTCGATATCCATTCCGCCTTCAGTGGAGTAGACAACCACATAGGCCGACTTCCTGCGGTCAAGCAGCAGCGACAGGTAAAACTCCTTTATTTCAGATTCTCCCTTGTAATATACATCGCGGGCAACCAGCACCTTATGCACCACCTTACCTGCCGGGCCTGTCTGAGGTGTCACGAGAGTCATCCCAAGCATTCGTGAGGCCACCTCTGATGCCTCACCGGGTGACCGGGCAATCTTCACTCCTCCCCCCTTGCCACGGCCTCCTGCATGGATCTGGGCCTTGATGACAAAGATCTCCGTTCCAAATTTCTTTTTAAGTTCTTCTGCCACCATCTCAGCCTGGTCAGCTGTTTCGGCAATAAATCCCTCCTGAACGGCAGCGCCATGTGCCTGCAGAATGGATTTTCCCTGGTATTCGTGGATATTCATGACAAGATCAGATTTAGCTCAGAGGTTAGAATAACATCATGTGTCAATCAGGTATGTAATTTACTCTTTTTTTATAATTATTTTCGTTAAAATTTTCCTGAATGAGGAAGCTGACAAACGATGAGTTGAACCGTAAGAGTGTCCGGGAGTTCAAAGCCTCCGGAAAATCACCCTTCCTCATTGTCCTTGACAATGTCCGGAGTCTTAACAACATAGGATCAATCTTCCGTTCTGCCGATGCATTTATTGTTGAGGCAGTGTGGCTTTGCGGCATCACGGCCACTCCTCCGCACAGGGAGATACACAAGTCAGCCCTGGGGGCAACCGAATCGGTTGACTGGAAGTACTATGAAAGCGCCTCCACCGCGGTGATGGAACTGAAGCAGGAAGGTTACGTCATTGTCTCGGTGGAGCAGACTGAAGGATCAATCCCGCTCAACCGTTTCATGCCGGAGCCTGGCAAGAGATATGCGCTCGTTTTCGGGCATGAGATAAAAGGGGTGAGCGAGGAGGTTGTAAGCCTGTCCGATGTATGCGTGGAGATACCGCAGTATGGTACCAAGCACTCGTTCAATGTGGCTGTCAGTGCGGGGATCGTCCTGTGGGAGCTGGCCGGCCGTACCATGACCAATGAATAAAAAGAACCCCGTCCGCCAGCTGGCGGACGGGGTTCTTTATTATTGAGAATTAATCTACTTCGTCAATGCAATGAAAGCTTCATCTGTGAAATACTTCGCAAACTCGAGGTCTGTCATAGCATAGTTCTTCCAGTCACTGTTGTAGCCGATAGCCTCGCGGAGAGCGTTGAGAACGCCGTCCTTATTATCCTGGCGTGCTGCAATAACAGCCTTAAGGTATGAAGGAGCACCGCACTTGCAAGGTTTGACTGCATCCATGGTTGCCTTGGCCTTATTGACATCGCCCTTAAGAAGCTGTGCAAGTGCAAGGTTCATTGTGGGTGTTTCACCAAGCAGGTTGACAGCCTGGTCATAATTGCCATCATGAATTGCTATGGTTCCCAGTCCGAATCTTGATTCGGGGGTAGCGGCAGACATTGAGTTGAAATACTCGGCTGCAGCCTTTAAGTCGCCCTTGAGCAGAGCTGCGAAACCCATATTATTCTTAACGACATCGTCATTCTTGAGAGCCTTGGCTTTTTCAAGTGCTACAAGGGCCTCGTCGGCCTTACCCATCTGAAGCTGGGCCCAGCCAATGTTGTTCCATGCGCGGAAGCACTTGGGATCCTTCTCGGCAGCCAGGGTGTAGTACTTAAGCATCTCTGCGGGATCTTCCGTCAGGGTTGCAGCATAAAGCATCTGCTCAAGACTGAGGGTTGACGGGTCACTCTTGATGGCGCTGAGGATCTCCTCATCATTAAGGCCGATCAGGTTAACATCAACGACAAGTTTTGACCTTCTGAGCAGAGGAAGGATATCCTGTGCAAGAGATTCATATGCAGTTGCCATGTTCTTGATCTCCTGTTCGCGGACGACGGGATCCTGGTACATTGAGAGAACCCTGAGGATGAGTTCCTTGTCAGCCATTGAAGACTCCTGAACGAGAGCCTTAAAGCCGTCCCAGTCTTCAGCAGTAGTCTGCGCAGAGAAGAGTTCTTTCAGTTCAGGCATTTTGCCGTATTCTTTCTGGAGATACTTCTCTGCTGCCTTGCCCCTCTGCTCGGCGAGCTTCTCGTTGAGGGTGAGAGGACCGTCGGGTGAAGCATAAGAACTGTTGACAACACCTTTTACTTCCATTCTTTCGTTCTGCATCACAAGGGCAACGTAATCCTTGAGGGCCTGAAGGTCAGCTGCCTTCAGCTCTGATGACCTGATGTCAGACCTGTTGATGGCATAGAGAATGTCAGCCATTTTCTGTTCGGGAACAATACGCTGATAGTTGTCTTTCAGCGATATAGGCATTGCATGATATTCAGCAAGCGTTGAAGTGGCAATCACGCCGTCAGCCAGCTTTATAGGATCAAATTCAAGCGTTTTCCCTTTTCTTTCAGCAACAATGCGAAGAAGGAATTCAGACACCTTCATCTCAGGAATATAATTTACATCACCTGACCAGTTTACGGTACCGCCTGTCCATGCTACAGATTTATTGTTTGCCAGAACCTTTTCGCCCTGAGCAAAGAGCAGTTCATCGAATGCTGTCTCACCGCCTTCATAGGAAAGCACAGGCGTGATCTTCAAGGTGGTATTCTTGTCAAAGTACTTTTCCGGATAGGTAGCTGTAACCTTTGCAGCAACAATTCCTGCGTGGGTTTCAAGAACCTTTGGAGTGATCTCGTAATTTACGAGATTGGAATTCTTCTTCATCTTGTCAAGACTGCTGCAGCCTGACATAAGTACAGCCGCGAGCAGAATGACAAAAAGTCTTGTAAAATTTTTCATAATTTGTTTTTTATTAGTTGCGATCAGTTCTTTTAATAATAGCAATTATACGATATTTCTGATTTGATTACAAATTTAAGATAATTTTAGTCATTTACTGCACGGACAGATGAAAAAATCAGAAATTACGGAGATTTATGCCCTGTGCCACTGACGTTGCAAAGATCATCTCCTTAATTCTGGCATAATCTTCCTGATTTGCAACAAAGTCTATGTCCGAGATGTTAAGAACCAGGTAGCGGTTCTCGGGATTCTGCCTGAAGAAGTTGAAGTAACTCTCGTGTATGCCGTTAAGATAGTCGGCTGTAATTGATTTTTCATACTCTCTTCCACGCTGGGCGATGTTTTTCAGGAGCCGTTCAGGGGGGACATGCAGGTAGACATAGAGGTCAGGTTTGGGCAGCGAACTGTATATTATATAGAAGATCTGACGGTAAAGGCTGAACTCATCCTGCTCCAGTGTTTTGGAAGAAAAGACCAGCGACTTCATAAAATAGTAGTCAGCCACCGTGAAACTCCTGAACAGATCCTGTTCCATCAGTTCCTCCTTTAACTGCCTGTAGCGGTCAGCCAGGAAGGAGAGTTCGAGGGGAAACGAATAGCGTGAAGGGTCACTGTAAAACTTCGGGAGAAAGGGGTTGTCGGCAAACCGTTCGAGGATCAGCTTGGCATTGTAATCCCTTGCTATCATGGATGCAAGGGTTGTTTTACCGGCACCAATATTTCCTTCAATTACAATATAATTGTATTTCACGGTCTCCATCCTTTTTCCTGATTGCATTCTTTATCAAAAATAGCATTTGACGATCAAAAAGCCAATTAAAAAGAAGAGGCACGCCTCGGCGTACCTCCTCTTAAAAACGATCCTGGATGATTAACCGGAAGCTAACTACCGGTCATTGTCGCGACGGCGGTCATGTGAGCGATTCTCACGGTTTCCGCGGTTTCCGTCACGTGGTCCCTGATGATCCCTTCTTTCAGAGTGTTCGCGTTTGGGCGGCTCAACATAACCTTCAGGCTTCGGGATCAGCGGCTTGCGGGAAAGCCTCAGTTTGCCTGTCTTCTGGTCAACCTCGATGAGTTGAACCTCGACAATATCTCCCTCCTTGAAAAGCTCCTCAACAGTGCCTACCTTCTTCCAGTCCATTTCTGAGATATGAAGGAGACCGTCCTTGTTGGGAAGAATCTCAACGAATGCGCCGAACTGGGTTATTGTCTTAACCTTGCCGGTATACACCTTGCCAACCTCAGGAACGGCGCAGATGGCGTTTATCCTGTCAAGAGCAGCCCTGATGACTTCGTAATTATCGCCGAAGACATCGACCATACCCTGGCCGTTGATCTCCTCAATAACAATCGTAGCACCTGTAGTTGCCTGAATATCCTGTATGATCTTGCCACCGGGGCCGATCACTGCGCCTATCATCTCCTTGGGTATGTAGATCTTCTCTATCCTCGGGGCATGAGGCTTGAGCTCGGGCCTGGGCTCGGCAATTGTCTCCTGCATGATGTCAAGGATATGAAGCCTTCCCTTGCGAGCCTGGTCAAGCGCCTGCTTGAGCACCTCGAACGACAGTCCGTCAACCTTGATGTCCATCTGGGTTGCGGTTATGCCGTCACGGGTACCTGTGACCTTGAAGTCCATGTCGCCGAGATGATCCTCATCACCGAGGATGTCTGACAGCACGGCGAATTTCTTTCCGTCCTTGTCAGTTATGAGTCCCATTGCAATGCCAGACACCGGCTTGGCAAGCTTGATGCCTGCATCCATCAGTGCCAGGGTTCCGGCGCATACGGTTGCCATTGATGATGAGCCGTTGGACTCAAGAATATCTGACACGATGCGTATTGCATACGGGTTGGTTTCATCAGGAGGCATCATATTCTTCAGAGCCCTGTGTGCCAGGTTGCCGTGGCCTATCTCCCGCCGGCTGGTACCGCGGGCAGGCTTGGCCTCGCCGGTTGCAAAGGGCGGAAAGTTATAATGAAGGGTAAATTTGTCTGATCCCTGTCTGAGCACCTCGTCAATCATTTTCTGATCGAGCTTGGTGCCAAGGGTGACGGTTGTGAGTGACTGTGTCTCACCGCGTGTGAAGATGGCTGAGCCGTGGGCTGCCGGCAGGGGGTCGATCTCGCACCAGATGGGGCGTATTTCATCCAACCTGCGGCCGTCAAGGCGCTTGTGCTCGTCAAGCACGAGGCGACGGGCGGCTTCCTTCTCAACATCGTGAAAATACCTGTTTACCAGCATCTTATCAGCCGGTGCGTCTTCGGGGAATTGAGCAAGAAACTCAGCCTTGATGGCGTCAAAGCCGTCAGTGCGGGTCTTCTTGTCTGAGCCGCTGGCTGCAAGTGTGTAGCACTTTGCATAGGTCTCATCCCAGATCTTCTTGCGCAGATCTTCATCGTTATTCTCGTGGCAATATTCCCTCTTTACTGTTTTGCCAATCATCTCGGAGAGCTCCTTCTGTGCCAGACACTGCGGTTTGATAGCCTCATGTGCTATACGAAGCGCCTCGAGCATTACATCCTCAGAGACCTCGTGCATTTCGCCCTCAACCATCATGATGTTCTCATAGGTTGCTCCAACNNTGACCCTTGCCACCCTTACTTCGGAGATGGGGCCGTGGAAAGGTATGTCAGAGACAGCAAGAGCTGCAGAAGCAGCCAGTCCTGCCAGAGCGTCCGGCATAATATCCTTCTCTGCCGAGATGAGGTTGATTGTCACAAAAACCTCTGCATGATAGTCATCCGGGAAGAGAGGGCGGAGCACCCTGTCTACCAGTCGTGATACCAGAATCTCATTGTCGCCGGGTCTGGCTTCTCTCTTGAGAAAGCCGCCGGGGAAGCGGCCCGATGCCGCATATTTTTCCTTGTACTCAACGGACAGCGGCATGAAGTCGGTGTCTTCCTTTGCGTCTTTAGCTGCAACGACGGTGGCCAGAAGCATTGTCTTGCCCATCCTCACCACCACGGCGCCGTCAGCCTGTTTGGCCAGCTTGCCAGTCTCAATAACGATTGACCGGCCATCGCCAAGGTCAATACTCTTTTCAATTAACTTATACATTTATTTTTCAGATTATTACGGGATAAATGATAAATATGGGGGATATTTACCAGAGAATTAAAAAAGGCAATCTGAAATTGCCTTTTTTTCTTTACTTACGCAGGCTCAGTGCCTTGATTATTTCACGATACCTGCTTATATCTTTTACTTTCAGATAGTCAAGTAACCGCCTTCTTTTCCCGACCAGACTGATAAGCGCCCTCTGCGTACTGAAGTCCTTCTTGTTCTTCTTTAGGTGCTCTGTCAGGTGCGCAATCCTGTAGGAGAAAAGAGCAATCTGACCCTCAGCACTTCCAGTATCCATTTCTGAAGATCCGAATGTCTTGAAAAATTCCTGTTTTTTCTCCGTTGTCAAATACATATCCTTATCCAATAGATTGTTAATAAATTCTCCAATTTTGGATCGCAAAGATACAATTCTATTTTGTAATAATTCAAACAATTTGAATAATTTTTTGCATTTGACTGTCAGTTAACTCACTCCGGTCCATGGACAGGAATCCCTTGTATGGGCTTATATTATATAGACGCAATATTGGTGCCATCAGTTGCGCCTGATAAAAAATATATTCCATTGTTAATAACGCGTTTCCCGGACAAATGTTATGAGAGTTCAGGGTTCAAGGAAGAGAGAGCTTGAACGGCCAATCTTATGTCCGATGGTGATGAGTGATGACCCTATGGCACAGTCGAGGCACCTGTGAAACCTGCAACGGAGGTTCCTGAGCTCCAGCAGGGCCTGTGAGGCAAAAGCCGACTCCGGTTTCAGTCCCGCTTCTGCAAAATCAGCAATCACACTGTTTTCCTCCGGGGGCAGTGAATCGAGGATATCGACGGCCCGGTCACACCACTCCTGCTGCTGTCTGCTTTTCCCGAAGACGAAAAGCAGCGGCGTGATGGCGTTGATAATCAGGAGGTCAACCGACTGCTTTCCTGCACGGCCCGCGGTGGAGGGGACCTCCTTCCCGAACTGATAGTGGCTGTTCCAGTATCCTGACGTGGTGACACTCAGCAGGCTCCTGAGGCTGTTATTGTCACGGCATTCAAGAACCCGTGAAAAAAGTCCTTCGCTGTGCGTTAGCAGTGCTGCCAGCTGCGAGAGTCTTACTGTGGGGAAGTTTGCTGGCCGCAGCCGGTGGAATTTCCACAGCCAGCCATCAACGGGCTGAAGTGAGTACTTCGTGCGCAGCACCCTGTATTCTCTGGAGAGAAGGAGGTAATAGTCATCGGTGACTGCCTCCCGGAAGAGGGCCTCGTCGAGGAGACCGGCAGTTCCGAATAGCAGCGCCTCCACCAGCAAAAGGTTGTCAGAGTGCTTCCTTATGACCTTCAGGGGAAGCCTGGAGGCCAGTATCTCAAAGGGATCAGTGTTGACGCGAAAACCGAAATAACGCGAGATAAGCCTGTAGAGTGTTTCCTCCCAGTCGTTTCCCGTCTTCACCAGTGTCTCCCTGATCTCATCGCTTTTTCTCTCAAGGCGCTCCACGGCAACCGACCACAACCAGTGTTTTACAATGAAACCGTCGGTCATCCCGATGAGTCCGCTGCAAGGAAGAGGTGACGGATTGTTGACGAGCCCGAGGTAGTTCTCCCACAGTGCCGGGTCAAAAACGAGCCGTGCGGTAATCAGCCTTCTGCCTGAGGCAGTGAAGACATCAGTATCCTCATCATGCACCAGGTGCAAGATCACATTGTCATATGAATGGTCAGTGTGATGGCCATGCCGGTACCAGTCGGATGCTCTGACATGGATCTCTGTATTGCCTGCCCACTCAGTGCCGCCGACGACCAGCCGCGTGTTGAAGAAATCGGGTCCGGAGTCGCGGTTATACTCGCCCGGAGTTATCACCTCTATCAGTCCGGCTTCCCTGTCGCACAGGCTCCCGCCGTCAAAGAAACGGTTTTTCCACAGCCAGTGGAGGAACTCTTCTTTCATGATCGGTATATTTAGAAATGCAGCATATCAAAGATATGAACAAAAGGACTTTTCAACAAAAAAAATACCCGGGAAAGGCAGACCGGGTTGTTTCGGAAAAATGGAAGGGCAGGCACCTTAAGCTCCAAAATGCCTGCAATCCGGACTCTCACCGTGATATATTTGACCAGTCATATTAAAATGGCGATGAAAGCGATGACTACGAACCGCTCTTATTGATAATTTTACTTATCCTATTGAAATTTTTTAAAAAATTTTCGTAACCCCTAACAGAAATGAACAATCTTATTAAAATTGCGGCTGTCCTGATTTTAGCAAGTCTGGCCGTTAATGCAGAAGGTCAGATCAAGGTCGACCTTAAGAAAAAACTTGAGCAACAGGTAAACAGGCGCCTGAATCAGAAAGCTGACCAGGCCATTGACAAGACCCTGGATGCCGTTGAAGACAGTTTAACGCCTGACAAGAAAAACGGCGGTAACACGAATACAAACGCCTCGGGTCAGAAGACCGGCACAGGCCAGTCGCAGGGCAAAAGTGACCAGGATGCCGGCACAACCGGAGGAAACCAGCAGCAAACTTCACTGCAGTCTTATTCCAAGTATGACTTTGTACCTGGTGAAAAAATAATTTTCTTCGATGATTTCAGCCAGGATGCC
>DHGW01000048.1:0-48224 GCA_002402965.1 Bacteroidales bacterium UBA4788
TCTTCATAAGCAGTTATATTTTGTTTGGTTTCTCGATTTCATGGAAGCGACTAAAGTTACGAATTGTGATTAAAATAAGTCCTGTTTCTGAGTCAAATTTTATATCCCTAAAATTGATTGAAATATACAATGTTGATAATCCGGAAATAATGCCATGTCTCCGGGTCAATTATTTTTCACCATTGAATTTGCTGGAAATCAGATTGAGACGACAGGATTCATTGTTATAAAAATGCCTTGAATATTGCAATTTTTAAAGACAAATTCTGTTTTTATCTCAAATATGTGGATCATTATCAGATTCAAAACAAGTTCCGACTATTAATTTAATTTAAACCTGTTGTTATGGAAAAATCTCTCCTTTTAGTGATGGTTTTGGCCATCGGTTTGGTTTCGTGTGAGCGAAAGCCTGATTGTGAAAAAAATAATTTTGGAACAGTCAGAATTGTAAATTACTCAGGAGAGCCGGTATGGGTCGACTGTACACAGGATGGCCAGGCTTCCAATGAGCAAAGAATACTTAATGTTGATCAGTCTACTGAATTTCAGATGACACCGGGAAATATTAATCTGATGATTCTCGAAGATTGGGATTATCCGGATGGTAACTGGCATGGTGATCCTTATAACCTGGCTCAGTGTGAGGTACTTCCTATTGGTATTAATCTCGAGGACCTGATGGAACCTTGCGAAAAACAAAATTTTGGTACAGTAATAGTAACCAATAACACCGGACAGGTAATCTGGGTTGACTGTACTCAGGAAGGAGATGACTATAATGAAGAAAGAATGCTTGGAGTTGGTCAGGAAACCATCTATATAATGGAGCCGGGAATGGTTACAGAATGGGCGATTGAGGCCTGGGGTTATCCAAGTGGCAGCTGGTATACAGCCACTTATATGTTAAACAAGTGCGATGTTCATGATGACCCATGGACTTCTGGTAAAAAATCTTCAGTCTCAGATCTTGTGAAAGGGGAGGTTAAGATAGAGCGTAAAACAAAAAGTACAAACTAAGTATTTCATTCGCGGAACGATGCGGGATTACCTTCGGTGATCCCGTTTTGGGGAACCTGCAACTGACAATACAGGCATGCGCAATACGCATGCACTTCTATTTTCATGCTTTCGCCTCATGAGCAAGCTCCTTCGGCGAAGTCCTGAAAACAGAAGCCGTACTGCCTTGCAGCAGTACGGCCTGTATTGTCAGTTGCGGAGAGAGAGGGATTACCTTCGNNGCTTTCACCGCTCCTTCGGAAAAATAAAAAACCCCGCCTGAGGCGGGGCCATTTAAGCTCTGCGGAGAGAGAGGGATTCGAACCCCCGGTCCAGTTGCCCGGACAACGGTTTTCGAGACCGCCCCAATCGACCACTCTGGCATCTCTCCGGATTCACTATACCCGCCGGGCATAGCGGCTGCAAATATAATTCAATTTCTCAAGACTAAATTTGATCCGCAAGAACTAAAAAGGAATAATGATTGTTACTTCCTCTGTACATTGATAATACGTAAATGAAAAAAATCCTGATCATCGCATCCCTGACACTCATGAAGATATCCATTCCAGGCTTGAGAAACGGAAACTCTGACATGCTTGGCGGGCAACAGAATAAATTTTTTTTGCGGGGATGTCAACTTTTTGGCTTTTGTTCCGTCTTTATATGAAGAGATTCAATAATCTCCTTTGGTTGGTTTCAGGTAAACAGAAAAGAGGCTGCACATTGTGCGGCTTCTTTTATGTTGCAGAATTGAATAATTTTAACCCGGACAAGTAATCCAGTCAAATGAAAAAACTGGAAATAAAAACCGCCATTCAAATCCTTAAGCCCGCGTGGGAGGTATATGAAGCAATCGTCAACCCTGAACATATGAGCCACTACTTCATTGCCAGTGCAACGGGACGCCTGGAGAGTGGCCGGGAAATCTTATGGAGCTTCCCGGAGTTCGACTTTGAGTTCCCGGTACAGGTTGAGAAGACCGACCCGGTCAGTAGCGATGAGATTGCATCAGCACTTGGATCACTTAAGAAACGTGACAGACAGGTGAAGTATTTCCTTCTCAGTAATGTCACCAGGGAGGGAGTGGATAAGGTGCTCAGTTCCATACAGAAGGGCAGGACCTATTGCGTTATAGGATCATCCGGAGTAGGGAAGTCGACCCTTGTAAACACTCTTCTTCAGCGTGAGATATTGAAAACCGGAGAAATCAGCCACAGCACCAATAAGGGCAGGCATGTCACGGAGCACCGCGAGCTGTTCGTGCTGGATAACGGCGGCATAATCATCGACACCCCGGGCAAGAAAGAGCTGGGTCTGACGGATGATGAGGGAGGATTGAGCACCACCTTCAGGCATATAAATGATCTTGCAGTAAAGTGCAGGTATCCCGACTGCCTTCACTGCTGGTAATTGACATCCAGAATGCTTTCCTGCCAATGATCCCGGAAGCTGACAGGGTGACGGCGATGGCCAACATCAGCTACTATATGTCCATCTTCAGACAAAACGGTTTCCCCGTTATTCTTGTTTATCATCACGGGGAAGAATACGGCGTGAGGCCCGGAACGGATATTTTCGAGTTTCCGGCAACAGTACCGATCGAACCCGATGACCACAAGGTGATTAAGACCTACCCCGACGGATTTAACAAGACAGACCTTGACAAGGTGCTAAAGGAGCTTGGCTGCAATACGCTGTTTCTTACCGGTCTGAGTGCGGTCGGTTGCGTTCTTGCCACTTATGTAGGTTCAATGAATCATGATTACAAAGCATTCCCGGTAAAGGACGCCATCATGAGTCACAACTCAGACTATACCAATAACATTGAGATAATGTTTGACTCTGTCGGTCCCGAGGTGGTCAAGCTTGTTCTTGAGAGTGCCGGAAAATGACGGGAGCTGGTTCGTAAGCCAGCAGGCCGGAGCCTGACGGATAAAAAAAACCGCCCTGAAAATCCAGGGCGGTCAGTGTATAAAAAAAGAACGTGCCGGTTATTCCTTTATGAATCTTTTCATTATCGTGGCGCGTGGCGAGATGAACCTGATGAAGTAAATCCCCTTCTTCAGCTGTGAAACCTCGAGGGTCACCTGCTCATGAGCATCACACACCTCGTTCAGACATTTGTTGCCGGTGACATCGAAAATCTCGAGCATGGTGACACCTTCAATATTGTCGACAATCAGTTCGCTTTTGGCCGGGACCGGATAAATTTTGATCTTTTCAGCAAGATTGTGTGCTATAGAATCGGAGACGGATGTCTTCGCGTAAGCCGGCCGGCCGGTGCCATTCTGCCCGGAGATACTACCCATTGAGATGAGCAGCAGGCAGCAAGTAATTGATGATAAAATAATTCCGGGTAGATGTCTTTTCATAGGCCGCTGATCATTTGCTTTGTGATGTTAACTTCTGATCGCATCAAATTTAAACGATGCAACAGCACTTTATACTCCGTGACAGGTCAAAATGTTTCAAACTTTAACAAGTTATCAACAATAAATTTCCAAATACGAGGTTGTGCGGCATGGAACAGACCTTCACCAATATTTGTCATTGAGGGAATTGCGAGAAAAAATTAACTTTGGAGCCTGAAAAATATTAATCAGTCAAAAACCACTAACGTGAAAAGAGTACTTATCATCATGATGGCAGCAGCAATTGCTGCTGTGTCCTGCAGCTCGGAGAAGAAGGCGCCGGGAAATCCCTTCTTTGCGGAATGGAACACCCCTTTCGGTGTCCCTCCCTTTGACAAGATAGAAAATGAGCATTACCTTCCCGCCATTGATTCGGGCATTGCTCTTGCCAGGCTGCAGATCGCTGAGATCACAGGCAGTGAAGAGGCTCCCACCTTCATCAACACCATCGCAAAAATGGACCATTCAGAAGAGATACTTACCAGGGTCGCCTATGTCTTTTATTCGCAGACGAGCGCCAACACCAATGATACCCTCGAGATGCTCCAGATGGAGATAGCTCCCAAGGTGTCGGCTTTCAGCGACGAGGTGCTGCTCAACGCAGACCTGTTCGGGAGGATCAGGACCGTATGGGAAAACAGGGATTCCTCGCAGCTTAACGATGAGGAGCTCTTTCTGCTCGACAACCTCTACAAGAGCTTTGTCCGCAACGGTGCATTGCTCAACTCCGAGGATCAGGAGAAACTGAAGATGCTGAACCAGGAACTCTCCGTACTGACGGTGAAGTTCAGCCAGAACGTGCTTGCCGAGACCAATAAATTCAAGCTCGTAATTGACAATGAAGCCGATCTGAAAGGATTACCCGAAAGTGTCATAACAACTGCTGCCGCGATGGCAAAGGACGAGGATATGGAAGGCAAATGGGTATTCACCACGCAGAAGCCGAGCATGCTCCCCTTTCTGCAGTATGCTGAAAACCGTGACCTTCGTAAAAAGCTCTACGACGCGTACCTGAACCGTGGCAACAATGGTGATGAATACGACAACAACAAGATACTTGCTGATATAGTGAGGCTAAGGGCAGAGAGGGCCAAACTCCTGGGTTACAGGACCCATGCCGACATAGTACTTGAGACCCGCATGGCAAAGACCCCGGATAATGTGCTCAACCTGTTGAATGATCTTCTTAACAGGGCATTGCCTGTTGCCGGCCGCGAGCGCGATGAGATGCAGAAGATTATCTTGGCCGAAGGTGGAAATTTCAAACTCGAGCCTCACGACTGGTGGTATTACGCAGAGAAGCTTCGCAAGAGCAAGTATGACCTTGACGACAATGAACTGAGGCCTTACTTTAGCCTCGACAACGTCCGTGACGGTGCGTTTGCCGTTGCAACCAAACTTTATGGCATAACATTCTCCCCCATAAACGAAATTCCGCTTCCTCATCCGGATGCGCAAGCCTTTGAGGTGAAGGAAGCTGACGGCAGCCACGTGGGTGTGCTTTATATGGATTTCTACCCGCGTGAGAGCAAGCGCCAGGGAGCATGGTGCGGAGGTTACCGTGACCACCAGGTGGTTGACGGCAAAGAGATCACCCCGGTTGTCACAATAGTCGGTAACTTCACTCCGCCGGCAGGGGATAAGCCAGCCCTGCTGAGTATGGATGACGTCCTCACCCTTTTCCATGAGTTCGGACATGGTCTCCAGGGGCTCTTCTCGGAGAATACCTATTCAACGACAACAGTGGCATGGGACATTGTTGAGCTGCCGTCGCAGATAATGGAGCACTGGGTTACGCAACCCGAGGTGCTTTCAATGTACGCCAGACATTATGAGACAGGTGAGGTTATCCCTCAGGCACTGGTTGAGAAGATCAGGAACAGCAGCTACTTCAATACCGGGTTTGACAACGTGGAGATAATGGCCGCATCACTGCTTGACATGGCATACTATTCACTTGAGGCACCTGCAGAGGTTAACCCGCAGCAGTTCGAAAAGGAGACAATGAAGAAAATCGGCATGATCCCCGAGATCGAACCAAGGTACCGCAGTACCTATTTCCTTCACATGATAGACGGTTATGACGCAGGCTATTATGTTTACACATGGGCTGCAGTGCTTGACAACGACGCCTTTGAGGCCTTCAATGAAAAGGGCATCTTTGACCAGGCAACGGCCACATCATTCAGGAAAAACGTGCTGGAAAAGATGGGCACCATGGATGCTGAACAGATGTACCTCAACTTCCGTGGCCGCGAGCCAGGGATCGAGCCGCTTCTAAGGAACAGGGGACTGAACTGATAACCTGTAGTTGACAGAAGACAACAATGGCTGCCTCCCCTCAAGGGGGCAGCCTCTTTTTTCCCCTGGAGTGTATCCTGTGAAGACGGTGCTGTGCGCTGGCTGTGAGGCAGGCTGAGTGCTGTTGATGGGATATTTTCTCTAAAGGATTTCCTTCTGATACTGTGAGTTGACGAAGAGGATGGTGCCAACCTCGACGTAACCTCCCAGGGTTGTTTCTCCGTTATGCTTAAGCATCTCAGGTCTGAAGCCGGTCATAACGAGTGCAGCAGAAGCTGACCTGTAGTTAATAAAGCTCCTGACGGAACTGCCATGAGTGACCTCTATGATCTCAACATTCTTTTCAGTTATGGGCAGGCGGCCTGAACCCATCAGCTCTGCCAGCTCGCGCCGTGTATCCTCAAACTGGCCTGGTTTGCAGGTGCTGAAAACCCTGATCGACGATTTCTTCCAGTCGGGGTGACCGGAGATTATGAAACTCAGCAGAATAAGGAGGCTGGCGTTTTCCGGCTCATTGAAGTCGATCCACACGTGTATTCCCTTGCTGTAAGTCATCTCCTTGCCGGCGGATGCGAGCAGGCAGATGTCGAAATTGCCCGCCTTGATCAGCCGTATATTCTCTATGATCTCTCCCAGGTTCTCAGGGTTATCCTTGTCGTACTCAAAGACAACCATATTATTCTCCATTCCCGAGATTCCCGGAACCTGGATGGCCTGGACTATGGCCGAGGTGTACGAGGGTGATATTATTGTATCCACATAGACGTGGTTATGCGAGGTTTCATAAAGCTCAATCAGTTTTGCCAGCTCTTCTGCAGCCTGTTTGCTGGTTGCCCTGGAGTAGTACCCGTCTATCCTGTGCAGGTACGTGCTGAAGCCGTAGCTGTATGACAACCAGTTCAGCAGTCTGAAAGCCCTTTCCCTCCTGAAAGAGTCCTTTGAGATGCAGATTACCCCGGGCCTCCACTCTTTTTCCTTGCGTCTGTTTTCTGAATTCTGAAGGTAGACCTGCAGGTTTCGGCTGATCTGGAAGAGGGTGTTGGCGAAGAGCGACTCAAGTCCTTTCCTGTTTTTATGGTAATGGTTTATATATGAGTATATCAGGACAATCAGTAACGATGCGGTCAGGGCATAGAGGGTATTGATCCTGAACATCACAATGACTGCTACGACGAAGCCAATAAGAGACAGGTACCATCTCGATTTGAATGATGGTCTGTATGAGGGTGATGAGCCGAAGTGATTCAGGAACGAGATGAGGCAGAGGGAGCCGTAGGTGACAAGGAAGAACATGGAGATTATTTCCGCCACGGAGTTCACATTTCCAAGAGCCACAAAGATGAATGCGATCACCAGAGTAACCAGGGTGGCATTTACCGGTTCGCCGTCGTTGCTCCTGGCGGCGGCAAGCCACCTGTTGAGCCTCATCGACGGGAAGGAGGCATCGTTTGCCAGGGCCTGCAGGGTGCGCGGGGCAACCAGCACTGAGCCCATGGCGGACGAAAGGGTTGAGGCGGCCAGTCCCACAGGCACGATCAGAGCTCCTCCGATAGCAATCTTACCCATTATGAGCTGATTCCCGAGCATCTCTTCCGGCGATGCTGAGATTGCCAGCTTATAGATAACAAGTGTGTAAATGACCAGTCCGGTTGCGGTAGCCAGAATTGTTCCACGAGGGATTGACCTGGCCGGATTGCGCAGATCGCCCGAAAGACCTACACCGGCTGTCATGCCGGTGAAAGCCGGGAAGCAGATGGCAAAGACAAGGAAGAAATCGCTCATGTTGCGAATATCCCTCACCGGCAGTTCTCCTGGAGCCAGGCTGCCGGCAGCAGGCTTACCGAGAAAGAATAGCAGCAGGGTGAGAAAGAGTATTGCAACTACGGCATAAAGTGCCTTCACCCCGGCATTGGAGCCCTTACGCAGAATCATCACTCCCAGTACCAATGTCACAGGCATGCTTATCACCTGCCTGGGAAGCACCACGGATAAGCGTTGTGCCACGAAGTTGAAAAAGAATTCGAAGGCCTCTGTAAATGCGATGATGTAAAATGCAACGCTGATTGCCTGGGAAAGGAAGAGGGCTATTCCGATCGTGGCCCCGATGTTAAGTCCGAATGACCTGGAGATGATAAAATATTCACCGCCGCCTTCAACCCTCTTGTTGGTGGCGATCTCGGAGATGGCAAGAGCTGTAGGGATGGTCACTGCATGGCCCATGACTATCAACAGGATGGTGCCCCAGAATCCGAGCGTGCCCACGGCAAATCCGAACCGCAGAAAGAGGATTGCACCAAGGATGGTTGACACTGCCGTAAAATATACCGGTGCCGTCCCAAACCTTCTTTTTCCTGCAAATGCTCCCATTACAATTATTATAACGAACCGAAGCTGTCAGTATTCTAACATAAAGATGTAAAAAAATGTGCAAAAGAGGTAATTTAATATCTTTACTGCGGTGAAGAAACCTTCAATATGACAACAATAGCTGGCTCAGATCTGTCAGATATTGAGGCGCTCCTGGGCAGTCTGGGCGTTGATGCCGGTTATGCCCGCAGACTGCTCTACTGGATTTACAGGAGGGGGATTAAATCTTTTGATGAAATAAACGACATCCCGGCAAAGGTTCTCCATATTCTGTCTGAGAATTATGTTACCGGTTTGATTTCCCCCGTTATGTCAGAGGTCTCGGTTGACGGGTCAATCAAGTACCTGTTCTCCGGTTCACGAGGCCTGAATCATGAGACTGTATGGCTGCCGGACGGCAAACGCAGCACAGTTTGTGTCTCGGCACAGTCGGGCTGCAGAATGGGTTGCCGTTTCTGTGCCACAGGGCGGAACGGATGGGGTGGCAACCTGACAGCAGGTGAGATCGTCAACCAGGTCGTCAGCCTTCCGCATGTGGTCACACATATCGTGCTGATGGGAATGGGTGAGCCGGGCGACAACATCGATGAGGTTCTGAAGGCCTGTCGTATTTTCACTGCGGAGTGGGGCCTGGCGGCAGGAAGGAGCAAGGTGACGGTCTCCACGGTGGGAGTGACCCCATCGGTAATGCGGCTGCTTGATGAGACAGAGTGCAATATTACACTCAGCCTCCATTCTCCGTTCCCTGAAGAACGGCGCGAGGTCATCCCTGCCGAAGCACGATGGCCATTTGCAGAGACCCTGGACCTGTTGATGAGATATGAAAACCGCCGGAAAAGGCGCTTTACCGTCGCCTATGTGATGATAGAGGGCAGGAATGACACCGGCAGGCACCTGGATGAGATGAAGAGGTTACTCTCAGGTACGGCGATAAGAGTAAACCTCCTTCCTTACCATCCTGTTGCAGGTGATGATGCGCGGAGCTCAGAGAACTCAGTCATGATGAGGTTCAAGCATGAACTGGTGACGTCGGGCATAAGCGCATCGGTGAGAAAGTCAAGGGGTGGGGATATTTACGCCGCCTGCGGAATGCTGGCTGCAAAAACGGGAAAAAAGCCGGAGATACACTGAATAATCACGCAACAGAAGTGAATGTTATGATGGATAAGGCTGACAGCAAGGACAAGAACCCGGGAGCAGAGTCATGGGAAAAGCTTTTCATGGAGACGCTCGGGAAATCATCAAGAGAACCATTCAGAGGTACGGTTAAGGTCAATGCCCAGGTGCTGGAACTTTTTGATCATTCGAACCAGTTCTTCTTTATTGCCGATTATTCGCGCCTGAAGATGCTCTTTGTAAGTCCGAATGTTCTGAATGTGATTGGTTATGAACCGGAGGAGTTTGACTTCAGGACCCTTTTCGGGATAATCCATCCTGACGACAGGAAGGCAGTCTTCGAGATCGGAAAGATGGTGCTGAACAGGGAGATGAATTATATATCGGGCAGTTCTCACAGGCACATAGCGCTTTACATTGCTTACCGGGCTTCCAGGAAGAACGGCAGGTTTACCTGGATATCCCTGACCATATCAAGGCACATAGATCCCGAAGGCAGAATCTTTGAATTGGGGGAGATTCGCGATATTTCACATGTCCGCCGCGGGACCAGCGTTACATTTGCACTCCTGGGTGGAAAACCGCTGAAGGATCTGCCTCAGGGCTCCAGGGACGAGCTTTCAATCTCGAGAAGGGAACAGGAGATAATCTTTTACATTTCAAAGGGATATACCAGCAGGAAGATTGCATATGAACTCAACCTGAGCGAGTTCACAGTAAATACCCACCGCAGGAACATCATGAGAAAAACAGGCACTACCAATATGGTTGATCTGCTGCTGTTTGCGGCGTCCAATGGGATAATATAAAAATACCTAGAAATAGGTATTGCACGGGAATGGCGATTTTGGTAGTTTTGCCATGCAAGCGGAACAACAGAGGAGTTTAAGGATTAGTGTTTTTTAGATTCCCCGTTTCCTCTCTCCGGAAAAAATGGTACTTCTTTCTTAAGGCCGGACGAGGAAAATAATACTGCCCAACCCCCTGGGCAGTATTTATTTTTTGGGGTTTACCAATTGCAGGGTGTACTCAGTCTCCCAGGCATCGCACACCCTGGTCCACTCTTTTTTGATGGCGCATTGTGTAAAGCCGTGACCCGCAAAGAGGTGCATGCTTTCAGTATTGTTTTCCAGGATGTTGCACCATAATTGATGAAGTCCGATTGTTTCAAAGGCATAGTTGACCAGACAAGACAGGGCGGCTGAGGCATAACCTCGCTTCCTGTCTGCCCTGTCTGCAATCAGGATGCCAACGCCTGCCCTGTTATGAAAATGATCAAAGTCGAAAAGGTCGATGGTTCCGACGGTTCTTTCCTCCGGGAGGACATCGATCATAAGCCTGAGCTGGCCGGTTTCGTAAATACTCTTGCCTGAGCCCGCAATGTATTTTTTCAGGATATACCTCGAATAGGGCACGAAATTATTACTCTGTTTCCAGTTAGCTTCGTCATTTTCCCATTGGTAAAGCAGCTCAAGGTCTTCGGGTTCAACGGCGCGCAGCCTGATCCCGTCATTTTCCAGAATCATTCCTGTAGACTTTCTTCACGAAGATGTCATCCGGATATCCAAGCCGGAGTAATCTTGCCTGCTCAGCGTATGCCTCTGCCTTTGTGTCAAACCTGCCAGTTGTGTAACGATAAAAGCGGTCTGCGTTGTTATAGAAGACCGAGATCTCCGCAAATTCAAAATAGGCAGGATCGACCGGATTATAGAGAGCCATGACCTGTACTGTGTAATAGAGGACTTCAGGATCAATCTCAGCGTCACTGTCCCTTACGTCCCTGACGACAAGGTCGGTGATGAGCAGGGAGGAGTCGACCACAGTAAGGTATGGCAGGTCAGCGGGATCAAAGCTGATGGTGACAGTATCATGCTTCTCATCTGCTGCAGGATTGAATGAGACAAGGGCAATCTCCTTCTTCTTGTACCCCGTCATGATGGAGTAGAATCCGAATTCGCCTTTACTGAAGGGCTGAAAGGCGATATTGTCATCCGTGGTGCTGAGCGGGTACCCTATATTCACCGGACTGGTCCACTGTCCGGTGGATAATTTCGAGAGAAATATATCGTAACCGCCCATCGATCCGTGTCCTTCTGAGCTGAATGTCAGGGTATTGCCGTCTTCTGATATGAACGGTGTCTCTTCATTGTACGGAGTGTTGACTACGTTGCCGAGGTTGGAGGGTATGCCCCAGTCGCCTGTGGCATCTCTTTCCGACACCCAGAGGTCAAGCTCACCCAGACCGCCTTCCCGGTTGGAGGTGAAATAGAGCTTCTTCCCGTCAGACGAGATGGCGGCGTGTGATTCGTAGAACCTGGTATTGATGTTTTTATTGAGTCTTTCTACCTGTGACCACTTTCCGTTCACGTACCTGGTTACGTAGATATTGCCGTCATAGTTATCATTCTTGAAGAGATAGAGTTCTGTTCCGTCACTGTTAAGGGACGTCGTGTGACAGTCAGTGCCCATGCCCGCCTCGAGGGTAATATCTCCAGGAGTTGCCCATGAGTCGCCCTCCCTGCGTGTGACATAAATGACACTCTCCAGTCCGCGTTTTTCGGTGTAAGCCATTGTGCTGCCGTCATAGCTGAGTACCGGTCTGTCATTGACCGAGCCCTGGTTGATATACTCCTTCAGCGGCTGGATGAGTACATTTACAGGATTCTTCATCTGTTCGGATGCAACATTGCATGCCTGCATCTGCTGGTTGACGAACTCCTGGTTCTGCATCGCTGAAGATCCGGTGATCAGTTTCTGGAAGAAGCGGTAGGTGTTAAGTGCGCTGTCAAGCCTGTTTGTGATACGATAGGCGTTGCCCAGGGAAAAATAGGCATCGAGAGGGGCTTTCCACTCCTTGAGCTTCCCCGTTTTCGAGTTGTAGCTGGTGCTCCTGACAGCTTCCTCAAGGAATGGAATGGCTTTCGGTTTCTCGTCAAATATATTAAGGTAGCAGTTACCGATCTTGTATTTGATATTGTAGTTGCCGGGTCTGAGATCATTGAGCATGAGATAGAGCGGGTTGGCAAGCTCATACTCACCATAGAGATAGTGAGATTCAGCCTCCTTCCAGATCTCCTTTATCTCGTTGTTCTTCTGCCCGAAAACCGGCAGGATCACGATAAGCAGTATCAGAATTACTATTCCCCTTTTTCCCATGTTTCAGTTTGACTGTAAAATTAATTCTTAAGCAGCACAGCGTGCCTTGTTAAAGAACATTATTTAAACCTGATGAGATAAATATCAGCCCCGCCTGCTCCGCCGTCTCTGCCAGGTAATGACATATATCCAGCCTTCCCGTTCTCTGCAGGGCAGAAGAAGACATTGTCGTCAGGATTATTCAGAGGGTATCCCAGGTTTTCCGGGGTGCTCCACAGTCCGTTATACTGCATTGTCGTGCGGAAGATATCATAACCGCCCATATTGTGATGACCCTGCGAAGCGAAGAAGAGCGTTTTGCCGTCATTGATGAGGAACGGCCTGTCTTCATTGAACGGGCTGTTTATTTCAGGACCCATATTGACCGGTGTGCCCCATTCGCCGTCAGGCCCTGGCTTTGAGACATACAGGTCAAGCCCTCCGAAGCCTCCGGGTCTGTCGCTTGCAAAGATGAGTGTTGACCCGTCTTCAGTGATAAAACCGTGAGCTTCCCAGTATTTGGTGTTTATCTCTTTTTTAAGCTTGCGGGCGGGTTCCCAGCGGGTACCGTCATATTTGCTCATCCATATGTCGCTGTTGACGTTGTCATCCTTTGACAGGAGCATGAGTGTGTTTCCGGAAGTGAGGCATGATACGTAATGGTCGCCGTCTGACTGCAGTTCCGGTGTGATATTCACCGGTGGAGTCCATTCGTTCCTGACAAGGCGTGAAAACATTATTGCGTCATAGAATTTCATTGAAGTCATATATACAATAGCCCTGGCGTCAGCGGAGACAACCGGGAAGAAGTTATCATTGACGTCATTCATGATGTCGTCCACCTCTTCCACAGTGAATTTTACCGGTGTGGCCATCAGAGATGGTGCGTTGTTGCAGGCGGCAATCTGCTGGTCAATGAACATCATGTTCCCGATATCAGTGGACAACAGTGTCTGGCGGTAGCGGGAGTATGACTCCTTTGCCTTTTCGAACATATAGTTTATCCTGTATGCATCCCCGAGGAAGAACAGAGCTTCATACGGTGCTTCCGTCTGCCGGAGTGATCCCTCGCGGTATTTGCCGGTCAGTTTCTGTGAAGCCTTTTCAAGGTACTCAATTGCCAGGTGCTTGCTTCCTTCAATGTTCAGGTAACAGAGGCCCAGGCGGAATGCAATACTGGCGTTGTCGGGCATTGCAGTAAAAATCCCCTGGTAATATGGTAGCGCATCGGAATAGTCGCCCCTCATCAGGAAATACTCGGCATCATAAAAAGCCTCCTGCAGCCTGATATTGTCCTGGGATCTGCAAACTACTCCTGCAGAGATGATTATCAGCAAAAGGGCAAGTTTTTTCATATTCATTGACTTATTGTTCTTCATCATTTTTCCTTTTCTTTTTTCTTCTCCATAGCAGGAAGAATAACAGCAAAGCAGCAACGATCAGCAGCCACCAGTAACGGCAGCTCCCTTTTCCTTCGCTGTCATCAGACGGGCTTATGTCACCGGCCATCTCTGCGGCAGCGGATGTGGCAGCGGTGGCATCTGCCTCCGCGCCTGCGTCTGCCTCCGTGCCAGCTCCGGCGTCTGTGTCTGCGTCCGAGGCTGCATCTGCATCTGTGCCTGCGCCTTTGTCAACGGCAGCGCCGGAATCAGCCTTTTTACCGGTACCGGCATCTTCTGACACCTTGTCGCCTGCCGGCCTGACTGGTATTGCGTGGTAGAGAGGCTTCAAAGACCTGGCAGGAGCATCAGTACGGTGCACAGTGACCACAGCCCCGGTATCGTTGCCGAAACGGTCTGTGAGACTGAGAGAAACCCTGCTGACACCCACTTCAGGATTGAAGATAAAGGTGAAAGTCGTGTCAGTAATGCGGTACTGTCCGGTGGTGATTGCCGAATCCGGGGAGAGCACCGAGACCTCAAGCAGGGATTTCTCTTCGGCAATCAGGTCTATGCTGACCGGGTCCGGAGAGCCAGCCTCCAACAGTGTATCGGAGACAAGCCTGAGGTAAGCCGAGAAGTCAGTTTCACTGAGTGTTACCGGCTGAACTCTTATCGTGTCGGCAGAGTGATCAGGCAGCAACTCAATCTTGCGGGTCAATGACAACGCGTCATCGGAGTCAAAACTGATGCTGTATCCTCCCTGCGGAAGACGGAAGGAGTAGATCCCGGTAACGGAGTCGGTGAGGGCGGTTATCATTTTGCCGGCATCAGCATTGCTGACAGCTGTTATCTTTACTGGCTGGGGAAACTCGCTGAGAAGGTTATTGACGGATGCTTTACCGGTAACAATGAAATTGCGCGGGTTGAGTTCCGAGTAGATGTCGCAGCTGAGGAGATCCATCCTTCCATTGCCGTCATCATCAAATTTTGAGTAATATCCCCGGTCTCCCTTTCCCAAAGGATTGAAGAAAAGGTCATCATCGGTGGTGTTCAGAGGGTAGCCGACATTGACGGGGGTGCTCCACATGCCGTTTTCATCGAGATCTGACCTGAAGATGTCATATCCGCCCATGTTGAAATGACCGCGTGAGCTGAAAAAGAGGGTGCGGTCATTATTGGCGAGGAAAGGTGTTTCTTCGTTATATATGGTGTTGACCTCCGGACCAAGGTTCACTGCCGGACCCCAGCTCCCGGAGCTGTCGCGGACTGACACGAAGATGTCGAGACCTCCGATGCTCTCTCTCCTGTTACTTGTGAAGTAGAGCTTCATCCCGTCACTGCTCATAGTGGCATGTGATTCCCAGTATTTGGTATTGATATTGGCATTGAGCTTTTCCACTTTACTCCATGTCTCATCCTGCAGCCGGCTCATATAGATGTTACCGTCATAGGTATCAACCCGGTACATCAGCAGGGTTTTGCCGTCAGGAGAAAGTGACGAAGTATAGTAGTCCTGGTCAACTCCCAGCTGGGGTGTCAGGTTAACGGGCTCCGTCCACTGGCCGCCGATCTTTCTGGACCAGAAGATGGCGTCATAGAACTGGAGCTCACGGGTGAAGAGCAGGTTCTTTTCGTCTGCTGAGATCACAGGCTTGATTTCCGAGAAGCGTTCGTTGACCGTTCCTCCCAGGTTTTTATCGACGACATACACCGGTTTGCGCATCATAATTCTGGCATTGTGGCAGGTCTGCATCTGGAACTTTACCAGGGCGGTGTCATACTTTTCGGTATCCACATCCTTCAGGAAGAGCTCATAGGTTTCCAGCGCCCTGTCGAACTCGCTTGAAATGCGATAGGCGTTTGCCAGGAAATAGAGAGCATCATAGGGTGCACCTGTTTCACCCAGTTTCCCGGCCCGATACCCGGTATTAATATTCCTGACCGCAGTCTCCAGCCAGGGGATGGCCTTTTCCTTTTCACCCGGGGTGTTGAGGTAACACTGGCCGATGCGGAAATGGAGATTATAGTTCTCCGGAAATATCTGTAACAGGCTGAGGTACTTGGGAAGGGCTTCCGGGAAATCTTCAAAAAGCAGGTCTCCTTCGGCTGAGACGAACATCTCACGCAGATCACTCCTGGACTGACCTGCAAGAGATACAGCATGAACCATAAGGATCATACAGATGATGTATTTAGCCCTTCTCATCAGGTGATCAATTTATCTTAATGTCACTAATATAACTCAAAAAGTGCAATAAGATTATAGGAGATCAGGCCCTTTTTATTAAGAGTCGTCACTTTTTGGCCATCCTGCGAAAGCGCAGGCGGACTACTGCCACGGTCCGGAGGAGTGTGACAATGGTCTTCACGGGCATGTGCCATCCCTTTCCCAGGTGTTTCCCGGCGAATATGTGCATGGCATTGTAGAAGTGGCCCAGTGACTCTTCCATCTCCTGGCTCGCGCTCTTCCCCTTAAAGTGGGTTATGAGGACATCGTGCAGGTAATAATTGCGGTAACCGGCCTTCCTGATGCGCCAGCTGAGGTCAATGTCTTCGCCGTACATGAAGAATGCAGTATCGAAGAGACCGGCCTTGTTGAGCGCCTCCCTGCGGATTAGCATGAAGGCGCCGGTGAGTATGTCTGCGCGGCAGGTCTCATTCTCAGGCTTATCTCCAACGTAATATGCGTTAAAGACTGCCGAACGCGGGAAGAGCTTCCCGAGTCCTGTGAATCTGAACAGTGAAGTGAGGGGTGATGGGAATCCTCTTTTTGACTCAGGCAGGAATTTTCCGTTTCCGTCTGTCATATGTGCCCCTGCCGCCCCGGCATCTGGGTTCGTATGCATGAAGCTCAGCGCCCGGACAAGAGCGTCAGGACTTACGACGGTGTCAGGATTGAGTACCAGGATGAAATCTCCCGAGGAGGCAATGATTCCCCTGTTGCAGCCCGCTGAATATCCCTCATTGATGCCGGAAATGATTAATCTCACGTCAGGAAACTCCCTTTCAACCATCCCTGCAGAGCCGTCAGAAGAATCATTGTCGATAACAATTATTTCATGGCTGATACCCCGTGCGGCTTCACGGAGTGAGTGCAGCGCCTGACGGAGCAAGGCGGAGACATTGAATGAAACGATTACAACCGAGAGTTCCATCCGTATCAGGAGACGGTCATCTCCTCCCTGATAGCCTCCGCCAGCCTGCGTACACCTTCGAGGGTATCCTTTTCGCCTGAGTAGGAGAAATTGATCCGCAGGGTATTATGGCCTTCATTGTTGCAGTAAAATACCGCCCCGCAGACGAAGGCAACATTTTTGCGGATGGCCCTCTCAAGCAGTCTTGCCGCATCCATTGAGGGGGGCAGGGTGACGAAGAGAAACAGCCCGCCGTCAGGCTCCGTCCACTTCACCCCCTCAGGCATCTGTTCGCGGAAGCATTTCAGCATGTAATCGCGACGCTGACGATAGAGTTCAACGGTCTTTTTCAGGTTGACGTCCAGCAGTCCCTGTTCGATATACCTGGCGGTGATCTTCTGAACGAAGGGAGGCGTGCAAAGGTCGGTTGCCTGTTTTGCTGTCACCATCTTGTCAATTATCTCCCTGTGTCCGGTGACCCATGCCAGCCTGAAACCCGGGGCAAGTATCTTGGAAAAGGTATTCAGCGTCAGCACTCTGCCCCGTGTGTCAAGGGCTGACATCAGCGGTTCGGGAGTTCCGTCAAATCGTACATCACGATAGGGACTGTCTTCAACAATGATGAGGTCATGCCTTTCGGCGATGCGTATGATCTCCAGTCGCCTCGAACGGGGCAGTGTAACCCCTGTGGGATTCTGAAAATCAGGAATGATGTATATAAACTTGAGGTTTTTACCATCTTTCCTTAATGTGACGATGGCCTTTTCAAGCAGGTCGGGAATCATTCCGTGGTCATCGAGCGGTATGCCCTTCATCACTGCGCCGTAGTTTGAGAAAGCATTCAATCCGCCAAGGTAGGATGGCAGTCCGCACAGGACCACATCGCCCCTGTTGATGAATATCTTGCCGCAAAGGTCCAGGGCCTGCTGTGATCCGGTGGTTATCATGATGTTTTCAATGGTCAGATCCAGTCCGTCCTTTTTATGCCGTTCGGCAAGGAGGGCACGAAGCTTGTTGTCTCCCTCGGTGGTGCCATACTGGAGGGCGGCCCTGCCTTCCTCCTCAAGCACCTCAGCGGTTACTCTCTTTATGTCTTCTATCGGGAAGGAGTCGGGGGAGGGGAGCCCGCCCGCGAAGGAGATCATCTCCGGTCTCTGGGTCAGCTTCAGTATCTCCCTTATTGCTGATTTCTTCATCAGTTGCGATGCATCCGAAAAGAACCTGTCAAATGTATTTGCCATGGATCATTGATTTGTATCAAATTAAGCAAGATTTTCAGAATAAAAAAATGACAGGGGAAATTATCTGGAAAAAAGGTACATTGACGGTGCAGTCCGGGAGCTGTTCCACGGCAGATTCAAACCGGGTCTCCGGTTCACTGCCGCTTCGGCACCGTTAACATGCTCAGTAATGCGAAGGGATTTTGCCATTGACGTGTCTCCGGATTGTATCAGCCCTGTGACGGGAGCGAAAAAACGCGGCGGTTGATTATTGACTGACCCAGTGTGATCTCATCAGTATACTCCAGGACATCGCCTATGGCCACCCCACGGGCGAGGGTTGTGACGCACACTTCATATCCTGACAGACGCTTATAGATATAGAAATTAGTGGTGTCACCCTCCATGGTGGTGCTGAGTGCAAGGATTATCTCCTTCACACCGCCGCTGCGCACCCTCTCCTCAAGGTTTGCAATTGTCAGGTCAGAAGGCCCGATACCGTCGACGGGCGAGATGATTCCTCCGAGCACATGGTAGAGCCCTTTGAACTGTCTTGTGTTCTCGACGGCCATCACATCCTGCACATTCTCCACCACACAGATGAGCGAGGTGTCTCTCGACTGATCACTGCATATGTTGCATACGGGAGTGTCGCTGATGCTGTGGCAGAGCGTGCAGTAGCATACGTCATCCCTCAGTTTGGTGACAGTCTCGCCGAAACGGCGTACTTCAGCGCTGTCGCGCCTGAGGAGATGCATCACCAGCCTGAAGGCTGTCTTGCGGCCTATTCCGGGGAGCGACGCGAACTCATTCACCGCCTCCTCGAGCAGTCTTGATGGAAAACGTGCTGACATATCAGGAGTTTGGGGCAAAAATAATCCAATATTACCGCAATTCTGACAGGAGCATAATTTTTATCTGCGATCTTTTTACTATCCTTGCACTTACGTTTTAAAAATTATGACACCTACCCTCATCCTCTCGATCTTCATAGCCTACACACTGCTGCTGTTCGGGGTCACTTTCATTACGGCACGCAAGGCCAACCAACAGTCGTTCTACATCGGAAACAAAGTATCACCGTGGTATGTGGTTGCCTACGGAATGATAGGAGCCTCCCTGTCCGGAGTTACTTTCATGTCTGTTCCGGGGTGGGTTGGCGAGACACAGTTCTCCTACATGGTGGTTGCATTCGGATATTTCTTCGGGTACGTGGTTATCGCCCTCGTACTGCTTCCGCTTTATTACAGGCTTAAGCTTACTTCCATATACGGTTACCTTGAACAGCGGTTTGGTTTCTGGTCCTACAAGACCGGTGCCGGATTCTTCATTCTCTCAAGGGTGCTTGGCGCCTCTCTGCGAATGTTCCTGGTCATTAATGTTCTGCAGATTTTCGTGTTTGATGCATGGAACGTTCCTTTCTGGGTCAACGTACTGATATTCATTGCACTGATAATTATTTACACTCTGAAGGGAGGGATCCGCACGATCATCTGGACTGATACTCTCCAGACCACCTTCATGCTGCTGGCAGTGGTGCTTTCAGTATTCTACATAAGCCGGGAGCTTGGGGCGCCGTTCAGCAAGCTGCTGGGCGACCTTTTTGACAGCGACATGTCGAAGATGGTGATCACCGACTGGAATCATCCCCGTCACTTTATCAAACAGTTTTTCAGCGGCATGTTCATCACAATTACAATGACGGGTCTTGACCAGGAGATGATGCAAAAAAACCTGAGTATCAGGCGTTTAAAAGACGCTCAGAAGAATATGTTCACCTTCAGCACCATAAACCTCGTTGTTGTCTTCATGTTCCTCGTGCTGGGAGCATTCCTTGTATACTTTGCAGCTGCTCAGAATGTCACTGTAGCAATGACTGACGATCTCTTCCCGACAATCGCATTCAAATACCTGGGCCCGGCAGCGGGAGTGGTATTCCTTGTCGGTCTGATCTCAGCGGCATTTCCAAGCGCTGACGGGGCTCTGACATCGCTGACAACCTCGTTCAGCATCGACTTCCTGGGACTGGAGAAGAAGACGGAGATGGACAACAGAAAAAAGACCAGGATAAGGTATTCAGTACACATCTCCTTCGCTATTATTTTCTTTATTTGCATACTGGCATTCAGACAGATGAATGACAGGGCCATCATTGACAAGCTCTTTACGATAGCCGGCTACACTTACGGGCCGCTGCTCGGGCTTTATGCTTTCGGTCTCTTCACCAAAAGATTCGTCAAAGACACTTATACGCCGTGGATAGCCATCATTTCACCTGTGATTTGTTACTTCCTGAGTCACTTTTCAGAAGAGCTTTTCAACGGCTACAGGTTTGGTTTTGAGATGCTGCTGGTAAACGGTTTCCTGACCTATATGGGATTACTTGCATTCAGCAGAAAAAATGGCACAGTGCCTGTCGCTGAAGCCTGACAGCCGGATGGGGTTAAAACCTGGCTGGAAAGTCTTTAGGCCGGTTGGGTCTAGAGTCTTCCAGGAAAGCGTGATGTGCCTGATACGTTGCCGGTACTGGTCTGTTCTCTTCCTTCTCCTTCTGTCTCACCTTCCTCATCCTCATCCGATTGCCGTGTTTTGGGTTTGACGTAAACTTTAATCTTTTTATACGGGATCGAGAAGGATATATAATACTCTGCCCCGGTGGTCATCCCCGATGTGCCTGCTCCGTATCCGGGCATCCATACGGGTTTAAGATCCTTTCCTGCCCCGGCACTGATCAGCAGTCGCATGTAAAGATTCCATCCGATTGTCACTCCCCTGAATAATTCCGTACGCACGCCAGGTGTGATTTCGAGGAAATGTCCCGTATGCCGTCCTGCCGGAATTGAAGACTCTCCTGCGCCCCATTCGTTAGTGTATCTGATCATCGAGGCTTCTTCGCTGTAGAAGCTAAGACCGTATCTCAGGCCGATGCCGGCATAGTACTTTCCCTGCGAGACATTGGCCTTGATGAAGTTGTAGTCGGTTCCGGCAGTGAAGCTGAGGCCACGGCTCCTGAAATCGTATATCACCTCCGATGCGCTGAAGGAGGAATACCTTATTCCTGCCGTAACCGCCAGGGATGAGTTTATATCAGCCGATGCAAGCACACCGTAGCTGGTCAGGTCCCTGCCCGTCAGTTTCATTACAGGGCCGGATAAGTCGAAACCTGCCCTTACATGAAGCGGGACTGTAACCGTATCCTGTGACAGAACGGCAGGGGACCCGAGCAAAAGGAGGCTAATAAAAAAGATGCAGGTTCGTTTCGCCATTAAGATTCACGTTATTATTGTCTATAATAAGTGTGTCAATTATGTGGTGTGTTGTCATCAGTCCCGTGATATCGCTTACCAGAGTATATCCGCACTCCGGCGAGACCAGGTGGGGGTGCCGGTTGTACCATATGACGGCAGTGTCAGTCACACCGTTGAGGGTGATGATGAAGGCTGACTCGTCGTTGGCTGCATCAAGCGGTACTGAGAAAAAGGATGTCCCCCTTGCGTCAACGAATTTCAGTGTGTCAGCAGCCCTGTAGGTATAAACCCTCAGCGAGTCCGCTTTGGCTGTCTCACCTGTGCCGCTGACGAGCAGCAGGGTATTCATCATGGGGTCGGTCTCCTCGTAACAGGGTTGCACCGAACAGGATGGCAGGCTTATGATCAGCGCCACCAGGGCGGCGAGGAGTGGTATGGCAGGGTACCTTATCATGACGGATGACAAAGGTATAAAAATAATCAGGAGGTTATGCACGGCATGCCGTACCCTCCATAAAGTGGGACGCGGACAGGTCAGAACTTCGGAAGGTTTTTCAAAATGCCGCTGACACCGTTGCGGATTACTCCAACGACCTTGTCTACCATATTTCCTTTCTCCCTTACGGAGTAGATCTCATTGATAACATGATTGTACCGCTGGATCAGAATATTTCTCCTTAGTTTGAGGGTGGGGGAGAGCTCTCCCGTCTGGGGAGTCCACTCCTCGGTCACGAGCCTGAACCGCTTGATCTGCTCGAATTCGCCGAGATTCCTGTTCACTTCACGCACCTCACGGGCGAAGCGTTCAATAACCTCCGGAATCTCGATCAGGTCACCATTGTCCCGGTACTGAATCCTGTGCATGGAACACCAGTCGTGCAGGAAGGTAAAGTTTGGCGAGATCAGGGCGCTGGCAAACTTCTCATTTTCACCGATGACCATCGACTGTTCGATGAAGATTGACTCTTTCAGCTTGTTTTCGATCACCTGCGGCGAGATGTATTTGCCGGCCGAGAGCTTGAACATCTCTTTTTTACGGTCGGTGATCCTGAGGAACCTGCCATCTTCAATCCTTCCGATATCTCCCGTGTGGAACCATCCGTCTGCATCAATCACCTGCGCAGTCATGTCAGGTTCCTTGTAGTAACCCATCATGATATTGGGACCCTTGCACAGTATCTCACCGTCGTCATCTATCTTCACCTGCACTCCGTCGAGGATCGGTCCTACCGTTTCAAACCTTATATCCGGGATACGCATTGGATTTACGGCTATCACCGGTGATGTTTCAGTAAGGCCGTATCCCTGGAGTACGGGTATTCCGGCAGCCCAGAAGATGCGCTCGAGCCGCGACTGCAGGGCGGCACCGCCAGAGACCAGCACGCGCAGCTCGCCGCCAAGCGCTTCCTTCCACTTGTTAAAGACCAGCTTGCGGGCGATGCCAAGCCGGAACCTGTAAAACCTGGTGTTGCCGGTGAGCCTGAACCTGAGGCCCAGAAACACTGCCCAGAAGAATATCTGCTTGCTGAGCCACGGCAGGTTCTTGCCCTTGTTGATTATGTTGTCATAGATCTTTTCCAGGAGTCTGGGTACGGTGTTAGCGATGTGGGGTCTGATCTCCCGCATCGTTTCTGCTATGATGCCCATATTCTCGAGGTAGTAGATGCTTGTTCCCTTGTACTGAAAGTGGTAGTTCATCATACGCTCGTAAACATGGCAGAGGGGCAGGAAACTCAGCGCCCTGTACCCCAATCCGAATTCATGAGCTTTGCTGGTGGCTATAGCATTGGTGACCAGATTATTATGAGAAAGCATGACCCCTTTGGGGTTGCCTGTGGTACCTGAAGTGTAGATGATGGTGACCAGGTCGGATGGTTTGATGGAATCCCTTATCGCTGTCAGCTCTGGCATAAACCTGCCCAGGTTCTTCCTGCCTTCTTCAATGATCTCCTCAAAAGCGGTCAGGCCGTTTACAGGATCAAATGAATAGAGAGCCTTAATGGCGGGGATGGCTGATGCCACCGGCGAGATCTTGTTGTATATCTGTTTGTTGCCTACGATCACCGCCTTTACTTCGGAGTGGTTGAGAATGAATGAGTACTCTTCGTGGCCTATTGTAGGATAGACCGGTACGTGGATCATGCCAGCCTGAGCCAGGCCGTGATCAACCATATTCCACTCGGCTTTGTTGGGGGTGATTGTAGCGATGTGATCACCCTTCCTGTAACCGAGTGACATCATCCCGCAGGAGAAAAGGTCGGTAAGTTCCCTTACTGCTTCGGTGGAGTAGGTCACCCAACCGTTGCCAAACTTGCCGCCAAACATAACCTCACGGGGATAGACCTTACACCCAAGGTCTACCAGGTCAAAGGTTCTGGTAACTTCCATTAAAAGAGTCTTTGGATTAGCGCTACAAGAATATAAATTTCGAACAATAAAAACAAATATGTGAACAGTCAATTTAACGACTGGCTAAATAATTGATATGTAGTGCCTTAAATATTTGGCCGTTTCGGTTTGGTTTCGAATGGCAGGCAAATGATCTTCTACAGTACCTTTTTTACCATGGCAATGGCTTTCGCAACTGCCTCAGGGAGTCCCTCGGGCCTTTTGCCGCCGGCGGTTGCCAGGAAGGGCTGTCCGCCGCCACCGCCATTGATTTCCGCTGCCGTGGCCTTGATGATCTCAACGGCATTGAGGCCGGTTTCCCCGGCTGTCTTGTCTCCCAGTCCGATTACAAGCGAGGCCTTGCCGTCGTACTCGGATCCGATTATTATAATGCTGTTGCCGTCTGACAGTCTTAACTGGTGAGCGATATTCTTCAGCGTATCGGCCTGTGTCTTGTCCAGTATGCCAGAATAGATCCGGCAGGCACCTGCTGTCTCAGCCTTTGAGGCCAGTTCATTCCGGGCTGTTGTCGCTGCTGCCAGCTGCATCTTCTCTAAGGTGCCTTTCAGAGCGGTGTTATCAGCCATCAGCCTGGTAATGTTGGCCACCGGATTACCTGTGCTTTTGAGCATGGTTGTGATCTCGTTGAGCACCAAAAGCTTTTCATTGATGTAATTGACGGCCTGTCTTCCTGTCACTGCCTCTATCCTCCTGACACCGGCTGCCACCGCTCCCTCGGATACGATCTTGAAGAGCCCGATGCGGGAGGTATGGTCAACGTGCGTTCCGCCACACAGCTCCACAGAGTCGCCGAAGGTGACCACCCTCACCTTTTCACCGTACTTTTCGCCGAAAAGAGCCATTGCACCCATGCTGAGCGCCTCCTTAATCGGAGTGTCATCATGCACTTCTGAAGCGATATTGCTCATTATCATGTCATTGACCTTCTGCTCGACGACTGCAAGCTCTTCGGGGGTTACCTGCCGGAAGTGGCTGAAGTCGAACCTGAGTCTTTCCGGTGTGACAAGTGATCCCTTTTGCTCAACATGTTTTCCCAGCACCTCGCGCAGTGCAAGGTGCATGAGATGGGTCGCCGTGTGGTTGTTGGCGGTATCCTGCCTGGCAGTGGCATCAACAACGGCCCTGAAGAGAGCTGAAGGATCGGAAGGAACAGCCATGGCAATATGTATTATAAGGTTGTTTTCTCTGATGGTGTCAGTGATCATGATTTTCCCGCCGCTGCCTTCAATATAACCCTTGTCTCCTGTCTGGCCGCCAGACTCAGCATAGAAGGGTGTTTTGTCAAACACAAGATGAACAACTTCGCGGCCGCGTGAAGTGACACGCCTGTACCGGGCAATCCTGACACTCTCTTCAGTGTGGTCATAGCCTGTGAAGATTGTGCTGTCAGTATCGTGGATTACCACCCAGTCGCCTGCCGTCACGGCTGCATCATCCCGGGACCGCTCTTTCTGTGCGTTGAGCTCCTTTCTGAATTCCTCTTCATCGAGGGTCATGTTGTTCTCCCTCAGGATGAGTTGTGTCAGGTCGACGGGAAAGCCGTATGTGTCGAACAGTTCAAAGGCATCGCTGCCCGGGAAGATGGTTTTCCCTTCCTGCCTGAGCGCTTCTACCTTCCGTTCAATCATCCTGAGTCCCTTGCCGAGTGTCTTGAGGAATGCCTGTTCCTCTTCATGGATCACCTTCGCTATCAGTTCCTGCTGGGCGGTGAGCTCGGGATAGTGTTCTCCCATCGTCTCCACCAGGGAGGGGACAAGTTTATGAATGAACGGCCCGTTCATGCTGAGAGAAGTGTAGCCGTACCTGACGGCACGACGCAGTATTCTCCTGATGACATAACCGGCTCTGTTGTTCGACGGTAGTTGTCCGTCGGCGACTGAGAATGCAACGGTGCGAAGGTGATCGGCAATGACCCTGTGGGCTACGTCCCATTCGTTCTTTACTCCGTAAGGTTTGCCTGTCACCTCGGCTGATGCAGCCAGAAGAGGCTGGAAGACATCTGTATCGTAATTCGACTGTTTGTTCTGTATTACCATGCAGAGGCGTTCGAAGCCCATACCGGTATCAACGTGCTTGTCAGGAAGCAGTTCCAGTTCCCCGCCTGCCCTGCGGTTATACTGGATGAAGACCAGGTTCCATATTTCGATCACCAGCGGATGGCCACTGTTAACCAGCAGATGGCCCGGGGTGGCAGCCCTCTCGCTTTCTGACCTGATGTCAACGTGTATCTCCGAGCAGGGTCCGCAGGGACCCGTCTCGCCCATCTCCCAGAAGTTGTCCTTCTTGGATCCGTCGATTATGTGGTTTTCATGGTTGGCGAAGCATCTCATCCAGTGTGATGCAGCCTCTTCGTCGCGAGGAACATCCTCCACTGCGTCGCCTTCAAACACAGTGGCGTAGATCCGCTCTGCTGGAATGCCGAGCCGGCCCGTGAGAAACTCCCATGCCCATTCTATCGCCTCCTTCTTGAAATAGTCGCCGAACGACCAGTTGCCGAGCATCTCGAACATCGTATGGTGGTAAGTGTCGAGTCCCACCTCCTCGAGGTCGTTGTGCTTGCCCGACACACGCAGACACTTCTGCGAGTTGGCAATTCTTTTGTATTTTGCCGGCTGGTTGCCGAGAAATATATCCTTGAACTGATTCATCCCCGCGTTGGTGAACATAAGCGTGGGGTCATTCTTGATGACCATTGGTGCCGACGGCACTATTTTGTGGTCCTTTGAACTGAAAAATCGGAGGAATTCCTCCCTGATATCGTTAGCCTTCATCATAAACTCCGCACCCGTTTTGAAACTATTTCTTTTTGGGTGCGTAAAATTAAATCAAATATTTCACGTTTGAAGAATTGTCGTCTTAAAATGGTGGGGGATCCACTTGTCTGCCGATGCTGAGAAAAAGGAAGTACGTATTTGACACTGATAATCTGCAGTTCATGCAGCATCGGCGAAACAGGGGCGAAAAGCTCCTCAGGTTTTCACTGTTGTTTGCACTTTCAATTGTTGCCACGCTGGTTTACAGTGTGATATTTCACCGTTTCTTCGGATCACCCAAGGAGGAGCTGCTGCAGCAGAGGGTTGATGAGCTGAAGCTCAGCTATACCCTGCTTGAGAAGCAGATAGACCGTTCGTCCCTGGCAGTGGCCGAACTTCGTTCTTCAGACAACATCTCATACCGGACCATACTTGACATGCCCCAGATTCCGGCTGACATCTCCGAAGGGGGATCAGGCGGTACCAACAGGCTGGCAGATCTCACAGGTTATATGAATTCTGACATAATGATGAAAGTGAGATTGAAGTTCGATAATCTCAAAACTCAGACCAACATACAGTACAACTCCCTCACCGATCTTACAGAGAGGGCCACCGAGTGGAAGGAAATGTGGGCGCATCTTCCCTTCATCAGGCCTGTTAATGTCACTATGCGTCTTGGCGACGGGATGAAGTTCCGTGAGAGGCATCCTGTCCTCGGCTCTCCGCGCTGGCATTTCGGGCAGGACTTCCGTTGTCCGGAAGGGACGGAGGTGCATGCCACAGGGGCCGGGATCGTAGCCTACGCAGGGAACCAGCGCGACGGCTTCGGAATAAAAGTGGTGATAGACCACGGCTACGGCTACAGGACCATCTACGGACACCTCAGCGAGTATAATGTCAGAAGGGGACAGAAAGTGACACGTGGCGATTTCATCGGGCTGTCAGGCAATACAGGCACATCCACAGGTCCCCACCTGCATTACCAGATAGACCTTTTTGGCGAGCACGTGAATCCCCTCTGGTACTTTGAGGATGGGTTGACCGAGGATGAATATTTCAGGATGCTCGACTACCTTACCAAACCCTGAAATTTTTTTAAGTAATCTTTAACAAATCCTGCAGGAAGGAGCTTTTTGTATTTAATCTAATATTTCTTATGTTTGCATGGCATAGATCATGCCATCATAGAAGATGCCAAAGACAAAGTACAAGTTCAATCATGAGACACTCAGCTTTGACAGGATAAAACTGGGTCTCAGACAAACCTTCCTTCGCCTTTTCGGATATTTCGTTGCCTCAATCTTCCTCGCCGGTATCTATGGCTTCATCTTCATGTTCATTTTTGACTCGCCCCAGGAGAAAGCTCTCAAGAGGGAGATAGCGCAGCTCACGCTCCAGTATGAGCTGATGGACAGGGAGATGGAAAACGTGGAAAAGGTGCTTGTGCATCTTCAGGAGACCGATGACAATCTTTACAGGACTATCTTTGAAACCGAACCGCTGCCCTCGTCGTACCGTGAAGGCGGGATAGGAGGTGTCAACAGGTACCAGGAGCTCGAAGGTTTCTCCAATTCGGAACTGGTTATTGAGACAGCCAGGAAGCTTGACGGGATCAGGAAAAAAATATATGCCCAGTCGCAGTCATTTGACGAGCTGATAGCATATGCAAGGGAGAAGGAGGAGATGCTCAGCAGCATCCCGGCCATACAGCCTCTGTCGAACAAGGATCTGAAGCGTACCGCGTCAGGGTTCGGTTACAGGATTCATCCCATCTACAAGATATCAAAGTTCCATGCGGGGATGGACTTTACCGCACCCACAGGCACTGATGTATACGCAACGGGCAACGGAGTCATCAAGGAGGTTAAGTCGGCCCGCCGTGAGCTTGGGAACCATATTATAATTGATCACGGCTTTGGCTACCAGACCGTCTACGGTCATCTTGACGGATTCAATGTCAGGGTGGGGCAGAAGGTCAAGAGGGGAGATGTCATCGGGTTTGTCGGAAGCACGGGTCTCTCCACGGCACCTCATCTTCACTATGAGGTTCGCGTGAACGGCGTTCATGTTGACCCGGCACTTTATTACTTCAATGATCTCACTCCGGAGGAGTATGAAAGGATGGTTGAGATCTCAACCAAGAGCGGTCAGACCTTCGACTGATTGATTTAGCGCATCATATGCCTTACAGGGAAAAGAAAGTGGAAAAGCTCTACTACCAGATCGGAGAGGTCTCCGAAATGTTTTCAGAGCCTGTCTCCACCATACGTTTCTGGGAAAAGGAGTTTGACATCCTCAGACCCAAAAAGAACAACAAGGGTAACCGGCTCTTCATGCAGGAGGACATAAAGAACCTGCGGCTGATTCACCATCTCCTCAGGGAGCGGGGCATGACCCTTGACGGGGCAAAAAAATACCTGAAGAACAATCGCGACGAGGCCGATTACCGGCTTGAGATTGCGGATACCCTGCGAAGCATCAGGGCTATGCTCGTGGAGATCAGGGACGAAATCAACTGATTTTATGACGGTCACCCTTGGAGAATTTGTCAGGTGGTTCGAGGAGCTTATTCCACTGTCATTCCAGGAGGATTATGACAACAGCGGTCTGCAGGTTGGCGATCCCTCTTCAGAGACGGGGTCCGTCCTTCTGACTGTAGATGTTACTCCCGAAGTTATTGAAGAGGCTGTAAGTTACGGCTGTAACCTGATTCTGTCACATCACCCGCTTATCTTCAGGCCCCTGAAACGTCTTGCTTACGGCAGCAACAGTGAGGTATGCGTTGCCGCGGCACTGAAGAGTGGTGTGGCGGTCTACTCGGCGCATACAAGTTTTGACAACACCGGTAACGGGGTGAGCCGTATTCTGGCTGAGAAGATCGGTCTTGAAAGGATACGGGTTATTGAGCCGCTGAGGGGCAGGCTCTTCAAGCTTGTGACTTTTGTTCCGGAGGCTTATGCCGGCAGAGTGAGGGATGCTCTTTTTGCCGCCGGGGCCGGGCATATAGGCAATTACGACGGTTGCAGCTTCAATGTTCACGGTGAGGGCACTTACCGTGCCGGGGAGGGAGCCGATCCTTTTGCAGGCAGCATTGGTGAGTCGCATACCGAACCCGAGGTTCGGATAGAAGTCATTGTTCCCGTCCATTTGAAGGGTGCCTGTGTCAGTGCGATGCTTGCGGTGCATCCCTACGAGGAGGTTGCATGGGATCTCATACCGCTTGATAATGACTATCACGGCGCCGGCGCGGGCGCCATCGGCGCCCTGCCAGTGCCGCTGGCAGGCGCGGCGCTGCTGGAGACGTTGAAGCAGATTACCGGCCTCCCGGTCATCCGCTTCAGCGGTAATCCCGCCCGCACCGTCCGGACGGTGGCCGTGTGCGGAGGTGCTGGCTCTGCCCTCATCAACGCCGCCGCGCACGCCGGCGCCGACGCATTTATCACCGGTGACATCAAATACCACACCTTCACCGAGGCACCTGCCGGAATGCTCGTGGCCGATATCGGCCATTATGAAAGTGAAAAATTCTCTTTGGAAATTCTCTTCATCCTGATTCAGAAAAAATTTCCTAACTTTGCACTCCGGTTTTCCGGGACAGCAACCAATCCCATTAATTACTACGGGTATGACAAAACAGACTAAAACAGTTGAGACCGAACTTACGATAGAAGAGAAGCTGAGAGCACTTTATTCTCTTCAGCTTGTTGATTCAGAGATAGATAAGATACGCATACTCAGAGGTGAACTGCCCCTTGAGGTGCAGGACCTGGAAGATGAAGTGGAAGGCCTGGCGACAAGGATAGGCAACCTGAAGAATGAAGTCGCTGAGCTCGAAAAGTCCATAGTAGGCAAGACCAATGAGATTACAGCTTCCCAGGCGCTGATCAAGAAATATGAGGAGCAGCAGAATAACGTCCGCAATAACCGTGAGTATGACTCTCTCTCCAAGGAGGTAGAGTTTCAGACACTGGAGATCGAACTCTGCAACAAGAAGATCCGCGAGTTCACCATTCAGGTGGCTGAAAAGAAAGAGGTGATGGCTGAGGCACAGTCAGCACTTGATGAGAGGAAACGCGACCTGGAGGGCAAGAAGTCCGAACTCGATGATATCACCCGTGATACCCAGAAAGAGGAGGAGAATCTCACCGGCAAATCTGACGAGCTGCAGACGAAGATTGAGGAGAGGCTTCTTACGGCATACAAGCGCATTCGTTCGAATGCCCGCAACGGCCTGGCCGTGGTGCCGGTAAAAAGAGATGCATGCGGCGGTTGCTTCAACCAGATACCCCCGCAGCGACAGCTTGACATACGCTCCAGAAAGAAGATCATCGTCTGCGAATACTGCGGACGCATACTCGTTGACGATGAGATCGTCAGCGAGAGCAACATCTGAATCAGAATGTTATTCATATACGAAGAGACGTCGCGACCGGCGTCTCTTCGCTTTTGTAGCTCCGTCCCCGCTCTCCCGGGACTTCGCGGGGCACAGCAGGGCAGCCCTTCCGTCGCATAAAAAAAAGCCCGCTTCCGCGGGTCTTTTATTATCTTTGTGTTACTCAAATATAGCCAATAGCATGAACGATTTCAAATCAGAGATACGTGAAGGTATACCGGATTACCTGCCCGAGGCAAAGCCTTATGATCCTGAGGTAAACCATGCACCGCGCCGTCGGGACATCCTGACCGGTGAAGAGAAGAAGCTGGCCCTGCGCAATGCATTGAGATATTTCCCGCCTTCACTGCACGGTGTCCTTGCTCCTGAGTTCGCGGCTGAGCTGCGTGACCGGGGCCGTATTTACATGTATCGCTACAGGCCCTCATATGAGATGAAAGCCCTGGCGCTGGGAGAGTATCCCCACCGTTCGGTCCAGGCTGCGGCCATTATGCTGATGATAACCAACAACCTCGATCCTGCTGTGGCTCAGCATCCGCATGAGCTGATCACTTACGGCGGCAACGGAGCTGTTTTCCAGAACTGGGCCCAGTACAGGCTCACCATGAAGTATCTTTCGGAGATGACAGACGAGCAGACACTCGTCATGTACTCAGGTCATCCGCTGGGTCTCTTTCCCTCACACAGGGAGGCACCACGCGTGGTGGTCACAAACGGCATGGTCATACCCAACTACTCATCACAGGATGACTGGGAGAGGTTCAATGCGCTTGGAGTCTCCCAGTACGGCCAGATGACAGCCGGATCATATATGTATATTGGTCCCCAGGGGATAGTACACGGGACCACAATCACCCTCCTGAATGCTTCCCGCCGACTCAGACCGGTAGATGACAGCTCGAGGAAGAGCAGGCTCTTCATCTCGTCCGGACTGGGAGGCATGTCCGGCGCACAACCCAAAGCGGGCAATATTGCAGGTGTGGTCTCGGTCATTGCAGAGGTGAACCACAGGGCGATAACCACCCGTTATTCACAGGGGTGGGTTGATGAGGTTCATGAGGATCTCACCGTTCTGGCTGATCGTGTGAGAAGAGCCTGTGGCAGCGGCGAGGTGGTCTCGCTGGCTTATCACGGAAATATCGTTGACCTGTGGGAGAGCTTTGCCGAAGAGGGGCTCTGGGCTGACCTGGGCTCTGATCAGACATCGCTGCATAACCCGTGGTCCGGCGGCTATTATCCGGCAGGCATCACCTTTGACGAGGCCAACACCGTGATGGCCGATGATCCGGAACAGTTCCGCAAGATGGTGCAGGCTTCCCTGCGCCGCCAGGTGGAGGCCATCAACAGCCACACCGCACACGGAACCTACTTCTTCGATTACGGCAACGCATTCCTGCTTGAGTCGTCCCGTGCCGGTGCAGATATTGGAGACGGCAAGGGAGGATTCCGCTATCCGTCATATGTTCAGGATATCATGGGGCCCGGCTTCTTTGACTACGGCTTCGGCCCATTCCGATGGGTCTGCTGTTCAGGTGATCCGGCTGATCTGGAGAAGAGCGATGCCATCGCTGCTGCTACACTTGAGAGACTCATGAAGGAATCGCCTGACGATATCCGTCAGCAAATGTCAGACAACATTCACTGGATACGCGAAGCGGGCCACAACAGGCTGGTTGTGGGATCGCAGGCGCGCATTCTTTATGCCGATGCCATGGGCAGGGCCAAGATTGCCGGTGCATTCAACGAGGCCATTGCAGCAGGAATCATCAGCGGCCCGGTAGTTATCGGCCGTGATCATCACGATGTGTCAGGCACAGACTCACCCTTCAGGGAGACGTCGAATATTTATGACGGGTCGAAATTCACAGCAGACATGGCCGTGCAGAACGTGATCGGCGATGCTTTCCGGGGCGCCACATGGGTCTCCATCCATAACGGAGGAGGTGTTGGCTGGGGCGAGGTGATCAACGGTGGTTTTGGCATGGTGCTTGACGGCACTCCTGAGGCCGATCGCCGCCTGCGGTCAATGCTCCTCTGGGATGTCAACAATGGCATAGCACGCCGCAGCTGGGCGAGGAACAGCGGGGCCATGGCAGCAATAACCAGGGAGATGGAGCGCACACCGGGACTGGTTGTAACCATGCCTGCTGAGGCAGATGACAGGGTGATTGAGGAGGCAATAAGCAAAGAATAATTTTCGATTTTAGATTTTCGATTTAATCAAAAATCGCAAATCGCAAATCGCAAATCCTTCAGACTTTATCAGGGATAAGATCGGCCAGGAGACAAACTGCCATCACAACGATCCCCTCACCGCTTCCTGTAAAACCCATCTTTTCTGTGGTTGTGGCCTTTACCGATATTGCGTCAGGTGATATGCCGGCAACGGATGCCATCGTGGTTCTCATTGCGGTGATGTAAGGTGCAAGTTTCGGAAGCTCCAGGCAGACAGTGCTGTCAATGTTAACTATCCTGTAGCCTTTGCCGGCAACCATCTCCACAGTCCGTTTCAGCAGTATCTTGCTGTCAATCCCCCTGAATTCATCCGAGGTGTCCGGGAAGTGGAAGCCGATGTCATTCATTCCTGCCGCTCCCAGCAGGGCATCACAGATTGCATGTATCAGCACGTCACCGTCAGAGTGGGCAACACATCCCTTCGTCGAGTTGATACGCACACCCCCGAGCCAGAGCTCCTGACCCTCCTCAAGGCGATGAAAGTCGATGCCCTGACCTACTCTCTGATGCAGTGTCATTGTTCTTTCTACTTCTGGCTGAGATTCCTCAGGGAGTCAAACTCAAAACCGAGCGAGAATCTGAGAGTCCCTGCAAGAGGACTGTTGTAGGTCAGAGGAAGCAGGTATGAGAAGTCAAGGGTTATCACACTGAGCCTGAAACCGGCACCAACAGTGAAATACTTCCTGTTTCCCTTGTATACCGCCTCGTTGAAATAACCTGTCCGGATTGCGAACTGCTGGTTATACCAGTATTCCACACCGATGGACTGGGTAAACTCCTGCAGTTCTTCCCTGAAACCACCCGGGGCATCATAGAATGACTGGAAGATGGCTACGGGAACTGAGACGTTCGGATCCTTGCCGTCTACTATGTTAAGATCCTCGTCATAGATAGGTGTAGTGGGCACCAGCAGCTTATTAACGTCAATTGAGAGAGCAAGTGAGTTATACCTGTCGAGGTTAATCAGGAAAGTGGTACCCAGACGCATGTTTATGGGAATGAAATCAGGATCTATGTCAGTTGAGTAGCTCATCTTGGAGCCTATGTTAGAAAGGTTAATGCCTGCGGAGATGTTTCCGCTCCTGGAGCCGAGTGAGAGTTGGTTGGTATAAAATGCTGAAGCGTCCGCAGCAAAGGCAATCCCCTGTTCTGTGTCCCCGTAACCGCCGGTGAGGTTTGAATAGATGAATCTCAGGCCCACACCGCCTGACCAGTGTTCTGAGAAGAGCCTCGAGTAAGCGGCATCAACAGCGAATTCATTTGGGTTGAAATCACGCTGAAAAATGCCACCGTCATCAGTAAACTCAATTCTGCCCAATGATGAATACAAGAGGCTGCCGGCAATTACCTGCTTGCTGTCAATCCTGTAATATCCGGTAACATATGATTGATTGATATCGTTTATCAATGCTCTCAGCCAGGGTATATATGAAATGCCGAAACCGCCGTTTCCGTCAATGAAAGCATATTTGGCAGGGTTCCAGTGCATGCTGAACATGTCCGGTGAAGTTGCTGCCCCTACATCCCCAAGGGCTCCGGAACGTGAGTCCGGAGAAATGGAAAGAAAAGGCACAACGGTCTGGATGGGATTATAAATTTTCTCGTCCTGCGCTTTTGCGGGTAAAATGAATAAGAACAAAAATAGTATAGTGCTAACAGTCAGCGCTTTGCTTTTCATGTGTGTTCAGTTCAAGATTTGTGCAAATATAAAACAAAAAAAAGGGCTGCTTATTGTGTTGTTTTACAAAATGATTATACGGCCTGTGGCGGAGGTTTTTTCACCCTCTGAAGTAACTGCTTCTGCCCGCCACAGGTAAAATCCTCTTGCCACTCTTCCGCCGTTACCGTCGCGTCCATCCCAACTGATGTCCGGCAGGGCATAGCCGTCAGTGAAGCATTTCTCCTTGAGAACCCTCACTGGCCGGCCGTCGGAGCTGAAGACTGTTATTGTAATATCCATTCCGGTTCCTGGCCTGTTGTGCCCTGCGGTGAAATTTGTTCCTTCGGTTACAGGATTGGGGAAGGCAAGAAGGTTGTTCAGTCTGAAGGTTCCACTGGTTTCCACAATAAACCTGAGCGTGGCTACTGACGGGTTATTGAGGTTATCCCAGGCTCTCAGCGAGACCGTATGCTCACCTCTTTCAGTAAGGAACAGGGGATATGCCAGGGTCCCTGAGCTGTGGACGCCCATGTCAGCCGTAAACAGGCTGTTCAGCACTACCGCTGAGGAGAGGTCATCATCAAGCCAGGCTATTATGTCATGACCAATACCCGTTCCCGTGGCGTTGATGCCAGACTTGTCGCTTATCTGTGCCAGGAGGATGGGTGAGTTGTCTGTCACCCCGCCGCCGTTGAACAGCGTGTCATTCATGAAGAGCCTGATCAGTGGCCCTTCGGTGTCGTCTTCAGCAGTTTCCGAGAAGCCTCCCACCGTTATACCGTTGAAGCTGCCGTTGAGGTCGGTTATTCCGTCATAAGCATAGTATCTGATTGCTCCCCTGCCATAGCTGTAGTTTATGTCGAGGGGCACGATGAATGAAAATCTGAACCTTCCTCCGGTGACGGTGGTTTTTCCCCTGAAAAGCACGTTTCCCGTGACGGGAAAAACCATTGGATTTCCGCCGTCATTGGCCAGTGTGCTTATATTGCCAGGCTTATCAAATACGGCAGACTCCACGGTGCCGCTGAATCCGGACATCAGGCTGCCTCCCGGATCCTCTATATGGCCGCTGACCGTAATGAGTGACAGCGCCTTGAGTGTGTCTGACGGCAGTGACACGTGCACTCCGTTGATGCTGTCGGTAACCACTCTTCCCTGTACTGGCCAGGCCAGCCGAAGCGCCGGATCACCCAGCAAGAGAAAATTGCGCTTGTTCATGCCCGTCCCGGAGCTGATCTTTGCCTGCCTTATGATATCGCCTAACCTCATCGACTTTCCGTCGGTTGCCGTATTGAAGGCATTGTCAAAGATGCCCCTGTTCAGGGCGTAATTGGGTGCTGAATAGACGACCCTGGTGGTGCTCATCAGCGCAATGCCGCCGCCATCGGTATTAAGCAGCACCATCTCGCCGGCTGATGTCTTTGCCGATATTGTGCCGGTTGCGCGGTTGATGTCAACATCGTCGAACCTTGAAAACTCACAGGTGGCTGTGATGAAGAGAGGCAGCATGGAGCCGTTCTTCCACGAGTTTATGTTGTCAGTCCTGATAACTCTCTCATGTGCCAGGCCGGATTCGTTTCCGTGACCAACGTAATTCATTATCAGGCAACCCGCAGCCATCCTGTCATCAATGGCTTTTGAAGCATCGGGATAAGAGTCACCCGTGACGGAGGTCACCTGCCGGAAGGCATCAAGATAGATCTTATCCACTGTCAGCGGAGAAGCGGCTGTGGAGGCGGCATCAGCCAGGCCTTCGGCATCAAACATGTGCAGGTTGGAATCTTCATCGTCGGCCACGAGGCAGAGGATATTCCGCCAGGAACCCTGGCTTGCCCCCAGGAGGTAGGATGAGATCTTCCGTACCATTACCCCGGCTGAAGCTGTGTCTGATGCCGGCAGCCTGCCGATGCCAATGTCAAGGAAACCGTCAGCTTCGCCTTCGCCCTCGTCGAGTAGGCCGTAGAAGTCGTCCGAGGTGAAGGAAAGGACTCCTGTATTGGAGTTGACCGACTGCCATGTAGGTATGTATGAGCTATTTCGGGGTGGCGGGGTTTTGTTCTCATACGATCCGTCGCCGAAAAGAAGGAGGTATCTGAGCGGGGATCCGCTTGCCTTTCCGCGGTCATGGATCATCTTTACGAAGTTCCTGATTGCGGCGGCGTCGTTAATACCGCCGGAAAATTCATTGCAGATCTGCTCCGGAGTCACGATGATCGAACTCATGCCGTCGTCCTCCAGGTGTATGGTGGCAAGACGTTCCGCATATTCCATGAAGAGGGGGTGGGTGATGATGATCATGTCGGCTGGAGCCAGGGAGTGAAGATTCTGCGACTGCACCTCAACGGTTCTTACCGGCTGTTTCAGGTGTGCCGTTGAAAAGGCCACAAATTTTCGCAGGCTGTCGGTTGCTGCCGTGAATAGTGTGCTTCCGGATGACGCAAACGTCTCCAAAGCCAGCGGGGCAAATGGATCAGTGACATCCCATACCCTCAGCGACGGTGATCCCTCCACTGTAAACCGTGTGATGGCCGATGCGCCTACCGACTGCCTGTCGCTGATGATCAGCTGCCTGTCGTGGTACACCAGCCTTGCCCTGGCTATGAATTCAGCATAGTCAATGTAACCGGTGGCAGCCAGGTTTCCTCCTGAAGAGAAGGTAAGGCTGAGAGAGGGTGAGGCAGAGACAGCAGATACTGAATCGTCAATGGAGGCAATCTCCGCATAAACACCGTTAAGGTCTGTCATTGTCACCGGCGGGATAGCCACGGCCTGAACCTCATCCGTACCCTGTCTCAGGGTGAATGAAGTGGCTGCGTCAGAGCGTGCGAGGACACTGATACGGTATTTTATCTTTCCGGGGGTGACCAGGTCGGTCAATCCGGTGCCCACACTTACCTGGATACCCGGAGACACCTGCTGGTACCACTCTCTGCCAGACCGGATAAGATTAATGTCTTCGCGTTCGTGCCTGATGGCAATATCGGTGGCTGAAGAAATACCTGTATGGGGGGCTGCCGGAGGAGTCTCCGTAATCATTGTCAGAGGCCCTGTCGGTTGAGAGGTGATGAAATACCAGGCCGTATCGGAATAATGGTGCTTCAGGAACCGGTAATCGCCTGAGTGAGGGTCACGGAGCCATCTGTGAGTTCCTTCCGCATAGAAGAGAAGATAGTCGCCGTCATTGAAAACTCCGTCACTACCCTTCTCAATCATAACTGCAATCTTTCTCAGGTCATCAGGGGCAGTGCCGTCATTCCGGAATGAGAGCTGTCCTTTGTTGTTACCGTAAAGTACTACTGAAGAAGGTTCGGCAAATCCCATCTCCCTGATGCTCGAATAGTCGAGTCTGCAGACCCCCTCCCCGGTAAAAGCAATTCTGGTCCATCGTCCGCTGCCCAGCACAGACGAACCGGCACGCTCCTGTGCTGCCGCGTTAATCATGAGCAGCAGATAAATCAAACCGGTGACCAGACTTTTTGTATTCATCATCGCAAAGATAGTCAAGTAGCTTATCTTTACCCCGTGTTGATGATGCCGGCGACAAAATATTGGCGTCACGGCAGCGTTGATAACTCTGAAGGGAAACTATGAAGTTAAGATTCAGGACTCTTGTACAGGGGCTGCTCCTGTGTACAGTGACCCTCAGTGGCCAGGATACCTGGCACGGGTCCCTGTCCGGCATGCAGTTCATGTACAACCCCGGATTTGCAGGGGCAGGGGGCGCCCGGTCACTTAATCTTTCAGCATTTTCCTTCCTCCCGGGAAACGGTTTCGGGCTGAGATCTGTGTATGCTTCGTATGACGGTTACTACGATGGTCTTCACGGCGGTGCAGGCGTCTGGCTCTCGGATGATATGCCGGGTGAAGTGATGAATGATCTCAGGGGAGGTGTTTCATACGCGTACCATTTCCGTGCCGGAAGGGATGTCTATATTACTTCAGGCCTCACTGCATCAGTTATCTCGCGCGGCATCAGAAGAGGATCAATAATCCTTCCCGATGACATAGACCCTTTAAGGGGCATTACCGGGGCAGGGATTGAATACGCTTCACCTTCAGCCATCACCCGCTTTGACCTCGGTATAGGCTTCACCATAGCCTCCGGGCCATGGTACGGCGGAGCGTCGGTAATGCATCTCACCCGTCCCCCTCTAAGCATTGAGGATCAGGAAAATAACAGGATTGACCGTCTCTATGCCTTAACAGGTGGTGTTGAACTGACTCCCTGGGGAGAGGATCTTTCCCTGATGCCTTCAGCCACTTTTCTTGCACAGGGTGATGAAATTAAAATTTATTTAGGCAGTGAGGCCTCCTGGAAGGGCCTGATGGCCAGCCTCGCCATGTGGCATGTCTCCGGGGGTTTTACAGCTGCCGGGTACTCGATCGGATGGGATGCATCTTACGTAAAGATCATTATCTCATACAGTTACATCCTGACGGGCGGTAGCGCCTCAATCGGTGGTACGGCGATTGTAAAGGCCGGTGCGGCATTCGCTTTCGGAAATGTTGAAAAAAGTAGGGCAATCCACATAATAAAGTTGCCCCTTTTGTAGTTATTTTGGTGCAGAGTTTTTCAAATGAACAGAATTTCAGGAATAAAAAAGTAATTAAGTAAACCATTTATGGCTATGTATAAACTCAGAGCTTTACCGGTTTTTGTAGTTGTTGCTCTCTTCCTCTTCTCGTGCAAGGGAGGACAGCAGGATAGTGTATCTCCGACTACTGGCTGGAGCTACAGGGATCCCAAATCGAGTGATGTGAATGATCTTGGCTATCCGATAGGGGAGGCCTCGGAACAGATCACAGGTCCCAATCTTGTGCTGATTGAAGGAGGCACCTTCACAATGGGAAGGGTTGACCAGGATGTAATGTTTGACTGGAATAACGCCCCCCGCAGGGTCACCGTTTCTTCCTTTTACATGGATGAGACAGAGATCACGAACCTTGACTACCGTGAATATCTCTACTGGCTCAGGAGGGTATACAGTGATTATCCCGAGGTTCACCGTCGCGCTCTTCCTGACACGCTGGTCTGGAGAGACCCGCTCGCCTTCAACGAACCATATGTGCAGTATTACTTCCGCCATCCCTCCTATAATAACTATCCGGTTGTGGGTGTGAGCTGGCTGCAGGCCAATGATTATTGCGTCTGGCGTACTGACAGGGTCAACGAGCAGATTCTTCTTGACAGCAAATGGCAGGATAACAACGTAGAACAATCAGGTGCCAACAACTTTAATACCGAATCCTATCTTGCAGGCCAGTATGAAGGTGTTCCCGGCCAGAGGGTTGATGAGCTTCATCCCCGCGTACGCCAGGAGGATGGTATCCTGTTTCCGCGTTACCGTCTGCCGACGGAGGCTGAATGGGAATTTGCAGCTTATGGCCTCAGGGGTAACACTTTTGAGGAGAGAATATATGAAAGGGCAATATACCCGTGGGACGGTCACAATGTCCGGAATTCGGCTCCCAAATACAGGGGTGAATTTATGGCCAACTTCGTCCGTGGCCGCGGTGACATGATGGGTGTGGCTGGCAACCTTAACGATGCCGGAAGCATCACTGTTGACGTGAGGTCTTACTGGCCCAATGATTACGGGCTGTATTGCATGGCGGGAAACGTTAATGAATGGGTCCAGGATGTATACCGTCCGCTCTCATCAGAGGATGTTAACATGTTCAACCCGTTCAGGGGTAACGTCTTCACCGACCTGAGGCGTGACGCCAATGGACTGGTGGTGGAAAAGGACAGGTTGGGCAGGCTGCAGATTGACACTGTCAAACCGGAGGATGTGGCCAACAGGTACAATTACCAGAAAGCTGATTACAGGAACTATCTTGACGGTGACGTCATCTCAAGCATCTCATCGAGCCTTGAATGGTCAGGCAATGCTGACCTGCCGCAGACCGAGAGGATGTATTCACAGAACGAAACCGATAATGACTATGTGACCCTCATCAGTGACAGGGCAAGGGTAATCAAGGGCGGATCATGGAAGGACAGGGCTTACTGGCTCAACCCCTCAACCCGCCGCTACCTTGACCAGGAAGCATCACGTGACGACCTTGGCTTCAGGTGTGCCATGATCAGGGTAGGAAGTCCTGCTGGTTTATAACTAATAATATAATAGGTATAACACTAGGCCTCATTATCGAAAGTAATGAGGCTTCTTTTTAGGCTGACATGGAGATTGAAAGGCTATATGCGCTGTTCCGTAACTCTGTCGGGGTGACGACAGATTCAAGGACGGTTAATAAGGGAGAAATCTTCTTTGCGCTCAAGGGGCCGAGCCACGACGGAAACAGGCATGCAGTCACAGCACTTAATGCCGGGGCGCTGGCGGCGGTTGTGGATGATCCGACGCTCATTGGAGAAAGGATAATTGTTGTTGATGATGTGCTTGAGACGATGGCTGCCCTGGCAGCATGCCACCGCCACAGGCTGCAGATGCCAGTCATTGGTGTGACGGGCACAAACGGCAAGACCACCACGAAGGAACTGTTGACTGCCGTATTGTCAAAGCAGGGAAGAGTGCACAGCACTCCGGGTAACTTCAATAACCACATAGGCGTACCCCTGACTCTTCTGAGTGCACCTGACGACGCCGTTTTCCTGGTGGTGGAGATGGGTGCCAACCATATGGGAGAGATAGCCGCTCTCTGCGCAACGGCGATGCCCACACACGGTATTATCACGAACATCGGAACAGCTCATATCGAAGGCTTTGGCTCCTTCGAGAACGTCAGGAAGGCCAAGTCTGAGCTCTACCAGTCTCTGAAATCAACCGGCGGGACAATAATCTACAACGACGCGAATCCTATCCTGAGCGGAATGGCAGCCGGAATAAGCCATGCTGTCCCCTATTCGGCCCCGCGTGGTCACAGTTTCAGGGCAGTACCTGATGAAGAAGAAGGAATGCTGCTTCGTATCAGGGCAGAGATTGATGACACTGAATACCGTTTTGCCACGGGATTATTCGGCTTGTACAACATTGACAACGTCAGGGCTGCAATGGCAGCGGGATTGCTTTTCGACATTCCGGCTGAAGAGATCATTGATGCCGTCTCTTCATACAGGCCTGCGAACAACCGGTCGCAGGTGACTGAAACCGGCAGAAACACAGTGATCAGGGATGCCTACAACGCTAATCCATCCAGTATGGAGAAATCCATTGCTTCATTTGCCACTCTGAAGGCGGATAAGAAGATGGTCATCCTTGGTGATATGCTGGAGCTTGGCAGTGAAAGCGTTCCCGGCCATGCTGCAGTAATCAGGCAACTGCGTCAGCTGGGTGATATAAAGACTGTATTGATAGGGCCGCACTTCAGAGAGGCTGCAGTGGAGTTCCCGGCAACGCTCTTCGGCTCATCAGAGGCAGCAGCAGAATGGCTCCGGTCAGAGAGTCCGGAGGGTTATACAATTCTTGTGAAAGGATCGAGGGGCATGATGCTTGAGAAGGTGTATCCGTTACTCTGACCTTCCCTTCAGCGTTATTGAAAGAATCTCAGGCCTGGTTCCGATACGCATACGCGGACCCCAGAGGCCAAAGCCGGAGGAGACAATAACATGTGTTTTCCCGAACATCCTGTATCCGTGACTAAGCTCGAACATGCGGTCAGTAATCAGGTTGATGGGCCACATCTGCCCGTTATGAGTATGTCCTGACAGCTGAAGGTCAACCGCTGTGACCGCCAGAGCCGACAGGTCATAAGGCTGATGGTCAAGGAGGATTACAGGGGCTGTACTGTCTGTGCCAGCCAGAAGCGTTTCCAACGATGCACGGCTGCTTCCGGGTGTGTGCATGGCCGTTCTGTCCGTGCGGCCGATTATCTGTACGCCGTTATCCAGCCTGATTACTTCGTCTTTCAGTACCCTGATGCCCTTGCTTTCGATGTAGGGAATCGATTTGCGCAGATCACCCATGAACTCATGGTTTCCGGTGATGGCATAGTTACCGTAACGCAGCACCGGCAACTTCAGGTATGAAAGGAGGTCGCCCCGCAGAACCGGCCCGATGCTTCCGTCGATTATGTCGCCGAGGAACAGTACCAGGTCAGGATTCTCCCTGGTTATCATCTCCGAGAGATGCCTCATGCTTCTTTTCCTTATGACGCTCCCGAGGTGAATGTCAGATACTGCGACGATGCGCAGCGGCTCGCTTCCGGCGGCAAATTTCTTATCTGTTTCAATAACGTATTTGCTTGTCACCGGGCTGACAGCGTTGAAGAAACCAATAATTATCAGCAGCAGGGTGCCGGATGTTACTCCTGCAAAAAGCCATAATCTAAGCTTTGGGATTGTTTCGGGAGGGATGATATGAAAGGGTTTCTGGATCAGCAGCAGTATATCTGCGGTCAGCCAGGCAAGGATGCCGTAAAGCATGAACGCCATCCAGAAGCCCCCGATTATGTTGAGTATATCAGTGAATACGCTGGAGAAAGAGTGCTCGAGAAATTTTCCAAGGAAAAAGGTCGATGCCAGGGTAATAAAGATCACGTTGTACCAGGTGGTGCCTATGCCTGCTCCTGATAGCGCCCTGCGGCCTTTCAGCCAGAGGTACAGATTGGATAGGATGTAGACGGTAAGAACAACCGTCAGGAATATTGCCATTTGTTGTTTTCTGCTCAGATCCACTTCAGTTCGGAGAATTTTTTTCTTCCACGTATATAAAACTCAAAAAGGAGGTATTTGTTCATCATGGTGTGCGGGGTGTTGTAGAATCCGGGATTGGGCGTCATGGTTCTGAAGGTTTTGATTGCTGTCCGCTGTTTGCGGAAGTCCCTGTGTGCCCGTACCACTGCAGATGCTGATTCACGGCCTTCCCTGAAGAGGAGCATCAGCCATGCCAGACCGTCGAGAAGCTCTCTTGTCAGGATGGTCCTGCGCAGGTGCCTGGCGGGAAGGTTCTTTGCCAGCATTATGAGGCTGTTGCGGAAGTTGTAGTATATCTTCGTCGGGGAGCCGTAACCGAGAGTACCGCCACCGACATGGTAAACCACCGAGTGAGGGAAGTAGCAGACCGTGTAGCCGGCATTCTGCATTCTCCAGCAAAGGTCTATCTCCTCCATGTGCACGAAGAATGATTCATCAAAACCGTCGCACTGGTCGAACGCCGCACCCCTGACAGCGATACATGAGCCTGATGCCCAGAATATTTCGCGAGTATCGTCATACTGGCCACTGTCAATCTCAACAGTGTCAAAGATCCGGCCCCGGCAGAAGGGGTAACCCAGCCTGTCGATAAAGCCACCCGCTGCACCTGCGTACTCAAATGATGATGGATTGGCGTGCGACAGTATCTTTGGCTGGCATGCCCCCACGTTGGGATGCATCTCCATGAAGGTGATAAGCTTCTCTGCCCAGCCGGGCCCGACAAGTACATCTGAGTTGAGGAGGATGTAGTATTCGGCTTCTACCTGCTTCAGGGCACAGTTGTATCCGCCGGCGTATCCGAAGTTGCTGTTCATCCTGATTAACTGAACCTCCGGATGGTTCCTGGCAACCCAGTCGACCGAGTCGTCCTCCGATCCGTTATCAGCGACAACCACTGCGGTGTCTGGAGAGAGGGTGTTATGCACTACATCGGGGAGGAACCTTTCAAGGAATGACCTCCCGTTCCAGTTTAGTATGACTACGGCTGTTCTGGTCATTCTACACCGGTCTTTTGTATTTCCACCTTCGATGGCTCCACAGCCAGTATTCAGGTTTTTCTCTTATAATCTTCTCGAGCATTGCTGCATAGCGTGCTGTGATTGCATTGGGCGCCTCCTCCCTGGGGTGTTCTGAGATGAGACTATACTCAAGCTCGTAAAACCCCCTCTTTTTCTTGATTATATGCATGAAGATGACAGGCATGTCATACTTCACCGCCACCTTCTCCGCACCCCGGTAAAAGCCAGTATCCTGGTTGAGGAAGGTGGTCCAGTATGAGATGTCATCCCTGGGAGGTGTCTGGTCGCCAATGAATCCTGAGAGCGTCAGTATCTTTTCGCTTCTGCACTTCACCAGGTCCCTGATTATGTGGCTCATTGGAGTGATGGAGACTCCGAACCTTGACCTCAACCTGAACATGAAACGGTCAAAGTCTTTGTTTTTCAGTGGCTTATAGATTGTGATTGCCTTGTGCCTGGCGAAGAGCTGCATGGACGAGAACCACTCCCAGTTGTTGTAGTGGCTGGAGAGGGCCACCACATCGAGTCCTTCACTGTAAAAGCGGTCGGTAAGAGAGGTATCAGGCACGAAGAAGCGCCGTTTCATCTGTTCAGGCGTCAGGTGCATGGCCTTGAGAGTCTCAAAGAACATGTCAGTGAGATGCCTGTAGAATCTTTTCTCTAGCCGTTTGCGTTCCCGGGGGCTTTTTTCCGGGAAGGCGTTTCTGAGGTTCTTCTCAATAACTTTTCGCCTGAACCTTACAAGGTGATACATTACGGGGCACATCAGGTCGGAGAGAAGGAACAGAATCCTCATTGGGAGCAGGGTTATGGCGTAGCTCAGGGCAACGAATATATAATAGCCTGCACGTTTCATTCCCGGGTTGTTTGTATAAGTTCACAATGCATTGTTGCATCGTCACGCAGGGTTGTAAGCCTGACCGGCTGGATTGATCCAGGGAGGCCTTTCTGCCATGGGGTCAGCACTCTGATATAGTTGTCTGTGAATCCGGTCACCATGCCATCAGCGCCTCGCTTTTCGAAAAGCACCTCGTGCACCTGTCCCGAGGCGTTGTTCATGAATTTCATACGCCGGCTTTCTGACAGTTCGATCAGGTGCCTGCTGCGTTTCTCCTTTTCCTGTTTACTCACCTTGCCGGGCATATCGGCTGCCGGTGTGCCAGGTCTTGGTGAATAGGCGAAGACATGGAGGTAGGAAAGAGGAAGACTGTCGAGGAAGCTGTAGGTGTCTGCATGATCCTCTTCCGTCTCCCCTGGAAAACCGACAATCACATCGGCCCCTATCCCGGCATGCGGCATTTTATCCTTTATCTTCAGGATCCTGTCACGGAACACCTCCCTGCGATACCGGCGTTTCATCAGACCCAGTATCCTGTCGCTTCCGCTCTGCAACGGCATGTGAATATGTGGCAGTATTATTTTTTCTGCTGCGATAAGATCAATAATGGGGTCACTTACCAGGTTGGGTTCTATGGATGAGAGTCTCAGTCTCTGCAGTCCGTTAACCTTCACCAGCTGCCTGAGAAGTTGTTCCAGTGTCTCCCCGGTACTCTTCCCGAAATCGCCCACATTCACTCCAGTGAGCACAATCTCCCTGACACCCGATGCGACAATTTTTTCTGCTTCGGCTGTTATTTCGGCTATGAACGGGTTTCTGCTCCCGCCTCTGGCCAGGGGAACCGCGCAATATGAACAGTGGTAGTCACATCCGTCCTGAACCTTCAGGAATGACCGCGTCCGGTCTCCGGCTGACCATGAGGCCATGAATCCCTCAGTGTCAACTCTTTCACATGAATGTATCTCCGGTACGCGATGCTTTTCAATATTATTAATGTATGAGGCGATGTCGAATTTCTCATAGGTGCCAAGCACCAGGTCCACACCCTCGATGGCAGCGGCTTCTTCCTGCCTGAGCTGGGCATAGCAGCCCACCACGGCAATGAAGGCATCAGGATTTCGATGGACGAACTTCCGTACGGCCTGCCTGCATTTACGGTCAGCTGCATCAGTGACTGTACATGTGTTGATCACATATATATCAGCATGACTGTCAGGCGATACCCTCTCGAACTTATCCTCCGGGAAGGTCCGTGCGATAGTGGAAGTTTCGGCAAAATTAAGCTTGCATCCCAGTGTATGAAACGCTACTTTTATCTTCAATACTAATAGGTTACTGTTCCGGCTGTAAAAATAGTTAAAAAAGTTGGTCTAAAGCAGTCTGCTGGCGAGTTCCGCGAGGAAGCTCCTTTCACCCTTCACAAGGTGAACATGCGCGAAGAGGTCGAGGCCCTTCATCTTGTCTGACAGGTAGCTCAGTCCGTTCGATCCGGAGTCAAGATAGGGTGAGTCGATCTGTTCTATATCACCAGTGAAGATCATTTTTGTCCCCTCTCCGGCCCTGGTGATTATTGTTTTCACCTCGTGGGGGGTGAGGTTCTGCGCCTCGTCAACGATGAAGAAGATGTTTGAAAGGCTTCGTCCCCTGATATATGCCAGTGGAGTGATCACCAGTTTCTCATCTTTGATCATATCGTTAATACGTATGAACTCAGGGCTCTGGGCGCTGAAGCGATGCTTGATGACCGTCAGGTTATCAAATAGCGGTTGCATGTAGGGGTCCATCTTCTCCTTCACATCGCCGGGAAGGAATCCCATATCACGGTTGGCAAGCGGCACGATTGGCCTTGCCAGGAATATCTGCTTATAGCGCTTATGCTGGTGAAGTGCAGCAGCCAGGGCCAGAAGGGTCTTCCCGGTGCCGGCCTTTCCGGTGAGAGAGACGAGCTGGATATCCGGGTTGCACAGTACGTCGAGCGCGAAAGTCTGCTCGGCGTTGCGCGGGTCAATGCCGTAGGTGGTCTGCTTGAGTACCCTGACCAGCATTTTCGTTGCAGGATCATAGTGCGCCAGGGCGCTTGAATTGCTGTTGCGCAGTATGAAAAAATGATGCCCGGTCTCCTGATCCTTGACTTTCAGCTCCGAAGCGGGAACGCCATCCGGCTGCTCATAGAGCTTATTGATAAGCGCATGGTCAATATTCTCTATTATTTTGATACCCTTGTAGAGATCATCAAGATTGGCAACCTTGTCATTCTGGTAGTCTTCGGCCATGACGCCAACAGACTTAGCCTTCATCCTGAGATTGATGTCCTTTGTTATCAGGATAACCTTCTTGTCTTTATTATCCTGTGTGACAAAGTCGGCTATTGCCAGTATACGGTGATCAGGAGTTCTCTCCGGGAAGGATTCGGAGACCCTGTCTGAAAACTGTTTACCGGTCTCGATATGGAGTGTTCCCAGCTTGTCGCCCAGAGGGATGGGGCCTGTGAGAAGCATGTCGCCCGCAATCTTGTCGAGCTCGCGGGTGAACTCCCGCGCATGGAAATTGATCATGTCATTGCCGCGCTTGAACTTGTCAAGCTCCTCAAGCACCACGATGGGGATGACCACATCGTTCTCCTCAAAATTGTAAATGCATGTGTAGTCATGCAGTAACACATTCGTGTCGAGAATAAAAATCTTCTTTTCCTTTTTCTTTTTCGCCATAACGGATTTGTTTAGAGGGCCTCATCTCCGGCGCAGATGCAACCGGTGACAAAGATAGCCTGACCGCATTTTAAGGAGACGCTCTTTTTGTAAATTTGCAAACAACAGCAAAAAGGTTATCAACATGACATATACCGAGACCGTCGAATATCTGTTCAGCCTGCTGCCGGCATACCACCGGGTTGGGAAGCCGGCTTACAAGGGCAATCTTGACAATACTCTCGAGCTTGACCGGTGTTT
>DHGW01000048.1:48281-65395 GCA_002402965.1 Bacteroidales bacterium UBA4788
CATCTGAAGGATTTCAGGGAGCGTATCAGGGTTGACGGCAGAATGATTGAAGAGGAGGAGGTGATACGGTTCGTTCAGAAACATGATGCACTGATGCGACATGTAAAACCTTCCTTTTTCGAGCTGACGGTGGCGATGGCTTTCGATTATTTTGCGCGGATGAATGTCGATGTGGCAGTCATAGAGGTGGGAATGGGTGGAAGGCTCGACTCAACCAACATTATAATGCCGGAGCTGTCGGTAATTACAAACATAGGCCATGATCACATGGAGTTCCTTGGGAATACCCTGGCAGCCGTGGCAGGAGAGAAGGCTGGTATTATAAAGGAGGGTGTTCCTGTTGTCATAGGGGAGACGCAAGCTGAGACAGCGGATGTATTCCGGCAGAGGGCTGAGGTGATGAATGCTCCGCTGACGGTTGCCGACCGGCGGTTCAGGTGCAGGCTGGGGAATACTTTCCCCGACAATTCCCTGAGGCGGTTTACCCTTGAGGGGCTGGACGACGGTATCACGATGAAAGGTGAGACGCCGCTTGGAGGACTGGCGCAGCAGAAGAATATCCAGACTGCGGCAGCAGTGGTGGAGGTGCTATCGGCCGGCTTCGGAGTGACCCGGGAACATTTTCTCAGGGGTGTTGCCGCAGTGGTGACAAATACCGGTCTCCTGGGCCGCTGGCAGGTGCTGTCGCAATCACCGCTGACAGTCTGCGATACCGGGCATAACCGGGAAGGGCTTGAGTATGTTATGCGGCAGATACGGGCGACGCGAAAGCAGAAGCTGCACATGGTGATAGGATTTGTGAACGACAAGGATCTGGGATCTGTGTTGCCGCTCTTTCCGCGTGATGCCATATATTATTTCACTAAGGCCTCTGTCCCCAGGGCGCTGGATGAGCAGCTTCTGAAAGCAGCAGCGGAGAGGTACGGTCTTGCAGGCAACGTATATACAGCTGTTCCTGAAGCGGTTGAGGCGGCGCGCTCCGTCGCCGGACCCCAGGATATGATTTTTATCGGAGGGTCGACATTTGTGGTGGCAGATGCGCTGTGATACAGGCAATAGGCAATAGGCAATTGTGGCGTTGCCCGTAGACACTCAAGAATTGTAGCCGGCAGACGGTTCAGGCAAAAGGATATTGTGAAGTCGGCAACAGACTTGCAGTTAATATTTTCATTCAGCTTATAACTAGCTGTATATATGATAAATACACTATTACCTATTGCCTACTGCCTACTGCCTCCTGCCTCCTGAACATCAGACTGCCTCAATGGTTGAAGGAGGTTTGGTGGCAATATTATAGGTAACAGATACGACCCCCGGAACCTTCTTCAGGATTTCGGCTGCCATGGATTCCAGCAGCTCAAACGGGAGCCTCGTTGGTGTTGCAGTGCGGGCATCCACGCTGTCCCAGCAGCGCACCTCAATCTGCCTCCCAAAATCGCGCTTGCCGTCGCGCATGCCGGTCACACGGTCGTCATGCAGAATGGCCATGTACTGAAACGCCCCCCTGCCTGCAAGGAGCCCCTCCACTATTGCCGTTGCCTTTCTGACTGTGTCAAGCTTCTCCTGCGTCACCTCTCCTATGATTCTCGCTGCCAGGGCCGGACCGGGGAAGGGGATGCGGTTGAACATCTCTTCCGGCAGTCCTGCGGCACGGCCGGTCATTCTTACGCCGTCCTTTCTCAACCGGATCAGGGGTTCGATGATATTATACCCGAATGCCTCCTGCGGATCTATACCAAGCTGGGCGAAGACGTTATGTTGTCTCTTTATGCCTGCAACTGTCTCGTCCACATCGGTGAGGATGGTTCCCTGGAGAAGGTGTTTCGCGCCGCTCTCCTTTACGATGCGCCCGAATACCTTCTTGTAGAAGGTCTGGGTGATGGCTTCACGTTTCTGTTCAGGGTCAGTGATTCCGGCAAGGGCTTCAAGGAACTCCTGCTGCGCCTCAATGATCTCCACCTTAATTCCAAACTTTTTGAATACCCTGGCAACAGCCTCAGGTTCACCCTCGCGCATCAGCCCGTTCTGTATGAACACCGTCCTGAGCCTGTCACCGAGAGCCAAATGTCCGATCATTGTGACAACCGAGGAGTCCACGCCTCCGGAGAGAGCGTTAATGGCGGTACCGTCGCCCACAACGGCTCTTATCTCCTTAACTTTTTCTGCAATGAATTGTTCGGCGTTCAATTCCTGTACCTTGATTTCACTGATCATCTTCTGCGGATTTAGTGTTGATAGTTACAAATATAGTAAAAGGCTTATCGCCTTAAGGCAAAATGATGGCTCAGCATTTTTTAGTCTCAAATTTTTATTCCCCGAAGAAATATATGACATCTCGTTTCTGCGGATGTAAATTTGATTTGACAATATCAATAGCCTCTGTAGTAATTATATATCAGGAGAATCCCGGAAATCCGCCACCAGAGTAGGGAGTAGACGCCGAAAAACTCAAGAGTAGGTACTTCTAAAAAACGGACTATAAAAAAATCTTTTTGCTTTTGGCAATTCTATGCCTTGTTGCAGCAAACACTGCGGCACGGCTTGACAAGGGCAATGTCATGCTCGGTACTACCTCCACGGTTGCAATGGGCGGCGGATGAGGTTCTGAGCTTATGAGCCTGGGCTTCTCAAAAACCAAATACAAAGTGGGCACTGTAACTGAAGTTGACTATACTATGACCTACTATAACCTGCTGCCTAAGGCCGGTTATTTCATCATGGATAATCTTGTCGCGGGCCTTGAGGTCCTGGTAAGCGGTTATTCAGAAGAAAATACATACTACGAAGGTAAATGGAGCGAGTCAATGTTAGGTGTTGGACCATTTATCAGATACTATTATCCTCTGGAAAAGATTTATCCCTTTGCAGAAATAGAGACACTTTTTGGCAGATATATGTATAAATGGCCGACATCAGGAAGTACCAATGTTGAAGAAAAGAACAATTTCTTTCTGATTGGAGTTTTTCTGGGAGCGGCAGTCCCTCTGACTGATAAAGTAACATTTGACATCATGGCCGGTTACCTGTACACCTCCTTCAGTTTTTCAGGTGAGGTATACGGAGAAGGTGAAGACTATAAAGAGATTACCGGCGGAGTAGGAATAAAAATGGGATTTACAGTATACCTGCCCACTAACTTTTGACTTTCAGACATAAGACTTTGGACTTTTTTTCTCTAACTTAATCCCAAAATTCGCCAGTATGAAATTTAGAATTTTTTTAGCGGCTTGTCTCATCTTCGCGATCGCGGCAGCTAATGCCCAGGAGAGCAGGAGACTGATCATTCTTCACACGAACGATTTCCACTCCCACCTCCAGGGTTACGCTCCGGAGTCTGCCTATACGCCGGGTGTGGCAGACAATGATCAGACAATAGGCGGATTCTCACGGATAGCGGCAATTATATCCGATGTCAAGACTGAAAATCCGGAATCGACACTTGTGCTTGATGCGGGCGACTGTTTAATGGGCACACTTTTTCATGCACTCGAGACAGAAACAGGATTCCAGCTGCCGCTCATGAGAAAGGCGGGTTATGATGTTGTGGCCATGGGAAATCACGACTTCGACTTTGGCCCTGCATCATATGCCAGGATAGTCAGGAAATCAAAACAGCGGGGAGACATACCTGTCATGCTGCTGGGGAATGCTGTTACAGACCCTGATGATCCGGCTGATAATGACTTCGAGGCTCTCATGAACGATGGCCTTGTAAGGCATTATGTTATTGAGGAGAGGGAGGGACTTAAAATCGGAATCTTCTCCCTACTGGGAAAGGATGCCGATGAATCTGCCCCCTACGCTCCTCCTGTGACCTTTAACAAGATAATCCCTGCAGCAAAGAAAATTGTTAAAGAGCTGAAGAAGGAGGGATGCGATGTTATTATATGTCTGTCACACAGTGGAATATCCAAAGACAAAAAAGGAGGGTGGTCTGGTGAGGATGTAAAGCTTGCCCAAAAGGTGAGTGGTATTAACCTGATCATTACCGGACACACACATGTCCTCCTTAAAGAACCCCTGTACGTAAACGGAGTACCTATAGTCGGGGTTGGCGATAACGGCAGATTTGTCGGGAAAATTGATCTTCTTGCAGGCACGAACGGCGTGAAACTTGAGAGATTTGAAGCCATTCCCGTTGACGACAGGATAAAATCACGGAATGAACTACAATCGGAGATAGTAATTCAGCAGGAGAAAATAAACGATGCAATTCTGACTCCGTTGGGCATGTCCTATGCCATGCCCGTCGCCATCGCCCCGTTCTCAGTGTCTTATGATGAATACGGGGATGCCGGGGCAAGTAACCTGGGCCCCATGGTGGCCGATGCGATCTACGATTATGTAAACAGCGAAGGGCCGGGTACTGACATTGCCATTGTAGCGGCAGGTGTCCTTCGTGATCCTATCCTTCCCGGAGTGCAGAGCGTGGCTGATGTTTTCAGGGTCATGTCACTGGGTTCGGGGATGGATAATGTACCCGGATACGCCCTCTCAAAAATGTGGGTGACGGGAAAGGAACTGAAGAACATTGCCGAGATACTTCTCTTTACGTCAGCTTCGGCCCCTTCAAATTATCCCTTCTTTTCTCATCTCCGCATAGAATATGACCTTGATGGAAGGATTTTCAATAAGGTTCGCAAGATTGAAATGACAGACCACCAGGGAAATGTATCGGAAGTTAATACCTCAAAGGATGATCCGAAGCTCTATTCTATAGTAGCCAACTCATACATTGCTGATAACCTGGGGCTGGTAAAAAAGAAAACACTTGGTCTGATAAAGGTTGAACCCAAGGATAAGGACGGTAACCTGGTTACCGAAATGGATGACTTCGTGATGGATTTCGATTTAAAGCAGGCCGGTATTCAGGAAGGAAAGGAGTGGCTTGCCCTGGTGAGGTTCATGCAGCAGTTCCCGGCGCTGGTTGAGGAAGGATTGCCCGTGATACCTGAGGAATACCGCAATCCGCTCCGTTCTCTTGTCGCAACAGGCAGCAAATGATAATTAAAGCGAGACATATTCCCTTCTTTGTACGTTTTTTCAGCTTCTATTCATGGAACGGCCTGAAACGACATTTCAGCGATGTCCGGTTTGATTGCAGCGTGAATACTGCCGGAAGTCCCGTGCTGCTCATCGGAAACCATTTCAGCTGGTGGGACGGATTCATCGCTTACCGCATTAACGACCTCTTCCTGCATAAGAGGTTTCATATCATGATGCTTGAGGAGCAACTTGAGAAGAGGCTTTTCCTTAACAAGGCCGGGGCGTTTTCAATCAAGCGCGGGTCCAGGACGGTGGTTGACACTCTCAAGTATACATCCGGCCTTCTTCATGATGCTGAAAATATGGTGGTGGTCTACCCGCAGGGGACCATTACATCGATACACCGCAGGCCGGTACGGTTCGAAAAAGGGGCCGAACGCATCATAGCCGGTGCCTCTGACAAACTGATGATACTGCTTTACATCGCCCTGCCCGACTGGTATTCCGAGAAGAAACCCGGGCTATACGTCAGGGTGATAGAATACTCCTCCCGGGAGAGAACCGTCACCGACCTGGAGGAGGCGTACAACATTTTCCTTGACGAGTGCATAGCCAAACAGATACCTTCATGATACTGACAATTGCCGGGTGCCTCGTTATCTTCCTGACATTCCTTCGCTTTGCGGTGGCGCTGGTGAATATGCTCTCCAGACCCTACCTGCCTTTTATCGTAAGGGATAATGACCGGCTGCCTTCTCTCTCAGTGCTCATACCTGTCAGGAATGAAGTGAAGAATATAGGCTACCTGCTGGGCTCACTGACCGCACTCCGTTATCGCAATGCGGAGATCCTGGTATATGATGACGGATCAACGGACAGCACTGCGGATGTGGTTGCCGGTTACGCAAAGGTGGATAAAAGGGTGAGGTGCATCCGGGGAGGTGAGCTCCCTGAGGGTTGGACGGGCAAGAACCATGCATGCCACAAACTGGCTGAAGAGGCGAAGAATGATTACCTGCTCTTTCTTGATGCTGACGTCACAGTTGGAGAGGACCTGCTAAGAAGAGCAGTGTCATACTCCTTCCGTCACCAGCTGACGCTGCTTTCGATGTTCCCCCGTCAGAAGATGAGGAGCAGGGGTGAAAAAGCCATTGTGCCGTTCATGTTCCGCATCTTACTCTCGCTGCTTCCGCTCTTCCTGATACGCCGATGCAGGTGGACCTCCTTCTCGGCTGCCAACGGACAGATGATGCTTTTCCACGGAGAATTGTACAGGCGATACCGCTTCCATGAACTGGTGAAGGACCGGATGGCAGAGGACATAGAAATTATGCGGCTGGTGAAGAGGTCAGGACTGAAGGGTGATACGCTAGTGGGACGGAAGGAGATAGAATGCCGGATGTACAGAGGATATATGGAGGGAGTAAACGGCTTTTCCAGGAACATCTTTTCGATGTTCAGCAACAGCATTGCATTTTTTCTTCTCTACGCTGTTACCGGCCTGGTCGGATGGATCATTCTGCTCTTCCTGCCATGGCAGTTCGCAACAGCATATTTCTTTATGGTCATTGTCCTGAACGCAATGATCGCCGTGACAAGCAGGCAGAGGGTAAGTGAAAATCTCCTGTGGTTGCTGCCGGGAATCGCTGCTTTTTACCATATTGCATTCCTGGCAGTCAGAAGACATGCAGGTAAAAATTTTGAATGGAAAGGACGAAAAATCAAATGAACAGGATAACCATAGCTCTCCTGCTGACAGCTCTTGCATGGCCGGCGTCGAGTATTTCAGCGCAGGGAGATTGCAGCAGCTGCACCATATATAAGGGATATGTAAGCGGCGACATGGAAATGTGGAAGAAGGGTATGCTGGAACTGGAGGGGCAATACAGGCGTGATCCGAAGGGCTGCACACTCTACACCCTGGCCGAAGCCAGGTACGGATATGTCGGGTATCTGCTTGGCAGTGAGAAAAAAGATGTTGCCAGACCGGTTGTTGAAACCTTTGCTGCCGAAGTAGAGCAACTTGCTGCTTATCCGGAATACCGGGCAGAGACGGAGGCCTTCAGGATTGCCCTGCTCGGGTTCAGGATGGGGCTTAATCCAGCACGTGCGGTGACCCTGGGCCCGAAGGCGCTGAAGCAGCTTGAGACGGCGATGCAGGTGGGCAATGGTTCAGCTGTCGTCTGGATTGAAAAGGCAAACTCCGAGGCGCATATGCCTGCGTTTGCAGGGGGTTCAAAGGAGAAGGCTGTTGCATCATTCAGGGAGGCCCTGCGGCTTTTCGAAGCAGGTGGTGCGGTGCCGGCCTGCCACTGGAGATACCTGAATACGATGGTTTTGTCAGGACAGTTGCTTGAAAAGATGGGTGATTACAGGGGAGCGGCCGAAGCTTACCGCAGGGCGCTCAGGAGAGAGCCTGATTTTCAATGGGTAAGAGATGAGCTGCTGCCTGAAGCGGAGAAGAAAATAAAATAAAAATATGACTGGAAAAAAAGCGCTCATTGTAGGCGCCGGATTAGGCGGGCTGGCAACGGCCCTGAGGCTCAGGCGACGGGGCTATGAGGTTGAGATAGTTGAGATGTACCGACAGGCAGGAGGAAGGCTTAACCAGCTCACCTCCGGCGGCTTCACCTTTGACATGGCCCCCACCTTCTTCAGCATGAGCTACCACTTCGAGGAGTTTGCGAAGGATGCAGGAATTGAGATGCCCTTCAGGTTCGTGCAGATTGATCCCCTCTACCGCGTGAACTTCCGGGGCAGTGACAGATGGTATACCATTTATCGAGACCTGGAGAGGCTCACCGGAGAGTTCGAGGATATCGAGCCTGGATTCAGGGAGCGCATGGAGCGGTTTCTGGCATCGGCCGGCGTCCTGTTTGATGACATCGAAAAAGGCGTCCTGTCAAAGAACTTCAGGTCACTGCCTGACTTCCTCTTCCAGATGACAAAGCTACCAGTGAAGCATACGCCGAAGGTGCTGCGGTCAGTATGGAGCGAGATGAGCAGGTACTTCAGTTCCTACGAGGTGCGGGTAATCTTTTCGCTGGTATCATTCTTCCTTGGTGCTACACCCTTTGACACTCCGGCCGTTTACACACTGCTGAGCTACACCGAGATGGTGCATGACGGTTACCACAATGTCGAAGGGGGGATGTACCAGATTGTGGAGGGACTGCTTCGCGAAGCGGAGAAAGCCGGAATTAAAATAAACTACAATGTCACTGTTACCGGCTTCGATTCATCGGGCAAGAGGAACAGGGCTTTCATTGACAGCAACGGCAGACGCTGGGAAGCTGATATCTTCGTGGTTAACGCTGATGCTGCAATGTTCAGGGGCAGGGTATTCCGCCGTCCGGCCTTCAGCGATGAGAGGCTTGACAGGATGCAGTGGACTCTTGCGCCGCTGACACTCTATCTGGGGGTGAAGGGGAAGATGGAGAATATACACCACCACAACTATTTTCTCGGTGACAGGGACTACGAACCATACTCCAAGGGGATCTTCCGCAACAGGGTTTCCCTGGAGAAACCATATTATTACGTAAATGCCAATGCCATCTTCAATCCCCGGAGCGCGCCGGCAGGATGTGAAAACCTTTTCATACTTGTACCCGTACCTGACCTCAGGTTCAAACCCGACTGGAGCGACAGGGAAAGGATAGCAGATGCGGTGATTAAAGATCTCTCGGAACGTACCGGCCATAATGTGGAGGCGAACCTGATGACCCGGGTGGTGCTTGACCCGGTCGACTGGCAGAATATGTTCGGTCTGTACCGCGGCAGCGGTCTCGGACTGGGGCATAAGATGACACAGGTGGGCGGATTCAGGCCTTCCAACAGGGACGAGGTCCTCTCCAACGTGTGGTATACAGGAGCCTCGACTGTACCGGGAACGGGACTGCCGATGGTGATTATAAGCTCCAAACTAACCGTCCGGAGGATAGACGATGAAATTGACTCTATATGATACAATCGCCCTGAGGTGCAGCAGGGAGGTGACAACAGGATACAGTACCTCCTTCTCCCTTGGCATACGTACATTGGCTCGGCGGCACAGACCTGCGATATACGCAATATACGGCTTCGTCAGGCTCGCTGACGAGATAGTCGATACCTTTTTTGATCACAGTCAGAGGGAGATGCTCGACAAATTCCGGGCTGATACCGCGGAAGCAATCTCGGACGGGGTCAGCTCCAATCCTGTGCTGCACTCATTCCAGTGGGCCGTAAATACCTACAATATTGACCGGGAATTCATCGATGCATTTCTCTACAGCATGGAGATGGACCTGGAGCAGAAAAGGCACGATGAGAAGAGCTACGAGCAGTATATTTACGGCTCTGCAGAGGCGGTCGGACTTATGTGCCTCCGCGTCTTCTGCCATGATGAGCCCCATCGCTTTGCGGAGCTCAGGGAGCCCGCACGAAAGCTGGGTTCGGCCTTTCAGAAGGTTAATTTCCTCCGGGATATCGGAAGTGACTATACAGACCGGGGAAGGATTTATTTCCCGGGGGTCGACTTCGGTAATTTTACAAGCGCCGACAAGAAACTGATAGAAACTGACATTGCATCGGAATTCAGTGCGGCGCTGAAAGGGATCAGGGGTCTTGACCGGGGCAGCCGGCGGGGAGTATACCTGGCATATTCCTACTATCTGGCGCTCTTCGGCAAGATCAGGAAGACCCAGCCTGAGGCAGTGACCGGACAGCGGTTCCGGATATCGGACTGGAGGAAAATGCTGCTGCTTATTAAAGTAATATTGAGGGACATCACCGGGCTTATCTGACGAAAGGAAGAAAAAGATGAAGAAAAGGGCTGCAGTTATCGGGGCCGGCATAGGAGGTATGGCGTCGGCAATCAGGCTGGCACTGAAGGGCTACGAGACGCACCTTTACGAAAAGAACAGTGAGACCGGAGGCAAGATCGGCGAGATACGGATCAATGGCTGCCGCTTTGATACCGGACCCTCGCTCTTCACCCTGCCTGAACTGGTGGATGAACTCTTCACCCTCGCAGGAGAGGATCCGCGGGAACATTTCAGGTATATAGCGCTTGATTCGTCATGCAGGTATTTTTATGATGACGGCGCACTGCTCAACGCATGGACCGACAGGCAACGGTTTGCAGATGAGGCGGAGCGGGTTACCGGCGAGCCGCGGGAAAATATCATCGCATTCCTGGATGAGTGTGCCGAACTGTATGATCTGACAGCCGGGATCTTTATTTTTTCGCCCTTCTACCAGCTCGATAACTTTCGTAAACCGGAGTCGCTCAACGTGGCCCGCAACTTCAGGAAGCTGAATGCCTTTTCCACCATGCACGGCGTCATCAGCAGGCGTTTTCGCAGCACGAAGCTGATTCAACTTTTTGATCGTTATGCAACTTACAACGGATCAAGTCCTTACAGGGCTCCCGGAACCCTTAATGTGATAGCTCACCTTGAGCACAATATGGGAGCCTTTTTCCCTGAAAAGGGGATGCGGGAGATTGTTACATCGCTTGAGCACCTGGCCATCAGGTGCGGCGTGATAATCCATACCGGTGAGGAGGTTCTGTCAGCAGTGAAGGAGGGACGAATTATCACAGGCCTTGAGACCACGACCGGCATTATGCCAGTTCACACGGTTGTCTCTGACGTGGATGTGATACCATTTTACAGGAAGCTGATGATGGAGGAGGGTCCGGCCCGGAAACAGGAGAGACAGGAGAGGAGCACATCGGCTCTGATATTTTACTGGGCGATGAACAGAAGGTTTGACGAACTCGACCTTCACAATATTTTCTTCTCATCAGACTATCCCGGGGAGTTCAGGTCTCTGCGGAAGGGCGAGGTGAGCTCTGACCCGACGGTTTATCTTTTTGCCTCGTCAAGGGTCATACACTCTGATGCACTTGAAGGGAAAGACAACTGGTTTGTGATGATAAATGTCCCTTACAACAGTGGGCAGGAGTGGACGAGGATCGTCAATGAGGCACGGAAAAACATACTGGCAAAGCTGAGCAGGAGGCTGGGATGCAATGTTGAAGAGACGATAGGAGCTGAAAAGGTGCTGGATCCTCCTCTGATTGAGAAACTGACGGCATCAAGCCGGGGAGCGCTTTACGGCAGCAGTTCAAACAGCCGGTTTGCCGCATTCAGGCGCCATCCCAACGTGAAAGGAAAATACGGGAACCTGTGGTTTGTGGGAGGATCGGTACACCCCGGAGGGGGTATCCCCTTGTGCCTTGCCTCGGCGAAGATTGCCTGTGACATGATACCGCCAGCAGGATGAAGAAACCAGGGAGTCATATTAGTGAACCAGTGAAGATACTGCTCTGGGTTTATGGGGTTGGAGTGGCGGGGATGCTTCTGCCCTTCAGTCGCGATCTTTTCATCAGGATCACTCCCCTCAACCTGCTGTTTGCTGCAGCATTTCTCTTCTTCGGTAAGAAACCCCACCGCCGTGTTTGGATTACGGGGACCGGAATATTTATTGTCTCTTTCCTTGTTGAAGCGGTCGGAGTGAACACCGGAAAGATATTCGGAGAGTATGTCTATGGCCACACGCTTGGACCGAAATTACTGAACACACCCGTCATCATCGGGCTGAACTGGTTCGTGCTGATCTATTGCACCAATATCATTGGCAGGAAGTTTTGGGAAGTGGTGGCAGGCGGAGGTTCAAACCGCGTTACTTCAGCATACGGCCAGAAGTCCGTCATCCTGTCTGCCGGCGGACGTTCCTTTATCCAATCAATTTTTGTCGTTGTTACCGGGTCACTGCTGATGGTGGCATATGATCTGTTGCTGGAGCGTGCGGCCATCAGGCTGGACATGTGGACATGGTCCGGGGATGGCATACCTTTCCGCAACTATGCAGCATGGTTCCTTTTTTCGCTGTTGTTCCACATTGCGGTGAGGCTGTGGGGGGAGGATGAGGCCAATGAGAGAGCGTTGCCGCTGTTTGCAGTGCAGATGGTTTTCTTCGCCCTTATCGTGGGTTTTTATGCTTCGGTGCTTTGAACGTCGGTTACCTCCAGTATCCTGACGAAATGGTTTTCAAGATGGCGTCTCATACCCTCACGGAATTCATCGGGGGTTCCTTTTTTCAGCAATAGCACCAGTTCCTTGTGCGACTTGTACTTCCTCTGTTTGCCTTTCACCTTCAGCAGCCCGATGTTGTATACATGCTGGAATGCCGGCAGCAGCAGGTTCTGAAAATCCTCAAGCGTTGTGTTGCCGGTCATCTGGTAAAGTTTGCCGTGGAATTTAAGCTCATGATCAACGTCAAACAGGATATTGTCGGAGTGGTCAGGTTCGATCTCCACGATCTCTTCCAGTTCCTTAATATCATTTTCGGTTTTCCTGGCGAAGATGAAGTCGGCCATTCCAACCTCCAGTGCCAGGCGCATCTCAAAGACATCCATCAGGGTTTTGTTGTCCAGTATTCTGGGGATAAGAGATTTGCCAAGGACTGCTGAGAGGTCGGGGCTTTTGATAATTGTACCCTTGTGCTTTTTCGATTCTATCAGGCCCATAGTCTTGAGTCTGTTCAGCGACTCCCTGATGACGGTCCGGCTTACGCCCATGAGTGTTGCCAGTTCAGTCTCCTTTGGTATTGAGTCACCGGGCTTAAGTTCCCTGTAGAGAAAGACCTCAATTAGGCGCATCTCAACCTTGTCAACGAGACTGCTTGTATCGATTGCCTTCAGGTCAAGTCTTAAGTCCTGATTATTCATTATTAATTGAATAAATAATTAAGTAATACAAAAAAAGCAAAAATAAATGGTAAAACTCTTGCATGTAAAATTAAAAAAATATTTTTTTGCATTGTATTATGTAATACATAAGACCATTATTAATTTTAAATACTAACCCCAAAATCAAATCACTCAATGAAAAGAAAAGTTTCTTTCTGGCCTGGGATGATGATGTTGTTGCTTTCGCTATTGCTGAGCAGCAGTGCTGTCATGGCCCAGAGGACCATCAGAGGCACGGTGACGGATGCTGCGGATGGCCTTCCGTTGCCTGCAGTAAGCGTCGTTGTAAGGGGTACCACTGTGGGTACCTCCACACAGTCAGATGGCACCTATTCGCTTAATGTGCCATCGGGCAGCAATGAGATAATTGTCTCGATGGTGGGATACGTGTCACAGACCCTGGCAATAGGCTCAGGAGACGTGATTGATGTCCTCCTCGCGCAGGAAACGACGATCCTGGAGGAGATAGTTGTCACCGGTTACAGCACCCAGTCGCGTGCCGAGATGACCACCTCTATCTCCAAGCTTGACACGCGTGTTCTGCAAAACGCACCACGCTCCAATGTGGCAACGGCGTTGCAGGGCACTATTGCCGGACTGAAGGTTACCCAGACAAGCGGGCAGCCGGGCACCACTCCAAGCCTTGTTGTCAGAGGTGGTACCAGTTTCGACGGAACCGGTAATCCTCTTATCCTGGTTGATGGTGTGCCCAGTTCGTTTTACGCTCTCAACTCCGACGATGTGGAGTCGATCGAAGTACTTAAGGATGCTGCCTCAACGGCCATCTACGGTGCCAGGGCTGCCAACGGTGTTATCCTCGTAACCACCAGGAAGGGGAAGGCAGGCAAGTCAAACATCACGCTCAGGACAAAGTTCACATTCAATAACCGGCCTGAGGATCCGATGGAGTATCTCAATGCCGCCGATTACGTTAAGTTCAACAGGCTGGCAGTCAAGGCAGCCCAGGATGTGATGGGCTATGCGTGGCTGAACCAGTTCCTGACGGGAAACAATGCTGCAGGGGTAGGTAACAACACCACCAACTCCATTTATACTACGATGGTCCTTTCGTCGGACAACGAGTATCTCCTCGCCTATGACGGATGGAGGACGATGGAAGACCCGGTTAATCCCGGTACCACTCTTCTCTTCATGGAGAACAAGATGAACGAGCTGTTCTATCAGAAGAGCAATTCGCAGGATTACACACTATCATTTGACGGAGGCAATGACAAGGGTAATTACTACCTGGGTCTCGGCTTTCTGGATGACAACGGCCTGGTTGTAGGTTCTGCATTCAAGAGGATCTCAGGAACCTTCAATGCCTCCTATAACCTTACCAAGGCTTTGAAGGTCTCTTCAAACATATTCTACGGTCATTCGAACAGGGACCTTCCGTTTGACACCGATTACAACCTCTTTCAGAGGACTGCGGGTCTGGCGCCCACATCACGTATCTACAATAACAATCCTGACGGAAGCCTTTCGAATGAGTATCAGCCGGGCACCTATCTTGGCTTTGGTAATCCGCTCTACTACAAGGATAAATTTGTCAGGTACAATCTTGAGCAGAGACTATCGGGGTCAGTGCAGCTCGACTACACCTTCCTGAACAATTTCACCTTCACACTGAGAGGAAGTCATTTCTCGGTGAATAACACAAATGAATCATTCAACAAGGCGTATCTCAATTCGGGAAGTCTGATCACTGCAAGAAATGCTTCAGCATCGCTTGACAGGACTCTCCGTCACCAGCTGACCGGATTACTTAATTATAAAAAGTCATTCGCCGGCCTTCATAATCTTAATGCCCTGCTCGGCGGCGAGTATTTTACCGAGCGTGCTTTCAGCCTGAGTGCCGGAACCCGGCTCTCGCCCACTGACCTCATCTATACAATGAATATGGGCTCTGAGGCAAATGGTGTTCCCTATTCATTCAGGACAGGGTATGAGATAGCCTCCCTGTTCGGGCAGGTCAATTATGATTTTGACTACAAGTATCTCGTTGGCCTGACCTTCCGTTACGATGGCACCTCGCGCCTGGGGAACAACAAGTATGATTTCTTCCCCGGAATTTCACTCGGGTGGAATGCGCACAATGAGGAGTTCTTCAAAAACTCAGTGATCGCTGAATATATAACCAGGCTCAAGCCCAGAGTCAGCTACGGTGTCAACGGCAACATTGACATACTCAGTAACTTTGGAGTTTTCGGAAGCTACGGTGCCACATCAGTCTACTACGGTCAGACGGGCTATGTCAACAACGGACTGCCCCTGCTTGACCTGAAATGGGAGCGTTCAACCACTTTCAACTTCGGACTTGACATGGGCCTGATTGATAACAGGGTTACGGTGATAGCAGATTTCTTTGTCAGGGATGTGAAGGACAAACTTGCTGCTCTCACACTGCCTCTCTGGACCGGTTTCTCATCCATTACAACCAATAACGGAACTCTTCAGAACCGCGGCCTTGAGTTGCAGCTCAACGCTGATGTGATTAAGTCATCAGACTTCACCTGGAATCTGGGTATGACCTATTACAGGGTCAGGAACTACGCCAAGCAGCTTCCTGAGAACGGTGTTGATAAGAACAGGCAGGGCGGTACCGAGATATATGATCCGGCAACTGGTGGCACAATTTACGTGGGCGGCCTTCAGGAAGGTGAGAGGGTAGGATATGACGTTATAACAGCCTACATCTTTGACGGAGTCTACAAAACACAGGCTGACATCGATGCCCATGCCGGAAGAATAGTCGAGTTTGCGCAGGACAAGGACACCCGTTTCCTCGGTGATGCAATCTGGAAAGACCTTAACGGAGACAACATTATCAACTATCTGGACCGGGCTGTCATTGGCCGAAGGACACCCAAATTTTCGGGAGGTCTTACATCAGGACTGACATACAAAAACCTGAATCTTTTTGTCAGGAGCGACTTTACCGTGGGGCACATGATCATCAACGGCCGCCGGGTTAAGGGAATAGCTCAGACTCAGGGCAACCAGAACGGGCCCATAGAAATCAGGGACACATGGACGCCTGAAAACCCTGATTCGGATATCCCCATATTTACCCTGGTTGACAGGCAGAAGAACCACCTGGCTGGTGGCGGTGACCAGGGGTCGATGACCAGCAGCAGCTCCAGGATGTGGGAGAAAGGCGACTTCTTTGCACTCAGGGAGATGACACTGAGTTACAGTCTTCCCGGAAGCAGGGTCAACAATCTCTTCAATGATCTCAGAGTCTATGTTACGGCTGCCAACCTTGCATATTTCAACGGATTCTCTGGCAGTTTGCCGGAAGAATCAGGTGATGGCATCGACTACGGAAGATTTCCTCTTCCCAGGACCTATACCCTGGGGTTAAGCGTAACTTTCTAAAACTCAAACACAATAAGAAAATGAAAAAACTTATCATACTACTTGCGGGTGTCATCATGCTGAATGCATGTGAGCTCGACATGCAGCCTGAAAGTCAGCTTACCTACAATGGATTCTGGGAAAGCGAAGAGGCTGTTAAAGCTGCTCACACCGGCATCATGGCAGCTTACAGGGGCTACGCCGGCACCTTCTGGCAGATGGGAGAACTGCGATCCGATGTCTGGGGCGGTAACACCATCGAGTCACCTTACGGAACGGACCTGATTGAAAACAATATCAGTTCAACTGTTGTCCATTTTTCAAACTGGGCTAATTTCTACGGATTCATCCACTACCTGAATGACTTCATTCAGAATGCACCCGATGTGACTTTTGCCCGGCCTTCTGATCTGAATCACCTTATGGGCCAGGTCTACGGTATCCGTGCACATGTTTATTATACAATGGTAAGGGCGTGGGGCGATGTTCCGATTAGCACCGAACCTCTTCTAGAGGTAGACCTTGTAAAGCTAAAGAAACCGCGTTCACCCAAGAGCGAGGTTATGCAGCTTATCAAGAGTGACATTGCAAAGAGCCTTGAGTATTTTGGCGATGATAACTCACTCTGGCTGGGTCGCAATGTATTCTGGTCAAAGGGGGCCACGCTCGCACTCAAGGGTGATGTATACCTCTGGTCAGGGAAAGTACTGGGCGGCGGCAATGCTGACTTCTCTGAAGCCGTGACAGCTCTTGAGTCCATTACAGGCTTTGAGCTGGTCACATGGGACAAATTGTGGGGTCAGGGCAACGAGAACAACAAGGAGTTCATCTTCGCCTTTGATTATCAAAAGGATCAGGCCAGTAACTTTTACGGCAACTTCACCGGCAGGGCAGTGGACATCAGGCCGATGTATGACGACAGCGGCAATGCAATGTCAGGATATGTTATCAATGGTGCCAGCAGGTACGGCCCGACGGACAAGACCCTGTTGGTGATTGACGACCTGAATGACGCACGGAGAAATAC
>DHGW01000093.1:0-439 GCA_002402965.1 Bacteroidales bacterium UBA4788
TCACTTAATGCGTTAGCTTCGGCACTGAGGGGGTCAATACCCCCAACACCTAGTGAACATCGTTCACGGCGTGGACTACCAGGGTATCTAATCCTGTTCGATCCCCACGCTTTCGTGCCTCAGCGTCAGTGTCGGCTCAGTAAGCTGCCTACGCAATTGGTGTTCTGTGTAATATCTAAGCATTTCACCGCTACATTACACATTCCGCCTACCTTAACCAAACTCAAGACTATCAGTATCAATGGCAGTTCTGCAGTTAAGCTGCAGGATTTCACCACCGACTTAATAGTCCGCCTACGCACCCTTTAAACCCAATGAATCCGGATAACGCTCGCATCCTCCGTATTACCGCGGCTGCTGGCACGGAGTTAGCCGATGCTTATTCCCAGGGTACCGTCAATTGCGCAACACGTGCGCAAGTTTCTCCCCCTGGAAAAGC
>DHGW01000093.1:466-31670 GCA_002402965.1 Bacteroidales bacterium UBA4788
ATTCCTCACTGCTGCCTCCCGTAGGAGTCTGGTCCGTGTCTCAGTACCAGTGTGGGGGACCACCCTCTCAGGACCCCTAAACATCAAAGCCTTGGTAAGCCGTTACCTTACCAACTAGCTAATGTTACGCATGCCCATCCCGTACCGCCGGAACTTTAAATATCAAAAGATGCCTCTCAATATTTCCATGGGATATTAGTCCGAATTTCTCCGGGTTATCCCCCTGTACAAGGTAGGTTACATACGCGTTACTCACCCGTCTGCCGGTCGCCACCAAAGTATTGCTACCTCGTGCTGCCCCTCGACTTGCATGTGTTAAGCCTCCCGCTAGCGTTCATCCTGAGCCAGGATCAAACTCTTCATTGTAATATTTCATTTCTTAAATATCCATCGAAGATCAATCCGGTCTCTTCAAAAACTCAATCGAAATCGCTAGGTTTTTGGCGAGATCTCTCTCGCCTGTGTGCTACTACTTCATCAATAATTCAAAGAACTTTTTCCCTGTTCCTTTTTTTTGAAGGCAAGGGACGACAAAGATACTGAACTCTCTTTTCTCCACCAAACTTTTTCCGAAGTTTTTTCCAACTTTTTTCCGCCCTTCCCAGGGCTGACTCCGAAAGTCCATCTTGTCAAATCACTCTTTCAGGGAACGTGCTTTTCTTTAAAAGCGGGTGCAAAGATATGGAGCTTTTTCAATAAAACAAATTATTCCAACTTTTTTTTGACTTTTTTTCGTTTCAAAACCCGATAATAATTCCGAAGTATAATTTATACCTTAATATTATAGAGCAAAAACCTGTCCTCATCATCCGGCGCCGGTATTGCCTGAGCATAAACTGATCCATCCCCAACTGGCACCTCCAAACTCCGTCACCCGGCCCCTCACATGCTGACTCAGCAGAAAAAAATGAAGATCCGGCCAAAAAAATGACACCAATGTATTATTAAATGTCTTTGGATTGAAATATTTCTTAATTTTGAAATGGGCGGTCCCCTACCTCGCCGACCCTTTCTGGGTCCATATTTTGACGAATGTATATTTGACTAACATATGAATGGGGACCGCCTTTTTATTTTATAGGTAATCTATATAACTGAAATTTCTGGTTTTTGTTGCATTTTGGGTTAAGTCCACAGCCAGATTTCAACCCTCGTGATACTATATTTGGTATATTATCATCAAATTACGATAGATCAATGAAAACTGTTCTTTCGGAAAATGACAAGGACCTCCTGGAGAAGAAAGTAGCCAGGGCTGAAGAACAAACGAGATCCCAGATAGCACTTGCAACAGTCATACACAGTGACAATTACGCAGAAATTCCATAAAAGGCCTTTGCCCCCTGGAATCTCAGTGTCCGGGTTGCTGGCACTTTCGGGAAATCTCCTTTTCCCGGGCTGGATACAGGGGTTGGCCGTTCTGATTACTGTACTCGCAATGCTTGCAACCGGTGCGGTTATGGCTCTGCTAACGATTCTTCTTCAGGGATTTGCACGACTTTTTCTGAATGACAGCCGTGCCGAAACAGAAACCAGGCATTATGCAGAATCTCTTTTCCTGTCAAGACAGCTATTCCTGACAAAACATCGGACAGGAATCCTCCTTCTGATAAGTCTTTTTGAAAAAAAGGTTGTGATCATACCTGATAAAGGTATATGCGACCATGTGAGCAATACTGATATTCAAAGGGTAATAAAACTGATGAAAGCTCCCCTCGGGAGAAATGAATTTCGTCTTTCTATGGAGATTGCGGTTGATGAACTGACCAGGATAATTGAACCGTTGACGGCTGACGATATAACCAGTAATGAATTGTCGGACAGAATTATTGAAGAAAGAGGACTATGAAAGCAAATCCGATTATCATCCTGGTTATTGCCGCGCTCCTGTCAGCCTTCGCTGTCCCTGATACTGATGTGCCATTCCTTACCGGCCGTGTAACAGACAATGCCTATTTACTGTCAGCTGAAACCCACAGCCTGCTGACCGACAGCCTGAAGGCCCATGAAATGAGGACAACGAACCAGGTCGTCATTCTGACAATTCCGGCTATAGGAGGTGAAAGCATCGAAGAGTATTCAAACCGGGTCTTCAATGAGTGGAAACTTGGGCAACAAGGCAAAGATAACGGTGTTCTTATCATAGTAGTACCCGATGAAAGGCGGATGCGGATTGAGGTAGGCTACGGCCTTGAAGGCATACTGACAGATCTGACCGCAAGCAGGATAATTCAGTTTGTCATGACACCAAAATTCAGGGATGGCGATTACGAGGGCGGTATCGTTGACGGGGCACTGGCAGTCATTGATATTCTTGAGGGAGGCTATCTTGATGAAGGATTAGCTTTTGTGGAGACAGGTGACTCTGAAGGTGCCGGATTATCTGGTCTGGACGGCCCCGATCTTACAATTACCGAACGGATCCTGTTCGGAGCTTTTATTTTTGGCATAATCGGCCTGTTTACCGTTTTCGGGATAATGACGCCGGGATTTGGCTGGTTCCTGTACATTTTCCTGATACCGTTCTGGGCAATGTTCACCATCGTTGCTGTCGGCACCAAAGGAGCCCTGGTCTGCCTGATAAGTTACCTGATACTCTATCCCGGTGCTAAACTGTTTCTGAATAATTCAGAATGGTACAGGAAGGCCAAAACGGATTTGAAGACGAAGGGCAAGGCATCAATTGGAGGATTTACCTTTGCATCGGGCAGATCAGGTAGTTCCTGGAGTTCAGGCGGCGGTTCATCCGGAGGCTTCTCCGGCGGAGGCGGCAGATCAGGCGGTGGCGGATCATCGGGAAGCTGGTGACGAAGCAAATCCACTCAAAGCCGGATAGATGTAATGACCTGTTATTTTATACCTGAAGAGACAGTCTTCAAGTACCTGTCCACTGCCGATATTGTGTACGATCAGGTATCTCTCGCCGTCAGCCGATCGTTTGCCTGAGACTATCCCGACATGCATGACGCCGCCGCCAAGGCTCCGGAATACGATTTCACCCGGTGCATAGTCTTCCGCCCTCAGGGAGACAGGTTTCGGGGAACCGTGCCTGGCGAAGTATATCATGAGGTTAGGAGCCCTCCTGTGGTCTGTGTTTGCATCCGGACGTGACAGCCCCCACAGCTTCGGATATTTGTCGAAGTTGGCCAGCATGTCTTCATGAACCTCCTTCTGGAGGTCGATGCCGGCTTTTCTGTAAGCACGGATTACTACATCGGTGCAAACGCCCCTGTCGGCAGGCACATCACCGTTTGGATAAGATATGCTGTAATATCCGGGATCATATGAGACAGCCTGGCTTGTCAATTCAACAGCTGCATCGGCCAGACAGGTTGAAAAGTTGTTCTGCCCGTATAGAACAGTGAATGAGCATAGTGCAAATAAAAGAATATTTTAAGGCCTTTCATGGGAAGGAAGGGGGCTGCTGAAATAAATTAACTGAACTGAATTTATAAATATTTCAGGTGCAAGTCAAGAATTTATCATTTATGCCATATCTTATCCTAAAACACAATAGCTTTATTTCTGCCACATTCAATGCACCTCCCGACGATAACTTCCTCGTCAAAAAAACCCGGGATCCCTGCTTCTCCTTCAATTCGTTCACATTGTCCTGACAGAAAGGTCCTGTTCCCGCACTCGCATTCCGGTCTCTCCTCACTCTGTTTTTCCCGGTGATTCCCGGTAAAGGTAAACAACCGCATCAGGTAACCGCATGCTTTGCATTCTCCCCAAATTAATCCACTGAAGTTCCATATCTCAGACCCGGTGTGATGCTCAACGGTTAACCTGAAAACTGACGATTTGCATGAAGTGCATACAAAAAGGGTGAAATTATGAAAGCAGTCAGGGTAATTATGACTGTTCAGGCTCTAACCGGCAAAATCAGACAGTTCAGAAACGATGTTATCAGGGAACATCTCAGGGCAGGCTTATTGTTTAAATATCTGATCGGAGAGAATTCCGGCAACCAGGCCTCCTATTATGCATAAACCCGAAAAGGCAAGCAACAGAATACCGATCAGTACAGATAAAACAGGCCTGCTCTCCCTGATCTGGATGAAGTATTTGTCGTAATCAACCATTTTGACATTCAGGAGCCTGATCAGCGTTTGCTCCACGCCCGGAACAGTTGATCCTTCGGACAGTTGCAGGACATACTTGCCCGGAGGTGCTGAAAACCGGGCAATCTCCATCCTTGCGGTTGTCCCGTTATTTGTGTTCGGTCTAAGAATGAAGGATGAAAGTTTCAGGCTCTGACCTGTTGACCTGTCAATTAATTCAGGCTTGAATTCATCAAGAGGCGCTCTTCTGAAATACTGTCCCCTGTGCCATACAGCATAAGTGCCAGATTCATTCAGGGTAAACTCTGCAGATTTCTGCGAATATGGTATCTCAAGGATTATTTTTCCGCTGAAAGCTTTCTGGACAAATTTCAGGGATAACAGAAGGACTATGATCCCTAGCGGAATTAAACTGAAAAAGAAGATTTACATCGGCCGGGATTTTTTCATTAATATAATGTTGAATCAAATTTACTTGCTTTTTGTAAACCTGTCAAATAAACATGATTTACAGTCGGGATGCTCTGACCAACTGATCCCCGGACAACAAAAAAAGAGCCTTCATTGCTGAAGACTCTTTGTGGAGATTAAGGGAGTCGAACCCTTGACCCCCTGCGTGCAAGGCAGGTGCTCTGACCAACTGAGCTAAATCCCCGATTGTATTGTCGATTGTCGATGTGCGATTTGCGAAGCTAATCGCCAATCGAAAATCGGAAATCGCCAATTCCGTAGTCCCACCCAGAGTTGAACTGGGGACCTCTACATTATCAGTGTAGCGCTCTAACCAACTGAGCTATGGGACTGATAAGCGCACACTATAAAGAACGCCCCGTGATTATGAATCATTTGGGGTGACAAAAGTAACGCTTCCTCTTAAACATCCAAAATATTTTCAAAAAATTTTATCCCTCAGCCTCGAAAATGACTCCAGGGACCACCGGGCCGGCAAAATGACTCCCCTCTATCCTTCTGCGGCCCAAAATAAGCTCCATCCCCCGAGGTTCTGATGGGAATGACGGCGAAGAGTGAGAAAAATGGTTAAATTCGCACTGTCATCGGACCCCATATGTCGAATCTTGTCATAGTACCCACATACAACGAGAGGGAGAACATCACCGACCTCGTTAGGGCAATCACGGTACTTCCGGTACCTTTTGACATTCTCGTCATCGATGACAATTCACCTGACGGCACAGCCTCTATCGTAAAGGAAATGATAGTATCATTCCCGAACCTGCACCTGCTTGAGAGACCTGGCAAGATGGGACTTGGCCGCGCATACATAGCAGGATTCGACTGGGCGCTGCAGCGCGACTATAAGTATATCTGCGAGATGGACGCGGACTTCTCACACAATCCTGCGGACCTTGTCAGTCTGTGGGATGCCTGCGAGAATGGTGGCGCCGACCTGGCAATCGGATCAAGATACATCTCCGGCGTGAACGTGGTGAACTGGCCGATGGGCCGGGTGCTCATGTCATACATCGCTTCAATGTACGTCAGACGGGTCACGGGCATGAAGATCATGGACACCACGGCCGGTTTCAAATGCTACCGCCGCGAGGTGCTTCAGAATATCAACCCCGGACATATCAGGCTCATCGGTTACGGCTTCCAGATAGAGATGAAATTCACCGCATGGCAACTGGGATACAGTATTGTTGAAGTGCCCATAATCTTCACTGACCGAAAGGCAGGCACCTCGAAAATGTCAGGAGGCATTTTCGGCGAAGCCATGTGGGGTGTACTCCGTATGAAAATTGTCAGTATCTTCAGAAAGCCGCGCAGGACATTAGCCTGATCGTCTAATCATGCCGGAAGAGACAAAGAACAAAACAGTTATCCGCAATGCTCTGCTAATCAGCGAAGAGAATAGCAGGGAGGCGGACGTGTTGATCTCGGGTGACCGGATTGCAGGGATCTATCCGCCCGGGAAGGCCCCAGTAAGCCCCGCTCCCGGAACGAGGATCATCGAGGCCTCCGGGCTGTGGCTGATGCCCGGGGTCATTGACGATCATGTCCATTTCCGTGAGCCCGGACTGACCCATAAGGCGGATATTGCCAGCGAGAGCGCTGCCGCTGCCGCAGGAGGAGTGACCTCTTTCATGGAGATGCCCAATACCGTACCGCAGACTGTCACCATAGGTGAGTGGGAAAGGAAAAACAGCCTCGCCAGGGAGCGCTCAGTGATCAACTACTCCTTCTATCTGGGAGCCACTGACAGCAATATTGATGAACTGCGCAAAGCGAACCCGGATCTGGTCCCGGCTTTCAAGCTCTTCCTCGGAGCTTCCACCGGCAATATGCTCGTAAGCAATAACGAGACTCTCGAGGCCATCTTCAGACTTGGAAAGATCCCCGTGGCCTGTCATTGTGAGGACGAGAAGATTATCAAGGCAAACAGTGCCGCATACCGTGAGGAATATGGAGAGACGATCAGTCCCTCCTTCCATCCGCTGATAAGAAGCCGCGAAGCCTGCCTGACCTCTTCCACGGCAGCCGTCACCATGGCCCGCAGGACCGGCGCTAGGCTGCACCTGCTACACCTGTCCACCGCGGAGGAAACCAAATTGCTTACTCAGGGCGGTGACCCATCCTCAAAACAGATAATAGGAGAGGTCTGCGTGCACCACCTGTGGTTTGATGACAGGGCATACGCTGAAAAAGGCAACCTGGTCAAATGGAATCCCCCGATAAGAAAGTCCTCCGACAGGGAGGCGCTGGTCAGGGCAGTCCGGGAGGGTTTGATTGATATCATTGCCACAGACCATGCCCCCCACACCCTCGAGGAGAAGAGTGCACCGTACTTCAGCGCGCCGTCCGGCGGGCCAACGGTGCAACACTCGCTGGTGATGATGCTGGAGCTGTGCCACCGCGGCGAACTAACCCCTGAACTGGTGGTAAGGAAGATGTGTCATAACCCGGCTATCCTCTTCGGCATACCCGACCGCGGCTTCATTCGTGAAGGATATAAGGCCGACCTGGTCCTTGTCGATCCCGCAGCGCCCTGGACAGTCAGCCGGAAAAACATTCTTTACAAATGCGGATGGTCGCCTCTCGAAGGCACCACCTTCCGCAACAGCGTCGTAACAACATTTGCCAACGGCATACCGGTGTTTGAGGATGGCCATCTGACAGGCCGCCGTGCGCCGGAGATGCTTCGTTTCAAACGATAAAAAGAATGGCAGTATGAGAAAGATTGTATTGCTGATGATTCTGGTTCCGCTCACCGTGTCATGCGGACAGAGAGGCAGTGAAAAGAAAGGAACAGACCCGGCCGCCGGCAACGAGCTCCCATCCGGAGCACAACCCGGAACTGAAGCTGCTCCGAACTCCGGCACAGCGCTGCCCTCCGGCGCAGTGCTCATCGCAACTGACATTGTCACCGAAGTAGTTATCAGGCCTGATCCCGAGGGCGACCCGTGGGATACAGAAAAAGTTGCAGGTTATAAAGGCGATGCGATGATTGATGGCGTCTTCAACCGTATCTATGAGGGCACACTTACCGTGTTTGACTATCACAGCGGCGAGCCACTGACAACGGCTGATATAAAGAAGATTGAGGGTGAATTCAAGAATGACAGAACCAAAATCGGAAAGCTCTCATTCACTGAGGACTGGTACTACTACCCATCAGAGAACAGGATTGAGAAAAAGGCGAAGTCAGTCACCTTCGGCTATGAGCTTTACAATAACCTGGGAAAGGTCTATGCATACAGGGCTGCCTTCAGAGCTGACCTTCAGTAACAGCTCTTGCCCTATCTCACCACCATCCTTACAGTATTGCGTGTCCTCTGTGAGAGGAATACTTCCCTTGTTCCTGCCACCATCATGGCTGCCTCATCAGTACAGTGCCGGACCGTCAGCATCTCAACCCCGTCATTGTAGAGGATTGAATAATCTTGCTTCATCTCTTCCATTGCCTCACTAATTTTTGGCTCTTCATGGTCAGCGCAGATGTTGATGCTTACAGCACCGGTCTGCACCAGGTTAACCTTTAATCCGCTCTTTGCTATCAGATAAAATAGCCGGGAAAGGTTATCCCCCATGACAAAAGAGAGGTCCTTTGGTATAAGGGAGATCAGTATCTGTCCCTCTTTTTTCACATATACCGGGCACATATCCCCTTGAGGGGCATCATCTGAGATGATGGTTCCGGCACCACGCTGATCGGCGAAAGACTTTACAAGCATTGGTATCTTCTTGTTATGCAGCGGCTTGATGGTCTTGGGGTGGATGATCTTTGCGCCTGAGTAGGTCATCTCGGCAGCCTCGAGGTAAGAGACATGAGGAAGAATGACTGCTGATGCCATCCAGTCAGGATCAGCATTCATTATACCCGGCACATCCTTCCATACCACAACATCCCTGGCATCAAGGATATTGGCAAATATGGCAGCTGAATAGTCAGACCCTTCCCGTCCCAGGGTCGTGGCTTCTCCCTCTTCCGTGGCACCGATGAAGCCCTGGGTGACATATAAATCTGCCTCGTTGAAGGTAATGGTTCCTCTGACTGCATTCTGTGATGCTTCCCAGAGAACTCCTGCATCGCGGTGTCTTTTATCTGTGATAATCAGTTTCCTTGCATCAGCCCGGTTTGAGTTCAATCCACGCGAACGCAGATAAGCCTCAACAATAATTGTTGACCACAACTCACCATTAGACACAATCATATCATAGTCATGATCAAAATCATCCGGCTTCCCCCCTTTCAGATTATCAGTGAATTCCCTGAAAATGCCATTGATCTTTTCAAGAACAGGGGACATGGTCCCGAAGAGTTGTTCTGTTATCAGGAGATGGTATTCAATTATCTCCATGAGGAGAGATTGAAATCCGGGATCACCGGACCGCCACGCGAGATGAAGTCTTTCCAGAGCATTGGTTGTTTTCCCAAAAGCGGAGATAATAATTACGAGCCTGTCATTCTCCTCTGCCACAATATTATACAGGTTGATAATGCCTTCTGCATCCCTGACAGATGCACCACCGAATTTAAATACTCTCATAACAGGAATTGTTTGCGCAAATTTATAACTTAGCCGTAATTTGACAATTTAAGACCTCGTCATAGTCACAATTATATCATTTTCAGTATGTCCAATTATGATATTATCAGCCTGAATGACTTCATTATCAGGAAACAGAAAGATTTTCCCTACGCTACCGGAGATCTCTCCAGCCTTCTTCACCACATCGGTACAGCCGCCAAGATGGTCAATGCCAAGATCCGCAAGGCAGGTCTTGTAGAGATACTGGGGAAAGCGGGAGCTGAGAATCCACAGGGAGAAGAACAGCAGAAGCTCGACCGCTATTCTGACGACGTATTCATTGATGCTCTTAAATCGTCAGGCCAGTGCGCCGGAGTGGCATCCGAAGAGAACCAGAGCGAGGTGATCTTCACCGGTGAGTTTGCTGTAAGAGGCAAGTACGTTGTCTGCTTCGACCCTCTGGACGGCTCTTCAAACATTGACGTCAATGTATCGGTTGGATCAATCTTCTCAATCTACCGTCGTATCAGCGAGCGGGATGCCGAGGCCACTGTTGCCGATTTCCTCCAGGAGGGCAGCAAACAGGTTGCAGCCGGGTATGTGATCTATGGATCATCAACCATGCTGGTCTACACTACCGGTAACGGGGTTAACGGCTTCACCCTTGATCCGACAATCGGCGAATTCTGCCTTTCGCATCCCAATATAAAGACGCCGGAGACTGGCAGGATTTATTCCATAAATGAAGGCAACTATATCAAGTTCCCTGACGGGGTGAAGAAATATATCAAGTATTGCCAGGAGATTGATCCCCCCACCGGACGACCCTACATCTCGAGGTATATTGGCTCACTGGTTTCGGATGTGCACCGGAATATGCTGACGGGAGGGATCTTCCTCTACCCGCCATCAAGCAGTTATACCTCAGGGAAGCTGAGGCTGGTCTATGAGTGCAATCCGATATCCTTTCTGATCGAACAGGCAGGAGGAGTGGCCACCGACGGCATGCGGAGGATACTCTCTCTGCAGCCGGAGTCGCTCCATCAGAGAACTCCCTTCTATTGCGGCTCGCCCGATATGATCAGGAAGCTCGTTGCGATGTGCTGCTGAATGAAGCCATCTTTTCCTTTGCGGTGAACGCCGGCTTTGTTAATTTTGCACCCTCAGACTAAATCGATGGCCAGCACCGTATTCAGAGATATTTACAGGGCACATCCCTCATTCACCAGGCTTGAAGCCCTGCTGGCCGGCGACAGCAACGAGCCGGTGACCATCCACGGCCTCACCGGATCATCCCGTACCGTGGTGATGGCCGGGGCACTGTCCCAGCAACCCACCACCCATGTGGTGCTGCTGCCGGAGAAGGAGGATGCGGCCTACTTCTACAATGACCTCACTTCGCTGCTGGGGGATGACAATATCTTCTTCTTCCCCGGCACCTATAAGCGGTCAGTGATGTATGACCAGACCGAGCCTGCCAACATCATCCTCAGGGCCGAAGTGCTGAATTTCCTCACTTCAGGACGCAGGAAGTGCATCATCGTCACTTACCCGGAGTCGGTAATGGAGAAGGTCATCAGCAAGAGCAGCCTTAAGAAAAACACCTTTGTCATAAAGAAGGGTGCCAGGCTCTCCATCGAGTTCCTCGAGGAGGTGCTGAGGGAATACAACTTCCGGCGGACCGAATTCGTCTATGAACCCGGGCAGTATTCCGTCAGGGGAAGTATCACCGACCTGTTTTCATACTCAGCCGACAAACCATACCGGATAGACTTCTTCGGCGAAGAAGTGGATTCAATCCGCTCGTTCAATCCTGATGACCAGCTCTCTCTGCATCTCCATGAGGAGATCCAGGTCATCCCTGACATCCAGGAGCTGGCATTCCATGAGAGCTCGGACAGCTTCATCGACTTCATCCCTCCCTCATCCATCATCTGGAGTGACAACTTTGATTACATCATTGAGAAGACCGACAATATATGGGCGCAGGCCCGCACCCGCAGTTCCAAAGGCGAAATTTCAGACCGGCGTGATATAATCATTACCGGACGTTACCTGGAGGAGCTCTGCGCGCGTCACCGCCGGATCTTCTTCGGCAGGGGGAGGCAAGATCCGGAAACCGTCAACCTTGAGTTCCGGACCGAGCCACAGCCTTCATTCAACAAGAACTTTGATCTTCTGACCTCCAGACTTGTATCAAACGCTCAGGATGGCTACCGCAACTTCATCATCTCCGAGAGTGACGTGCAGGAACAGCGTCTGAAGGAGATCTTTGCCGAGACTGATCCGAAAGCGGAGTACACACCCCTTCTCCTCAACCTGCACCAGGGGTTCACTGACCATGACCTCCGGATAGCCGTATACACTGATCACCAGATCTTTGACCGTTACCACAAGTTTAAAATCAGGGGCTTCTTCACGCGCCGTGACAGCATGACCGTGCGGGAGCTCACTGACCTTAACCCCGGTGATTATGTGGTGCATTCGGACCACGGCATCGGCCGGTTCGGCGGTCTGGAGAAGATCGAGGTCAACGGTCGCATGCAGGAAGCCATCAAGCTGGTATTCAAGGACAACGACATTCTCTTTGTTGGCATCCACGCTCTGCACCGTATCTCGAAATACAAGGGCAAGGATGATACGCCGCCGCGTATCAGCAAGCTGGGCACTGGCACATGGCAGAAGATGAAGCAGGCGACCAAGAAAAAGGTCAAAGACATCGCCCGTGATCTCATCATCCTTTACGCAAAGCGAAAAGCCTCCGGCGGTTTTGCCTTCTCTCCCGACTCCTACCTGCAGCGGGAGCTGGAAGCCTCCTTCATCTGGGAGGACACTCCCGACCAGCTTGCCAGCACCGTTGCCGTCAAGGAGGATATGGAAGCATCCACACCAATGGACCGGCTCATCTGCGGCGACGTGGGATTCGGCAAGACCGAGGTCGCCATCAGGGCCGCCTTCAAGGCCGCCACTGACGGCAAACAGACAGCTATCCTTGTACCCACAACCATATTAGCCCTTCAGCACTACAAGACACTCTCCTCGCGTCTTGAGAACTTCCCCTGCCGCGTTGATTACATAAGCAGGCACAGGAAACCGGCTGAACAGAAGAAGATCCTCAAGCAGCTTGCCGACGGCGAGATTGACATTATCGTCGGTACCCATAAGCTCACCGGCAAGGAAATCAAATTCAAGGACCTCGGCCTTCTTGTAATTGATGAGGAGCAACGTTTCGGCGTAGCCGTGAAAGAGAGGCTGAAGACGCTCAGGGCCGGGGTTGACACGCTGACGCTGACCGCCACACCGATTCCGCGCACGCTGCAGTTCTCACTCATGGGCGCCCGCGACCTGTCGGTGATCAGCACCCCTCCGCCAAACAGGATGCCCATCATCACGGAACTTCACGGATTCAATGAGGATATCGTCCGCGAGGGAATAGTTTATGAGGTGAGCCGTAACGGACAGGTCTTCTTTATCAACAACAGGATAGAGAACATCATGGAGGTAAAAGCCTCCATATCGAGGATCTGTCCTGATGTTAAGATAGCTGTGGTCCACGGCCGGATGGAAGGCACAGACATTGAGAACGTGATGTTTGATTTCATCCGGGGCGACTATGATGTACTGCTTGCCACCACCATCATAGAGTCCGGGCTCGATATTCCCAATGCCAACACCATCTTCATCAATGATGCCCACAATTTCGGACTATCCGAGCTGCACCAGCTGCGAGGGAGGGTGGGCCGCTCGAACAGGAAGGCCTTCTGTTACCTGCTTACGCCCCCGCTCTCAGTGCTTACGGGTGACGCCAGGAGAAGGCTTAAGGCAATAGAGGAAAACTACGAACTGGGTAGCGGATTCAACATCGCCCTGCAGGACCTTGACATACGCGGAGCAGGAAACCTCCTGGGTGGCGAGCAGAGCGGCTTCATTGCAGACGTGGGTTATGAAACCTACCAGAAGATACTGAACGAAGCGGTAAGGGAACTGAAGGAGGATGAGTTCAGCGAACTCTTCCCTGGACCGGCTGCGAAGAAGGAACGCGAGGAAGAAGAGAAACCGGGACAGATTGTTGAGGATGTTACAGTTGAGACAGACCTGGAAATAATGTTCCCCGACGACTATGTTTCAAACATTCCCGAACGTATCAGGCTTTACAAGGAACTCAATGAGATCCGTGATGAAGAGGGACTCAGAGCCTATGAGTCACACCTCACCGACAGGTTCGGGCCGCCTCCGCCGTCTGCAAAGGCGCTTCTTGAGCTCGTAAGACTCAAATGGGCAGCCTCGAAAACAGGAATTGAAAAGGTAATTCTCAAAAATAACACACTGATTGCTAACTTTGTGACGGACCAGGCATCACGGTTCTACCGGTCAACACTTTTCGTATCGGTGATGAACTATGTCAACAAGAGACAGGGCAACATGGCTGTAAAACAGAATAATAACAAGCTGAGCCTCACGGTCAGGGGAGTGACTTCGGTAAACCAGGCCATTGACCTGTTCACTAAGATATTGTCTTTTCATGAGTCAACCCTGACACCAAAGGCAAACTGATGAACCTGATAATTGACATCGGAAACACATCTGTCAAGGCTGCGATTGTCAGTGACGGATCAATAGTCAGGCGGCAGCGGTTCCTCTCGGCCGATCCCGAGGTGATTGGCAGGTTTGCAGGCCGGCTCAGGCTGGATGGTGCCATTGTCTCAAGTGTTGGCAGCGATCCCTCCCCCCTGCTGTCATGGCTGGAGACCAGGGCTGAGCGTGTATACCTGCTTACTGCAGGTTCAGTATACCCCTTTACAATTGACTACGCCACGCCCGGGACCCTTGGGACAGACCGGCTGGCTGCTGCTGCAGGGGCCTTTCATCATCATCCCGGGGCAGATCTGCTGGTCATCGACGCCGGCAGCGCCCTGACAATAGACCAGGTAACAGGGGGTGTTTTCAGGGGCGGCAGCATCTCACCGGGGATAGCTATGAGGTTCAGGGCGCTGCATGAGTTTACCGGCCGTCTCCCGCTGGTGACAAAGAGAAGTGGTTTCACCTTCCCGGGCAAAACAACGGAGGATGCCATCACAGGAGGGGTAATCATGGGACTGGCATATGAAATAATTGAGTATATTCGCACATTCGAGGAAAAGCACCATAATCCCGTAACGGCCATCACGGGCGGCGATGGCGGGATGATAACCCCGCTTGCCGGCGGCAAGGCGCTGCACTACCCGGACCTTGTGACGGAGGGTTTGAACTTTTTACTGGAAACAAATGTATAAGAATATAAGAGTTAGTCTGATATGTCTCCTGGCTCTCCTGACATCGGGAGTAGCAGGTCAGAAGAATGTCCATTCACCTTTCGCGAGGTATGGTATAGGTAACATCGAGCAGCCGGGGACCTTCAGGACGCGAGCCATGGGAGGCATCAGCAGCGGGATAAGGGACAACCTTACCCTGAACTTCCTGACGCCGGCATCCTACAGCAGCATTGACACAACCTCCTTTATCTTAGACTTTGGGATAGACTACGGTGTGGTTAAACTGAAAGGTGACGGTCTGAAATACACTTCGCAGGACCTGACCTTCTCGCATCTTATGATGGGATTCCCGATCATGAAGGGCTGGGGAGTGACCGCAGCAATACTGCCCTTCACCAATGGAGCATATGACATCAGTTTTGAGGCGCCCGGTTCAGATGTCACAGGCACAATAGCCGAGCACCACATCGGCAGCGGGGGATACCAGAGGGTACTCATTGGTACAGGGATCAGACCCATCCCGCTGGTGTCGGTTGGAGTGAATGCCTTCTATGTGTTCGGAGAGATAACCAGGTATAACGACTTTGTTTTCACGGGTGACAACAACTATTTCAACACCAGGAAGCAGGGCAGTTCAGCGCTGAAGGGTGTGGGATTCGATGCATCGGTGCAATTCATGGTACCTCTCTCCGGTAACAGGTTCTTTAATGCCGGGCTGACCTATACACCAGGTTATAACCTGAAGACAGGCAATGAGGATTTTATCCTAAGATATTCCAATATCCAGACCAACATACTGGCTCTCGACACCCTGTCAAGCAGCTCGCTGTCAACCACCAGCAGGATGCCGCAGTCAATCAGGGCAGGGATCTCGCTGGGGAAGACGGACAAGCTGACGGCAGGGTTCGACCTGGTGTATACAAACTGGAGTGAGGCATCCTTTCCGGGCACCATCGGAACGTATACGGATGCACTATCACTGCATGCAGGAGCAGAATACATTCCTGAAAAGTATTCAAACTATAATTTTTTAAATCGTATGGAATACCGCATTGGATGCCGCTATGGAGAGAGTTATACCCTCTTTGGCGGAGACAATGTGAAAGAATACGGCATAACTTTTGGAACAGGTATACCGATGAGAAGATCGAGATCCAGGATCTCACTTGTGGTGGATCTGTCAACCAGGGGAAAAAGTGACAGTGAAATCCCCGGCGAGACAAGGATATCAGTCGGAGCCAGTTTGAATCTTTATGATTACTGGTTCATCAAAAGGCAGTATGATTAAAATGAATAATAAAGAGATGAAAAGAACAACAAGCACGATTTTAACCGGATTGCTTCTGTCGTTGTTTACTTTGGCCCTTCAGGCCCAGAAGGGTGTTGAAACGGGCACACCGTTCGGAAGAGGCGAGGACAGTACCAGGTGCCTGCGCAACACATCCCTCTATTCCACCTACTACGAGAACAAGGACTACAACATGGCTTTACAGTTCTGGAGACCAGTCTTTATGGAGTGTCCCGGATCATCAAAGAACACCTACATCAAGGGTGAGGCTATGTTCAAGGAGTTTTTCCGCAAGACAGGCAACAAGGCCTACATTGACACTGTTATGATAATCCTCAATCAGCGCACGAAATACTTTAACGAGGAACCTGCAAACAATTTCCGAAAGGCCTTTGCGCTTTATGAGTTCGGAGGGAATGACCCCAACTATGCAAAACAGTGCTATGATCTCATTAAGGGAGTCATGGAGAGCTCACCTCAGAGTTTCGACCATACTTATTCAAGCCTGTATATGGCCATAACGGCCAAGTGTTATTCGCTCAAGCTCATAGAAGCTCCTGATGTCATCACCGCCTATTCCCAGTCGATGAAGGTGGTTGACAACCAGCTCTCCCGCAAACCGGATGACAGCCGTTACAACGAAGCCAGGAAAAATATTGACGCCGTCTTCAGGTCCAGCGGTGCAGCCTCGTGTGAGAACATAGAACACCTCTTTACGGCAAGCGTGGATAACAACCCCGCTGATACCGCCATGCTCAAGAAGGTCATAAATCTGCTCACGGAGACAGGGTGCAAGGATTCAGAGCTCTACTACAAGGTTTCATCCAACCTCTACAAGTCTGATCCCAGTGCTGCCTCTGCAGCACAGCTGGCTGAGATGAACGTGGCCCGTAAAAAATACAACGAAGCTGAAAAATATTACACCGAGGCTATCGAGCTGGAAAAGGACAACCTGATCAAGTCGGGGCTTCTTACCAAGCTTGCCACGCTTGAACTGGCATCGGACAGCAAGCAGGCTGCACGTGACTTTGCAAAAGCTGCCTACTCCCTGGATCCCACCAACGGAAATGCCCTGTTCATTATCGCTGAGTCATATGCCGGAGCAAAAATAGGCGAGGCGTTTGAGAACCAGACCGTCTACTGGGTGGTAGTTGACTACCTGATCAGGGCAAAAAATACTGATCCGACCCTCAGGGAGCAGATAGACGAGCGTATTGCCGTCTTCTCAAGGCTTTTCCCAACCAAGGAAGAGGCCTTCTTCAGGAGTATTGTCGAAGAGGGGGTTTCCTACCATGTTGGTGGCTGGGTAAACGAGTCAACCACCGTCAGGTTCAGAAAGGAATAGGCGGTGACTACCCGCAGAATATACAGTACAGTTATAGCAGTCCTGCTTGCCGGGACTGCTTTTATTTCATCATGTGACAAGAAGGAAGTGGTTGTCAAGGATCTGCAGATAAAAGGACTTCCTACGTCATCAGCCAGAGATGTGGAGACCATGTACACTGACTCAGGGAAAGTCACCATGCTTGTTCGCACGCCTGCGATACAGCAGTTCTCAGAGGAAGAAATCCCCTACACCCTCTTCCCGGAGGGTCTTACAGTGCTCTTCTATGACAAGATGGACAAGCCTCAGGGAAGCATAACCTCCAAATATGCACGCTACACGGAAAAAGATGAGGTATGGGAGCTGCGTGACAGCGTGGTTGCCGTGAGCGACAAGGGAGAGATCCTGGAGACCGAACTGCTTTTCTGGAGTCAGCCAAAGGATAAGATCTGGTCTGACCGTTTTGTCAGGTTTACTCATGATGACCAGGTTGTAATGGGTACGGGGTTTGACTCAGACTCGCGCTTTTCCAACTGGACAATCAAGAATGTAACCGGAACAATTTATATCAGAGATGAACAAAAAGTCGCTCCTGCTGATTGAGATCATCTGGATCCTTCTGGGTCTGGTGTGTCTCGGTATCGCCGTACGTGAAACGCTTGCCAATGGCATCGGCCGTGCATGGCTCTTTTTTGTGATGGCAGGCGTAGCATTTGTCCTTGCCTGGCTTCGTGACTCACAGCGAAAAAAGCTGTAAATTTGGGTCATGAATCCGTGGGTCATCATCCCCTTCGCCATCCTTCTTGCCGCTTTTTTTTCGGCGATGGAGCTTTCTTTCATTGCCTCCAACAGGCTTCGCATTGAGCTGGACCGCAAGCAGGGACAGTTCGGATCGGGGATAATTGCGCTCTTCACCCGTAATCCCGGCCTTTACATTTCCACCATGCTCATCGGGGTCAACATTGCCACTGTTATATTCAGTATGCTGGCCGCTGACCTTATTGAAGTATGGCTTATGAACATGATACCTTCAGAGGTAATCATCTTCATCATCCAGACGGTTATCACCACCATTATCATCCTGGTCTTTGCGGACTTCCTGCCCAAATCAGTAGTCCGGATCAGCCCGAACTTCTTTCTCAGCATAATGGCTGTTCCCACTGCCATATTCTACTTCCTCTTTTATCCCGTAAGCAAATTCACCCTGTGGCTGGCCAACATCATCATGAGACTCTTTTTCGGTATAAAAATGGAGAGAAAGGAGCAGGAGAATCGCATCTTCACTCGCATCGATCTGGATCACTTTGTCAATGACCTGGTGGAGACTGAGGAAGAAAAGCAGGAGGAAAACAGCAGTCTTAAAATATTCCAGAACGCTCTCGATTTTTCCTCGGTTAAGGCGCGCGAGTGCATGGTGCCGCGGACAGAGATCGTTGCCCTGCCCGTGGATTCGTCTCCGGATGAGCTGAGACAGCAGTTCATCGAGTCAGGCCATTCCAAGATCCTTATGTACAGGGACAACATTGACAACATGGCAGGTTATTATGAGCTGAAAGACATCCTTCACGGTCCCGCTGACATTGCATCAGGGATGCGCAAGCTCCCGGTCGTTCCTGAGACGATGACAGCCAACAAGATACTCAGGATGCTGTCTGACGCCAAAAAGAGCATTGCCCTGGTGGTTGACGAGTTCGGCGGCACAGCCGGTGTGATCACCATTGAGGATGTGCTGGAGGAGATCGTAGGCGATATTGAAGATGAGCATGACACCAGTGACCTGGTGGAGAAGAAGCTCAACGAAAAGGAGTATGTGCTCTCCGGGCGCCTCGACATAGACTACCTGAATGAAGAGTATGAATTCGGCCTGCCTGAGAGCGATGAGTACACCACCCTGGCAGGCCTGATCCTGTTCGCCCACGGCAACATACCGAAGCAACAGGAGAAGATCCGCGTGGGCCGTAACCTCTTCACCGTGCTCAGAAGCTCATCCACCAAGGTGGAACTGCTGAAGCTGAAAATCGACTGAGATGCCTGTCAGACAGGCTTCTTAAGCTCCGTATAATACTTGAAATAGAGCGGAATAGCCCTCATCCCTGCGAAAAGATTCTCGAGGGGATAGTTCTCATTGGGTGAATGAATGGCGTCCGACTCCAGCCCGAATCCCATCAGTATGGATTTTACTCCCAGTATCTTCTCGAAGGTGGAAATAATCGGAATGCTACCGCCACTGCGAATGGGTATGGGCTTCTTGCCGAATATCTCCTCGTATGCCATCTCTGCCGCAAGGTATTCCGGAGTATCCAGAGGGCTGACGTAGGCCTCACCACCGTGCAGGTATTCAGCCTTCACCTTCACCCCGGCAGGGGCAATAGCCTTGATATGATCAATGGCCAGCCGTGCTATATCTTCTGCCTTCTGGTATGGTACAAGCCTCATCGAGATCTTGGCGAATGCCTTCGAGGGCAGGATAGTCTTGGCGCCCTCTCCCGTATAGCCACCCCAGATTCCGTTTACGTCAAGGGTGGGACGAATCCCCACACTCTCGAGGGTGGCGAATCCTTCTTCTCCTGCAAGGGCATCAACGCCGACAGATTTCTTATATGCTTCCGGATCAAACGGTCTCTCCGCCATTTTTGTCCTTTCTGCATCGGTAGGGACGGAAACTGAATCATAGAAGCCCGGTATGGTTATTCGTCCGTCACTGTCCTTCAGCCTGGAGATGATATCACAGATGGCATTGCACGGGTTTACTACAGCGCCGCCGTAAATACCCGAATGAAGATCGCGGTCCGGTCCCTCAACCTCAATCTGGATGTATGACAGGCCGCGCAGGCCTGAAGTTATTGAGGGGATCTCGGATGAGATCATCGTGGTATCAGAGACCAGTATCACGTCGGAGCGAAGCATCTCGCGGTATTCCGAACAGAATCCGGCAATGCTTGTTGATCCGGCTTCCTCCTCACCCTCGATCATGAACTTTACGTTACATGGCAGTGTGCCTGTTGCATTCATTATCTCGAAGGCCTTGAGATGCATGAAAAGCTGTCCCTTATCGTCATCCGCCCCCCGGGCCCATATCTTTCCGTCGCGTATCTCCGGCTCAAAGGCCGGGGAAGTCCATTTCTCCAACGGTTCAGCAGGCATCACGTCATAATGTCCGTAGACAAGGATCGTCGGCAGAGACGGATCAATGATCTTTTCTCCGTATACTATCGGGTTACCGGGTGTGGCATAGACCTCAGCAAGGTCTGCTCCGTTGGCGGTCATCAGGTCCCGTATGTATTCAGCTGCCCTGACCATATCGGCCTTGTTGGCCTCATTGGCGCTGACCGAGGGAATCCTTATCAGTCCGAAGAGTTCCTCAAGGAATCGCTCCCTGTTTGATTCGATGTAGTTCTTAATGCTTTCCATTATCATAGTGTTTATCATATTCGCCGGCAGCCCACCGCAGCCTGTCATACCATTCCTGTCCGAATGCCCTGATTAGCGGTTCGCGCAGGAAAATAAAAAGTTCCATATTCTGCTTCACGCCACAGGCAACGCCCGGCTTGCAGATTGACCATTCCTCATAGTTCACTGCCCTGAAGCTGCGGTACTGTTTAATCCTGACCGGGAAGAGGTGACATGAAAGCGGTTTCCGGAAATCGACCGCACCTGTGTTGAATGCAGTCTCTATCCCGCATTTGTACACATCATCCTCCATGATCGTATAGGCGCACTCCTCATTGTTGATCAGCGGGGTAACAAGTTCTCCCTCGATATCCGTGATGCTGGTTCCCAGCTTCTCTATTGCTCTTATGCCTTCCGGGCGAAGAAAGGGCCAGAGCTCAGGCCAGATGCGGTCAAGGGCCGATGCCTCCTCAGCAGTCAGCGGTGCGCCAGTATCGCCGTAACGACAACAACTTCCCTTACAGGCCGAGAGGTCACATAAAAATTTCTTCTCAATAAGTGACAGGGATACTATGGTGTCATCTATCTGCAGCATCGTATGCCTCAAACCAGTGATTTCCCTGTCATCTCCAACGGAACGGGAATTCCCAGCATTGTGAGCACCGTGGGGGCGACGTCTGCAAGGATACCTTCCCTTACATTCATAAACCTGTCGCTGATCAGGTAAAGAGGCACAGGATTGAGTGAATGCGCAGTATTAGGTGAGCCGTCAGGATTAACTGCAAAATCAGCATTCCCGTGATCTGCAATAATAATCACTTCATAACCGTTTGCCCTGGCCGCCCTGACAACATCACCGGCACACTTATCAACGGTCCTGACAGCTTTCTGAATGGCCTCATACACCCCGGTATGGCCAACCATATCGCCGTTGGCGAAATTCAGGCAGATGAAGTCATGCTTCTTTTTTTCAAGTTCAGCGATGATGGCATCCCTCACCTCAAAAGCGCTCATCTCGGGCTGAAGGTCATAGGTGGCCACTTTGGGCGAAGGGATGAGAATCCTTTCCTCCCCGGGAAACTCCTTCTCCCTTCCGCCGGAGAAGAAGAATGTTACATGAGCATACTTCTCCGTCTCGGCGATGCGGAGCTGCTTCTTCCCCGCCCCGGAAATAATCTCTCCGAGGGTCCTGTCTACATTGTCCTTGGGGAAGATGACATGAAGTCCCCTGAACTTGTCATCATAAGGGGTCATGGTGAGATAATAGAGCGGGATTGTCTTCATGTCCGACTCGGGCATATCCTGTTGTGTCAGAACCATTGTCAGTTCGCGGGCCCTGTCATTCCTGAAGTTGATGAAGACAACAACATCACCATCCGTGATTGTAGCCAGAGGGTTGCCGTCAGCTCCGGTGACAACAACCGGTTTCATGAACTCGTCTGTAACTCCTGCATCATATGACTCCTGCATCGCCCGGAGGATATCAGTGGTCTGTGTGCCCTTGCCTCTGACAAGCAAATCGTAGGCTTCCTTTATGCGCTCCCACCGCTTATCACGGTCCATTGCATAGTAGCGGCCGACGAACGATGCTACCCGGCCGTTGCTCTTTTCAAGATGTTTAAGCAGGGCAGCCATGTAACCTATTCCGCTTTTCGGGTCTGTATCGCGCCCGTCGCCAAAGCCGTGTATAAAGACATTCTTCAGTCCGTATTCCATCGTCATGTCACACAGGGCATAGAGATGGCTGTCGAGGGAGTGAACTCCTCCGTCTGAGAGGAGGCCCATGAAATGCACCTTTACACCCTTGTCGCGGGCGTATGTGAAGGCATGACGAAGCGTCTCGTTTGACCGGATCTCACCGGTACGGCAAGCCTTGTTTATCTTCACCAGGTCCTGGTAAACGACACGTCCGGCCCCGATATTCAGGTGACCGACCTCAGAGTTGCCCATCTGCCCTTCAGGCAGGCCAACATCCTCGCCGGATGTAAGGAGAAAGGATGAGGGATATATCTTTTTCAGTGCATCGATGTTTGGTGTGCCGGTGCTGCTTATCACGTCACTTTTTGTTCCGTCTCCTATTCCCCAGCCATCGAGGATCATCAGCAATACTTTGTTTTCTTTCATTCAGTCATTTACTGTTTAAAATTGTGCAGGTAGCAAAAATAGACATTTCCCCGCAAGGAAAGCAATCGTTACAGAATAACACAACAGCGGTCTGAAAGTTTGAATCAGCGTGCTCCCCTGATCTCCCTCACCCTGATCCGGCATTCCCTGTTGGGACAGGTGGGTTCATATTCAATATCCTGCCCGACGAATGCGGTCCACTCCTGTTCAGTGAGGTTTCTGGTGACCTTGTCGCATAATCCGTCGGTCATACACCTGATATGTGCCGGGCGCCTGACAACGTCGTTGCGGGTGGCTGAGAGGAAGGCATCTCCACCGTCACTGAAGGCAAGTTGAAGAACATCCTTTTCACCGTCAGTAAACACCACCGGCGGCTGTGCCAGGTTCGTCATTGTCCAGAGTCTTATCTCGCCCGATACATCAGCAGTCAGCATCTGGCCGTCCGTTTTGTCAAAGGCAATACACGTGACAGCTGAGCCATGCCCTTCAGCGCTGTATTCCTGCTGTCCCGTGGTTGTGTTCCAGATATCGATTATCCCTGTATTGTCCCCCGTAGCAAGCCGTTCTTCCCCGGGGATGAACCGGTGAGCAGTAATGACTCTGTCCCCTGTCTGGAGGGGGGCAGGCTGCCCGGCTGATCCGGACTGACAGCAGAGCATCCTTCCGTCGCTTGTAAGAGCTGCAAGCACCAAATTGTCACCTGACAGTTCGAGGGAAGCTATTCCTGAGCCATCATTGAGGACCCTGTTGCTCATGCGGGTCCTGAGATCCCATTCATTTACCACCCCGGCTGAAGAGGCAGAGTAGAGGAGATCATTGTCCCTGAAGAGCAGGGCCGTAATTGTGCCGGAGGAGTCCTGCAACTGGTACCCGATTGAGTCATCGTCAATCGGAATCAGTAAAATTTCAGAATTTTCTGTTCCGCAGGCCAGCCACGAGCTGTCAGGACTGACGGCTATTGACCTTATCAGTTTATTGCCGGACCAGATGAGGTTGAATCCTCTTGCCGGCTGATCTGCCTGCCAGCTCAGAATCCTGCCTTTTGTGTCTGCGGTGAAAATTTCGCCTTCTGCTCCCTCAGCCATGGCCGTAAACTGTGCACCATCAGGAGTGAACCGCGTACAGAACCTGTTTCCGTACCTCGTGCAGATGTCATAGAGACCTGCAAAGACATCCGGATCCTCTTTCAGACCTCCATGTCTTTCATTGAATAGCCAGGCCTGCCATGCCAGCAGTATCTGCAGATCCTTGTTCCCGGTATGGTTCAGTGACCTCACGGCCAGTGCTTTTGCCTGTGACAGCATCCTGTACCTGTTTACTTCGGAAGCCTTTTCAAGAGCAGCCGCCCTCTGTGAATCCAATTGTTTCACCCCGGCCTCAGCAATCCTGGCTCTCCTTTCAGCCTGCTGCACGATTTCCGCAAGCATGGTTGCTTCATCTCCCTCCTGTCGTGCCGACGCCCTGGCTGCGATGGCAAGTACCTGGAGACTGTCACTCAGTCTGTCACTCAGTGCAACAGCTTCATCCTTCATCTGGATGGCAATGGATTTCTGTTTCTCCGCCCTGTTTCTCAGCGAGTAAACTGCTCCCAGGGCGATGAGTGTCAGGAACGCCAGTAATCCAAGTAAACCGGCAATAAGCCTTGACCGCCTGACTGTCTCTGTTCCGCTTTTTCTATCGTATTCCTCCTGTATTATGTACTCTTCCTCGGAGTTTTTCAGGAAGAGCATGGCTCTTTCGAATGCGGGGTCAATCTTCTCCGCCCAGGCCAGGGTTGGATTGTTCTCATGCCTCCATCTGAGTGCGAGCAGCAAGTCAGGGGCGGTCCAGAGCCGTCCATTGCCCTCCTGATATTGTTCGGCAGAAGCCGCCAGCTGCCTGTAGAGCTTCACGGAAGCCTCCTCCTCATCCATCCATCTGCGCAGGGTACCCCAGAGTTTGATGATGCTTTCGTGTGTCAGGTCAAGGATGCTTTCTCCGTTCAGCGGCACCTCCTTTGAGGGCGTCAGGAATGAATACTCCGGGGCCCTGAACACCTCGGCCACCCCAATTATTTCATGTTCCGCACAGCCTGTCTGTGCAGCAATCGTTGAGATGCGCTCCGGTTTACGAAGCTCCCTGCCATCGTCAGTACGTGTAGTGATGGAGCGGAAGAGGCGTGAGCACACATAACGGTGGTTTTCGTCAAGGGACTCAAGTGCCTGACCGGCATGCTGCGATATAGCACCCCTCAACTGGCCAACTGCCTCATAGTCTGAGATACTGATCGGGCGGCTCATATCGCCAAGCCTGCTCCAATGGTTCCACATGCGCATCATCATGTGCTGCAGTACCGGCAACTGCCCGGGCTTATCTTCAAGGTCACTGATTATCAGTTTTACCAGAGACCTGTCTATCGTTCCACCTGATAGTTTAACCGGCTCTTCAATTACGGAACCCATCAGGTCATGAGATATCTGCGGTAGCAGATAACTGCTGCTGTTCATCAGGTTGGTGAGAGAATCGAACCTGGCACATTCAGATACATATTCTGACCGCAGGGTAAGAATAATAAAAAGTCCCTGATCCGGCTTCTGTACAGCATTGACTATCAAGTCAATAAAATCAGTGGCATCATCGCCCGGGGTGCCTCTTGTGGCAGCAGGGCTGAAACGGAAAATCTCCTCAAACTGATCAATGACGATCACCACCTGCTGACGGAGATTTTTCCTGATACGGTTTATGACGTCATTGAGTCCCTCCGCCCTGTTGTGGAGTGATGCCGCAACGCTTAGTTCAGTCAGCTGTGCAAACCCGGCACCGGCTGAAAGGGCTGAAAGCTCATTGGCAAGATGGTCAATTGGATTGAGGGCAGGTCTGAACACAAGATAGGACCATGATTTCTTACCTTCCGAGTTCTCCCTGATCAGGGCAGGAACAACTCCTGACATCACCAGGGATGACTTACCGCTGCCCGAGGCGCCCAAAACGGCGACAAACCTGTTTTCCTTGAGCCGGGAGACCACCTTCAGGGTGCTCTCCATGCGGCCGAAGAAAAGGTGGCCCTCATCCGGTCTGAAAGCTCTCAGTCCGGGGAATGGATTGGGTTTGATAATTATATTCCTGTCAGGCATAGTTTACGTGTTTATGCTATGGTCAACCCCCCTTGATTGTCCATATAATTAACAAAGATATCAGTGAATTCCGAATAGTAAAAGACAAAGGCGGCAATATCTCTTACTGCCAGGGAATAGAGTCCTGTCTTACCATTTTCTGATGGGACAATCCACGAGATCACACCCGGAAGTGCCGAGGCGTCATAAGACTCCGTGTAGCTCATTCCCGAAGCCAGTAAAATCATCTTGTCCTCGGGAATATTGTTAAAGCACAGGCTAAGGAATCTTGTCTTTTCAAAGATCATTTCCGTCTGAGGTATGGTACCACTTATCACTGACGCTATGCGGCTCCTTGCAGGCTCCTGCAACCGTGCTTCTGTCTCCCTGTGCCATCCCGCATTGATTGCCCGGATGGCTCTTGCGCTCTCCTCCTGCAGGATCTGGCTGTTGCTGAAGAGGTATGATACAGTCTGTTCCCTGTCCAGCCCCTTTCCCTCCGTAGCTGCCCTATGAAGAGCGCATGCTTTTGTCCATGTCCCGGTAATATTCTGCTCTGATGCCAGGAGGAAAGATGAGAGAGACCTGCCCTTGAAACTCCGGACGGGATAGTAGAGAGATAGTTCTGCCAGCCTGTCACTGTCAGTGTTGTTGCCCAGCAGGGCTCTGAGTGGCCTCCTTAACGGGTCTTCAATCACAGCGTCAATCGCTTCGGCAGAGACACCCGCCAGATAGGGGTCTTCGGTTCCGGTGCGTGGCATAATGACCCCGGCTGCGGTATTGCCCGCCAGCAGGGAGATGAGGCAGAAAAGGAAATTTGTGCACAGGCGCCTCTCATTTGCCAGTGCTCCGGACAGAAGGAAGCTCCTGGTCTTGCCCGCCTCCATCTGCATGGCAATAAGCCTTGCAACGGTATGGAGGGTCTCACTGACAGTCTCTTCAATCCTCTGCCTGTTTTTGCCCTGGGGCTTCCATCCTCTTTCGCAAAGGCTGCACGCAGCCTTCAGGCGGACACCGGTATTACCTTTGGCGACGAAGCTGCTGAGCCATGGCAGAGCTTCAGTGAGAGGCATTGCGTCAAGCAGCTTCATGATGATACTGTTCTCCCTTTCGCTGTTTCCTTGCTTTATTGCCGTTCCGATAATGTCTCCGTAAACCTCCGGACCAAACTGTCTGAGTGTATAATAGGCTTCGCGGGCCGTATCCGGACTGCTAAGCGCTTTCATTACCTCAATCCTCAGACCGGTCATCTCGTACTTTCCTGCAGCCATCAGGCCGGTTCTCCTTATATCCGGGTTTGGGTCACTGAGAAGTTTGATGATATCCTGTTCCTGAGGTATGTTCCTGTTAAGCATGATGCCCCTGGCCGTTGCAGTACGCTCCGGTATGCCCGGGAGACGCAGGAGGTCGATGTTTCTGACAGGATCTGAATAGTACTTCTCCACCACAGTTACTCCGGCAGCTGCCTCCTGCCTCACCTTCTCGCTGAAACGGGGTCCGGCAGCGATGACCTTCATTGCCGGTATCAGCGCCGGATCAAATGTCCTGGCAGCGATGGCGATCAGCTCTGCAGCATAGGTGTCACCGGCATGGTTCTGCAGGTACTCAAACTTGCCTCCTATGAGTTCCATGTATTGATCCGCCACCTGCATCACGCTTCTGAATCCTTCAGCTCTTGCTGGAAGGTCCGGCGGCACGGGATCCTTACCTCCCTGAGCCGATGGCCCTGCCAATCTGATCGCAAGCCGGTACCTGAAGTCAGCCACTATTGCTATATCCAGAACCATCATCAATATCGCAGCCAGAGGCAAAAAATAAACAGTCACTGACACCCTTAATCCCGTCAGGCGCATTGCAGCCACCAGTATCACTGCCAGGACAGCTGAGCTTATAATGGTACTGTACCATGGGTCACTTTCATAATCCTTTCTTTTAGCAATGCCTTTCACGGCTGTGAGTGAGAGCACCGAGCACATGGCAGGAAGTGTAACCACTGCCATGGATGAGAGATAATATGCTGCGCCAAATGAGGTGAAGAGGTCAGAGAGAAGAAGCAGAGATTCTCTTCCGGTGAGGTCATAGTAGATGTATATGACGGCCGCCGGCGCCGTAAAGGACAGTAGCGCCAGGGGTGCCAGCAGCAGCTTCCCTGGCAGCCTCAGGTTTCTGAGAACCGGAACATAGAACCGGTTCCTGATCATCAAACCTGATCCTGTGACAATGCCAAGGAGTATAAAACTATATAACAAAGGGGTTGAGCGAAACAGAGAAAGGTCAGTCAAAGCAGCAACCATGACGGCATTTATGATCGTCATCAACACCAGCGCTGACCGGAAGATCCACCTGGGACCGGTTCTTATTGCAGTAAAGGATTTTGACATATCCCGGGTTAGGTACTGACTTACTTATCCAAGATAAGCAATAATATCTGAATCTACAAGTAGGCTCCTTTCGACCTGACAGTCTCTGCAATCATTGCTGTCATCTCCTCTTCGTCTGTATTTCCGGCGTCTATGATGAGATCAGCCTGTTCATACCAGGGACTCCTGTTCCGAAGCAGTTTACTGACTCTTTTACCAAGTTCCTCCGGCTCCGCTCCCGTAAGGAGAGGTCTTTCGTTCCTTGAGCGCTTCAGGCGTGACACGAGAGCCTCCTCAGACAGTCTGAGATAGACGGTCACCCCGGTCGACTTCATCACATCCGTGTTTTCTGCAGAGCAGGGTGTTCCTCCGCCGCAGGCAACCACTGTCCGGCTACCGCACGAAACCTCGCTGAGGACTACCGATTCAGCCTTGCGGAAATACTCTTCTCCTTTGCTGGCAAAAATCTCAGGAACGGTCATACGCTCCTTTTCCTCGACAAGCCTGTCAATATCCTCAAATTTCCATCGAAGGAGAGCAGCGACCTTCCTGCCGGCAGAGCTTTTGCCGCTACCCATAAAACCGATCAGGTAGATATTCACGACGGTTTAAAGGTCTAGTTTCATCTGGGCGGGATCATCCGGGACAGGCCCATGTGAAGGCGCATCCGTCTCGTCGCCGCGTTCCTCGTCCGGCAATGAAGGAGCTGCCTCACTCCGGACCACGGGTTCCAGTTCACGTATATCTGATACGCTGTAGTTTGAGAGCCGTCTGCCCTTGGCACGGAAGCTCTTTACTCCGATAAACTCAGCCACCTCGATTATCTCCAGCTTCCTGCCCTCGTTTTTCCCGCCAAATTTTATCTCAAGACGAGGATACTCCACCTCGGTGAGGCTCACCAGCTTCGATCCCTCACTGTCAGAGATGAAGCATTGCAGCCGTTCCGTCTCCTCAAAGGAGAACCGTTTGACATAGTAGAATCCCTGCTCCTGATCCCAGTATACTGCTGAAAAGATCTTCGACTCCCCGTACTTCTCCAGAAGAAGCAGATCATCCTCGAAATGGAGCGACAGGTCAGTACCGGAAGTCCGGTACCATCCGCCCCTGGTGACGACGAGAAGCATCTCCTCCGAGGCGAACTCTCCGAGGAATTTTCCCCTGCCGTCAGCGTTCAGCCTCATCACAGCCTCATCAAACCAGAGCTTGCGGCCTCCCAACGTGGAGAGACCCTTCTCCTTGAGGGTGATTTTATGAACCGGGTTCTTCGTAAGGATATTCCCCATTGAACCACGTCCTTTGATTGCCAGCTCGCCGAAATCAAAATCAAAGGTCAGCTTTTTCAGCCTGGCTTTGGGTTTATGGTATACCCTGATCACTTCGGCCTCGCCGTTGGGATTGGCACTTAGATACAGGATCCTGGTGCCGGCCGTACTCCTCCCGAGGTTGTATTCCTTGTCGCGCGTAAGGCCGGTAAGAGCACATCGCTTGACATAATACGGACCGTCACGGCCGTCCTGGTAGGCGATATTGTAGATGGTGCGGGAGTCATTCCTGAGGAAGATCTGGATGTGGATGACATCCTTTCCCACGAACTGCTTCTCGGAAACCTTTGTGATCAGATAGGTACCGTCCTTCCTGATCACGATAATGTCATCGATGTCAGAACAGTCACATACATATTCATCTTTCTTCAGACCGGTGCCGATGAAGCCCTCCTGGCGGTTCACATAGAGCTTGGCGTTTGTGGCTACCACCTTGGACGCCTCAATGATCTCAAAGCTTCGTATCTCCGTACGGCGCTCCTTATTTTTCCCGTACTTCTTCTTAATCTGACGATAGTAATTGATGGTGTAGGGTACGATGTTGGCCAGGTGGTTTGCGACCTCCTCCAGTTCACCCTCGATGCCTCTGATGTGCTCATCAGCCCGGGAAGAGTCATACTTCGAGATCCGCTTGATCTTGATCTCGGTAAGTTTGATTATGTCATCACGGGTTATCTCCCGCCTGAACAGTTTATTGTACGGTTTCAGACCCTTGTCGATGGCAATTATCACCGCTTCCCAGGTCTCAGCCTCCTCGATGTCACGGTAGATCCGCTTTTCAATGAAGAGCTTTTCAAGTGATGAGAAGTGCCATTCTTCCTCAAGCTCAGCCTTGCGGATCTCAAGCTCTCCCGTGAGGAGCTTCACCGTCTGGTCAGCCGAGTGCCTCAGTATGTCACTTACACCTATGAACGCGGGTTTGTTTTCTCCGGTGATGACGCAGGCATTGGGTGAGATGGAGAGCTCACAGTCAGTGAAGGCATAGAGCGCATCAATTGTCTTGTCAGGCGAGACACCGCTCTGCAGCTGTATCACTATCTCAACGCCGCCGGCAGTGTTGTCATCTATCTTTTTGATCTTGATCTTGCCCCGGTCATTGGCCTTCACTACTGACTCGATGAGCGATGAGGTGGTACGTCCGAAAGGAATCTCGGTGATAACCAAACCCTTTTTGTCCACCTTCTCTATCCTGGCCCTGACCTTTACCACTCCTCCCCTGGCGCCATCATTGTATTTTGAAACATCGATCATCCCTCCTGTCGGGAAATCAGGATAGAGCTCGAAAGGTTTGCCCTGAAGGTAGCTGATGGATGCGTCTGCCAGTTCGTTGAAGTTATGAGGAAGTATCTTCGATGAGAGACCCACGGCAATCCCTTCCACTCCCATTGCGAGGAGCAGCGGGAACTTCACCGGGAGGGTCACGGGTTCCCTGTTACGCCCGTCATATGAGTTCATCCACTCGGTGGTCTTGCTGTTGAAGGTCACCTCAAGGGCGAACTTCGAGAGTCTGGCCTCTATGTATCTCGGCGCTGCTGCACCGTCACCAGTGAGTATGTTTCCCCAGTTACCCTGCGACTCAACCAGCAATTCTTTCTGACCGAGCTGCACCAGAGCGTCACCTATGGAAGCGTCACCGTGAGGATGGAACTGCATCGTGTGACCGATTATATTGGCCACCTTGTTGAAGCGTCCGTCATCCATACGTTTCATGGAATAGAGAATCCTGCGCTGCACCGGCTTCAGCCCGTCTGAAATATGGGGAACGGCACGCTCAAGGATCACATATGAGGCATAATCAAGGAACCAGTCCTGGTACATGCCTGACAACGCCGTGACAGTGTGCAGGGCTTCAGGCATATAACTGGTTTTGGTTTCTTCCTTCTCCCCACCCTCTTCGTCGGGGATCAGTTCAAAAGGATCACTCTCTTTCATAATCTGATGCAACCTTCACTCACGCCTGGGCAGTCTCGGGAATTTCTTCCTCAACCCGCAGGTTG
>DHGW01000087.1:0-944 GCA_002402965.1 Bacteroidales bacterium UBA4788
GGAGGAGAAAAGATCTATTCTTCTGCAGGAGCATCCCTGCTGGTTTATGACATACGCTCCGGATCATCATCACCTCTCTCGAGAGTGTCCGGGCTGAATGAGACCGCAATAAGTCACGTTGCATGGTGTGATGCCGAAGAAACACTGATCATCGTTTACAGGAACACGGGGGTTGATCTTGTCAGGAAAGGCATTATTACCAACATTCCTGATATAAAGAATAAATACATACCCGGTATCAAGGAGATCTACGGGGTAAATGTCTCCGGCAGCCGTGCCCTGCTGTCGGGAACCTTCGGCATAGTAGTTATTGACGTCCGTGGAAAATATGTGGCTGACACCTGGCGGCCGGGTGCCGACGGCGAAACCAATGAGGTCCATGAAACAGCATTGCTTAATGACCGGGTCTATGCAGCCACATCCCGCGGGATATTTTCAGCTCCGTTAAACCGCTCCGGCCTCTCTTACTTCGGGAACTGGGAGCTTCTTCAAGGTCTGCCCCTGCCGCAGTCAAAATATGACAAGGCGGCTGCTGCCGGATCTGCTCTCTTCCTGAGCAAGCCCGGATCCTCCTCTTCCCCGGATTCGCTGTTCCGGATAGTCCCGGGACAGAGTGCAGGCCTCATAACCACTGCTCCGTCAGGAAGCATCAGATCTCTGGACGGTGACGGCAGTGATGTATTCATGTCGACGACATCTTCCATAGTCATTCTGTCTTCCCAGGGTACCGTCACAAGGGAAATAACCGGCTACGGCTGGGCCTCCGCCAATCCATCGGCGGCAACCCGCCACCAACAGAAATTCTGGATTGCCGATGCATCGGCAGGCCTTGTCTCAACCACGGACTACAGCACATTCACCAGCCACACCATCGCGGGACCATACACAAACAATGTTGCAGACATCCGCTTTGAGGGAGAAAATTTCTACGTAACCGGAGGAAC
>DHGW01000087.1:1102-2352 GCA_002402965.1 Bacteroidales bacterium UBA4788
ACAACCAGTATAACTCTCCTCTGTCAAGCATCAGGCCCGGAGAAAATTTTACCCGTATCTGCGGGCTTGCGTTTGACAGGTCAGGCAATCTGTGGATGACACAGTCGGGGGTGCCCGGCAACCTAAAGGCTCTCACCCCCGAAGGAACCTGGATCACCACTTCCATAAACCTGAATGTTCCTGTTGCCGGAGACATGATCACTGACCGGAATGAGTACATCTGGGTTATACTTCCGCGCGGATACGGACTGCTTGTCTATGACCCTGCAGGAACACCTGGGATAACCTCAGACGACCGGTATCTCCGGCTCCAGGTCGAAGACACCGAAGGCCATGTTATGAACAATCTCTTTTCCATCACCACTGACCTTGACGGAAACATATGGGTAGGAACCGATATGGGACCGGCAGTCTTCTATAACCCGGCGAGAGTATTCGCCGGAGGGCTGACAGCATCAAGGATCAAGATCCCGAGAAATGACGGCTCCGGGCTGGCAGATTATCTCCTTGGAACGGAAACGGTGACCACCATCGCCATTGACGGGGCAAACAGAAAATGGTTCGGGACGATGAGTTCCGGGGCTTACCTGATGTCAGACGACGGCAAGGAGCAGCTTATACACTTCAACAGCTCCAACAGCCCCATCCTCTCTGACAATGTTGTGAAGATAGCTGTAAACGGGGTCAACGGCGAGGTTTGGTTCGGCACCTCGGAAGGAATCGTCTCATTCCGGGGAGACGCCACCGCGGGAAAGGAAGACTATTCCGGTATATATGCCTTCCCGAATCCTGTCAGGGAGGACTATGAAGGAGTGGTCACCATTACCGGCCTCGTGGAAAACTCGTCGGTGAAGATCACGGATGTCAGCGGCAACCTGGTTTACGAGACCACCTCGCTGGGCGGACAGGTGACCTGGGACCTGCGTAACTACCGGTCTGCACGGGTGGCAACAGGTGTTTACCTGGTCTTCTGCTCCAATGAAGACGGCACCCTTGCCAAAGTAACCAAGATGCTTGTGATCAGGTGATCAGTCCGCAGTTATAAGGTTCTGAATACGCTCTATCTGCAGCTTCTTGTTCACCTCCCTGAGACTGCGTGCGGTGGCAGTAAAATACTGGTGCCCGGAGATGAACTTAACCTGCATCCTGTTCCAGTCATTCAGGTTCGTGATCTTATCCTGAGCCTTCAGCTCCTCAAAAAGGGTGTTTGAAACGGGTATGAAATCGCTTCTTCCAAGATAATCGAGGTC
>DHGW01000087.1:2406-6964 GCA_002402965.1 Bacteroidales bacterium UBA4788
CGGGCCAGCAGGGTACCCTGGTACTCATGATCATCATAGGATACCGTATGACCGGCATCATGGAAAAGGGCGGCAGTCTTCAGCAACAGAATCTCTTCATCATTGCACCCCTCAGCCCATCCTATCAGCTCCACCTCCGTAACAACATCAACAGTGTGCTTTACATTGTGATAAAATAGGAAATCAGGCAACTCCCTTTCAAGCTTATCCAAAATAACTTCCTGAATATCTGTGAACTGTATAAGTCCAAACTTGATCCGGAACGCTTTATTGGGCTTGACCCCCAGTCCGTCAACGGATAAGGCCGGCAGGAGACCCTTAACCTGATACATCTGGATGCTGCCGGTATACTTGACGGGCAGTTTACCGATATACTCACAGATGAAAAACTCCTTTACAAGCTCATAGGTCATTACTGAAATAAGTATCGAGTCCTTATCCGAGACAGCCTCTATGCGACTGGCAGTGTTGACGGCGCGCCCCTTGATGTCATATGACACCTTGTTCTTCCCTGACAGGGAAGCTGTGACAGGGCCCGTGTGAATACCCACCTTCAGATTCCAGATCCTTTCATCAACCCTTTTCACGGCTTCATATTCCTTCATGAAATGTCTCAGCTCTACTGCAGCCATGACAACCTCCACGGGGTTGGTAATGTTCTTTGACGGTATACCTCCGGCACACATAAGAGTGTCACCGATGGTCCTTATTTTTTCCACATGATATTTCCCTATAATCTTGTCGAACTCGAAAAAGATCTCATCAAGCTCATCCATCACACGTGCAGAGTCCATATCCTCCACAAGTCGTGAAAAGCCATGGATATCGGCAAACAGGACCGTTACCATGTTATATCTGAACGACTTATCCTCCTCTGTCGTCTTAGTACCGGGAAGATCATTCCTTTCAAGGAGCAGCCTGTACCTTTCGTTCATTTCCAGGACCTTCCCCTTCTCACGCTCAAGTTTCTTAACCTGCTCCTCAAGCTCCTTGTTCTGACGGGCAAGCCGGGCGATGCGCAGGAGAAGCTGATCCTTTGATTTGGAATTCATTTTCAGAAATTGACATGTAAAGATATAAATTTAACAAAGCTCTGTTTGAGCCGGCTGTCAGTAAACTTTAATACATTTGGGAAAGTGCCGCAACAGATGCTCGTCAAGACCAAAGCCATACTGATTCATCACGTAAGGTATTCAGACAATTCGCTGATTGCGCATTTTTATACACAGGAATACGGAAGGATCTCCGTAATGGTCAAAGGCATCTCTTCGCGCAAGAGAGGCACCAGGTTCAACTATTTCCAGCCGCTTAACATTTTTAACCTCGAGCTGTATCGTTATGAAAACAGGGAAATCCACAACCTGAAGGAGATGAGCCTGGCCTTCATACCTGAAAAGATACCCGGTGATATTCACCGAACCTCAGTGGCTTTGTTTATCAGCGAGATCCTTTACAATGTCATCAGGGAGGAAGATGCGAACAGGATGCTTTATGACTTCCTCGAATCATCGGTAATCACCCTGGACAGTATCACAGCAGGGATAAGCAACTTCCACCTCTGGTTCCTGGTGGCTTTCACGGCATATGCCGGCATCGGACCAACACACACTACAATGCACGATTGCTATTTTGACATGCTTACCGGACAGTTCACCGGACTGCAGCCGATGCACCCTGACATCCTCGAGCCCCGAGACGCAGCCATACTTAACCGACTTCTGCAGATGCCGGCTGAAAAGATTGCCACATTGCAGCTGGCAGGTGAAGAGCGCACAGAGCTGCTGACCGGTATACTTAAGTATTATAACCTTCACCTTACCGGTATAAGGCAGATACGGTCACTGCAGGTCCTGAAAGATATTTTCAGATGAATTGAGACCGGCTTTGATTATCTTTGGAACAAAGTACGATCAATGCCTTTTATTCCTTCATTCATTAACTGGATAAACACAAAAAGACTTTCCCAGATCGATCTTTTCAGAAAATATCCTGCGGAAAGCCAGGACGAGGTGCTGACCCGGCTTATATCCCGCAGCAGAGAGACAGCCTGGGGGAAGGAACATGGATATGACTCCGTTGCATCACACCGGCAATTCTGCAATAACGTACCCATCCAGACATATGAGGAGCTGATTCCCTGGGTTGAAAAGCTGAGAGCCGGAGAAAAAGACCTCCTCTGGCCCGGAGAGGTAAGGTGGTTTGCCAAATCGTCAGGAACCACAAGCACCAAAAGCAAATTCATCCCAATAACCAGGGAATCGCTTGAAGCGACACATTACCGCGGGGCAAAGGACTGCCTGGTGCTGTACACCTCACTAAATCCTGAGACTAAAATATTTCTTGGAAAGGGCCTGACTCTGGGAGGAAGCAAACAGATCAGCAACTTCGGCAACCACTCAATTACCGGCGACCTCTCTGCCATCCTGATTGAGAATGCACCCGCCTATTCCGACCTTATACGCACTCCGCCTGCCCATATAGCACTGATCAGCGATTTCGAGGAGAAGATGAAACTGATCACCGAAAAAACCGTGGATATGAATATCACCAGCATCTCCGGAGTTCCTTCCTGGTACCTGGTCCTGATACGACATGTCCTTAAGACGACGGGAAAGGAAAACCTCCACCAGGTCTGGCCCAATCTCGAGGTCTTCTTCCACGGCGGCATCAGCTTCGCCCCTTACCGTGAACAGTACAGGAGGCTGCTTCCTCACCCCGCGATGAATTACATGGAGACCTACAATGCTTCCGAAGGCTTCTTCGCCATTCAGGATGATCTCTCGGACAGCTCCATGTTGCTGATGCTTGATTATGGCGTTTACTATGAATTCATTCCTGCAGATGAGGCTGGTTCCGACAACCCTCGCACCTTGTCCATAGGAGAGGTTGAAAAAGGGGTGAATTATGCCATCGTTATCTCAACTGACGGCGGACTCTGGAGATACGCCATCGGCGATACGGTTGAATTCACCAGCCTCTTTCCGCACAAGTTAAAAATAACGGGCCGCACCAGGCACTTCATCAATGCCTTCGGCGAAGAGATTATCATTGACAATGCCGAAAAGGCCCTTGATAAGGCATGCTTCGGCACCGGTGCTCACATAACCGAATATACGGCAGGACCGGTATACATGGGAGATGACACACGGGGCGCGCATGAATGGGTAATAGAATTTGACGAGGCCCCGGATGATACTGATAAATTCATTGAGATCCTTGACACAACCCTCAAGACACTTAACTCTGACTATGAAGCCAAACGATACAAGGACCTTACTCTTGGAAGGCCGATAGTCAGGGTTGTTGCGAAGGGTACTTTCTATAATTGGTTCCGGGAGAGAGACAAGCTCGGCGGTCAGAATAAAATGCCGAGATTGTCAAACAACAGGGAGTATGTTGAAAGCGTCCTGAAAACCGCCGGCCACTGAATCTTTTTATCAACAGACAGAACTACTCCCTCCCTTTTTCATATATTTAAACTCAGATTTAAACCGTCATTTTTATGCATATAGCAATAGCAGGCAACATCGGATCAGGCAAGACAACTCTGGCCGGACTGCTCTCCAAGCACTACGGATGGCAGGCTCATTATGAGGATGTTGACGAAAATCCATACCTCAATGATTTCTATGAGGACATGCAGAGATGGTCATTCAACCTCCAGATCTACTTCCTCAACTCGCGATTCAGCCAGGTACTTGAAATAAAAAAGGCAAAGAACACTATCGTTCAGGACCGCACCATTTACGAAGACGCATATATTTTCGCTCCCAACCTTCACTCAATGGGGCTGATGTCTACACGCGACTTTGAAAACTACTTCACTCTCTTCAAACTGATGAGCTCGCTCGTTGAACCACCCGACCTGCTTCTCTATCTGAGGGCCTCCGTGCCTACCCTGGTAAGCCAGATACAGAAACGCGGGCGCGAATATGAAAGCTCAATCAGACTTGACTATCTCAAAAGGCTCAACGAGCGGTATGAGGCCTGGATAGAATCATACAAATTCGGCAGGCTGCTCATTCTTGAGGCAGACTATTATGACTTCCCCGAAAACAAGGAACACCTCAGCGAAGTGATCGACAAGATCAATGCCGAACTGCACGGACTGTTCTGAATATTTTTTTCGGAAAATCAGACAGGCAAAACCATCCTCAGTGATGGTTTTTTTTCTAAATTTGATCGTAATAAGTCGTGTCGATGTCTCTGAATACTAAAAACAAAATGTAATCATGAAAAGATTTCTCCTTCTCTCATTGCTTATTGCCGTAACAATAATCGCTACAGCACAGACCACAACTGACAAAACCGTTCCGGTTGACCCTGCCTACCGGATGGGCAAACTTGACAACGGCCTTACCTGGTACATCAGGCATAATACCGAGCCTGCCGGAAGAGCCAGTTATTACATCATCCAGAATGTGGGAGCCATTCTTGAAAATGACGACCAGAACGGACTGGCACACTTCCTTGAGCATATGGCCTTCAACGGTACGAAACGCTTCCCCGGCAAGGGTGTCCTGAACACACTTGAACGCCATGGCGTGGCTTTCGGCAG
>DHGW01000094.1:0-34635 GCA_002402965.1 Bacteroidales bacterium UBA4788
TTGGGCTGAACTGTCAAACTCGGGAGTGGTTTCTCCGCTTACCAACGCGTGGTTTTTCCACTCTTCTGACGGGTGGTTTCTTCCCTTTTATCAGGTGTGAATTATATAATTCTTTGGCGGAATTGTGTAATGGCTGCGTGGATGAAATAATGAAACTTTGACAGGTACAAAATCAATTGGCAATATTAAGCTGATTGACTTCTGTCAATCACATTAAATCCGATTAAGATGAAAACACAACTCTTTACAATCTCTCTGTTTATCCTGATTGCTTTCTGGTTCACCTCATGTTCCAACAAGACTTTTTTTCTTCAATCATCAGTTCTGCCGGCGGCTGAGGGTTATGTCGAAGTTTCCAGGGATAAAAGCGAAAACTACATCATAAAGATAGATATCAAGAATTTTGCCGGGGCTGAAAGGCTCGATCCTTCAAACCTGACCTATGTGGTTTGGATGGTTACAGCCAGGGAGGCAGCAGTAAATATAGGCCGGATAAGCCCCAGTAATTCTCTTAACGCATCCTTTGAGACGCTGAGTTCATTCAGACCGGTACAGATATTTATCACTGCCGAAGAACATGAAAATGCCCGGTATCCGGGTTCAATGATGATACTGACAACAGACAGGTTTTAAACCAGCAGCGACAAGGTTCAAATTTATGGCCCAAAAGGCTTCAGTTATATAATTTCTGATGACAATGTACAGGGAAATGCAAGCAAAAGAACAGGGCAGGTCAGGATCATTCGATTGGGTAATTGTAAAAGAGGCATTGAAACGTGCGATGCCATGCCGGGAAAAACCGTCAGGGAGAGCAGGGCTTTCAGGTAAAAGCCGTGATGTTGAAATATCGCTTTTGATCAATGATGTATTCGGAGGTGAAATTGTAAGAACACACAGCCGGCGAGGATGGCATTTCTATAATCGCATTAATGGTGAACGTGTTGATCTTGCCGGTCATGGAAAATCTGGTTTATCGGATGACTCAGTTTTTATGAAAAAATCCGACGCCACACCGGAGACCTCCGGTTATTTTGAGCATAATGATTATACCTCATTCTTTCTGAGGTTCGTAACAGCCCTCGAGGAAGCAGTAGGGCTCGGCAAATATCAGCCCGCATAAAAAGGCAGTTTATGCAACTGCCTCAACTATTGAGCCTTTAATCCCTTTTATACCTGATGTCTGCTGCATAACATCGTGGGTGCTGATTACACATCTGCTTCAGTATAAAATTATTTCCGAAATTGCATATGTCGCCGGCAGATGATTGCCGGTGCACCGAATTCATACTGCTATGAAAAAAATTCTCCTCTCCCTCAGTCTATTAAGCCTATTCGTCATGACAGAAGCACAGTCGTTCAACACCTTCCCGGTCACCACTCAGAAGCCCCCGTTGCATGGGAAGCACTGGATGGCCATTACGGGCAAGCCCCTGGCCGCCACCGCCGGGGCGATGATTTTTGACCGCGGTGGCAATGCCATTGATGCCGCCTGCGCAATGCTGGCAGCCACCTGCACCATGTGGGATGTGCTCAGCTGGGGCGGCGAGACACAGGCGCTGATCTATAATCCGAAAACAGGTAAGGTCATTGCAATCAACGCCCTGGGAGTAGCTCCTACGGGAGCCACTGCAGAATTCTATAAGTCGAAAGGCTTCAAATACCCTCCTGAATACGGGCCGCTGGCCGCGGTGACCCCCGGAACGCCGGGAGGACTGATGGTCATGCTGGCCGAGTACGGTACGATGAGTCTTAAGGAGGTGCTTGCCCCGGCTATGCAGATGGCAGCGGGCTATCCCATCGAGGCTCAGACGGCCAACTCGATAGAGAGATCCAAAAACAGGATAAAGGAATGGCCCTACTCCGCAAAGGTATTCCTGCCCCACGCAGGTAAGGAGCGCGAAGCTCCTTCAGCAGGAGAGGTGTTCGTGCAGACTGATCTTCTGGCAACTCTCACTAAGCTGGTGGAGGCCGAGCAGCTGGCTCTGAAAAAGAAGAAAACACGCAGGGAGGCTATCTACTACGCCTATGACCGTTTCTACAAAGGCGATATTGCAGAAGAGTTTTCACGCGGATGCCTTGAGCAGGGAGGACTGATTACAACCGCCGATCTTGCCGGCTGGCAGGTGAAGATCGAGGAACCGCTGATGACAGAATACCGCGGCATAGAAGTATACAAGCTCCAGCAGTGGACACAGGGCCCGGTGATGCTTCAGACACTTAATATTCTCGAGAATTTCGATCTGAAGGAGATGGGCTACAACTCAACAAGGTACATCCACACCCTGTACCAGGCGATGAACCTTGCTTTTGCCGACAGGGACTTTTACTACGGTGATCCGGCATTTCCACCCGAAGAGCCGATGAAAGGGCTGCTTTCCAAGGAGTATGCAAAAGAGCGCAGCAAGATGATAAATCCTGACCGCAATGACCCCGCAATAAGACCTGGTGATCCCTATCCCTTCGAGGGGAAGGCCAACCCGTTTGGGACTCTCCTTAATGGCTGGCAGGCAGATGCAAGAAATATTTTTCCTGCTGATGACCCGGACCAGTATGAGCGTTTCCTTGGTAGCTTCCGGTCTGGCACCACCTCCATCGAGGCGGCGGACGAGGAGGGATGGGTTGTCTCCGTCACCCCCAGCGGCGGATGGGTGCCGGCATGCATAGCCGGCAACACAGGCATCGGGATGAGCCAGAGAATGCAGAGCTTCGTCCTCGATGAGAAGGAGAACCCTTTCAATGTGGTTGAGCCGGGCAAGAGACCGCGCGTGACCCTGACCCCGACACTGGCAATGAAGGACGGAAAACCGTTCCTTGCCTTCGCAAAGCAGGGAGGGGATGAACAGGACCAGCTGCTGATGCAGTTCTTCCTCAATGTGGTGGAGTTCGGCATGACCGTACAGGAGGCCTGTGAGGCGCCGTCATTCAAGACGCTGCAGATGTATTCCAGCTTCGGCGATCATGAGAAGGTAGCCGGCGGGCTGGTGCTGAACAGCAGCATGCCCTCATGGGTCAGGAAGGAACTGGCAGGGATGGGTTACAGGCTGTCATTCCAGGAAAGGACATCCGGACCTGTCAATGCGATTGGCTTTGACCAGGTCCATGGGACATTCTGGGGCGGGTCAAGCAATCACGGGGAGGATTACGGCATCGGGTGGTAGGCACAACCTCCAGTCTCCAATCTTCAGTCACCAGTCAATCAATTGGTTAACGACTGCTGACTGCCGACTGAGGACTGCCGACTCTACTATTGGCTATTGCCTCTTGCCTAATTACCAACATCATTGCTATCTTTGTCCCTTCGGTCAGATCATCAGATGGCAAAGAATGAAAAACGCAAGGGGAAATGGAGCGACAGGTTCCGGCTCGCCATATTCAATGACACAACCTTCGAGGAGTTATGGCGTGTCCGCCTCTCAAGGGCAAACGCATTCCTTGCTGCAGCGCTGCTGCTGGTGCTGACCCTCGCAGTCAACACCTCCCTGATCGCATTCACCAACCTCAGGGAGTTCATACCTGGTTATCCGGACGTGGAGATGCGGCGTAACATTCTGATGAATGCCATCATGCTTGACTCCCTTGAACATGAGCTGGAGATAAGAGACAAATATTTCCGTGACCTGAATGACGTAATCTCCGGCAAACAGCCGATAGGCTCGGTCAGCATGCGTGACAGCACCAGGGACTACAGTAACATTGTATTCAATAAATCATCAGAGGATTCTCTTTTCAGGGACCGTGTGGAACAGGAGGAGAAGTACAGCCTGTCCTCCTCTGCCATGTCTGAAAAGAGCGGGTCGGATCAGAGCACCAGCCTTGCCAACATTCACTTCTTCCCGCCTGTCAAGGGAGTCATCTCCAGTAACTACGATGCCCGGACACGCCATTATGCAACGGATATCGTCACCCAGCCCAAGGCGGCTGTCTCATCCACTCTGGAGGGTACTGTGATAATGACCGGCTGGACCATGGAGACTGGGTTCGTGATAGCAATACAGCATGCGAATAACCTGGTGTCGGTCTACAAGCACAATGCCAGGCTGCTGAAGGAGATGGGTGACAGGGTGTGGGCCGGTGAGGCCATCTCAATTGTCGGTGATTCTGGTGAACTTTACACCTCCGGACCTCACCTGCATTTCGAGCTGTGGCATAACGGGGTACCCCTTGATCCTGCACAATACATTTACTTCTGACAGGAGGGCGGCAGATGCATAAAAGACTGGCAATTATCGGCTCTACAGGATCGATTGGCACTCAGACTCTCGGCATCGTTGCCCGTTACCCTGACCTCTTCACCGTATCCGTCCTGACGGCAGGTAGCAATGCGGAGCTCCTGATGGAGCAGGCAAGGCTCTTCAGGCCGGGCAAAGTGGTAATCGGTAACGAGGCCTTTTACGGGGTGATAAGGGACGGTCTGGCAGGACTCGGCATAGAGGTCATGGCAGGACAGAAGGCCGTTGAGGAGGTGGCCTCCTCGGACAACATTGACACCGTGGTTGCCGCCATGGTAGGTTTTGCCGGTCTCCGGCCCACGGCCGCCGCAGTGGCTGCCGGCAGGGAGGTTGCTCTGGCGAATAAGGAGACGCTGGTTGTGGCAGGCGAGCTGATCACCCGCACCGCTGCCGCTACCGGGAGCCGTCTGCTGCCGGTCGACTCCGAGCACTCGGCCATAATGCAGTGCATCATCGGCGAGCAGGAGAGCTCGGTTGAAAGACTAATTCTCACCGCCTCAGGAGGACCCTTTCGCGATACTCCGGCCAAACGCCTGGCAAAAGTCACTCCCCTGGAGGCCCTGCGCCATCCCAACTGGACGATGGGCAGCAAGATCACAATCGACTCGGCCACACTGATGAACAAGGGGCTTGAGGTGATCGAGGCTCACTGGCTCTTCGGAACACCGGCAGACAGGATAGACGTCCTGATACACCCGCAGTCGATCATTCACTCAATGGTGCAGTTTACTGACGGATCGGTAAAGGCACAGCTTGGCGTTCCTGACATGCGGCTGCCAATAATTTATGCCCTGACCTGGCCTGACAGGGTCATTACAGAGCTGCCGCGCCCGTCACTGGCCGAGACAGGCTCCCTGACCTTCAGCAAACCGGATATGATCCGTTTTCACTGTCTGCTGCTGGCACGCATGGCACTGAAAAGCGGGGGCAACATGCCCTGCGCCCTGAACGCAGCCAACGAGGAGGCAGTGGCAGCGTTCCTGAAGGAGCAGATAGGATTCAATGACATTGCCGGTACGGTTGAACATGTACTGGAGAATACTGTTTTCAACAACGAAGCATCATTGGACGTTTATGCTGAGACCGACAGCCGGAGCAGGTATATCGCAAACGAATACATCAACAAACTGAAGAAAAAATGACTGTTCTTATCAAAATACTGCAGCTGCTGCTGTCACTTTCTATCCTTGTAATTGTCCATGAATTCGGACATTTCCTCTTTGCCCGCATCTTCAAGACGAGGGTTGAGAAGTTTTATCTCTTCTTTGACTGGCCATGGGCTATCTTCAAGAAGAAATGGGGTGAAACTGAATACGGCATCGGGATGATCCCGCTGGGAGGGTACGTGAAAATCTCCGGAATGATCGACGAGTCGATGGACAAGGAACAGATGAAGCAACCGCCCCAGCCGTATGAGTTCAGATCCAAAAAGTCCTGGCAGAGGCTGATGATAATGCTCGGCGGGGTCTTTTTCAATTTCATCTTCGCCATGCTGATCTATGTGGCGGTTCTCAGTCTCTGGGGAGAGACCTACCTGGCAGCATCAAACGTGAAGTATGGCATCCTGACTGACTCCACCGGTTATGCCATGGGTCTCCGCAACGGCGATAAGATCCTCGCCCTCGACGGTGAGGAGGTGGATAACTTCTATGCCATCATACCGGATATACTATTGAATGAGAGGGAGGTAATAACCGTTGATCGCAGCGGCGAAATCGTCAACATACCGGTAACCCGTGAGTTCATACCGGTACTGCTGAAAAACCCGGACATAATAGATGCACGAATACCTTTTGGCCCGTTTGTCGTATCAGAGGTCGCCGGCGAATCACCTGCCGCTGCGGCCGGGATGGCCGTCGGTGATGAGATAATTGCACTGGACGGCAATCCGTTCATATGGTATGATGAGTTCCAGGGATATCTTGCCGCGCACAGGTCAAAACCGGTAACGGTGTCTGTCAGAAGGGGAGAGGAGCTGAAGGATATAATCGTGACACCTTCCGGGGCCGGGATACTCGGCGTCTACAGGGAGACAATCAATATCCTCGAGCTGAGCACAAAGCACTACAGCTTCTTCGAGGCTATACCTGCCGGTATTTCAAAGGGATGGAGGACCACGGGCGACTATCTCAAGCAGTTCAAACTGATCTTTGCCAAAGACACAAAGGGATACGAATCGCTCGGAGGCTTCATTACCATTGGCAGCATCTTCCCTGGAAAATGGAACTGGCAGTCGTTCTGGAACCTGACGGCATTCCTGTCGCTCATCCTTGCGGTGATGAACATTCTTCCAATTCCCGCGCTTGACGGCGGTCATGTGATGTTCCTGATCTTTGAGGTGGTCACCGGCAGGAAGCCGAGTGATAAATTCATGGAGTATGCCCAGATAGCCGGTATGGTCATACTCTTTGCTCTGCTTATCTTTGCAAACGGGAATGACATTCTCAAACTGATCAGGAAATGATAATTCAGGGTCAGTTATGACCTTGTGTGAAAGAATTAGTACATTTGCATAAACAAAACACTCTGAGAAATGGGAAAAATCGGACCTCTTGAAATAATCCTGATACTGGTGGTTGTTGTACTGATGTTCGGCGGGCGCAAGATCCCCGAGCTGATGAAAGGCATAGGGCAGGGACTTAAGGAGTTTAGGAAAGCCAAGGACACACCGGCTGAAACTGATGTCGAAAAGGGCGCCGGCAAGGAGAACTAGGAGCATAAAACCTAATATTTAAGCCTGCATGAGAGTGCGGGCTTTTTATTTCATAAATAACCGGATCATGAGAAACAGTGCAGTTCTTCTTTTGCTGATGATTGCTCTTCTTGCCTCGTGTGGTGATTCTTCGCTGACGAGGACTCTCCCGAATGTTACCGGCACTACCGGTGAGGTTCTCGTTGTAATGGACAAATCCATGTGGGACGGCAATCCGGGGCAGGCCGTGAGGGAGTATGTGAGCCCCATTCTGCTTGGTCTCCCGCAGTCAGAACCGGCATTCGCCATCCTGCCGGTCAACCCGGAGGGCTTCCGTGACATATACGTCGCACACCGCAATGTCATCGAGGTAAAGACCGAGCCGGGCAAGCCACAGCCCGAAGTGACCTATACACGGAATAAATGGGCCGAGACACAGATTGTTATCACCGTCACCGCCCCTGATACTGCTTCACTGGCTCAGTGCATCAGGGAGAACGGCGATGCAATCAGGCGCACCATCAATGAGGCGGAGAGGGGGAGGCTGACAGACTGGTTCACAAAATCGGCAGGGAAGGAGAGGAGCGTGCTGTCGGCCGGCGACACAAAGTGGGAACTGGTTATGCCTGCCGGCTGGGAATCTGATTTCAACCGTGAGGGCATCATGATGATCTCAGCCGAGACTCCCTCCACCACCCAGTCCGTTATGGTTTCTGTCACTGACAACACAACATCGAGGATCGGATGCTTCGAGCTTGCCGACCTGACCCAGAAACGGATGTCAGATGAGGTGAAGGGTCCTGACGGAGGTTCGTTCATGGTAATAGAGCAGAAGCTCCCCGTCAGTTGCCGTTCATTTCGCCGCAGCGGGACTGATTACATAGAGATGAGAGGGTTATGGACGCTCGAGGGTGGATTCATGGGCGGACCGTTCATATCCTACGCCTTTATAGACTCTGTTACAACCCGTGCAGTAGTGGTCACGGGATTCGTTTATGCTCCAAAGGAAGAGAAGAGAGAGCTTCTCCGGCAGGTGGAGACTCTCATGTATACTGTTAAAAAACGCACGGAATAAGCGGGTTTGTGGGCCCTGCCTTATACAATTCTTAATGCTCTGCGAGCAACGTAATTATGGGTGTTCCTTATCCTGCAATGCTTTATGCCCTACGGGCAATACCACAACTGCCAACTGCTGACTGCCGACTTCACTCCACGGGCATGTAGCGCTGGTCCCGCCTGACGGGAATAAAACCAGCTTCGCGGATGATATCCTTCATTGTATCCGGATCAACCCGGAACGGATCACCGGCTGCGCTCACGACGTTCTCTTCAATCATAACCGACCCCAGGTCATTGGCTCCGCAGTGAAGCGAAATCATCGCCGTCTCCTTCCCTACAGTGAGAATTGACGCCTGGATGTTGTGAATGTTGTCCAGCATCAGCCTGCTGATTGCGATCATCTTCAGGTATTCTGTGGCCGTGACATTACTTCTTATACCGTCCTTTTCAGCCAGCCTGGTTCCCCGGTCCATGAAGGGCCAGGGGATGAATGTAATGAATCCGAAATGACCTTGCGGTCTGGCATCCTGTAACTTGCGCAGCATGTCGAGGTGTTCGATCCTCTCCTGCACCGTCTCGGCGTGACCGAACATCATCGTTGCCGAGGTTGGCAGGTTGAGCCTGTGCGCTTCTCTCATCACTCCCAGCCATTCGGCGACGGTAGCCTTGACCGGGGATACGAGTTTTCTGACTCTGTCGGAGAGTATCTCTGCCCCGGCTCCCGGGAGGGAGTCCAGACCGGCATCGCGGAGCGCCACAAGCACATCGCGATAGCTCATTCTCTCAGCCCGTGACAACCATGCCACCTCGGGAGGCCCCAGGGCGTGGAGCTTTACTCCCGGCCACCGGCTCTTGAGCCTTCTGAAGAGGCTTGTATAGAAGTCGAGTCCCAGCGCAGGATTCATCCCGCCCTGCAGCAGAAGCTGGTCGCCACCCAGTGCCAGCAATTCCTCTATCTTGCGGTCATACTCCTCATCGGTGGTTACATAGGCTTCATCGCTGTTCGCTGTGCGGCAGAAATTGCAGAAACGGCATTGTGAGAAACAGATATTGGTGATATTGACATTGCGGTCAATCATCCATCCAACCCTGTTGCCGGGATGCAGTTTATGCCTCAGGAGATCTGCAACATAGCTTAGCTCTTCCTGCGGTGCTTCATACCAGAGGGTGAGTGCCTCATCAACACTGATTCGTCCGCCCCCTGCAAGCCTGTCATATAATTGTTCTCTGATTCCCATCCTGTGACCTCCTGCGCGTTGTAGCAGATGCCTGTAAAGGTAATACATTAAAGCAAATTCATTCAATAATTTAATTAACTTTACCACCCCGGACGGCCTCTTTGCTGTCCGTCAGACAGGATTCACAATGGACAAAAAAACTATAGTTGCAGGTATCACGCAGGGCGACATAAACGGCATCGGCTACGAGATCATCATGAAAGCCCTGTCAGACCCGGCCGTCACCGATCTGTGCGTTCCGGTTGTCTACGGCTCTCCCAAGGTGGCAGCTTATCACCGCAAGGTGCTTAATTTCACCAGTTTCAATTTCAATAACATACGGTCTGCCGCTGAGGCTCATCCGAAGAAGATAAACCTGATCAACTGCCTGGGTGATGATGTTCGCGTCGAACTCGGCAAGTCGACTCCGGAAGGAGGGCAGGCTTCTTTCGCCGCCCTTGAGAGCGCCGTCTCTGATCTCGCAGGAGGCAGGATTGATGTGCTGGTGACAGCGCCCATTGACAAGCACAACATTCAGTCGGACAAGTTCCGATTCACGGGTCATACCGACTACCTGAGGTCGAAGATAGGATCGCATGAGGTGCTGATGCTTATGATCAGTGAGAGCATGAAGATTGGTTTTGCCACTGAGCATCTGGCCCTGCGCGATGTGCCGGGAGCCATCACAGTGAGCGGTCTTCTTAGCAAACTCAGACTCCTTAACAGGTCGCTGCTTCAGGACTTTGCCATCCGCGGGCCACGTATCGGAGTGCTGAGCCTGAACCCCCATGCCGGCGACGGCGGGCTTCTGGGCAACGAGGAGAAGGATATCATCATACCGGCCATCACAAAGGCCAACGAAGAAGGCATACTCGCTTTCGGCCCCTATTCATCCGACGGCTTCTTCGGATCAGGGGCATTCAGCCGTTTCGATGCGGTTCTGGCAATGTACCACGACCAGGGAATGGGAGCGTTCAAGGCTCTCGCCTTCGACACCGGTGTGAACTTCACCGCCGGGCTGCCTGTGATACGCACATCACCGGTCCACGGTACTGCATTTGACATCACCGGTAAAAACGAAGCATCGGGCAACTCGATGCGGCAGGCCCTGTACGCTGCCGTTGATATATTCCGGAACAGGGATATGTATGACGAGATGATACAAAACCCTCTCCAGCCCCAGAATATCGAGATCCATCCTGAACACGTCGACGAGCTTCCTCCCGAACCGGAAAACTACGACCAGCAGATATGATCGATTATATAACCGGAAAAGTGACCGAACTCAATCCTGCCTATGTGGTGGTTGAGTGCAACGGGATCGGATACAACATAAATATCTCCCTGACTACCTACGCTGCACTGGATAAGTCAGTTACCTGCAAGATCCTTGTCCATGAATCGATCCGTGAGGATGCTTACCTGCTCTTTGGTTTTGCCTCTGAGGATGAGCGTGATCTGTTCAGACAGCTTATTTCCGTTTCCGGTGTAGGTGCCGGAACTGCAAGGATGATGTTGTCATCAATCAGACCGGCTGACCTGAGGGAGGCAATTATAGGCGGCGACGTCGGCACTCTTAAGGGTGTCAAGGGGATAGGTTTAAAGACTGCCCAGAGGATCATAATCGACCTGAAGGACAAGATAGGAAAACATGTTGGTTCCGGTGAAATAATTGCACTTTCCGACAATACTGCGCGCGAAGAATCGTTATCTGCTTTAGTGATGCTTGGCTTTGCCAGGAGCAGCGCCGCGAAGGTTATAGATAACCTCCTCAGGGAAAACAAAAAACTCCAGGTGGAGGAGATAGTCAGAAGGGCGCTGAAACTGTTATAAACAGCGTGCCGGATTGCAGTTTTCTTCACATATTAGAGATCTTTGGATCAGGGTGGGGCTATTTATCCTTCCCGCTCTTTTCCCATTTGTCCTATCCGCTCAGACAAACCCCGGCGACACAATTCTCAAACTGAACAGTGATCCCTCCTTCCCGTGGGAGGCCAGGGAATCGTCACCGCTCTTCCTCAGCAATCCCTCAAACATCACCACCAGGGTGGAGTATGATGGTCGCAACAATCAGTATATAATCTACCAGAAGGCCGGAAGCCTCGATTATCGCCGGCCGGTATATATGTCTCCGGAAGAGTACCGGAAGTATGAGTTTAACCAGGCGATGCGTGAATACTGGGATGCCAGCCTTCGCGGTGACGCTTCCGGATTCAGATCTTCACTCATACCCCAGATAGAGGTCGGGGGAGAGACCTTTGACCGCATCTTCGGCAGCAACGTCATCAACATCGTCCCGCAGGGATCCGCCGAACTCATCTTCGGGATAAATATCTCGCATACTGAGAACCCCACCCTTTCTGAAAGACTTCGGACCATTCCCACATTCGACTTTCAGGAAAAGATCCAGATGAATGTCACCGGCACCATTGGGGACAAGATGCAGCTGGGCATCAACTACAACACCGAGGCGATGTTCGAGTTTGAAAACCGCACAAAGCTCGAGTACTCCGGCAAAGAGGATGAGATCATTAAAAAGATTGAGGCGGGTGACGTGACCCTTCCGCTGAACGGTACACTTATCACCGGCAGCTACAGCCTCTTCGGGCTCAAGACCGAGCTGCAGTTCGGCAAACTGAACATGACAACCGTTTTCTCACAGCAGAAGGGCGAGTCATCAGTGGTGGAGGTCAAGGGCGGATCACAGATAAGTGAGTACGAGATCACCGCTGACAGTTATGAGGCCAACCGCCACTTCTTCCTCTCGCAGCAGTTCAGGGAAAACTTCGACGGCGCACTTGCCAATCTTCCGATCGTCAGCACCGGCCTCAACATCGAAAAGATCGAGGTATGGATCACGAATGAGACCAGCCGCTTTGAGGATGTAAGCAACAGGAATATCGTCGCCTTCCTTGACCTGGCTGAAGACCAGGCCAATATCTACAATACAGTTCCGGAATTCCAGTATATGCCGGGTGCCCCCGTCAACCCGTCGAACAACACCAACGGACTGTATGAACAGCTGAACACAATCTACGCCAGTACCAGGAACATTGACCAGGTGGCTGACGCCTTTGCCGGCCTCTATCCCGGGTTCCAGATCGGCCGTGACTATGAGAAGATCGAAAATGCACGAAGGCTGACAGAGCGCGAGTACACCGTGAACCGTCAGCTGGGCTACATCTCCCTCAACATGGCGCTCAACAATGACGAGGTGCTGGCCGTATCCTACGAGTACACATACAACGGCCAGGTCTTCAAGGTCGGGGAATTCTCAACTGACGGTATCACGGCGCCTGACGCTCTCATCCTCAAGCTGATCAAGGGCACCACCCTGAGCCCGCAGATCCCTTCCTGGAAGCTGATGATGAAGAACATCTACAACATCGGGTCAGGAAGGATTGAACCAAAGAACTTCGAGGTCAACATCCTTTACCAGGATGACAAGACCGGCAACGCGCTTAACTATCTCCCCGGCACACCTCTTGACGGCCAGGTGCTGCTGCAGGCTCTCGGTCTGGACCAGCTCAATTCGCAACTTGACAGGCAGCCTGACGGTTTGTTTGACTTCGTTGAAGGCGTCACGGTGATGGGGGAGAAGGGAAGGATAATCTTCCCCGTACTTGAGCCCTTCGGGCGGCACCTCTTGAAGTATATCACTGATCCTGAGCAAATAAGGAAATATGTATTCACTGAGCTCTATGACTCCACCCAGACTGTGGCAAGGCAGATGGCTGAGAAGAACAAATACCTTCTCAGGGGCCAGTTTACCTCAGCCTCGGGGTCTGAGATAAGGCTCAATGTTGCAAACATACCCGAGGGCTCGGTCAAGGTGACAGCCGGCGGCGTCACCCTCACTGAGAATGTGGACTATACGGTTGACTACAATATGGGTTCGGTCAAGATTATCAACTCCGCAATCATTGAGTCGCAGACTCCCGTCCAGGTATCTCTTGAAAGCAACCAGTTCTTCGGGCTGCAGACAAAGACGCTTGTGGGAACCCATCTCAACTACCGCTTCTCCGAAAGATTTAACCTGGGAGGGACGGTCCTGCGGCTCAACGAGAGACCCTACACACAGAAGGTCACATACGGTGATGATCCCATTTCAAATACAATATACGGTTTTGACGCCTCATACCGGGCTGAGTCACAGCTGCTCACCAGCGCTATTGACTGGCTTCCGTTCATAGAGACCAATGCTCCCTCCTCCATCAACTTCTTCGGCGAGTTTGCCCACCTGGTACCCGGGCACAGCAAAGCAATCACTTCCGAGGGGGCCGTCTATATTGATGACTTCGAAGCAAGTGAGATCTCGCTTGATCTGAGGGCATTCAATGCCTGGTCACTTGCCAGCGTGCCCCAGGGACAGGATATCCTCTTCCCTGAGGCGAGGCTGAGCAAGGACATACAGTCTGGATTCAACAGGGCGCGGCTGGCATGGTATGTCATCGACCCGCTCTTCCTGCGAAACGGATCAACCACCCCGGGGCACATCCGCGCCAATCCCGACATGCAGTCAAGCCACTTCGTCAGGGAGATCTATGAGACGGAGATCTTCCCCTTCAAGGAATCGCCCAGCGGCATCCCCACAAACATCTCCGTGCTTAACCTGGCATTCTATCCCTCTGAGCGCGGACCGTACAACTTCGACGTGCTGTCCGGAGCATACTCGGCAGGGCTTGGAGCCGACGGCCTGCTCAATTCACCCAGGACGCGCTGGGGCGGGATGATGCGCGAACTGCTTACAAACGATTTCGAGTCGGCAAACATCCAGTACATCAAGTTCTGGGTAATGGATCCCTTCGTGGAGAACCCGGATCATGAAGGCGGAGATCTTTACTTCAACCTGGGAAACATCTCTGAGGATATACTTCGCGATTCACGGAAACAGTTTGAGAACGGCCTTCCCGTCTCCCCGCTGCTGGTGAACGTCGATACCACTGTATGGGGCCGCGTGCCTACCGTGCAGGCAGTGGTACACGCCTTTGACAACAATATCGACTCCCGACGCTACCAGGATGTCGGGCTTGACGGCCTGGGCAACGAGGATGAGGTCGCCTTCTTCAATAGTTACCTGCAGGCCGTCGGAGCAGTGGTCAGCCCCGAGATACTGGAAAAAATATTTGAAGACCCGTCAAACGATGACTTCAACTATTTCAGGGACTCCGATTATGACCTGCTGCAACTGGGGATACTTGAGCGTTACAAGAAATTCAACGGCACCGAGGGCAACTCACCGACTTCGGAGATGTCAGAGGAGTCATATCCCACCAGCGGGACGACGCTACCCGACATGGAGGACATCAACCGTGACAACACCCTCAGTGAAACGGAGAGCTACTATCAGTACCACATCAGCCTCAGGCCGGAGGATATGGTTGTAGGTGAGAACTTCATCGTCGATGAGCTTGAGTATACTGCCACTTTTGCCAACGGTGAGAAGTCGCCTGTCAAATGGTACCAGTTTAAGATTCCGGTCACAGACTATGAGAGGAGAATAGGCTCTATACGTGATTTCAAGTCAATCCGTTTCCTCCGTATGTTCATGCGCAACTTCGATGAAGATGTAATCATGCGTTTTGCCCGCCTCGAGCTTGTGAGATCGGAATGGCGCAAGTACAACCTGACTTTCTTCGAGGGGGGTGAGCGCATCACCATTCCCGAGGAGGATGACGGTACCTTCGAGATCAGCTCCGTGAGCATTGAGGAGAATGCCGGCAAGGAGCCTGTGAACTATGTACTGCCTCCCGGCTTTGACCGTGTCATTGACCCCGCAAACCCGCAGCTTAGGCAGCTCAACGAACAGTCTATGGTCCTGCGTGTACGTGACCTCGCCGACGGCGATGCCAGAGCCACTTACAAAACTGTCACCCTCGATATGAGGCAATACCGCAGGCTGAAGATGGAGGTCCATGCTGAGGCTCTCATCGGGGAGCCGCTGCAGGATGATGAGATGACTGTCTTCGTCAGGCTGGGTTCTGACTACAGGAACAACTTTTACGAGTATGAGATTCCCCTCAGCCTGACTCCATATGGCAGATACAACAACGATATCGAGGAGCAGAGAGAGTTGGTCTGGCCTGAGGAGAACAAGATAGATATTGACCTTTCGAAGCTGCTTGACGCGAAGCAGGCCCGTGATGCCGCGATGCGCCAACCGGGTTCCTCCATCAGCGAGGCGGATATCTACTCCGTCCAGGCCGGCGATGTCCGCATTTCCGTCAGCGGCAGTCCCAACCTCAGCAATGTAAGGGTTGTGATGGTGGGTGTCAGGAACCCCATCAGGACTCGCCGTCCGCAGAGCGATGACGGAGCACCGCACTCTGCCGAGGTATGGATCAACGAACTTCGGCTGAGCGACTTCCGGGAGGAGGGCGGTTGGGCCGCCAACGCACAGATGCAGGCCAGGCTCGCAGACCTTGGAACTCTCAACCTGGTTGGCCAGACCAGCACGCCGGGATGGGGCAGCATTGACAAGAACGTCAGTCAGCGCAGCATGGAGCAGGTGATGCAATACGACCTCTCATCCAACCTCGAACTGGGCAAGTTCTTCCCGGAGAAGGCAGGTATCCGCATCCCGGTGTACATGGGTTTCTCCGAGAACCGCATCAGACCCCAGTATGACCCCCTCGATCCTGATATATTGCTCAATGACGCGCTTGATAACCTGGAGACGAAGGCAGAGAGGGACAGCATCCTCAACCTGTCAGAGGAGTACTCTCGCCGCCGCACCCTGACCGTCAGCAACGCCGGAACGACAAAGAGAGGGGAGAAGCCCCATGCATGGGACCCGGCAAACGTAACCGTCAGCTATGCCTTCAACGAGGTCTATAACACCGACCCCAGGACTGAGGTGGATGTGGAGAGAACATACAGGGGAGGCATAGCATACGACTTTGATGCCAGACCGAAGAACTTCACACCGTTCCAGAAGGCCCGGATCTTCAATCCGCCGGCCTTCAGACTGATCAAGGACTTCAATGTCTACCTCTTCCCGAAGCATATCACAGTACGCACTGACCTCTACAGGTACTACAACGAGGTCAAGACACGCAACATCAATAACCCGGGACTCCTGATCCAGCCGGTTTTCACCAAGGATTTCCAGTGGACACGATTCTATGATGTCAAGTATGACATCACCAAGCAGTTGAAGGTTGACTTCACCGCCAGCAGCATTGCGCGCATTGATGAGCCGGAAGGAGGCGTGGACCGCAGGCGTTATCCTGATCTCTTTGACGGCTGGCGTGACTCAATCATGACCAACCTGAGCAACTTCGGGAGGACAACGAGCTATTACCACCTTCTGAACTTCAACTACAACGTGCCCATCAACAAGCTGCCATTGCTCTCATGGGTGACATCGAATGCAAGGTACAATGCCAGATATGACTGGTTGGCTGGTACCGTTTTCCCGGACTCGATGAACATCAATCCCGGTAACATCATCAAGAACTCGAACAACGGCCAGTTCACACTGCAGGCCAACCTTACAAACCTGTACACCAAGGTGAAGTTCCTCAAGGAGATTGAGACTTCCACCCAGCCCGGCGCGCGTCAGCGAATGAGCCTTGGCTATGAGGAGGTTACGCACAGCCGTAAGGGTATAGCCCTGAAGGCCGGCAAGCCTCGCATCATCAACCATAACCTTAAGACGAAGGATGTCACAGTCACTGTCACCGCACCCGACGGCACCGTCATCAACGGAAAGTTTGACGTGGTCTCTGACATGCGTATAGACTATACCCCTGACACTGACGTAACCAATGCCAGTGTCAACATTAAGGGCAGGGTGGAGAAGAAGCCCGGCATGGCCAGTGTCGTGGGCCGGTATGTTGTGCGCGGCCTGATGGCACTCCGGAATGTCTCGGCCACATATACAGTGGAACAGGGACATATCCTCCCGGGATACCTGCCGGGAACCTCTTTCATGGGTCAGGAAAACTATGGTGGCATGTCGTCACCCGGATGGCGCTTCCTCGTGGGACTAACTGACGAACGGTTCTTTGACGAGGCTGTCATCAACGGCTGGATCACCACTGACACGCTGCTGAACAACGCCGCCACTTTCAGCAAGCGCGAGCAGATCAACCTGAGAGCCAACATAGAACCATTCCCCGGTCTTCGCCTGGACGTAACAGGAGACCGCCGGTACTCGGAGACCGTCTCGTCATACCTCAGGGCCGACAGGTATGGCAACTTCCCGGACAGCACGAGGAACACCCGGCTCACCGGCAACTTTACAATATCAGTGGTGTCATGGGGCACTGCCTTCGAGAAGATACCCAAGTCTGGTGAATATGTTTCGGAGACCTTCGAGCGGTTCCGGGATTATACGGCCGTCATCTCGCAGCGCAGGGCGGAAGAACGGGAGCGGACCGACATATCCTATGATCCGGGTTTCGATCCTGTCACCGGTGAGCCGGTAACCGGTCCCTATGCCAGCGGTTACGGCATTACTTCCGGCGAAGTCCTCATCCCGGCCTTCCTTGCTGCCTACACCAGGAGAGACCCTGATAAAATCTCGCTTTCACCCTTCCCCTCAATGATGCACATGATGCCCAACTGGAGGATCAACTTCGAGGGGCTGACGAAATTCGAGGCCGTGAGGAAGGTATTCAACTCCGTAAGCCTGTCACACCAGTACAGGTCAACATACACTATCGGTTCGTTTAACACCAGTCTTTACTATGATCCTGATGAGTCAGGCATCAGCAGAATCCGTGACCTGAAATCCAATTTCATCCCGCAGTTCGAAATCAACACTGTGACTATCAATGAGCAGTTCAGCCCCTTCATCAACATCGACCTTGGCTGGAAGAACTCACTTACAACGAGGATCGAGTACCGCAAGTCGCGCACCGTCACTCTCAACCTGACAAGCAACCAGGTGGCAGATATCCGGAATGACGAGATCACAATCGGGGCCGGTTACCGGTTTGACGATGTGGCAATCATGCTGCGCTCGCGCACCGGACAGAAGGCACTGGAGAGCGACCTGAACATAAAGCTCGATTTCTCCATCAGGGATAATAAAACACTGGCACGCAAGCTGATAGAGCAGGTGAACCAGCCTGTTGCCGGACAGAAGGTTTTCACTATCGGGGCAACTGCGGACTATGTGCTCAGTGACAGGTTCAACCTGCAGATCTATGCTGACCATACGATGAATGACCCGTTTGTGGCAAACACCTTCCTGACCTCCAATACCAACTTCGGCTTCAGCCTCAGGTTCACGCTGGTACAGTGACGCGAGGTGGCCGGGAGTAAAAAAAGCCTTTTATCAGGATTTAAATATTAAAAAAGATGTATTTTTGACAACCTGAGACCTGAAGATCAAAGTCTAACAATAAAAATATATAGCAATGAATGTTCCGGCAAACCTGAAGTACACCAAGGATCATGAGTGGGTTCTCATCAAAGGCAATGAAGCAACCGTTGGCATCACCGATTTTGCACAGCATGAGCTGGGCGATATAGTTTTCATAGAGATCGAGACCGTGGGAGAGGAGCTCGGCCATGGCGAGGTCTTCGGAACGGTGGAGGCGGTCAAGACCGTGTCTGATCTCTTCATGCCGGTAAGCGGCACTGTAAAGGAGAAGAACGAAGAGCTCGAAACTGCAGCCGAGCTTGTCAACACCGATCCTTACGGTCAGGGATGGATGGTAAAGGTGGAGCTCTCAGACCCCACGGAAATGAATGACCTCCTTGATGCCGAAGCATACAAGAAGCTCATCGGAGCATAATCACACTGAAATAAGATAAAAAAAAGCTGCTTTCGGGCAGCTTTTTTTATGATTTNNGATTTGCGAATGTGAAAATCTTTTATTTGACAATCGCTCATCGACAATTCTACAGTGTCTTTTTAACCTGTACGGTCTGGTACCCTTCTATTACGTCTCCGACATTTATGTCGTTAAAGTTGTCAATGTTGAGTCCGCACTCATAGCCTGAGGTGACCTCACGTACGTCATCCTTGAACCTCTTGAGTGATCCGAGGTCGCCGGTGTATATAACGATTCCGTCACGTATCACCCTCACCTTCGTGTTACGGGTTATCTTGCCGTCACGCACGAAGCATCCGGCAACAGTCCCCACCTTGCCGATCCTGAAGACCTCGCGCACCTCAACGGTAGCAACGATCTCTTCCTTGATCTCGGGTGAGAGCATCCCTTCCATTGCAGCCCTGATCTCTTCGATGGCATCATAGATGATCGAGTAGAGGCGAATGTCGATGCCTTCCTTCTCTGCCAGTTTCCTTGCGCTGAGCGAAGGCCTCACCTGGAAGCCGACGACAACGGCGTTGGATGCTGCGGCAAGCAGGATATCCGATTCGGATATCTGGCCAACGGCCTTATGAATGATATTGACCTGGATCTCTTCAGTGGAGAGCTTGATGAGTGAATCACTGAGAGCCTCAACCGATCCGTCGACGTCACCCTTGACGATGATGTTGAGCTCCTGGAAGTTGCCGATGGCAATACGGCGCCCGATCTCGTCGAGTGTGATGTGCTTCTGTGTGCGCAGGCCCTGTTCCCTCTGCAGCTGTGCCCGCTTGGTGGCGATATCCTTGGCCTCCTTGTCGGATTCCATAACATTGAACTTATCACCTGCCTGCGGAGCGCCGTTAAGACCGAGGATCAGCACCGGCATTGATGGTCCTGCTTCTGCTATCTTCTGGTTGCGTTCGTTGTACATCGCCTTGACATGGCCGTAACAGCTGCCTGCAATGACAACATCACCCGGCCTGAGCGTTCCTGCCTTGACCAGGATGGTTGCCACGAAGCCGCGCCCCTTGTCAAGTGATGACTCAAGCACTGCACCGAGGGCAAGCTTGTCAGGATTGGCTTTCAGCTCGAGCATCTCTGCCTGAAGCAGGATCTTCTCGAGAAGCAGGTCGATATTGAGTCCGCTCTTGGCGGAGATCTCCTGCGACTGGTATTTGCCACCCCACTCTTCCACAAGGAAGTTCATGCTGGCAAGCTCCTCGCGAATCTTGTCAGTATTTGCGGTTGGCTTGTCTATCTTATTTATAGCAAAGATAATAGGAACACCTGCAGCATGCGCGTGGTTTATTGCCTCGCGGGTCTGCGGCATTACTCCGTCATCTGCTGCCACAACGATGATTACTATGTCTGTTATCTGAGCACCGCGGGCACGCATTGCTGTAAAGGCCTCGTGACCCGGGGTGTCAAGGAAAGTGATGATCTTGCCATCCTCAAGGTTCACACTGTATGCGCCTATGTGCTGAGTGATACCACCTGCCTCTCCTGCAACGACGTTTGTGTTGCGGATATAGTCAAGAAGCTTTGTCTTTCCGTGGTCAACGTGTCCCATCACAGTGACAATCGGCGGACGGGGCTGAAGATTGGTCTGATCATCTGCTTCCTCCTTGACAGCTTCCTGCAACTCGGCGCTGACGAACTCAACGCTGAAGCCAAACTCCTCGGCCAGCATGGCCATGGTCTCGGCATCAAGCCTCTGGTTTATTGACACGATGAGTCCGAGGCTCATGCATGTGGAGATGATCTCCACCACAGGAACGTCCATCATCGTTGCCAGCTCGTTCACGGAGACGAACTCGGTAACCTTGAGCACGCTCTTTTCGAGTTCTTTCTTTTCGGTCTCATCCCTCATCCTCTGGCTGACGGCGTCGCGCTTGTCACGGCGGTATCTTGCCACCTTCGACTTGCTCTTGCTCATCAGCAGGTTGACGTCCTTGATGTTCTTTTCAACGTCTTCCTTGTCAACTTCGGGTCTGAGGGCCCTGAACGTCTTCTTCCTGTCGACGCCGCCACCGCCACGGTGATCCTTTTGCTGCGGTTTCTTATCCTTCTTGGCGTCAGCGCCCGGTGCCGGGGGAGTGTCAAGGGCTACCTTCTCGCGTGGTTTGGGTTTGATCCTCTCCCTCTTCTTGTCATGCCTCTGTTGTGCATTGCCTGACTGGTCACGGCTCTTCTTGACTTCCGGGACCAGGATGATCTTGTCAACGATCTTCGGGCCGGCCAGCTTTTCGTATCCCGGACGGTAGATCTCAGTCTCTTTTGGTTCGGGTGCCTGAACGGGAGCCGGTTCCTGAACAGGTTTTGTTATGACAGGCTCTGCCTCTGCTGTGACGACGGGTTCAGCCTTGACCTCCGGGGTTTCAGGCTCTTTTTTCCTTTCGGCAGCTTTCTTTGACGGTTTATCCGGTTTCGTAAGCTTGTCGAGATCAACCTTGCCGATCACCTTGGGCTGCTTTGGTCCGGTGGATTCGGGGGTCCCGGTGACTTCGGCCGTTACTGCCGCTGTTGCAGGTTCTTCAACCGGCGCAGACTGGGCTGCAGGTTTCTCCGCGGGAGCCTCAGCCTCATTCTTTACTGGTTTGGCCGGAGGAGTGAGATCCACTTTGCCAACGGTCCTGATCTCGGGCTTGCGTATCTCGGTGTGGAGGTCAATATGCTTCTTCACACCTGAGATATCCGTGATGAGGAAATCCTCATCCGGCTCACCCGAATAGTCCTCCTTGCCCGTCTCCATATCTTCAATGGAAAGTGACTTTTTGGGGGTAATTTTGTCCTTGAGAGCCAGTTTCTCGGCATCCTTCTTCACGCTGAGATCGCTGCTGTATTCCTTTACAATCAGAGCGTATGCCTCAGGCGGAATCTTGCTGTTGGGATCATGGGACATGTCAATTCCCTTCTTGTGAAGGAACTCAACAATGGTTTGTATCCCAACATTGAATTCGCGGGCTGCCTTGCTTAAACGTATGGCCTTCTTGTCTTCAGTCATATTTCCCTTTATGATAACCTCTTTAAATTATTGCAATGCTGCCTTTCGGGAAGCAGGTTATTCTTTTTCAAATTCTGACCTGAGGATGTTGACGACCTCCTTGATCGTCTCCTCCTCTAGGTCCGTTCTCTTTACCAAATCATGCACGGTGAGCCTGAGTACGCTGCGTGCCGTATCGCACCCGATCGCCTTCAGTTCATCGATGATCCATCCTTCAATCTCATCGGAGAACTCATCGAGAGTCACATCTTCCTCATCCTCGTTATCCGGTTCGCGGTATACCTCTATGTCATAACCGGTGAGCTGGCCTGCAAGCTTGATGTTCAGACCGCCCTTGCCAATGGCCAGCGACACTTCGCTCGGCTTGAGATAGATCTCAGCCTTCTTCTCGGATTCGATGAGCCTGATGGATGATATCTTGGCGGGGTTCAGTGCCCTGGTGATGAAGAGCTGATTGTTGGAAGTGTAGTTGATCACGTCTATGTTTTCGTTGCGCAGTTCGCGAACGATGCCGTGTATCCTCGATCCCTTCATCCCGACACATGCACCAACCGGGTCTATACGTTCGTCATAAGACTCAACGGCCACCTTGGCTCTTTCGCCGGGCACCCTGACAATCTTCCTGATTGTGATGAGACCGTCAAAGATCTCAGGCACCTCGAGCTCGAAGAGCCTCTCGAGGAAGACGGGAGATGTGCGGCTGAGTATAATGTTTGGCGTATTGTTCTTCATCTCTACCCTGATGACTACCGCGCGGATTGTATCGCCCTTGCGGAAGTGATCAGAGGGTATCTGTTCGGGCTTTGGCAGGATGAGCTCGTTGCCGTCGTCGTCAAGGACGAGGGTCTCACGCTTCCACACCTGGTAGACCTCGCCGGTAACGATGTCACCGATGCGGTCCTTGTATTTCAGGTAGATATTGTTCTTTTCCAGATCAAGGATGCGCGCCACCAGGTTCTGCCTCAGTGCCAGTATCGCCCTGCGCCCGAAATCGAGAAACTTGACCTCGTCGGAAACCTCTTCACCCACCTCGTAGTCCTCGTCAATCTTATGAGCTTCGGAAAGCGGAATCTGTGTGTTGGGATCGGTGAAATCCGCGTCATCTACTACTTCGCGGTTACGCCATATCTCAAAGTCACCCTTGTCAATGTTGACAATGATGTCAAAGTTATCGGCCGTACCGTATTTCTTGGCAAGCATACCCCTGAACACATCTTCAAGCACACTCATCATTGTGGGCCTGTCTATATTCTTCAGCTCCTTGAACTCCGAAAAAGTATCTATAAGATTAACATTTTCCATTGCTGTAATCTGTACTTTTATTTGAATGATATAATTACTTTAACTGACTTAACATCCTCAAAATTAAATGATCTGACTGCCGTGACCGTCTCCTTTTTTACTTTTGTTTCGGTCTTCAGATCAAATCCTCCCTTTGTCACGTTCATCATTATCCCCTTAATTCGTTCGCCTTCATGGGTCACAACGTCAACCATTTTGCCCTCGTTCCTGATGAACTGTTCCTCTACCAGCAGCGGCATATCGAGGCCTGGTGACGAGACATTGAGCTCATAGTCGCCCAGTTCCTCTCCAAGGTCATTGCTAATATGCTTGCTCAGCATTACGCAGTCCTCTATCTTCAACCCTTCCGGCCTGTCAATGAGGACGGTAATGCGGCCGGTGCTGCTCAGCCTGACATCCACAAGGAAGATGCCGGTACCGCTGATATGCTCCGTCACTAGTTTTCTGATATGGTCCTTTGTAATCATAGTCTGATTTTTGATAACAAAATAGGGGACTTTTGTCCCCTGAGCCATTCTACCCTGCTATTCGGGTGCAAAGATAATATCATTTTTTAAATAATCAATCAATCCCCTGCCTGAAAAATAACAGGAGTGCTGTATATGAAGCTTTTCTTGCCCTGTTTTGGAAACAATTGAATAAATTTGCGGGCATAAAACCAGCACTGTTTGACTAACAGGAATAAGATTATTAACGACCCGGTATATGGGTTCATCAGTCTGCCGAATGATCTCATCTATGATCTGGTGGAGCATCCCTGGTTTCAGAGGCTGCGGAACATAAGGCAGCTCGGGCTTTCCAGCCTGGTCTATCCAGGTGCGGTACACAGCCGCTTTCAGCACAGCCTGGGCGCCATGTATCTTACCGGACAGGCAGTCCACACTCTGAGAACAAAGGGTACGGTGATTTCGTCCGCAGAGGAGGAGGCGGTGCTGGCGGCAATATTACTGCATGACATAGGGCACGGGCCCTTCTCGCACGCACTTGAGCACTCGCTCATAGAGGACATGCCCCATGAGTCGATGTCGCTGCTTATAATGGAGGAGCTTAACAACAGCATGGGAGGAAGGCTTACGGATGCCATTGCAGTCTTCCGCGGCGAGTACCCGAGGAAGTTCTTCCATGACCTGGTGACAGGCCAGATGGATATGGACAGGATGGACTATCTCCGGCGCGACAGCTTTTTCACGGGCGTGATAGAGGGGTCGGTAGGTTCGGACCGCATCATCAGGATGCTGAATGTGTCTGAAGACAGGCTGGTGGTGGATGAAAAGGGCATCTACTCCGTTGAGAAATTCCTGATAGCCAGGCGCATGATGTACTGGCAGGTATATAATCACCGCACGGTGGTGTCAGCCGAGAAGCTCCTCACCAGCCTGCTGGTCAGGTCCCGCCAGGTGACTTCCACCGGCCTGAAGCTCTTCGCCTCACCGGCACTGGCATGGTTCCTGGAACCCCGTCACAATATGGCTGCAAAGGAGGAGAGAGCCGCACTTGTCGGCCATTTCACCGCCCTCGACGAGAGTGACATCCTCTCGGCAACGAAGGTTTGGATGTCATGCGGCGACAGGGTGCTGGAAGATCTGTGCCGGAGGTTTGTCAACAGGGACCTGCTGGGAATCGAACTGCAGAGAACCCCGTTTGACCCGGAGAAGGTGAAGGAAACGGGCCGCAGGGCAAAGGAACTGCTGGGCCTGAAGGATGACGAGGTGGAGTACTATGTCAACACAGGTGACGTATACAACCAGACCTATGCCCCCGGAACGCCGGAAGTGAGGATTCTGCTGAAAAACGGAACCACCAGGGACATCACCGCGGTATCCGACCTCTTCGACAAAGAGGCACTGTCAGAAAAGGTTACGAAGTATTACCTGTGCTACCCAAAGGAGATAACAAATTAAATAAAACAAAACAAAAATGGAATTTACTGCTGCCATGATAGCCCGGATCCTCAACGGAACAGTGGAGGGAGACCCGGAGACGAAGCTGAATACAGTTGCAAGGATAGAGGAAGGCCATCCCGGTGCGCTCTCCTTCCTGTCAAACCTCAAATATGAACCTTATCTGTATACTACCGGGGCATCAGCCGTGCTGGTGAAAAACGACTTTATCCCGGTGAAGGAGGTTGCCGTCACACTTATCCGGGTTGATGACCCGTACCAGGCCCTGGCCAGGCTGCTTGCCTTCTACGAGAAGGCCAGGCCGGTTAAGAAGGGAATACACCCCACCGCCGTAATCGACGAGCAGACAACGGTTGGCGAAGAGGTGTTTATCGGTGCCTGCGCCGTCATCTCCGAAAATGCGGTGATAGGAGAGGGCTGTAAAATCCATCCTCAGGTCTACATAGGTGAAAATGTGCAGATAGGTAAAAACTGTACCCTACATCCCGGGGTGAAGATTTACAGGGATTCCATAATAGGAAACGACTGCATCATTCATGCCGGGGCGGTGATCGGCGCCGACGGTTTCGGCTTTGCACCGGTCAGCGATGCCAACTTTATGAAGATACCCCAGATAGGAAACGTCATCATCGAAGACAACGTTGAGATCGGCTCCAACACCTGTATCGACAGGGCCACTATGGGCTCAACGGTGATCAGGCGGGGTGTCAAGCTCGACAACCTTATCCAGGTCGGCCATAATGTCGAGATCGGAGAAAACACAGTCATTGCCGCCCAGTCGGGACTCGCCGGATCGACCAGGGTCGGAAGAAACTGCATGTTCGGAGGCCAGGTGGGACTGGCAGGCCATCTGAGCATAGCAAATGGATGCAAGATAGGGGCACAGTCGGGTATTATGAGCACTATCAGCGAGGAGAACTCCATCCTCCTTGGATCTCCTGCAACGGACAGCAAACAATTCCTGAAAAGCGTTGTCTATATCAGAAAACTTCCCGAACTGAGCAGCAGGGTTGATGCTCTGACAAAAACAGTGGAATCGTTAAAAAACAAGTAGTTCCGGCTGACGGTCCAAAGGAAATGATTTGAACATCACACAGATGTAGGGTTTTACATTATGCCGTTCGGGAAAATTTACTTTTATTTGCACGATTAATACTGATCTGATATGAGCGAAAAGCAAAGGACACTGGCTAATGAGGTGAGTCTCAACGGTAAGGGGCTCCATTCGGGAATTGATGTGAAAGTGACTTTCAAGCCGGCTCCGGCAAACCACGGTTATAAATTCTGTCGTACAGATCTTCCGGGCTCTCCTGTCATAGACGCTTTGGCTGACCATGTTACCGAGACATCCAGGGGTACCACACTGGTACAGGGCGAGGCATCGGTGGCAACCATTGAGCATGTTCTTGCCGCCTTCGCAGGGATGCGCATTGACAATGCCCTGATTGAGATAAATGGCCCCGAAGCCCCGATCATGGGAGGGAGTTCCCGCATGTTCGTGGAAGCTATCAGGAAGGCCGGCATCAGAGAACTGGAAGAGGAACGAAACTATTATGTCATTAAGGAGAAGATCACATTCTCTGACGAGGAGCACGGTGTTGACCTCATCGTCTATCCCGATGACCACTTCAGCGCACATGTGCTGATTGACTATAACTCCAGGATACTCGGTAACCAGTACGCCATCCTTGACCACCTGGACGACTTCGAGGAGCATATAGCCGGAAGCCGCACATTCGTTTTCTTTCATGAACTTGAGCCGCTCTTCCGTGTGGGACTGATAAAGGGAGGCGACCTTGAGAATGCCGTGGTCATACTCGAGCGCGAGGTGGAGCAGGAGGAGATAGACCGCATAGCGAAGATGTTCAACAAGCCCGGGATAACAGAACATCATGCGGGCGTGCTCAACAACACCAAGCTGAGGTATCCCAATGAACCGGCACGGCACAAGCTGCTTGACCTGATAGGCGACCTGGCGCTGGTGGGACAGCCCATCAAGGGGAAGGTAGTGGCAACACGCCCCGGTCATTACTCCAACACACGCCTGGCGAGGCTTATCAGACAGCAGATCAAGAGGCAGACAACCAAGAGGGAGATACCCCTTCTTGACACCACCAAGCCTGCCGTGATGGACATACAGCAGATAAAAAAGCTGCTCCCTCACCGGTTCCCGTTCCTGATGGTTGACCGGATACTGGAGCTGACGAAGACACATGTCATCGGAATAAAGAACACCACATATAACGAGGCCTTCTTTCAGGGCCATTTCGAGCAGGAACATGTCTTCCCTGGAGTGCTGCTGGTTGAGACCATGGCACAGATAGGGGGCATCCTGGTGCTGAGCAACGTGGATGAACCAGAGAAGTACTCCACCTATTTCCTCAAGATCGACAGGATGAAGTTCAAGCACAAGGTTGTTCCGGGCGACACAATTGTTGTCAGGTCAGATGTGACCGAACCCATGAGGAGGAATATAGTTGTCATGTATTCGCAGGCTTTCGTTGGCGAGACGCTTGTGGCCGAGGGTGAGATGACGGCGCAGGTAATAAAGAACAGATAACGAGATATGATTTCTTCATTGGCACACATCGATCCGAATGCCCGGCTTGGCGAGGGGGTAACTGTCGAGCCGTTTGCAGCCATCTATGGTGATGTGGTCATTGGCGACGGCACATGGATCGGATCCGGGGCCGTCATCTATGACGGAGCCAGGATTGGCAGGAACTGCCGCATCTTTAACGGTGCGTCGATCTCGGCCATACCGCAGGATATGAAGTTCAGCGGTGAGGAGACTACCCTGGAGATTGGTGACAACACCACGGTCAGGGAGTTTGCCACGCTCAACAGGGGCACGCGTGCCAGGGGCAGAACCTCCATCGGGAAGAACTGCCTGCTGATGGCCTATGTGCATGTGGCACACGACTGCAGCCTGGGAGACAATGTCATCATGGTTGCCTCTTCCGGCATCGCCGGTGAAGTTGAACTGGGCGACTGGGTTACACTGGGCGGTGGAGCGATGGTTCACCAGTTCGTTAGGATAGGCAATCATTCCTTCATTGGAGGAGGATCCAAGGTGCGGATTGATGTGCCGCCGTTCATCAAGGCCGACAGGGAGCCGCTGACATATATGGGAATCAACAGCGTGGGACTGGAACGCCGCGGATTCGCGAAGGAGAAGATGCACGAACTGCACGAGATTTACCGGGCATATTTCAATATGGGAATGAATGGCAGCAAGGCCATGGAATACATTGAGGCCAATTTTGAGCCAACGCCGGAGCGCGATTATATAATTCAGTTCATCATGGGCTCCGAAAGAGGAGTCATCAGGGGGCGGTAAGCCCCTTTTTTTTTAAAAAAACCCGAGTTTAAAGTCCATCCCTGCTGCCAGCTTACACCTTTCTATCCGTCATCATCTGTCAATAGCTGATAATGAGGGGGGTATAAAACACGAATGGGAACCATACTGTACGTAATAGTTCCCATTCCGGCGAGTGACAGCCATGACCGTCATTGCCGCCATGCTACTGTTATTGCAGCCGGTTCATCTCTGTTCCTCCTCCCTTTCCTGAGTCTGTGGGGTCTGCCCGAAGGCGGACTGCTGACCCTGTTCCGGTATCTCTTCTGTGATCCGTACTGGCCTTGCGGTTTTCCGGGCGCATACTGAGACGCGGAGTAATGAACCCTTGAAGCACAACACTCCCCGAAGGGACAGCTGCTGTCATGCCCGGATCATCTCCATCCTATCCTCGCCGGTTTGGGTGGCATGATGATCCTCTCTCCGAACGGACACATTTGCTGCTTTATTAGCTTTCAGCCCTGCATCTGTGTTGCTCTCCTCTCCCGGCTGTTACACCGTTTGATGATTGCTCCGTCAGACCGCCAGGATGGGAAGGCTTCTCAGCCTGCACCCGTGACGGACGCTTCGGGACCGTAGTCCGTCTGCGTGAGACTCTGAAGTCTGTTGTTAATTCAGAGTGATAATTAAACCATTCGAAAGAACTTTCATGCTTCAGAGCGACTTTTTATCGCTCACATGGTCTTACAAATATAGACTACAGCAGGCAATATGTCAAGTTTTTCAGGGTATTTATACCATGAAGAAAGTAACACGAAACGAACAGGATTATCAACATAGCTAACAGGCAGATATATAGGAATATAGATTAAAGACAGCGGGGTTATCAACAACTGTTGATAACCCCGCGTGTTTGTGATTTGCGAATGCCTGTTATTCAAGCACCACTTTCTTGTTTTTGGGATACTTCACTGTGTAGGTAAGGATGACCTCTTTGGTCTCCCGCGGAGCAACGGTGAGATCCCAGGTCACCTCTCCGGTGACGCTGTTGTGCTTGCCACCTGTGAGCTCAACAGCCTCAACGGTAATGTCGCTGTTCTGCGATAACGGCAGCTGGTCGCGCAACCTTACGGTAACCTCCCGGCTCTTGTTGTTGCGCACAGAGATAAGGAAGGAGAGTGTCTCAACCCTGTTGGCACCGATCAGCTTTTGCGATGTGAAATCGGTCCGGCGGTCGCGCTTCACTGTGATGCTGTTGTCGGCTCCAAGCGACACCTGCAGGGTGTCGGTGAGCTCGGCTGTATTGATGAATCCCTTCCCGGTGAAGGTGTTGCTGAAGTAGATGTTAGACGGGCCCGGAAGGAGATTGTACTTCTCCCATTCGGTGATATAACCCATAAGATATGCAGTGGAAGCAAGCTTGGGAGTGGCTGCATAGCTGTATGTGGCCGGTACGGTCAGCCGCTGCAGCTCCACGGTCTCCGGCTTGCCCCCGGTGGCTATCGTCTTGGGTACGTTCACATCAAAACTGAAGCTGATGTTCGACTCACTCACTGTGACCGGCATCGGAGCGCTCGCCTCCATATCCATCATCACCTCTTCTACTGCCTTCTCCTGGCGGGAGGCAGGCCTGCCCTTGGTTCCGTATGCAGTGACAACCATCTCGTTGAGAGCATATGCCTGGTAGAAATCAATGAACCACGGATCAAGAGTAGGCAGGAAACCTGCCGTCATCGGGGCGGCATTCGAAAGGCTGATCTTTACATCCTTCCATTCAATACCGCTGTTCTGCCATATGTCTGCCTTGTAGATTATCACGGCCGGATCTGTGATGTCATCCACCCTGATGTCATATGACGGCCTCCAACCGGCATTCATGACAACATAGGAAAACTTCAGCTTCCCGGTTGCAGGCTTGCTGCCCGAAACGGTGACAACTATCTCGCCGGTGGGCATCTTCGAGCGGTCAAGCGTGCCCGCAAGCTGCTGCTCCAGCTTCTCCTTCTCTTCCTTGTACTCCTTCATTATCCTGGTCTTCCTGAGAAGGGCGCTCTTGACCGATTCCATATTCGTTCCGTATATGTCTATCAGCGCCTTGAGCTGCTCGGGAGTAATTGCTGATTTGTTTGTCACCACATCATAGTTGGCCTTGAGGAAGCGCTCCTTCTCGAGCAACACCTCAATCGCCGTGCCTTCATCCTCCATCTTCAGATCAATGGCCTCAATCTTGTCACGCAGACTCTTGATGTCATCCGACTCAGCCGGATTCTCAAGATAGTTGTTGCGGTGAGTAACCCCCATGATCATGAAATCACCTTCACCCTGCACCTGGATGCTGTTGGGATCGATATAGGGAGATAGTCCTCCGGCAACATAATCCCATGTGCCCGGCTGTATAGATAGGGCTGCATCACCGGAAAGCTGGGCTCCCTGCCTGAAAACCGTCACATGGGTGACGGGACACTGAATGTACTTTTCCTGCCCCTCGAGGGTGGTTGAGGAAAGTGCTACCCCAAAGAGAGCAACAAACAGATATTTTTTCATATTATCGAATTTTTTATAAAGGTATGGAAAAAGAGTTATTCGCTCAAGAATGACAAAAACCCTGCCGTAAAAATAGACTGCCGGACGATTCCAGTCCGGCAGCCCCATCATTACCATTCATTTAACCTAACCATTGTAATCTTTAAGAACACTCATGAGTTTCTGACGGGCGAAGAAGATACGGCTCTTCACGGTACCAAGCTTGAGATTGAGATCCTCAGCTATCTCCTCGTACTTGAAACCGTCAAGATGCATACGGAATGGAAGACGGTAATCATCATGCAATGAATTGATTGCCTTTTCAATCTCGTTGCCGGCGTAGGCCGACTCGGGCGAGATGCTTCCCTTGTCCGAGGGCAGATTGATATAATAAAGTTCCTGCGTTCCGTCCATCATTGTGTTTTCCCTCATCTTTCGACGGTAGTTGTTGATGAAGGTGTTTTTCATTATCGTGAAGACCCAGGCCTTCAGGTTCGTGGCATCCACAAATTTGTCCTGATTCTGTATTGCCTTTAAAAATGTATCCTGAACGAGATCAAGCGCGTTGTCGCGGTCGAGGGTCAGACTGAGGGCGTACTTCTGAAGATTGCCCTTCAGATCTATAATGCTGGTTGTAAATTCCTGTGCAGTCATCTCTTTTTTTTGTTTTTGTTGATACAAAATTAAACACAAAAAAAAGGATATCCAAATCCGTATATCTTAAAATATTGTTAAAGTGGTGTGAATGAGATGCTTTTCTAAATGATAAAATGCATATATACAGTTATATATATAATGAGTGTCTAAATTAGGATATACTGGTATTATTTTTAATTTAGGAATGGCGGTCAGACTCAGCCAGCGCGGGATGATCCGGTAAGAAGCTGTCTAAAAGACTCATATACAGCACTAAGAAGCATAACCCCATGTGCTGTTACTTTGTTCATATTGCCTTTGCAGCGGACTGTCTGGCGCAACCTTTCTTCTAAATTGACTATATTTACAAAAAAGTGTCTTATGGAGTTAAAGGATTATCCTTCAGGAAAAACAGCCTGTTACAGCTTTGATGCTCCGGGAGCTCCCCGGGCAGTCATCCTGCTTGTGCACGGGCTGGGTGAACATGCGGGCCGGTATGCCGGCTGGGCTGCCAGGTTCAACGGGATCGGAGTGACCCTGCGGGCTTTTGATCTTCCCGGACACGGCCGTTCTGAAGGCCGGTGGGGGGTGGTGCCTTCAGGCGAAAAGGTATATGATACTATTGAAAGAATAAGCAGCGGGATTAACTCGGAGTTTCCCGGCGTGCCTCTATTCATCTATGGTCACAGTCTGGGCGGGGGTATTGTTCTCAATTACCTGATCAGGCGCAAGCCGGCAGTTACGGGTGCCATAGTCACCTCACCCTGGATCATCCTCCCGGAAACGCCTCCCGCGATTAAACTTTTTATTGCCAATGTGGCCGGTAGACTTGTGCCCGGCATGACGCAGCCATCGGGACTCAGGACTGAATATCTCTCCCGTGATCCGGAGGTGGTTAAAGCTTACGGCAATGATCCGCTGGTCCATGGCCTTATATCAGCCGGGCTCTACCGGTGGATGACATCAGCTGCCGAAGAGACGCTGGCGCGCGCCTCGGAGATCAGCGTACCGCTCCTTCTGGCCCATGGCCGGAATGACATGATAACCTCCCCCTCGGGCTCAGTCCGGGTGGCCGGTTCAGTTCCGAACGCTACACTGAAGCTGTGGGATGAGGGATACCACGAGTTGCACAATGACCCGCTGAAGGAGGATCACTTCGACTTCATCACGGAGTGGATGGACACATTGATATAATTTTACAGGAATGGAATTACTGACTGCAGTGCCTCTCCCGCCTGCGGCTCCGGAGATCACTTATGACACTCCGGTGATGTTCCTCGGCTCATGCTTTGCAGGTGAGACAGGCTACAGGATGGCATCAGGGAAGCTGCAGGTAATGACCAATCCGCACGGAACACTCTTCAATCCGTTTTCGGTGGCCGGAGCCCTGGACAGGTTCACTTCGGGTTATGTGTACACGGCAAAAGATATCTACCTGCACCAGAACAGGTACATGAGCCTCGATCACCATACCGCCTTCTCCTCGTATGAAAGGGATACACTCATAACCAGGCTTAACGATGTCAGCCGCGCCGCCTCCGCCTTCTTAAGGAAGGCTTCGGTTCTTTTTGTCACATTCGGTACCTCTTATATATATAATCTTAAGGAGAACGGTACCATTGTCGCTAACTGCCACAAGCTGCCCTCATCGCTCTTCAGCCGCAGGCAGGCATCATGGCAGGAGATAGCAGCCCGGTGGAAGGAGACGCTTGACCGCATCGCAGAGGTCAATCCTGGCCTGAAGGTCTGGTTCACCGTAAGCCCCGTCAGACACCTGGGCGACGGTGCCCATGCCAACCAGCTGAGCAAGGCACAACTACTCCTTGCAACGGAGGAGCTGCTCGGACACCCGCTGGCGGATGGCTACTTCCCGGCCTATGAGATATTCATGGACGAACTGCGCGATTACCGCTGGTACGCCCCCGACATGGTCCATCCCTCGGAGATGGCAATCGATTATATATGGGAAAAATTCAGTTCCGTGTTTATCCCGGGACACGTCCTCAGGCTATGGAACGAGGCTGCAAGGATCACAAAGGCCACGGCACACCGTGTTTCCGGAGGACCGGCTGAGACGGCACCCTTTGCAACTGCCATGCTTGAAAGGATAGGCGACCTTAAAAGCAGGGCGCCATTCATTGACCTTTCAGCAGAAGAAAAGTACTTTCGGGGACTTTTGTATAAAAAATAGTGCCACTACTTAAACAAAAATATACTTCCGTTGTTTTTGTTTCATGAAATCTTAACAACATGAAACGTTATACCTTAATCTTATTTATGGCTCTTTTTTCTTTTAACCTGTCAGCACAGCAGGGAGGAGGGGTCATTCGCGGACAGGTGGTTGATGCCACCACAAATGAACCTGTGCCATTTGCAAGTGTTGTAATCTGGAACACTACAACAGGTGCAATGACCGACTTCGACGGCAACTTCAGTTTCACAGGAGTAAAGCCCGGATTTGTGGAGCTTCGGGTTTCTTCGGTGGGATACAAGACATACGTCTCTGAAGGTGTCATGGTTACAAACAACAACGAGGTCAACCTCGTCATCCCCCTCGAGACAACCGTGGTTGAAGTGGCTGATGTGATTGTGAAGCCCTCTCCATTCCGCAAGTCAGTTGAGAGCCCCATCTCTGCCAGGATAATAAGCATTCAGGAGATAGAACTTAACCCGGGCGGCAACCGCGATATCTCACGCGTGATTCAGTCGTTTCCAGGCGTTGCCTCCACCCCGGCCTTCAGGAATGACGTGATCGTCAGGGGAGGCGGGCCGAATGAGAACAGGTTCTTCATCGACAATGTGGAGATCCCTTATCTGAACCACTTTTCAACACAGGGATCGTCAGGCGGACCGACGGGTATTATAAACGTCGACTTTGTCAGATCAGTCGATTTTCTTTCCGGAGCCTTTCCCGCGTCACGGGGTAACACGCTGAGCTAGGTAATGGAATTTTCTACGATTGAAGGCAACAAGGAGAAACGGTCACTCAGGGCAACCGTGGGTG
>DHGW01000094.1:34718-35701 GCA_002402965.1 Bacteroidales bacterium UBA4788
GTATGGCCCAATTCATTCAGGCTGAGCTATGGTGCCGGCACGGAGATGTCGCGTTACCGTAATGACACCTTCCGGCAGTTCTTCACCGGCGGAGCTCTTGAGACGGAGCTTTATAATTCCAACCTCGTCTTCTTCAAATATGCCGCTTTCGGACAGTTGAGCCGGTCGTTCATAGACGAGAGACTGAGACTCTCCTTCGGCCTTCGCACCGATGCCAACTCATATTCATCGGTGATGTCCAACCCGCTGACGCAGATCTCACCGCGCCTGTCAGCTTCTTATGCACTGAACAGCCTGGTCAATCTGAACTTTAACGTGGGACGTTACTATCAGCTTCCTCCTTACACGGCACTGGGCCTGAAGGATAACGACGGAAACTACATCAACAAGGAGAACGGACTTAAATATATTGCCGCCGACCATATAGTGGGAGGCGTTGAGCTCATACCCGACGAGAGGCTGCAGTTCACCCTCGAAGGTTTTTACAAGAAATATTCAGATTACCCATTCTCGGTGGCAGATCAGGTTCCGCTGTCAACAAAGAGCGCCGGTTACGGTGTGTTTGGCAACGAGTCGCTTGTCTCGACATCTGTCGGAAGGGCATACGGATTTGAATTCATGGGCCGCGCCAGGGACTTTGAAGGCCTGAACATGGTCTTCTCCTACACCTTCGTGCGAAGTGAGTTTGAGGGGACCGACGGCAAGTACATTCCTACTGCCTGGGACAACAGGCATCTTCTCAGCGTCACCGCCACAAAGAGCATCGGCAAGAGCTGGGATGCAGGATTCCGCTGGAGATATGTCGGCGGGGCTCCCTACACTCCCTTTGATGCTGACAAATCTTCATACATCGATGCCTGGAAAGTGACAGGTATCCGGGTGACAGAAATTACCTCAACAACGCCCAGCCGGCTGTTGTTTATGAAGGTGCTGTCGACATGAATCAATTACAGGACCGGTACCTTCTGAAGCCGGTAGGCCAC
>DHGW01000094.1:35811-39570 GCA_002402965.1 Bacteroidales bacterium UBA4788
ACAGCTTTCGTTTTACCGTTGCTCCATGAACCGCTTGTGTCATATCTGCCAAGGACGAGGATCTTCTTAAGTTCCAGTTCCTTTGCCATCCCGCTGCAGAATCCCTTCACCTCATCCTCCGGCTCTGATGCCGGCAGGTTAAGCGCCAGTACAGTGAATGGTCTGACGGAATGAATTCCCCTTATATCATCTGCCGAGAGGGTTCCTTCGGTATAGACGACATTATAACCCTTTTGCCGGAGTAGATATTTAAGAAAGACGAGGTTGTTTTCACTCTCGGGGTTGCCAAGATTTATTATTGCTGCACTTTTACCGTTGACAGGATCCTCGTGCATGATATCCTCTGAAATGAGGATAGTCCTGATGACATGCCTGATGAACTGCTCCTGCGGTCTCGATATGCAGTCGGTCAGCCACAGTACCCTTGCCTTCTGCATCAGTGGATGGAACACCTGCAGATATGCATCGGTCAGTCCCTTTTCCCTGACAAACCGGGTCAGTTTTTCCCTGAACTCTTCCTCACTGAAACGCAACGCCGACATGATCAGGTCTCCTGGTTTGAAAGAGCCGTCTCCGGCTTCCTCTCCCGCACCTGTCCTGAGCACTTCGCGCAGCAGATCATTGTCACTCAGCTTTGCTATCTTCGATATCTTCATCCCGTTCCGGTTAAGGATGGAGATTGTGATAAGCTTCTTCAGCTCCTCCTCCGAGTAATGCCTGATATTGGAATCGCTCCTCTCAGGTGTAAGGATCCCGTACCTCTTTTCCCACATTCTGATGGTATGTGCTTTTATACCACAGAAATTCTCCAGATCCTTTATGGAGTATGTCCTGCTTCCTGCATTCATCTCTCTCTATGTTACTTACTCTGGGAGTATAACAATGAGGGAGGATAAAAGTTTAGAACGGTCTGCTCGTTCTGTCAGGGTCGTTCTGCATTACTAAAAAACAGCTTTAACATAATGCAAAAAAGTCGTAAATTCGCAGTTCATTGGATTCTGATGAAGGATTTACAGAGCATAAAACAGAGGTTTGGAATAATCGGCAATCATGAGGGACTGAACAGGGCCATAGACATAGCCGTTCAGGTGGCCCCAACCGATCTCTCTGTGCTTATCAACGGTGAGAGCGGAACCGGCAAGGAGGTGTTTCCGCAGGTGATACACACTTTCAGCCTGCGCAAGCACGGACCTTATATTGCGGTCAACTGCGGTGCAATACCCGAGGGAACGATTGACTCTGAGCTTTTCGGCCATGAAAAGGGCGCCTTCACCGGTGCCACCGACAGCCGCAAGGGATATTTCGAGGTAGCCCACGGGGGAACGATTTTCCTCGATGAGGTGGCTGAACTGCCCCTGTCTACCCAGGTAAGGCTGTTAAGGGTTCTGGAGTCCGGTGAGTTCATCAGGGTAGGTTCCTCGAAGGTTCAGAAGACCGACGTGAGAGTCATTACTGCAACGAACGTCGATATAGTACAGGCAGTAAACTCGGGCAGATTCCGCGAGGATCTCTTCTACAGGCTCAATACTGTGCCTGTTCGGGTGCCGCCACTGAGAGAAAGAGGCGAGGATATCATTCTCCTCTTCAGGAAATTTGCCGTGGATTTTGCCGAGAGGTATCGCATGCCGGCCATAAGGCCCGACAGTCAGGCAAAGGACGTGCTCATCAATTATTACTGGCCGGGCAATGTCAGGCAGCTGAAAAATATCACCGAACAGATATCTGTCATTGAGCAGGACCGCGACGTGACTGCAGCCATGCTCGCTCGTTATCTTCCGGATTATCAGAGCGGAAGACTACCTGTCCCCATCAGGGCACACTCTGAAGAGAAGGGATTCGGCAGCGAAAGGGAGATCCTTTACAAGGTGCTTTTCGACATGAAGAGTGACATGCATGACCTGAAGAACCTTGTATATGACATTCTCGGCAGCAGCGAACCCGGCAACCTGACTGAGAGCGGAGCAAGGGCGTTGCGCAATCTTTATAACCAGGGCAGCACTGAAGGCAGTGCCAGGCCAAGACGAAACCTCTATGACCAGAACGGATCATCCGAAGGGTCCTATGAGCAGGTCCCGCCTGTCCATGTCAGTTACAACCCGGCAAGGGAGAGCAGGGTAATCGAAGATACGGAAGAGGTGATCGAAGAATCACTGTCACTCACTGACCGTGAAAAAGAGCTGATAAAGAAGGCTCTGACCAAAAACAACGGTAAAAGGAAGCTGGCTGCTGCCGAGCTGGGGATATCCGAGAGGACTCTATACAGGAAAATAAAGGAGTACGGACTCGATGCATAGGATTGTCAGGATAATATTTACTGTGGCCCTGGTTGCGGCTACTGCCGGTTGCGGGCTTAAGGTCAAGTATACCTTCACCGGGGCATCCATCCCGGTGGAGGCCAAAACCATCAGTGTGGCCACGTTTCAGAACAGGGCCAGCCTGGTTGTGCCGGGGCTGACACAGTCAGTGACCGATGCGCTGATTGACATGTGCCGGGCGCAGACCAATCTCGACATAGCTACTTCAGGCGGAGATCTCAGCTTCGAGGGAGAGATCACTGACTACAAGACACAACCCCTGACCGTCAGCGGTGATGAGCAGGCAGCAATGAACCGGTTCTCTATATCCGTGAGGATCAGGTATGTCAACAGCTTCAATACCGACAACAGTTTCGATCAGACCTTCACCCGGTACCAGGATTACCCCAGTGAGCTCAACCTCAGTGATGTTGAGGCGAATCTGACGGAAGAGATTGTAAAGATGCTTACGGAGGATATTTTCAACAGGGCTTTTGTCAACTGGTAGGTCCGCTCATGAACAGGAATGAATTCAACAGGTTCATTGCAGGCATCGACCTCCCCGGTCCCGGTGACCTTGAGGAATTGCGGGAGCTGATAGCTCTTTTCCCCTGGTTTCCTTCAGCCCATTTGCTGCTGCTCCGGGGACTTAAGGAGAATTCCGACATAAGGTTTGACTCTCAGCTGAAGACATCGGCTCTCTCGGTGAACGACAGGGAGGTGTTGTATCATTATCTCTTCCTCTCGCAGCCTGAGGTTGGCGTTGAGGCTGCTGCTGCTCCTGCAGAGTCAATTGAGTCTGACCAGCCAGGTGAGACGGATGTACCGTTCTCACCATCTGATGAAGAGATGGCTGCTCAGGGTAGTGATGAATCGGCGCCGGTATCTGAGGAAGAGTATATTACTCAGGGGAGTGACCTGTCGGAACAGGCAGTTGAAGAAGTTCTGGAAGCACAGCCACCACAAGCAGTGACAGAATTGACTGCTCCCGTGACTGAAGAGTTCGTTTCTGTTGCAGAGACAGAAGAACCGGCTGCTCCAGAGTCTGAAGTTCATGTCTCTGAAGCCGTGACTGATGTAGAGCCGGAAGCCGAGGCTGAAGAATTAGTTGTTCACATGACTGAAGCTGAACCGTCAGCCGAGCCTGAAGGACAGACCCCTGCCGCAGAAGCGGGAGAAGTGCTGGCCACCGTGACTGACGAGGTGCCAGTTGACGGGGAGGTGACAGCAGATGAGACTAACGGGACTGAAGAGACCAGGCTCCGTACCAGGGAGGAGCTGATCGCTGAGATCGAGGCCCGGCTGATGGAACTTGAACAGATTCACAGGGAGGTGATGCCGCCGGAATCATCGACTGTACCTGAGACAGCATCACTCCCGGAAACTGCGACGCTGGCCGATGCAGGCGCACTGCCGGAAGAGGCACCACTGTCAGAGGCAGAATCACTCCCGGAACCGGAAATTA
>DHGW01000094.1:39629-50041 GCA_002402965.1 Bacteroidales bacterium UBA4788
CACTGAGTTTGCTACCGAGCCTGAATATGAACCTGAATCAGAGCCGGTATCCGGGGAGCTCCTGGAACTGATCACAGATGAGCCTGCTGTGCAGCAGGAGCCTGTCAGCCAGCTCTCTGCGGCAGACCTGATAGACAGATTCATCAGGATCAGTCCGACAATCGAGAGGATGACACCGGGCAACATTCAGCCGGTGAGAGACCTCTCCGGTGAGAACACAAGCGACGAGAGCGCCTTTATAACAGAAACACTGGCAAAGATATACGTCAACCAGGGTTACTATACCAAGGCAATAAATATTTATGAAAAGCTCTCCTTGCAATATCCGGAAAAAAGTGCTTACTTTGCAGGCCGTATTGAAAAGATCAATGAGTTAATAAAATAGTATAACAATGGGTATCTATATCTTCATCTCAATCCTGATTATCATTGCATGCGTACTGGTAATAATGGTGGTGCTGGTTCAGAACTCCAAGGGAGGCGGCCTGGCAGCAAACTTCACCTCAGCCGGCCAGTCGATGGGCGTACGTAAGACAGCAGACTTCCTCGAGAAATCGACCTGGACCCTCGGAGCTGCCATCCTTCTTCTCAGCATTGCAGCCACCGCTGCTATCCCCAGGGGACAGGGCCAGAAGGAGTCAGTCATAAGGCAGTCCATCGAAAGAGCACAGGATCCCACCGCAATACCTGTACTTCCCACTCAGACTCCCGTGGAAGAACAGCCTGACGGCAGTAACGAGTAGAATGACATATTAAGAAATCAGGAGTGTCAGTTTGTCATGAACTGACACTTTTTTTTGCCATTTTTCATTTGGCACAGAATATGACATCCTGAAGCAGGAAAAATATTGTTTAACTATAAAACTAATAGCAATGGCACAATTAAAAGGAAAAGTGCTGGCAGGCAAGGTTCTCATCAAGCCTCATGAGGCAGAGGAAAAGACCGCCAGCGGCATCATCATCCCCGATTCAGCAAAAGAAAAACCCCGTGCAGGAACTGTCATTCTTGTCGGTGCTCCGAAGAAAGACGAAGAGATGGAACTCAAAAAAGGAGATGTCGTTCTCTACGGGAAATACTCCGGTCAGGAACTGAATATCGATGGCACAGACTATCTCCTTCTTTCACAGTCTGATGTTCTCTATATTTCGTAATAACCTTAAATAAAAATAGCAATGTCAAAGGAAATTAAATTCAATATCGAAGCACGTAACCTTTTAAAGGAAGGCGTTGATCGTCTTGCAGATGCAGTTAAGGTAACCCTCGGTCCCAAGGGACGCAATGTGGTTTTGGAGAAGAAATTTGGTGCACCCCAGATCACGAAGGACGGTGTGACAGTTGCCAAGGAGATCGAACTCTCTGACCCGTACCAGAACATGGGCGCACAGATGGTCAAGGAAGTCGCATCCAAGACTTCAGACACTGCCGGTGACGGTACCACCACCGCCACGGTTCTTGCCCAGAGCATTATCAGCGTGGGACTTAAAAACGTCACTGCCGGTGCTAACCCGATGGACCTCAAGAGAGGCATAGACAAGGCAGTTGCAAAGGTTGTTGAGAGCCTGAAAAGCCAGTCACAGAGTGTGGGTGATGATCTGAAGAAGATCGAGCAGGTTGCACGCATCTCCGCAAACAACGACGAGGAGATTGGTAAGCTCATCGCCACCGCAATGGACAAGGTGAAGAAGGAAGGTGTTATCACCGTCGAGGAAGCCAAGGGTACAGAGACCAAGGTTGAGGTTGTTGAAGGAATGCAGTTCGATCGTGGTTACATCTCAGCCTATTTTGTCACCAATCCTGACAAAATGGAAGTCGAGATGGACAACCCATACATCCTGATCCATGACAAGAAGATATCATCTATGAAGGATCTTCTCCCCGTTCTCGAGGAGACAGCCCGCAGCGGCCGTGGCCTGATGATCATTGCCGAGGATGTTGAGGGCGAAGCTCTTGCAACCCTCGTCGTGAACCGTCTGAGAGGCTCACTGAAGGTTTGTGCCGTCAAGGCTCCGGGCTTCGGCGACAGAAGGAAAGAGATGCTTGAAGACATAGCCATTCTGACAGGCGGTACCGTTATCTCCGAGGAGAGGGGTATGAAGCTTGAGAATGCAACAATGGCAGATCTTGGCGTAGCTGACAAAGTGACCGTCAACAAGGAGAATACCACCATCGTCAACGGCGCCGGTGAAAAGGATATGATCCAGGCACGCATCAACCAGATCAAACAGCAGATATCGACCACCACCTCCGACTATGACAGGGAGAAGCTTCAGGAGAGGCTTGCCAAACTGGCCGGCGGAGTGGCAGTTCTTTACATCGGAGCCGCTTCGGAGGTTGAGATGAAAGAGAAGAAGGACCGCGTTGACGACGCACTCCATGCAACCCGCGCTGCAATAGAAGAGGGTATCATCCCCGGCGGCGGAGTGGCTTACATCAGGGCCATTCCCCTGCTCGACAAACTCAAGGGCGACAACGAAGACCAGAACACCGGTATTGAGATCGTGAAAAGAGCTATAGAAGAGCCTCTGCGTCAGATAGTTATTAACGCCGGCCTTGAAGGTGCGGTGATAGTGCAGAAAGTTCGCGAAGGTAAAGGCGACTTCGGGTACAATGCTCAGACTGACAAGTTCGAGAACCTCCTGAAGGCAGGTGTAATTGATCCGGCTAAGGTTGCAAGGATTGCTCTGGAGAATGCTGCATCAATAGCAGGTATGTTCCTTACCACCGAGGCAGTTGTTGTCGAGGAGAAGGAAGAGAACCCGATGCCGAACCCGGCCATGGGTGGCGGCGGGATGCCCGGCATGATGTAAGAGAATAAGTCTTATTGGTTTAAATGAGAGGCTGTCCCGGAAACGGGGCAGCTTTTTATTTGCGATTTCCGATTTAAGATTGTCGAATCCCTCCCAAAAATTCCAATTCGCAATTCGCAAATCGCAATTCTCAAATCGCAAATCGCAATTCTCAAATATTGCCTAATTTATCCATCTTTGCATTATGGTTGATCCGAGGCAGGTACACGATCTCGAGCACGAGAAGATAGGGAAGCTGATGTGGAAGTACTTCCTTCCGGCCTTTGCCAGTATGATGGCAAACGTCCTCTATAACATCGTTGACCGTATCTATATAGGGCAGGGCGTTGACGCCCTCGCGCTCTCCGGCCTGAGTGTGGTCTTTCCCCTGATGATTGTCATTACGGCTTTCGGGATGCTGGTGGGGATGGGATCAGCCGTACGCGTATCCCTGAGCCTCGGCGAGAAGGATTATAACAGGGCGAACAGGATCCTGGGGAACGCACTGTTCCTCTCCGTGGTAATCGGACTGGTTTTGATGGCAGCGGGTTTCCTGGTGCGCGACAGGGTCCTGGTGATCTTCGGGGCCGGTCCGGAAACGCTTAAGTATGCTTCGGACTATTTCAATATCATCCTTCTCGGGGTGCCGTTTGCGATGACCGGTTACGCTCTCAACAACATCATCAGGGCAGAAGGGAATCCCCGCATTGCCATGTACTCCGTCTTCGTCAGCGCCGGATTGAATATTATTCTTGACCCGATATTCATCTTCGGCTTCGATATGGGGGTGGAGGGTGCCGCCCTGGCAACAATCATTTCCCAGATAGTCCTGTTTATATGGGTCCTGATCCACTTCCGCAGCAGTAACAGTGTCATCAGGCTTGTGCTGGCGAATGTAAGGCCCGATCCGTACATCATCAGGTACATCATATCCATCGGCTTTGCCCCGTTTGCCATGAACATTGCTTCCAGCATCGTCATAGGAGTCATGAATACCAGCTTCATAAAGCATGGAGGTGATATAGCGGTAGCCGCAATGGGCATTGTGCACAGCACCACGATGATGATGGTGATGACCATTATCTCGATCAACATGGCCATCCAGCCGATCATAGGGTTCAATTTTGGTGCCGGGCTCTTCTGCAGGGTGAAGGAGGCGGTGATGAAGGCCATCAGATATGCAATCCTGGTGGCCACGGCGGGGTGGCTGATATGCATGCTCATCCCGGGGACCGTGGTCAGCATCTTCAATTCAGACAGCATGGAGCTTAGGAATGCCGGTGTCATCGGGCTGCGCATATACTGTTCCGTCCTTCCTGTAGTCGGCTTCCAGATCATCGCCTCAAACTACTTCCAGGCTATCGGCAAGGCGAAGCTGGCAACGTTCCTGTCGCTGCTGCGCCAGATAATCGTTCTGCTGCCGCTGATAGTCATCCTGCCCCAATACTGGGGAGTGAACGGAGTATGGATAGCCAATCCTGTTTCGGACATGGTTGCCGCGGTAGTCTCCTTCCTCTTTTTCCGCAGGGAGGTGAAAAAGCTGAAATGTGATGTCCCCGTGACAGGCCGTTCCGCTTCCGGGATACAGGCACCCGGTGAGACCTACTGATCGCGGATTCTCTTTTTCCTTAAAGCAAGCATGAACAACGCCAGTGCAGCTGCTGCACCGGCAGTGCCGATTATCACCGCGGTTCTCAGCGGCATGGCCAGTCCGCCTCCGGAATGAGGTGCTGCAAGAATATATGTTATGCAAACAGCAGTGAGAAAGATCGCCGGGATTGACATCATCAGATGGTTCTTTCCACTGAGGGCCAGATACATGGCGATGGTCCAGCAGGTGATGGCGGCCAGGGCCTGGTTCGAGATACCAACGAACTTCCATATCCGTGCAAACTCGTCTTTCATCACGAATGTAAGGATGAAAGCGACAATAAATACAGGAACTATTATCAGCAGCCGCGACGAGATCTTCTTCTGAGGTATTTTAAGCATATCTGCTATCGTCAGCCTGGCGCTCCTGAAGGCTGTGTCGCCCGAGGTGACCGGGCAGGCCACGACACCTATCACTGCGATGACTGCCCCGGTCTTGCCCAGCCATGACCTGCAAATCTCATTGACGAGCCAGGCAGGATCTGGCTTGATGGCGGGATTGTCAGCGAGGGGATGGGTGAAGGCATAGGTGAGTCCGTGCACATCACCCATGTAGTTCATTGCTGCAGTAGCCCAGATCATGGCTACAATACCCTCGGCGATCATCGCACCGTAGAAGATCTGCCTTCCCTGCTTCTCCGATCTCAGGCAGCGGGCCATGAGAGGCGACTGTGTTGCGTGAAACCCCGAGATGGCTCCGCATGAAACCACAATAAAGAGAAAGGGAAAGATGCTGTTGGTTGCGGCGTCAGGCTGGAAGTTTTTCAGGTTTGCAGTGGTGAGCTCCATGAGCTCAAGCGATCCTCCGGCCCATTTCACTACTATTCCTGCCAGAATCCCGACGGCCATGAAGATAAGCGCTCCGCCGAAGAAGGGATAGAGGGCACCTATGATCTTGTCAACCGGGAGCAGTGTGGCAAGAATGTAATAGAAAAAGATCAGTCCCAGCCAGAAGGGGAGGCTGAAACCTGTCATCGTGAAGAGCAGCTTCGCGGGGCCGCTCACAAAAGCCACACCGACGAAGATCAGCAGGAAGAGAGTAAAAACCCGAAGGAACATCCTCATCGGATTGCCCAGGTAGATGCCCACCAGTTCCGGAAGGCTTGCCCCGCCGTGGCGCACGGAGAGCATCCCCCCGAAATAGTCATGTGTTGCTCCCATGAAGATGCATCCTAGCACTATCCAGATATAAACGACGGGACCGTACATGGCCCCGAGAATCGCCCCGAAGATAGGTCCGAGGCCGGCGATGTTGAGAAACTGGATCATGAAGACCCGCCATCCTTTCATCGGGATGTAATCGATGCCGTCATTTTTCGTGAAAGCAGGCGTGGGCCGCTCAGGGTCCATCCCGAAGAATCTTTCGGCCACTCTTCCGTAGACGAGGTATCCCAGAACAAGCAGGGTGACCGACACTGCCAGGGTTAACATCCGTTCCTGTTTAAGTAATCTGCTAAATTAAAGAAAATGCAGTATTGTTATCATTCAGGAAGGGCCAATAATTAAAGGGTCAAATTGTATATATTTGCACCTGAATTGAACCGGTCCCCCACTGATGGACAACATACGCAACTTCTGCATAATAGCACATATAGACCATGGCAAGAGCACGCTTGCCGACAGGCTCCTTGAGATGACCAGCACCGTTGATGCGCGTGATTTCCAGAACCAGGTTCTTGACGACATGGATCTTGAGCGTGAGCGCGGCATCACCATCAAAAGCCACGCTATCCAGATGTCCTATAAGCACGAGGGGAAGAGCTATTATCTCAACCTGATTGATACCCCGGGACATGTCGACTTCTCCTACGAGGTGTCGCGCTCCATCGCTGCCTGCGAGGGAGCGCTGCTGGTGGTTGACGCCACGCAGGGCATACAGGCCCAGACAATCTCGAACCTCTACATGGCTATCGAACACGGGCTTGAGATCATCCCTGTACTGAACAAAATGGACTCGGCCAGCGCCATGCCCGAGGATGTGAAGGATCAGATCGTTGACCTTATCGGCTGCAGGCGCGAGGAGATCATCGAAGCCAGCGCCCGCACCGGGATGGGCGTGGAGCGTATAATGGAAGAGATAATCACGAAAATACCTGCCCCAAAGGGCGATCCGGATGCCCCTCTCCAGGCACTGATATTCGACTCGGTCTTCAACTCCTTCAGGGGAATCATCGCATACTTCAAGATATCAAGCGGCACCATCAGGACCCATGACATGGTCAAGTTCGTAAATACGGGAAGCGAATACGACGCCGATGAAATCGGGGTGCTGAAGATCAAAAGGGAACCGCGCGACGTGCTGAGCGTGGGAGACGTGGGATACATCATCTCCGGCATCAAGGTCTCGGCCGAGGTAAAGGTGGGCGACACAATCACCCATGTGGCCAGACCGTGTGACAAGGCCATCTCCGGCTTCGCCGACGTGAAACCGATGGTATTCGCCGGGATCTATCCGGTGGATGCTGATGACTATGAGGATCTGCGCACGTCCATAGAAAAACTGCAGCTCAACGACGCATCACTTACCTTCGTGCCGGAATCATCCGCCGCGCTGGGCTTCGGTTTCCGCTGCGGATTCCTCGGACTGCTGCACATGGAAATAATACAGGAACGTCTTGACAGGGAGTTCGATATGGATGTCATCACTACCGTGCCGAACGTCTCATTCAGGGTGCTTACAACAAAAGGCGAGATAATTGACGTCCACAACCCTTCCGGAATGCCCCCGGCAACAACGATTGACGAGATAGAGGAGCCATACATCTATGCCCAGGTGATCTCGAAGTCGGAATACCTTGGCTCAATCCTCAAACTCTGCATCGACAAGCGCGGGACGATGAAGAACCAGGTTTATCTCACAAGTGACAGGGTGGAGGTGACCTTTGACATGCCGCTGTCAGAGATAGTCTTCGACTTCTATGACAAGCTGAAGAGCATATCGAAGGGTTATGCCTCGTTCGACTATCATATTACCGATTACAAAAAGGCTGACCTCGTCAGGCTCGACATACTGCTCAACGGAGAGATGGTTGATGCCCTTTCAACACTTATCTACAGGGGCCACGCCTATGACTTCGGCCGCAGGATGTGCGAGAAGCTGCGTGAGCTGATACCAAGACAGCAGTTTGACATCGCCATTCAGGCGGCAATAGGCGCCAAGATCATTGCACGCGAGACGGTCAAGGCCGTGCGCAAGGATGTTACCGCAAAGTGCTATGGCGGTGACATTACCAGGAAGCGTAAACTCCTTGAAAAACAGAAGAAAGGCAAGAAGAGGATGCGCCAGATAGGTAACGTGGAGGTACCTCAGCAGGCCTTCCTGGCGGTCCTCAAACTCGACTGATGTTAAAAAAATAACGCCGGGTGTTGCGAATAAAGAAATTATGCTAACTTAGCACTTCGTTGGGCTTTGACGGGAAGAATACCAAACTAGTCGAAAGACCCCTGAAACTAACCTGGACTCATACCCTGTCCGGATCAATCCGGGCGGGGTATTTATCTATTAACAGAGCAACTTGTAACCCTTGCCGTGTATGTTCAGAATCTCGACAGTTTCATCTTTGCTCAGGTACTTGCGCAGCTTGGTGATGTAAACGTCCATGCTCCGTGCATTGAAGTAGTTGTCATCAATCCATATCGACTTCAGAGCGAAGTTACGCTCGAGCACCTCATTCCGGTGGCGGCAGAGCAGCTCCAGCAGCTCTGACTCCTTGGTGGTGAGCTTGCTCGACTGATCCTGCCAGGTGAGCAGTTGCTTCGTCACGTCAAAGGTGAACTTGCCGATGGTGTAGACTTCAGCCGGGGTGTCTGAAGACCTCTTTGAGGAGCGTCTCAGGATGGCCTCGATGCGGTAGATCAGCTCCTCCATTGAGAATGGCTTGGTCAGGTAGTCATCGGCTCCTGACTTGAAGCCTTCAATCACATCCTGTTTCAGATTCTTCGCCGTCAGGAAGATGACAGGAATATGCGGATCGATCTCCCTGATCCCCCTGGCAAGAGCAAAACCGTCAAGCTCCGGCATCATCACATCCAGCAGGCAGATATTGAATTTCTCCTTCCTGAAGACCTTCATCGCCTGTGCGCCGTCAGTGATCAGGGTAGTCTCGTAATCCCTGGCATTGAGGTAATTCTTCAGCAGCTGTCCCAGATTCGGATCGTCTTCTGCAAGCAGTATGTTTACCTTCTTCATTTTTTTGGCTGTTCTTTTGGAAGATGTATAATAATCCTGGTTCCTTTACCGCTCTGGCTCTCGACTTTTATGGTGCCGTAATGCTCCTCAATTATCTTTTTAACGTAGCTGAGACCAAGACCGTATCCTTTAATGTTGTGGGTATTGCCAGCAGGGACGCGATAGAATTTCTCAAAGATATGTTTAAGATGCTCACGCGGGATGCCAATACCGTTGTCAGAAACGGTAATGACGATGCCCCTGTGCCATGCTGCCGTGGTAATGGTTATCTCAGGCGTGGCAATGGTGTATTTCAGGGCATTGTCTATCAGATTGAGAAGTACGTTAAAGAAGTTGGGTTCATCGAGTGTCACAATAGGGTCGGAGGCGTCGAGGAAGGTGGAGATCGTTCCTCCGCGACCGTTGACCTGGAGCTTGAATGCATCCACGGCCCTCAGTATTATGGCATGCAGGTTAACCTGCCGCTTGTCGAGCTCCAGCCTGGCCTGTTCAAAGATCGCTGTCTGCAGCACCCTCTCTACAAGCACCTTCAGCCTGTTGCTCTCCTCACTTATAACCGTTGCCAGTCCATCCGTGTTGCGCGAACTCTCCGGGATGCCTTTGTCTGTCAGCATCTGCGATGCCAGTGATATTGTGGCGATAGGCGTCTTCAGCTCATGAGTCATGTTGTTGATGAAGTCGCTCCGTATCTCTGATAACCTTTTCTGCCGGAAGATGACAATGAAGGTGCCAGTAGCAAGCAGGATCAGGAGCAGTACTATCAGCATCGAGGAGATGGCCATGAAGGCGATCAGGCTGAATTTGTACTCTTCCTCCTTAGGGAAGTAGATTGTCAGGATATTGTTCCCCGGCACCGGGTCATTGGGGAAGAGCTGGCGAAGATACTTGTTTGCCCCGCTGCTCTCGGTGTATTCGGGCGTGCGGTAGATGATGTCACCGTATGCACCGCGGACAGCACATTCATACTCCAGGTGTATGCCGACGGCATCGAGGGAATTCCTGATATAAGTCTCTATCTCTTCAGAAGTGAATCGGTCGCGCAGAGGCGGGGTCTCATGAAGTATCCGGCTGACAATGTTTTCGATAGAGATGATCTTGCTGGTCATTCGGGCTCTAGCTCCTGCGGAGAGGATCTGCTCTTCAGGCTCGGTTTCATCGAAGAAAGATTCCGGCACGAGGCTCTCCGAATCGAGGAGATAGGTGTAACCCGCCCTGCTGATAATAACTGACCTGACATCAGGATCGAAGCCGTATCTCTCCAGGAGTTTTGATTCGGCCGACTGCTGCACGGTCAGATCCGGGGTCTCTTCATCACCGGCCGGCTGTGGCTGGGGATTGATCTCACCGATGATGCGCTTGTAGGTCTCAGCCTTCTCGAGCTCGGACACCACCTCTTTCAGGGCCTCGTTGACACCGAACCTGAACTGCTGGTCCTCGGCGCTCACTACATTGTTGATCCACCTGACCTGGATAATCACCAGCGCAGAGATGGCCAGAAAGAAAAAGACGGCCAGGAGGACTATGTAGGAACGCTTCATATTTTAACAAAAATAATCTGTAAATACCTTAATCCACAGACTTAACGTATTTTAACAGGACCGGCAACAATGTAACAATTGCAAAATATTAAAAAAATGTTAAAAATCAATATCTTAACATATCCTTAAGACTATTGCCCGGAATTTATTCTGATATTTGCATCAGTTATGGCACGATAATTGTTATAACGTTAATGGAGTTTTTTTCATAGGTTAGGTTAGTTTTAGGGTTAACACTGAAGAGGAGG
>DHGW01000094.1:50105-53212 GCA_002402965.1 Bacteroidales bacterium UBA4788
GCATCTTTTTTTTCATGCTGCCCGCATGGTACGATAAGGTAATCAATGTTTTTCAGTTTCCGCAACAGCACGTTGCCCCGGTTTCGGTTTGAGACGAGGGTGAATTCATTACTCCCGGCGGAGAAACGTGAAAAGGATTGAGTCCCGGCTGTTGTTTTGAAGGAGATATCCGCGGGACACTTCCGGAGGTCGGTTCCAAGGTTCCTGTTTATCATCACTGAGAGCCGGTAGTCAGGCTCGGCTGAGACGACGCCGAGAAAATAAAAGGGCTGTGGTTCAACGCTGCCGATGGTGTGCCTGGTGATCTTTTTCTCCCTGCTCATTTTTTCAGTATCCCGAGTTTTTTCAGGGCTTCCATCGACGCTTCCTGCTCTGCCTCCTTCTTTGTTGTGCCTTCGCCCTGCGAGATCACCTCATTGTTGATTTCGAGGGTTATGATGAAGAGGGGGTGCCCGCTGCCGCCGGATGGCTTCTCCCGTGAGGTGAAGTTAAGCTTTTGTTTGTTTTTCTGGCAATGCTCGAGTATGAGGCTTTTGTAATCGGTCTCGGCTGCCAGCACGGCATCGAGGTTGAGGTGTTTCTTCAGTCCGCGTTCAATAAAGAATTTTCGTGCGCGGTCAAATCCTGTATCGATGAAGAGGGCACCGACGAGGGCTTCCACTGCGTTGCCGTAGAGATTGCGCGGGGAGTCCGACGGTGCCAGGTTGGAGACGATCAACCTGTTGAGTCCCATTGAGAGTCCCAGCTGGTTCAGGGTCTCGCGGTTGACAATGCGGGCCCTGGTTTTGGTAAGGGACCCCTCGGTGGCCTCGGGGTAGAGCCTGAAGAGATAGTCTGAGAGGATACTGTCTATTATTGCGTCACCCAGGTATTCGAGTCTCTCATTGTTTATTTTAACTCCGTCAGGGAGGGTATAGGTGGCTGAACGGTGTATGAAAGCCATTTCATACAGCCTGAGGTTAAGGGGACGAAAGCCGAGAAGATTTTTTAGCTCCGACCGGAATTCGCTCCTGTCATGTATGAGCGTGTTGTTTTTCTTCCTGTTAAGCAGGAACACTATTCTTCGAATTTCCTGATCAGAATTGATGCGTTATGCCCTCCGAAGCCGAAGTTGTTGCTGAGAGCAACCCTCACAGGTCTCTTCTGTGCCTTGTTGAGGGTAAGGTTCAGGTTCTGGTCTATTGCAGGATCAGGGTTCCTGAAGTTGATTGTCGGGGGTACGGTGTCATTCACCACTGCCATGATGGTGGCAATGGCTTCTACAGCGCCTGCGGCACCGAGGAGGTGTCCGGTCATCGATTTTGTGGCGCTGATGTTGAGCTTGTAGGCGTGTTCGCCGAAGAGAGAGAGGATGGCTTTTATCTCCGCTATGTCACCCAGTGGGGTAGCTGTGCCGTGGACGTTGATGTAATCAACATCCGACGGTTTCAGGCCGGCCTCCTCGATGGCCTGCTTCATCACATTTATAGCACCCATGCCGTCAGGGTGCGGCGCTGTAATATGATAGGCGTCGGCGGTAAGGCCTGAACCGATCACCTCGGCGTATATCCTGGCACCCCTGGCCCTGGCATGCTCAAGTTCCTCAATGATGAGTGCGCCGGCACCCTCGCCGATGACAAACCCGTCGCGGGTGACGTCAAAGGGACGCGAGGCGGTGGCAAACTCGTCGTTGTTGGTTGACATGGCCTGCATGGAGTTGAAACCTCCGATGCCGGGCTGATTGATTGATGCCTCCGATCCTCCCGCGATGAAAAGATCGGCTTTGCCAAGAATGATGTAATAGTAAGCGTCAATTATGGCGTTGGTTGATGATGAACAGGCTGACACCGTGGCGAAATTAGGACCCCGGAAACCGTACTTTATCGAGAGCATGCCCGCGGCGATGTCACTGATCATCTTGGGAATGAAGAAAGGGCTGAAACGGGGTGTGCCGTCACCCAGTACAAACCCTTTTACTTCTTCGAGAAAAGTCTCTATGCCGCCAATGCCTGAGGCCCAAATCACGCCGCAACGGTCCTTGTCGGTTGCATCTGGATCAAGACCTGCATTTTTGACAGCTTCGTCGGCTGCAATATGGGCATACTGAGTGTAGCGATCCATCTTGCGCGACTCCTTCCTGTCAAAATACTGAGCAGGATCATAGTTCTTGAGCTCACAGGCAAACTTCGTCTTGAACTTGGCGGTGTCAAAGTGGGTTATCAAACCGGCACCACTGACACCTTCAACAAGACCGTTCCAGTATTCCTGCAGATTGTTGCCGATGGGGGTCAGAGCCCCCATCCCGGTAACTACTACACGCCTCATCCAGGGGTTTTAAGAGATAACTATTTGGCGTTCTCTTCGATATACTTAATGGCTTCGCCTACTGTGCTAATGCTTTCTGCCTGGTCATCAGGAATTCCAATGTTGAATTCCTTTTCGAATTCCATGATCAGCTCGACAGTGTCAAGAGAATCTGCGCCAAGGTCATTAGTGAAATGTGCTTCGGGAGTAACCTCTGCCTCATCAACGCCAAGTTTCTCAACGATGATCTTCTTTACTCTTGTGGAAATGTCCGACATACTAATCAGTTTTACGTTAATACTCGTTTTTAAAACTCTGCAAAGAAATATATTTGTACCATATAATTCAAACAATTTGCCGGAAATTTATATGCCGGCAGCGGTAAGGCGAAGTAATTCAGCGGATTATGGCTCCTTTTATTGAGCCGGCAGCCGGCAGTGAAAAACACTCTAAGTGACAGAATATGAAGCACATATCCATACTCGCCTCGGGGGCCGGAACCAACGCTGAGAACATCATCAGATACTTTTCGAACGATAAAAAAGCGAAAGTAACCCTCGTTTTGTCGAATAAGCCTCAGGCTAAGGTACTGGAAAGGGCAGCGGCACTCGGGGTGGATGCATTTTTTTTCGACCGTGCACAATTTTATGAGACCGGTGAGGTGCTCATGATGCTTCGCAGACGGGAGACGGACCTGGTGGTCCTGGCGGGGTTTCTGTGGCTGGTTCCGGGGGATGTCATTGAGTCATTCCGTGGCCGGATTATCAATATCCATCCCGCCCTGCTGCCTGGTTACGGGGGGAAGGGGATGTATGGCGACAGGG
>DHGW01000057.1 GCA_002402965.1 Bacteroidales bacterium UBA4788
TTGAAGAAGTTATTGGAATCGATGTAAGTAAATTGACTCTGGATGTGTGCATTCACAGCCAGCAGATCTTCACCCAGGTACCCAATACGAAGAAGGGGTACAGCAAGCTATTATCCTGGGCCACAAAGAGTACAGGATGTTCCATGGATAATGTGTTGTTCTGTTTTGAGCATACTGGGATGTATTCTTATGCCCTTGCCTGCTATATGTCTGAAAAGCAGATGAACTATATTATGGTTCCAGGGCTTGAGATCAAGCGATCTCTGGGGATACAGCGAGGCAAGAATGACAGGGTTGATGCCATGAGAATCGCACAGTACGCCTATCGCAGGAGAGAGGAAGTGACGACATACCAGCTTCCTGAGAAGGCTATTAATAAGATCCGGCAGTTACTGTCGCTGAGGGAGAAGCTGGTAAAACAATGTGCCGGTTATGAGGCTTCATTAAAGGACCTGCCTGACTTTATTGAAAGCTCAGAGAGCAAAGTATTGGTTGGTGTCCAGCGTAACATGGTTAAAGCACTTGCCCGAGAGATCGAAAAAGTAGAGAAAGAGATAGACAAAGTGCTTGAATCCAGTCCTGATATTATGAACAATTACAAGCTGATTACCAGCATTACCGGAGTAGGCAGGCAGACTACACTGTACCTGATTGTTGTTACTAATAACTTCCTGTCGTTTGATGATCACAGGAAGCTGGCCAGTTATGCCGGGGTAGCCCCCTTCGCTAATACCTCAGGGACAAGCATTAAGGGAAGAACAAAGGTAAGTCCCCTGGCAAATAGGAAGTTAAAATCCCTTCTGAGTGCATGTGCTATCTCCGCAATAAGGCATGACCCGGAGATGAAGATCTACTTTAACCGTCGCACGGAGATGGGGAAGCACAAAATGAACAGCATCAATGCAGTGAGAAACAAGCTTTTGGCCAGGGTGTTTGCTGTTATCAGGAGAGGGACGCCTTACGTTCCTTTGTGTCAGTACGCAGCTTGAAAGTTTTTTGAGTCATAAAAAACTCGAAAAATCTTTCAAGCTTCTTGTTTTTATCTTAGAATACGACCAATGGTTTGCAGGGGGTTCTTTTTCTACAATTCTTATTGGTCTACGACCAATTTCCACTATTGCCTATTGCCTATTGCCTATTGCCTGAACGCGAATGCGTGCATCCACAGCCACTATCCTATCCGGCGTACCCAATAAGGGATTAATATCCATCTCGACTATCTCCGGTGCAGCGGCAAGGAGATCAGAAAGGGAGGTGATCACCCTGGCAAATGCTTCCTCGTTGACGCCTTCAGCACCGCGTACGCCCTTTATCATTTTATATGATTTAAGTGACCGTATCATCGATCTGGCCTCCTGGTCAGAAACGGGCACCAGTGCCGTAGCCACATCCCTGAAGACCTCAATAAAGATGCCTCCCATGCCGGCCATTACCAGGTGGCCGAAACGGCCCTCACTTGTGGCGCCGCAGAAGAGTTCCCTGCCACTGATCATCTTTTGTATCAGTATACCTGTCACTTCCGGCAGGGCTGTCATCCGGGTGTACTCCTCCCTTACCCTCTCCCCGTTGCTGATGTTCAGTGCCACTCCTCCTATGTCAGACTTATGTACCGGGCCCACAACCTTCATCACCACCGGGTAACCCATCGCGGCGGCGGCCCTGACAGCAGCTTCGGCAGAGGTAACAACATTTTCGGGCACTGTTTCTATACCTGCAGCCCTGAGAAGAGTATTGACCATCTCCGGCGTCAGATATCCTTCAGTAGCGCTGTCAATGACCTCCCTTATCACTTTAAAGTCTGCCCGGTTGCCGTTGCTCTCCGGTACGGCCGGCACCGGGGTGGCATTAACCCTGCAGAGAGCCCTGCCGAAGAGTACCTCATCAGTAAAGATGGCATTACCCTTTGCGATGAAATCGGCAATCTCTCTCTTCACGTTGATGACTGACGGCATAACGGGATAAACCGGAATTTTACAGCTGCGTATCTTCTCGTGGAGCAGGTTATAGACATCATCCACCGGGAAAAGTCCAGGGCTGCCGAAAATCACCGCCATCGCATCCACCTCGTCAAAGTCGTTCTCACAGGCATCGATTATATATCCAAGCTGTTCGGCGGTGCCGGTAGCCAGGAAGTCTATCGGGTTTGCCACAGATGATCCCGGGAAAAGTTTCTCCAGCAACCGCTCAGAGGCTGGGCCCGACAGCCGGGGTATCTCCATCCCTCCTTCGCTGAGGGCATCGGTCAGCATCACGGCGGGGCCACCGGCGTGGGTTACAATGGCTATTCTTCTGCCTTTGAGCGGTTTATAAGTAAACAAAGCAGCAACAGCAGCAAGGTCGGCACGGCTATAGCACCTTACAATCCCCGCCTTGCGCAAAAGGGCATCCACTGCAGTATCAGGCGAGGCCATCGCTCCGGTATGCGACGAGGCTGCACGGGACCCTGCCTCCGATGAGCCGGCTTTGATGGCTGCAATCCGGCATCCCTTTCTGATCAGTGAAGAGGAGTGCCTGAGAAAGCGCTGCGGGTCCCCTATGTTTTCAATGTATAAAAGTTTTATCCGTGAACTTGTCAGCGGATCAAATGTAAGATCGAGGTGTTCCATCACATCCTCCACGCCGGTCTGGGCACTGTTGCCAACTGACCAGACGCTGGAGAAAGGGAGTCCACCCGTGATGGCTGTCTCAAGGATAAAGACCGCTGTGGCACCGGAACCTGAGATGAAGTCGATCCCTTTCGGTGACAGCCGGGGAATGGGCTCAGTGAAAACACCGTGATAGTTATTGTTGAGGAAGCCAATGCAGTTGGGGCCAATAAGTGTACCTCCGGTACTGTTAATGGTCTCAACTATCTCTTTTTCAAGTGCAGCACCCTCTTCGTTCTCCTCGCCGAATCCGGCAGAAAGGATTATAAAGCCTCCGGTGCCTTTCTCAGTTGCCAGTGTCCTCACTATCCCGGGGCAGTAGCGGGCAGCAACCGCAATGACGGCCAGGTCAGTGAGGGGAAGCAGCGACACATCGGCAAAGGCTGTCAGGCCCTGAACGACAGGCGCTTTCGGGTTAACGGCATAAATATCACCCGGGAAATTGCCACTGAGCAGATTCTTCAGCACCTTGCCTCCGGCCTTAGTGACGTCATCTGATCCGCCGACAACGACTATATTTTTAGGATTCAATAATTTAGCATTGATCATAACGGGGGTCTCTGTTGCGGGAAAGGTAGAAACATTTTAATACTTACCAAATGATATGTTTAACAGTTTGCATAATTCACTCCAGGTTGCAGGTATGTTGCAGAATATTATATTTATGACGGGTTATTTGGTCAACCCGACTATTTTTGTGTCATGCCGGCATTGCCTGGCTTGCCTTATTGATTTTTTGTCAAACCGAAACAACTGTTGATAATGAAACCTTCTCTCCGATTCTTTTCCGCCGTTCTGACGGTTCTGTTACTAAATCTTTCCCTTATTGTCTATTCACAGCCAGAAAAGGAAATTGACCCTGACGGCCCCGGCTATGCCGAGAACTGTACCAGCATAATGGTGGGGAGGCTGGCCTCGACTGACGGCTCGGTCATGACCTCGCATACCTGCGACGGCAGGTACCGCACCTGGCTCGAGGTTGTTCCGGCCATGACTTTCGAAAGGGACACTGTGCACCCTGTTTACTGGGGCACGATGCAGACCGAGGAGGCATGGGATATGACCAACGTGACGCGCAAAGGCGAGATCCCTGAAGTGAAATCGACATACGCATACCTCAACACCGCATACCCCTGCCTCAACGAGAAGCAGCTTGCCATCGGCGAAACAACCATCTACGGAAAGAGGGAGCTGATCAACCAGGATGGTCTTTTCCTGATAGAGGAGCTTGAAAGGATAGCATTGCAGCGCTGCACTACCGCACGCCAGGCAATAGCACTGATAGGATCACTGGCAGAAGAATTCGGATACGGTGATATGGCAGAATGCATCACCATAGCCGATCCGCGCGAGGTATGGCAGCTGGAGATAGCCGGATCAGGTCCGGGTAAACCATCGTCCCTGTGGGTGGCACAGAGGATTCCCGATGACCACATAGGTGTTGCAGCCAATATCCCCAGGATATCAGAGGTTAATTTCAATGACCCCGACCATTTCATGACCTCAAAGGACCTGCGCAAGAAAGCAAAGGACCTGGGCTACTGGGACGGAAAGGAAACTTTCAAATTTTACAGGGTGATAGGTACCGGTAAGCCCTACGCCATCCGCGAATTCTTTGTCCTGAACACTCTGGCCCCGGAACTGAAACTGACGATGGAGATGGAAGAGCTCCCCTTCTCGGTGAAGCCGGTGAAAAAGCTCTCAGTCAGTGATGTGATGGCTCTGTTCCGGGAGACCTATGAAGGCACTCCCTACGACATGACCCGCAACCTGATGGTGAAGGTCACCCGCCGCGATGAGACCGGCAACCCGGTGACTGACACCGTCAAGTCGCCCATCGTATCCAACTGGATGAACAACGACCTGCGCACGCTTATTAACGAGCTGAAGCCGGGCACCGTCGACAGGCAGAGGACCATTGCCATCGCAGGCTGCTCCTATTCGCACGTCATCCAGTGCCGCGAATGGCTTCCTGAGGAGGTAGGTGCCGTGGCCTGGTTCTCATTTGACAACCCCGGGCAGAGCCCGCGCATACCGATCTTCTCAGGAACCATGGCGCTACCGGAGAGCTTCCGCATCTGCGGACAGCACCGCTACCGTGATGACGCCGCCATCTGGTCATTCCGCGAGGCCAACAGGCTCTCAACGGTGAACTGGGAAAGAGGACGCAAACTAATTGAGCCGGCAGTGGCCGGCATGGAGCAGAAAGCCCTCGCCGAGCTGCCGGCCCTGGAAGAACGAGTGAAGAAACTCGTCAGCGATGGCAAGAATGCTGAGGCAAAGAAGGCCGTCACTGAATACACAAACGCCTTCGCTCATGGTGCCATGAGCAGATGGCAGGAAATAAAGAAGGAGCTCTGGCAGATGTTCGGCCGCGGTTTCTGATTATACTGCTGCCAGGGCTGAACATATAAGAAGGCCGGATTGTTATTGTTAAACGATTCACATAAATGATGGGTTCCGCCATAGCCTCCGTTCTTGACAGGAAAGACCATGACAGGTCAGACATCCTTGAAATGCTTCAGTGCAGCGAGGAGGATGCCCATCAGCTTTACCGGAAAGCCGCTGCTGTCAGGAACCGGTCCGTCGGAAAGCAGGTCTTCCTGCGAGGGCTGATCGAATATTCAAACATCTGCGGCAAGAACTGCCTCTACTGCGGTGTCAGGCGTGACAACCAGAAGATAGAGAGATATACCCTGTCACGTGAGGAGGTACTTGAGGCGGCCATGACTGCCTACCGGCTCAACTTCGGATCAATAGCCATACAGTCGGGAGAAAACTCATCAAAGGTATTTGTAGACACCATAGAAAATCTGGTCACGACCATCAGGGAGATGACCGGCGGAAAGATGGGGATAACTCTCTCTCTCGGTGAACAGAGCAGGGAAACTTACCAGCGATGGTTTGATGCAGGTGCGCACCGTTACCTGCTCAGGATAGAAGCATCGAGCGAGGCCCTCTACCGGAGAGTGCATCCTGATGACGATATGCACAGGTACAAAAAAAGACTGGAGTGTCTGAAGATAATCCAGGAGACGGGATATCAGACCGGTACAGGAGTCATGGTTGGGCTTCCCTACCAGACGATGTCGGATCTGGCAGATGACATAATCTTCATGCGCGATTTTGATATAGACATGTGCGGCATGGGTCCCTTCATCGAGCACTCTGACACCCCGCTGGGAGCGAGAGGTACTGACAATCTCTTCCTGAGGGAGCGATTCAACCTGACCCTCAGAATGATAGCAATTCTCAGAATAATCATGAAGGACATCAATATAGTTGCCTCCACCGCCATGCAGACAATTGATCCTGCCGGCCGGGAGAAAGCAATCTCATGCGGCGCCAACGTCGTTATGCCTAATCTGACCCCTGCCAGGTTCAGGGCTGGCTACCAGATCTACGAGGGAAAGCCGGGCTACCGCGAGGTCAATGAATCAAACATCAGCGGACTCAACTTCGACCTGATTCCCGGTACAACACTGGGTCTCGGGACCTGGGGCGATACTCCCCACTTCGGCAGGCGGCTGACCGGAAAATGATTATGCTGCAGAACTAGCCCACGCTGCAACAACCGATTCCATTTTTTCCGAAATTGCTCTCAGTTCTCAAACCTGATGTGATGAAAAGAATGCTCCTTTCATCAGTGATCCTGATAGTATCACTGGTAAGTTTTAGTCAGGACCGCCCTGTCCTGGAATACTACATGCCTGCCGGCGCAGATTTTGACAGCAGCATCCCGGCGCCCGGTTCCTTCGGGCATGAGGTGGGCGAATGGCATGTTACACATGATAAGCTTGTCGGTTACATGAAGCTCCTTGAGTCCCTTTCAGGCAGGGCCGTCTGGGAGGAGTACGGCAGGAGCTGGGAAGGGAGGCCCCTCGGACAACTGATAATCACCTCGGAAAAGAACATGGCCAGGCTTGAAGAGATAAGGCTGGAGCACCTGAAGTTATCAGATCCGTCCGTTTCAAAGGGAATAAGGACGGCAGACATGCCGCTGGTAATCAAGCTCGGATATGGCGTCCATGGCAATGAGTCCAGCGCACCGAACGCCTCGCTGCTGATCGCCTATTACCTCGTGGCCGGACAGGGCCCGCAGGTAGAAGAGATACTTGACAAATGTGTAATCCTGATTGATCCTTCACTCAATCCTGATGGGTTGCAGCGCCACTCTACATGGGTCAACATGCACCGCGGGGTGACCCTCAGCACCGATCCTTCAGGCCGCGAGTTCAATGAGGCATGGCCCGGAGGGCGCACCAACCATTACTGGTTTGACCTGAACCGCGACTATCTCATGCTTCAGCACCCTGAGAGCGTGGGACGCGTTGAGGCATTTCACCGCTGGATGCCAAATATCAACACCGACCATCACGAGATGGGCGCAAACTCAACATTCTTCTTCCAGCCAGGAGTGCAGACCCGCAACAACCCGGTGATCCCTCCCGACAACCAGGAACTTACAGCCGGGATTGGTAATTATCATGCAAGGTACCTCGACTCAATCGGCAGTCTCTATTATACGGAAGAGAGTTATGACGATTACTACCTCGGGAAGGGTTCCTCCTATCCCGATGCACACGGATCGGTTGGTATCCTCTTCGAACAGGCAGGCACCAAGGGTCACCTGCGCGAGGTGCCGGGCGGAGTGCTATCATTCCCCTTCGCCATCAGGAACCAGTTCAATGTCTCGCTCTCCTCCATCGAGGCTGGCCTCGACATGAGAGTGAAGCTGCTCGACATGCAGAGAGAGTTCTACCTCTCCGCTGTCAGGGAGGCAGAAGCAGCCCCGGTTAAGGGATATCTCTTCTGCGCCGGTGATGACAGAGGAGCAAGTGCCCGGTTCATTGAGAACCTTCTCAGGCATAAGATTGAGGTCTACAGGTGCAGCCGGTCTCTCACTAAAAATGGTATCAGTTATGTGCCCGGTGACAGTTACTTCGTACCTGCCAGGCAGAAGGAATACCGCTTTGTCAGGAGCCTCTTCGAAACAGTGAAAACATTTGCCGATACGGTCTTTTATGATATCTCCACCTGGGTCATGCCCATGGCCTTTAACCTCAGTTACACCCCGCTGACCGGCGCTGAGGCGGCCGGAATGACCGGCGAGAGGATTACCGTGGCACCCTTCCCGGAAGGGTCCCTTACCGGCAACGGGAAAGACTATGCCTGGCTCTTCGAATGGAGTGATACCTATGCCCCGAAAGCGCTTTACATGATTCAGAGTGCAGGCCTCACGGCACGCGTGGCAACCGGACCCTTTACCGCCGTCATGACTGACGGTAATAAAAGAGACTTCAGTTACGGCACCATCATGATACATCAGGGAGAGAATGCCCGTCCGGCCGGAGAGATCAGGGAAATCCTTAAAAAAGCTGCCGGGGAATGCGGCATAACAATCCACGGCGTCTCCACCGGGCTGACACCTTCGGGCATCGATCTGGGCAGCGGTGGTTTCACAGTGCTCACGAAACCTTCAGTGATGCTTGTGGTTGAAGATGGCACGCCCGCTGACGACGCCGGTGAAATATGGCATCTGCTCGACGTACGTTACAGCATGCCCGTCACCCTCATCACCCCGTCACGCCTTTCATCTGCTGGTCTCAGCAAATACAACGTGATAATCTTTGCGGGAAACCCGTCCCTTTCTTCCTATGCAACAGACCGTCTGCGGGAGTGGAACCGGTCAGGGGGTACCCTGATAGGTTACAGGGGAGGCAACCGCTGGCTGGCTGCAAACGACTTCGCTGAGGTAAGCTATATTGAGAGCGCAACCCCGGACAAGAGTCCTGAGCGCCAATATGCCGAAAGATCCGTTGACAGGGCTAAACAGACCGTACCTGGAACCATCTTCCGCGCAAGGATTGACATCAGCCACCCCCTTTGCTACGGCTACTCAAGTCCCTATCTGCCTGTATTCAAGACCGATGCATCGGCAGTGAAGGTAACGGGAAGCAGTTACAACACCCCAGTGAAATACACTTCGGATCCGCTTCTGAGCGGGTACTGTTCAAAAGAGAATATCGAAAGGATAGGCAACAGCGCGGTAGTGTCCGTTCACCAGGGACCGGGAAGGGTGATTTCAATCTATGATGACACTAATTTCAGGGCCATCTGGTACGGCACCTCGAAACTCTTCATCAATGCCGTCTTCCTGGGACAGGTTCTCAGGCAGGAAAGCAGATACGGCGAATAGTTTTTTATCTCTCAGGCAGGAAAGCAGATACGACCAATAGCTATCTCTTCGATGTCACGAAGCGATCTCTCGAGGGATGCGTACTGGCTCCTGTCTCCCGCGAGCTCAAGGATGATCAGTCCGGCCGGCTCGCCGAAATATACCTCGTTGACACCCAACCTGGTACGGATGACGCACCCATAGGTTGTAAGCAAGGCCTGCACCTGCGGTCCGAGATCATCACGCCTGGGTACCATTACCCCGAGTATCGTTGTACCATCGCACTCCATGGCTGCATCTGAAAGGCCGTGTGAGAAGATCATCTCTTTCAGGAAGAGACCCTCTATCCCTTTTAGTTGTGCCGCCAGCGCTTCGCAATCGTCGGAAAGGCCTGCAAGATGGATAACCATGAATCCTTCGCGGCTGCAGAGCTCCTCGTTCAGCTCGTGGAATCCCAGCCTGGTGCTGACCACACCGGCGTGCTCCGAGAGGGCCTTCTGCACCAGCCCTGCCTCCTTGATCCTGTCAGTGATCTTAATGCCTAATACTCCGACCATGATTGTAGATTTTAATAGTAAAGGTCTCTTTCCCCGTTCTTAATACGACCGATCTTAGTCCTGATGCTCTGCTTCATGCCCTCATCCAGGTCAACCATATTCTTCTCAATAGCCTTCCATCCCTTCTCTGCAAGCTCAGGTGAAGCGTAGTCTTCGATATACTCCGAAAGGGTAAGAATGGCGTTGGGGGTGCAGTAGCGCTTGATAAATCCCGGCACCGAGAACTCCATGAAGTGTTCGCCGGTACGTCCCAGCCGGTAGCATGCTGTGCAGAACGATGGGATATAATCGTTGTCAATGAGTTCGTTGATGACATCGGCGAGCGATCTCTCGTCATTGATCTTGAACTGTTCGCGGTTGAGATTTTGTTCAGCATTCTTTGAGGCAGAATATCCGCCGAGCTCAAGCTTCGTGCCACCGTCAATCTGTGACACGCCGAAGGCCATGGCCTCGGAGCGCACGTCGGGTGCCTCGCGGGCAGTAAGGATGAGGCCTGTGTAAGGCACTGCAAGGCGAAGGATGGCTATCAGCTTCTTGAAGTTGTAATCACTGACATAGTACTTCGGGTTCAGGTTCAGCGCAGAGGCATCCTTGATCCTCGGGAATGAGATTGTGTGCGGGCCGACGTTATAGCATGCCTCCAGGTGGTTGGCATGCCTCACCAGACCCATCACCTCGAACCTCCAGTCATAGAGACCGAAGAGCGCACCTATCCCCACATCATCGATGCCTGCCTCCTGTGCCCTGTCGAGGGCTGTGAGGCGCCAGTTGTAATCCTTTTTCTTTCCTCCCAGATGATACCATGTATATGCCTCGGGATCATAGGTCTCCTGGAATATCTGGTAAGTTCCTATGCCTGAATTGCGCACTGTCCGGAATCCGTCAATGTCCAGGGGTGCGGCATTGATATTTACCCTGCGTATCTCACCCCTGTCCTTCTTGATTCCGTAGACCAGTCTGACTGTATGTGCGATATACTCGGGCCCGTATTCAGGATGTTCGCCGTAGACAAGTATGAGTCTTTTCTGACCGTTATCCTCAAGGGCTTCCACTTCTGAGGCTATCTCCGAATCGCTGAGCGTCTTTCGCTTTGCGTCATTGTTTGAAACCCTGAAGCCGCAGTACTGGCAGTTATTTGTACATTTGTTGCCAATATAGAGTGGTGCAAAGAGTACTATCCTGTTTCCGTAGACCTTCTTCTTCAGCTCCCGCGCCCCGGCCTTGATCTCCTCCACCAGGTCGTCCTCAGCGTTGATCAGTGTTGCCGTTTCTGCCAGGGTAAGGCGTTCCTTGGAGAGTGATTTAGCAATCAGTTCCCTTACTCTTACCCTGTCGGCCTTATTGTTATTAATATGTGACCATAGCTCAGACGGATCAATGAAAGGCTCCATCCGGCGGTCCGGTATACTGCATTTTTCAGGATTGAATTTCATTTCATTACTTTTTGCTTTCCGCTACACTCAGAAATCTAACATACAAAGATACGATTTTTAGCCTCTTGTTGCTCAGCCGGGTCAGAATATAAGTTCCTCCATCTCCCTGACGCCAGCGATCAGCGTCTTTGCCGGATCTGCAACTAAACGGCTTGCGTCCAGCCGCTTATGAAAGAAGAGAGTCATCCTTTTCCCGGGGATGTCACTCTCATAGTTCTCAAGATGGAGGAAGAGATCCGGCAGTGTTGCTCCATTGTCAGGGATGTAAACCATTCCCCTCGAATAGTAGGTTTCAGCGGCACACGAGACGGCATAGAGGCCAGGGGCAGGGACGAGCTTGGTTACATCAGTCACCGGTATGCGCATCATGGGTACCTCCGGGCTTATTCCGGAGTCTTCCTTAACCGCATTCCCAATGACAAGGTAGAAGTGATCGAGATAGGCATTGGCGCGTTGGATATATCCCTCAGTCAGTGCCTGCCTGATTCGTGTTGAGCTTACTGTTTCGTTCTGCACCTCCTGCATTGGTATTTCCTCCGCTTCGAAGCCATACTTCTCCCTCCACTCCCAGAGCATGCGGTAGTCACCCTGCTGGTTGAAACCGAAGTGGTGGTTATGGCCGACCACAATCACCTTTGCCCCCAGAATGCCACACAGGATATCCTTCACGAACTCCTCGCCGGTGATGTGTGCGAAGTCACGTGTAAACTCAATTATGATTACGTTATCGAGGCCCGCCTTTCGCAGCAGTTCGATCTTTTCCTCCTGTGAACAGATTAGCTTCAGGCCCTTGCCGGCGGTCTCAGGATAAAGCACAACCCTCGGGTGGGGATGGAAGGTAATGAGGACGCTCTCACCGCCGTGTTCGGAAGCCAGCTTCTTCAGTCTCCTGATGATGGTCCGGTGACCGATGTGCACGCCGTCAAATGTACCGGTAGTCACCACAGGCGATTTTATCACCGATGCCTCGCTGAAGCTCCAGAAGATTCTCATTTCCCTGCCGGAGGCTGGTTCTCTTTCACAAAATAGGCTACCTTCTCGATTGAGGTTATCATGTCAAACTCCTCGAGAAAGACGTTGTCAGGCACGTTCAGAGGTGCGGTTGTGAAGTTCATTATGCCTCTGATGCCGATGCTGACCAGTGTGGCACCCATGGATACAGCCTGGTCGGTGGGAACAGCAAGCACGGCAACCGTGATATCGAGCTCTTCCTTAAGTTTTTTTAGCTGGCTGATGTTGTAGCAGCGTACCCCGGCCACAACCTTGTCCACCTTCTGCGGATCAACGTCAAAGGCGGCCACCACGCTCATGTTCGTACGCTTGCCCCTGAAGTAGCCTGTGATGGCCCTTCCCAGGTTACCCATCCCGATGATAGCTACGTTGAGTCCATTGGGAGCGTCGATTATCGAGCCGATGGTCTTTATCAGTTCCCTCACGTCATAGCCCTTTCGCATCACGCTGCCATAGCCTATGAGCATCAGGTCTCGCCGCACCTGAACGGCAGTAATGTGAAGCATCGCGGCCAGCTCATGCGAGAAAACATAATTACGGTTTGCAGCCAGGGAGGCGGTAAGTGCCCTCCTGTACTGACTGAGACGTTCTACGGTTTTTCCCGGAAGTGTCTTCATATTCCAGTTTTTAAATTAGAAACCTGTGATCTGGGTATTATCACCGTGAAGACGGATCCCCTGTCAGGGGCGCTCTCCACATTTATCACACCGTGATACAGTTCAACAACCTTCCTGACAATTGAGAGCCCCAGTCCGCTCCCACTGATGTTTCGGGTCTTGTCGTTCCTTATCCTTGAAAACTCCTCGAACAGCATCTCACGCTCATCACCGTTCATCCCGATACCGGTGTCAGCCACTGACAGGATGAACTCATTATCAGTGCAGTCGAGGGTTACGGTAACAGTGCCCCCGGGCTTGTTGTACTTAACAGCGTTTGAAACCAGGTTGTTCATGATTATCTCGAAGTCATTGGGGTCAGCCCATATGTTCTCGCATCCTTTAACCTCCGTCACGAACTGAATATCCTTGTGTATTGCATAGGGACTTACTGTTACTACTGCCATAGATACAAGTTCCTTGAGGTTCACGCTCTGCATCTTCTCCATCTGCCTCTCAAAGCTCACCTTGGTAAAATCGAGCAGGTCCATGATCAGGTTCCTCATACTGTCAATCCGCTGAAGGGATCTCTCTATTGCCGAGGCATACTCCTCCAGCGAATCACCCATCTGCCTCTCCTGCATCATCTTGAGGTAACCTTCGATGGCATTGAGCGGTGCTTTCAGTTCGTGCGACAGCACGGAGAGGAACTGGAACCTTACCTTCCTGCCTTCAACCTTTAGTTTGTGGGTAATCCTGCGAAGGTACTGCTGCTTGGTTATCTGTTCAATAGAGGCCTTCAGCTCCTGCGGCGTAAAGGGTTTGGGGATGAAATCGATGGCGCCGTCGTTGTGCGCCTTCACGGCCACATCAATGGAGGCATACGAGGTGATCATTGCCACAACAATATCATAGTTCTTTTTCCTGACATATTCGAGCACCTCCACTCCCTGTATGCCGGGCAGCTTGTTATCAAGCAGCAGTATGTCAGGCATCTCGCGGTCTATAATTTCAATCCCCTCCTCACCGGTGGCAGCCTCCATGATGTGAAAGGTATAGTCCTCATCCATAAATGGATAGGTAACATGAAAATTACCCAGTATCCTGGATACGCCGGACCTGATGCCGGGTTCGTCATCAACGACGAGTATCTTCAGTTGTGCCATGGTCAGATTTTAAGTAGTTTTCTGATCTCCTGTTCGAGCTGTTCCGGTCTCACACCCTTTTCAAGGTAGAGGTCAGCCCTGATCCAATCGCGGTCCTGTCCTCCGCTCAGCCCGAAGGTGAGCCCTGTCTCCCTCGAAACGGCAGTTGCAAGAATTACCGGCACCTCTGGATGCTTCCTCTTCAGTTTATAGCAAAGGATAAAGCCGCTGTCATCACTTTCCATCATCAGGTCGAAGACAGCAATGTCAGGTTTCATCTTTAAGATGACCTGCTCGGCCTCGGCCTGGCTCTCTACGGCCATCACCTCGAAACCTGCCTTGCGCAGGTAAAAAGCTACCTGGAAGAGGTAATCGGGATCATCGTCGACGAGCAGGACTGTATAAATTTTACTCATTATTTGTGTTTGTGTTTTTAGATTTCTAATTATAGCTTTTTATCGCCGGCCGGCTATTCCGGCCTCCTAGGCAAGATTATCCTGAACGTTGTTCCTGTTGAGCCTTTGCCGGGGTCGCTGTTGGTCTCGACGGTTATCTGTCCCTTATGCATCTTGACGATGCCGTAGGTGGTTGCCAGTCCCAGACCCGTTCCCTTGCCCAGCCCTTTGGTGGTAAAGAAGGGTTCGAAGATCTTCGGTTTGTCCTCCTCCCGGATACCGCTGCCGTTATCTGAGATGATGAAGATGACGTCGCTGGGTGTATCCTCGAGGGTCACCGTGAGTGTTCCCCCGTCAGGCATTGCGTCAATGGCATTCCTGAAGAGGTTGGTAAGCACCTGCGTCATCTGTTCGGAGTCGATGGATGCGTCAGGACTGGTAGTACGGTCCTCGATAACAGCCCTGACATTTTCAGGAAATACGACTCCCGCGACGCTGCTCTCGGTCAGCTTCCTGATGTCGATGAACTGGTGATTCACCTGGTTCTTGCGGGCGAAGTTCAGCAATCCGCCTACTATCTTCTTGCACCTGGCTGCCTGCTCCACGATGAGCTTCAGGTCCTCGCGCACCGGGTCTTCTGGCTTGCACTCGTCAAGAAGTATATTGCTGTACATGATTACGACGCCAAGGGGGTTATTGAGTTCGTGTGCAATGCCTGCCGAGAGCTGACCCATATGAGCAAGCTTCTCCGATTGTTTGAGGGCGTTCTGCATTGTGGTCAGCTTAGCGTTGGAAAGCGCCAGGTCCTGGACCGATCTATGCAGTTTCTCTATTGTATAGGGCAGGCACATCTCTTCCTCAGCCAGCCCTTTGATGATTGCGATGGCATGGTCATAGCAGGTGTCATAACCGCATGCTCCGCAGTTCAGGTGGTCCTTGTCAGTCAGTTTGCCCATGGAAGCCAGCACCTGGCGAACCTCCTCGTTGTCATCGGGCGGGATCAGCATGCGTTTATCCTCCGGTCGGTAACGGACTGAGAGGTCAAGCCTGTCATAGATCTCGAGGTTGTTCCTCCACTCCTCCATGTCAAGGGCAGCCATCTTATTCTGGGCATAAGTGCTCACCAGGGCCCGCCTGTTATATTGTTTGCCTCCCTTGCTCATCCCGGGTCCCATGATGCATCCCTCGCAGCATAGCAGCTCGAGGTGCTGACCCCCTATCATCCCCTGCTCATATTCCTTTATCGCCTCCTGGAATCCGATCCTTCCCTCTGCGGCTATTATATTGCCTGTGATGGCATCATCATTTACGCCTGCAGTCTGAAGCAGTCCCCTCGTCACGGGGAATATTGCCCCTCTACCGCCCAGAGGCGGGTCGAACTCGGATGGCGCGGCATTATCAGCGTTGATGCCCGACTGCTCCAGCATCTCACGCAATTCGATGAAGGTGATGGCTGCATCCACCTCTGCATTCTCCGCCTTCTTGGCCACACAAGGGCCTATGAAGACCACGGAGAGGTCATCACCGTACTTCTTTCTCACTACCCTGGTCATTGCCACCATAGGGGAGACCACCGGAATCAGGTCCTGGGTGAGTTCTGAGTGATAATATCTTATGAATGAGACTATTGCCGGACAGTCTGAGGATATGTAGTTTTTTTCTCCGGCCTCGCTGATGAGGTTGCGGTAGCGGTGTGCCACCAGGTCAGCCCCGAAGGAGACCTCCGAGACATAGTCAAAGCCCAGCGCTCTGACCATGCCAATGATCTTCTGATAATCAGTCACATCGTGGAATTCAGCGGGGAAGCTTGGAGCCACCAGGGCAGCCTTCTTCCCTGGTCTGGCAAGCACCTTTCTGACCAGGTCAACAGTATTGACGAAAACCTTTGCGCCCTGGCTGCATACCTTGGTGCAGTTGCCGCATGCGATACACTTCTCGGTTATCACTTCGGCCTGACCTCCAACGATTCGGATGGCGCGGGCCGGGCACTCCCTTACGCAGGTGTAGCATGTACGGCAAAGCTCCTTTATTGTATATACCAGCATCGTATCCCTCTTTTAAAGCAAAACATCCCTCTTGCTGAAATGAGTGTGAAACAACTGCCTGTCAGCAAGCTCAGAACACTGTTCAAATACCCTGCCATACAGATCTGCCACCGAGGCTGATTGCTCGGGTCCGCGAACAGCTTCCTGGTCGTCAGTCTGCCAGATGAAACGTGATCTCTGCCTCACTGCCTCCTTTGATCCGGCAGGGAGCATCCCTCCGCCGTTGACGCATCCTCCAGGGCAGGCCATCACCTCCACCATGTCATATGTGGCGCCGGTTTCGAGCATCTGTTTGATTTTCGCAAGTCCTTTCAGCCCGTCAACCACGGCTACCGAGTAACTTATTCCGCCTATAGTGACTATTGTCTCGCGGAAGCTGCCTGTATTGCGAAGCTTCTTCACTGCAGGCTTGTCAGCCTCCTTCTCACCCTTTCTGGCGGCCAGTGACCGGAGAACCGACTCGGTAATGCCTCCGGCTGACTCCGCCATCAGCGATGCCGAGCTTCTCAGCTCCATAGGCTCGTCTGCCGGCTCGGGATCAATGTTGGTTATATCAACACCGTATAGCACTATCAGTCTTGCCAGCTCCCTTACCGTCAGGACCGTATCGATATCGCTTATGCCCTTTCGGGTCATGCTGTCACGGCGCGCCTCAAACTTCATTGCCGTGCACGGAGTGACTGAGACGGTGTAGAGCCTGGGTTTGTCACCGGTCACGGGGACAACCGACTTGATTATTGCTCCTGATATCTGCTGCGGCGTTTTGAGAGTGGAGAGCATTGGCAGGAGTTCGGGTGTGAACTGCTCGCAGTATTTGACCCAAGCAGGGCATGCCGAGACGATCAGCGGCTTCCTGTCAGGCTTATTCTCCTCGCTGATAATGGCGTTGGTAATTTCCGTAATAAGTATATCCGTTCCTGTTCCCGAAAGATACACCTTGTCAAAGCCGGTCTTTCTCAAGGCAGCATTAAGCAGTCTGTCGAAATCACGGTTATACTTTATCCCCAGCTCTTCAGCGAGGGCATATGGCACCAGCGGCGAATACTGTATCACCCTTGTCACGTCGCTCTTGCTGAGCTGTTCCTGCACCTCGGAGAGGTAATGCTTCTCGTGGAGGGCACCGGTAGGACAGACCAGCACGCACTGCCCGCAGTGGATGCAGCTTGAGAAGTTGAAGTCTCGGTCCATGGCCGGTCCCACATGGGTATAGCGCCCCCGGCCAATGAAGTCGATCGATGTGGCTGTGACCACCTCCTCGCACACCCTGAGGCAGCGGCCGCAGAGGATACACTTGGAGAGCTCGCGCACTATGGCCGGGCTGGACTGGTCGCGGCGGGGCTTGATCTTGCTGCCGCGGATGCGCCGCTCCCTCACCTGCATTTCGTCGGAGAGCCGCTGCAGCTCACAGTCTAGGTTGCGGTCGCAGTAAAGACAGTCGTCAGGGTGGTTCGAGAGCAGCAGTTCAACTATTGTCTTCCTGGCCCTGATGACACGCGGCGAGTGGGTCTTGATCTTCATCCACTCCTCCACCGGCGCTGAGCAGGCGGTGACGAGCCTGTCGCGCCCCTCCACCTCCACCACACACATACGGCAGGCGCCCGTAGGGGTGAACTCCGCCATGCGGCACAGGGTGGGGATGATTATGCCGTTGCGGTTGAGCGCCGAGAGGATGGTCTCACCCTTCTCCGCCCTGATGCTCTTATTGTTTACTTCGATGGTGAACTGCATGGCTTATTTTACTGTAACGGCGCTGAACTTGCAAACATCATAACACACACCACACCCGATGCACTTGTCTTCAACGATGAAGAAAGGCTGCAGCCTGGTTCCGTAGATGGCATTCACCGGGCATTTGGCAGCGCAGACGGTGCATCCCGTGCACTTTTCCACATCGATGCTGAAGGTCCTCAGTCCCCGGCAAACATTGGCGCGGCAACGCCTGTCGAAGATGTGTTCCTCGAACTCTTCGCGGTAGTTGGCGAGAGCACTGAGGAAGGGGTTGGGAGCCGTCTGCCCCAGTCCGCAAAGCGAAGTGTCCTTCATCACCGAAGCGATTGTCTCAAGTTGCATCACACCCTTAAACCTCTCGAGGGTGGCGTTGGAGTCCTCCGTAAGAGGCTTGCGGACCACGTTTTCGAGTATCTCGAGCATACGGCCGGTACCCTCACGGCAGGGGATACACTTTCCGCAGCTCTCAAGGTGTATGAACTCCATGTAATATCTGACGAAATCGACAAGGCAGGTTGTCTCGTCAATTATGATGAGCCCTCCGGAGCCCATTGCGATTCCGTTTGCCCGCAGCACATCGAAATCGACCGGCAGGTCGAGGTTCTTCTCTGTTATGAATGTGCCAGAGGGTCCTCCTATCTGCATAGTCTTAAAGGCCTTACCATCCCTGATACCGTCGGCGATGCCTTCGGCGATGGTTCTGAATGTAGTTCCCATCTCCACCTCGATGAGGCCTGAATACCTTCCTCTGCCTCCGAGGGAGAACAGCTTGGTGCCCTTGCTTCCGTCAGTGCCCATCGTACGGAACCATTCCGGGCCGTGTGACATGATCAGCGGCACGTTCATCAGCGTCTCAACGTTATTGATGACGGTGGGTTTTCCGTACAGGCCGCTGGATGTGGGGTACGGTGGCTTTAGCTCCGGCATGCCGCGTTTGCCCTCGAGGCTGGCTATCAGTGCTGTCTCCTCGCCGCACACGAATGCCCCGGCTTCCTCCCGGATGACGATGTCAAGATTGAACCCGCTGGAGAGGATGTTATGGCCTGTTATTCCGTACTCAGCGGCGGCGGCGAGCGCTTTGCGCAGGCGCGCCAGAGGGTGTGGCGAGCCGGTCTTGAGGTAGATGACCGCGTTGGAGGCTCCTATGGCATAGGCAGCGATGCAGATACCCTCGAGCAGCCTGTGGGGATCGCCCTCCAGCACCGATCTGTCAGCATATGAACCGGGATCGCTCTCCTTTGCGTTGCAGATGAGAAACCTGTTGTCGGATGCGGAGTTTAGCGCGTACTTCCACTTCAGCCCGGTGAGGAAGCCGCCGCCGCTCCGCCCGCGCAACCCGCTTCGCTCAATAATGTCGCATACCTCCTCATGGGTGTAGTTTCGTATTGTCTTCAGGAAAGCCCTGTAACCTCCGCGAGCTATGAATTCCTCTATGTTTTCCGGGTCATAGCAACCGCAGTTGCTGAGAACCACCCTCTTCTGCAGCTTGAAGAAGGGAAGCTCCTCAATGAAAGGAATCTCATGCCATGCTTCGAATCCGAGGTTGCCCGACTGCCCGACGAGGTCTTCACCCGGCATATCCTTGTGGAAGACGCCGTTGAGGAGAGGCTCCACCTTGTCCTCGGTTATATTCCTGAATATGAGCTTATTCTTTCCAGGAAGCTGAACACAAAACATGGGTTCGAAGGCAGCAGGACCATGACATCCTGTTCTTACAACCTGCCCCTTAATTCCCATCTCTTCCAGGTACAGCCCGGCCGCAGTTGCAGTGGCGTTGCTGCCTGCAATTATAGCAGCCGACCCGGAAGCCACACTGATGACAGCCACCGAAGGTTTGTCACGCCGTATCTCAGCAAGTTTCCTGGAGGTCTCCGCCGGAAGGGTATCCGAGGGATGCAGCAGGACCTCCCTGATGAGGAAATCTTTAATATCGATATCAGTAGTCTGTTTCATTTCAGGTCGGCCAGCGATTTGAGTTTTGTGATCAGTTCCGGGATATCTTCAGGGCGGATGTGGGTATAATAGTTCTCTCCCACGCATACAACCGGTCCCTCATTGCAGCCGCCCTGGCATGCCGTCAGCTCGTAACTGAACCTGCCGTCGCGTGTGGTCTGGCCGGGTTCAATGCCTAGCGCCTCCCTGACGGCTGTAACCACCGCCCCCGAACCGTTTATGAAACAGGTCGTTCCGTTGCATACCCGCATATGGACCCTGCCGGCAGGAATGAACCTGAAACGGTCATAGAAAGTAGCCAGACCATATATCTTGGTGGTCGACATATGCAGGAACCTGCCAATACTTATAATCGCATTCTCAGACAGATATCCTTCCGCTTCCTGGACATCCTGCAGGATGGGTATGAGGTTTTCATGACTCCCCTCCCTGTAACGTCCCAGTATATCATCTATCTTGCTCATTTTGAAATTGATCTGACTTTTCAGACCAATACAAAGCTACTTATATTTATTGTTATTTCAAAAACAATGTTATTTTATTAACAAAGAACCACTGAAAATAGGTTTCCGGTGATGTGAGCGAAGAAAATTGTTGTACTTTTGAGATAGTATGAACAAATGAACAGAGCTCTTGGGACAGTCGTACAACATCGAGATCTGCCTTGGAAGTTCCTGTTTTTCAAGAGGAAACAGGGAGGTAGTACAGGTACTGAGGGAGTATCTCAGGAAGAATCACCTTGATGACAAGGTAGTGCTGAGGGGTGCCCGCTGCATGGACCGTTGCAGTGAGGGTCCCTTTATAATTATAAATGGTAAGACATTTACCAGCATTGGTGTGCAGGATATAGAGAAGATCCTGGAGAAGGAGCTGTTGTGATCCGGCATTATAAATCAACGCATTGATTATGAAAATTCCCGATCAGGTTATATATATAAATGAGGATAAGTGCCGCAATTCTTACTCCTGTGTAAGGGCTTGCCCGGTAAATGCAATCGAGGTCAGGCCCGAGAGGGCCCACCCGGTGATCATTGCCGACAGGTGTATCGGATGCGGGCTCTGTTTCCTTTCATGCTCCCCACGGGCCATAGAATTCAGGAATTCAAAGAGCCATGTGAAGGAGATCCTTCAGTCCGGCCGTCCGACTGCCGCCCTGATTGCTCCCAGCATTGCATCGGAATTCGATGACATAACCGACTACCGCAAGTTTGTGGGCATGATACGCAAGCTGGGGTTCACCTATGTCCATGAGGTCTCTTTCGGGGTTGACCTGGTAGCTTATGCCTACAAGAAGCTCTTCGAGGAGTCGAGCGGCAAGTACTACATCACCGCCAACTGTCCATCAATAGTGGAGATGGTTGAGAAGTACCATCCTCACCTGGTCCCGAACCTGGCGCCGCTGGTTTCTCCGATGATAGCCACGGCGATGGTGACGCATGATCTATACGGTAAGGATGTGGCGAACGTCTTCATCGGGCCCTGTATTGACATCAAGGCTGAGGCGACCCTGTACAAGGAAAAGAACCTTGTGGAGGCGGTTCTGACCTTCATCGAGATCCGTCAGCTCTTTGAAGAAAACGAGATACAGGAGAAGACAGTAAAAATGGCCGAGTTTGATCCTCCCTACGGCAACTGGGGGGCTCTATACCCTTACCCTGCCGGGATACTGCAGGCGGCCGGCATCAAGCGTGACCTGGTATCCAGCCAGGTGATCACGGCCTCAGGTGCCGAAGATGTGAAGGAGGCGATCAACGACTTCGACCATCATATTGACACTATCAGGCATCACTTCAACCTCTTCTTCTGTCCGGGCTGCATGCTCGGACCGGGAATGATAAGGCACGACGAGCGGTACAGGAGGCGTTCGCTTGTTAAACAGTATGCCGAGAAGCGGGTGGAGGCGCTGGACAAGAAGCAGTGGCAGAAGGATATTGACCGATGGTCAAAGCTCGATCTCACACGCAGCTTCACGGCCAATGACCAGCGGATTCCCGAACCATCGCCGGATGCCATAACTGAGGTACTTAAGATCATCGGCAAGGACAACCGTGCCGAGGAGCTGAACTGCAACGCCTGCGGCTACGGCTCATGCCGGGAGTTCGCCTCGACGGTGGCCAAGGGGCTTGCCGTGCCTGAGATGTGCCACACCTACAACCTTCGAAATAAGCAGGAGTACATCGAGACCCTCCGTCAGACGAACAGGAAACTCTCCGAAACAAAGAAGGCCCTGAAGGAATCAGAAGAGCAGGCCATGCGTGAGAAGGATACAGCACAGGACGCCTCAGACACCATGAACAGCATGCTCAACAAGCTCCCCAACGGGGTGGTCATCGTCGACAACGAGCTCAAGATACTGCACTCAAACGAGAGATTCCTGGAGATCATCGGCGAGGATGCAAAGGCAATAGCAGAAATCATCCCCGGACTGAAGGGGGCTGATCTGAAGACACTTCTGCCCTTCAATGTCTACAACATATTTTCCTTCGTTTTACGTGAAAACGAGTCGGTCATCAGCCGCGACGTTCAACTGGAGGACCGCATGTTCAATATCTCGATCTTCCCGATCCGCCAGAACAGGATTGCCGGAGCGGTCATCCGTGATCTCTTTTCGCCCGAGGTGCAGCGTGAAGAGGTTATCACCAGGGTCTCCGATGTCATTGACAAGAACCTGGAAATGGTGCAGAAGATCGGTTTCCTGCTTGGGGAGGGTGCCTCGGATACGGAGAAGATGCTAAACTCTATTGTGGAATCATTCCGGCAGAAGAAGAATGCACCAGGAAAGTAACCCTTCGGCAGGAATGGAGAGGCAGTTCTTCACAGAGGTAAACAGCCAGCAGCGCAACCATCATGGAGAGCGTATCTGTGGCGATGTCTTCCTGTCGGAGAATGTGCGCGAGGAAAACAGGATCATCACGGTTCTGTCAGACGGCATGGGGCACGGGGTCAAGGCCAACATCCTGGCTACACTTACCTCCACCATGGCTCTCAACTTCACCAGGGAGCATAAGGAATCTGACCGCATTGCAGAGATCATCATGAATACCCTCCCGGTCTGTTCGGAGAGGAAAATCAGTTATGCCACCTTTTCAATTGTTGACCTTGAAAGCGACGGCCGGGCGAATATCCTCGAATATGACAATCCCCGGTGTATAATCCTCAAGGGCAGAGAGCCCTTCGAGCCGGGATGGCAGGATGTGGTGCTCGACAAAGGAAGGAACGCCGGCAAACGACTTCATAAATGCACTTTTTATCCCGAAAAGGAGGACCGCATCATTCTCCTCTCGGACGGCGTGGCGCAAAGCGGAATGGGGTCTTCAGCCTGGCCTCTCGGGTGGGAACGCGACAAAGTACAGCAGTATGCCGCTTCACTTGTAGCCAATGAGCCGTCCATATCGGCTTCAGCTCTGGCAGCCAAGATAGTTAACATGGCTTACAAACATGACAACTACGAGGCCAAGGACGATATATCATGCGCCATACTCTATTTCAGGGAGCCACGCAAACTGCTGATCTGCTCCGGACCGCCCTATGATGAGGAGAAGGATAAAGAACTTGCAGCAATGGTTAGCGGCTATAGCGGAAAGGTAATCCTTTGCGGCGGAACAACGGCCGACATAGTGGCACGTGAACTGAACCGGAAAATTGTCGACGAGCTGATATTCGAGGACCCGGATCTGCCTCCCGAGAGCTTCATGGAGGGTGTAGACCTTGTGACCGAAGGGATTCTCACACTGCAGAAGGTCAATGAGTTGCTCAAAGGCTACAAGAACAGCGTCAAGCTTGGAAAGGGGCCGGCTGATAAGATAGTAAAAATGATCATGGAGAGTGACGAGATCAATTTCGTGGTGGGCACGCGCATCAACGTTGCTCACCAGGATCCCACCCTGCCGGTTGACCTCGAGATACGCCGTACGGTGGTGAAGCGCATAGCCCGCCTCCTGGAGGACAGGTGGCTGAAGCAGGTCAGCATTGATTATATCTGAAAATCAGGCAATAGAGGGGCGATCCGCCAGCTGGAGGAGAAGCAGCCAGATTACAGGGGAGACAGTAGGCAATAGTGGAGTCGGCAGTCGGCAGTCGGCAGTCAAAAATTCTTCGCCGTATGCGATTAAGCACTGTAGAATGCATACCCGGAGACCAATGTTCCCCGCAGGGGATGAAGCATTGTAGATGCGGACCGGATTAATCAGTTTTGGCCGTAGGACATAAAGCATTACAGATCTGCAGCATTGAACGCTAAATTTGCAGTCCGCAATTCGCAATTCGCAATTCGCAAATTCTTCACCCCCTCATCCCTATCCCGCCTGATGCCGCCTGGCAACAGTGTAGAGGAATGACATCACCTCCGGCAGCGACAGATTACGGGGCCGCCTCCTGAATACTCTCACACCTTCTATCTCATCTGTGTCGGTCAGACTGCCCAGGGTCTCCACCTCTGCAAGGAAGAGCCTCCCGTATTGTATTCCCTGGCCGGCATTGACAGAATAGTATGAAACAGGCTCCATGACGAAGTCTAGCGCCCCTGTCTCCTCCGTAAGTTCCCTCACTGCTGCTTCAATGCTATCCTCACCTTCATCAGGGTGACCTGCCGGCAACTCCCATCCTCCCCTCCTGCGGTGTCTTACGAAAAGCCATCCGCCGTCGTGTCGCGCTGCAATAACAACGTATGAAAGTTTGCCGGGAAGCATGTCCCCGGAAATAAGTTCAACAGTGACCATATGTCAAAAATAATCCAAAATGTGAAGTCGGTACAGCATTCCTTCTGAAATATTACTTTTGTCCAAAATAAAGAAAGGTGTTATTCTATTTCATACTGATTGTTGCTGACCTGTTCCTGTGGTTCATCCTGCTGAAGGAACTTAAGGGAAGAAACGGTATCCTCAGGATGGCTGTACTGCTGGTCAAGGCATCAGTCTCCGCTCTTTTTATCTTCCTTTTTTTAAGGATCATACTCTACCGTGGAGAGTTTGCCGACCCGGCGAATGCCTTCAGACAGATTCAGATGAAGACAATAGCCCTGCTGCTGGTGACTGCATCATCAGCCAGCCTGATAATGACACTGATTATCCGGCTTGTCTACCTGCTCAGGGGCCGGAAGTCCGGCAATACCGGTGCGGCCAATACAATCCTCTTCCTTCTTGTCGTCCTTCTTATAGCTGACGGCTATTTCCGCCAGCGACTGGATATCAGGACCGTAAGGCAGGAGATAACTGTTCCGGGCCTTGACCCTGCCCTTGACGGGATGAAAATCGTCCTGATCTCTGACCTTCACCTCTCATCGTGGCACGACAGTTACGAAAGTCTTGACAGGGCGATGATCTCCATAAGTGAAGAGGAGCCCGACCTAATCTTCAACACCGGTGATTTCATCACCTTCGGCTGGCAGGAGTTTGGCGGTAGCGATACGATACTCCGCAAGGCCCGGGCAAAATCCGGAGCATATGCTGTTGATGGCAACCATGACGACGGCACCTATTACCCGGAATATGATGAGGAATACGGCGCTGTCTGTCGCGAGATGGTCAGGAAGAAAATTGAAGCATCAGGTTACACTCTTTTGAGGGACTCAGCCCTCATCATCAATCACCGGGGAACGGCCATCGCCGTGGCAGGGGTGATTACTCACGGCCACCGGCTGGACATGAATTACGGAAATTTTGAGAAGGTACTGACTCCGCTGCCTGACACTCTCTTTACCATACTTCTGCTTCATGATCCTGCAGGATGGCTTATGTCAGCCGTCGCCGGACGCATGCCGGACCTGACCCTATCAGGACACACCCATGGCTTCCAGGCAGGTCTGCCGGGAACAAAATGGTCCCCCTCAGCATTGATCCAGGAGAATTGGGAGGGGCTGCACAGGTTTCACAACAGCTACCTCTATGTGACTACCGGCATGGGCACCATCGGCATGGCAGCCCGGTTCTTTATGCCGCCCGAGATTGTGATCCTGAATCTTAATGCTGAGTAAGGTCCCGGAATAATCTTTATGAACAAAGTCAAATCTGACTGGCATTCTTCCTGTCACAATCCCGTGCACCCCCCGTCCGCTAAACTCAGGTACTGCAGCCTGACCAGGCCCGGTAAATATGCATGCAGATGTAAATAATGGCCGGTCAATATGACAACGGATCGGGCATTTATGTAACTTTGTTTTTTTTTACAATTCTGTTGAAAGTATGAAACTTAAACCTTTGATCGTAGCAGTCGCCCTTTTGGTGACAATGCCCTCATATTCCCAGAAGGAGGCTCTCAAAGCCATCACCCTGAAAGACTCCGAGGTGTACATGAAATACCTCTCATCCGACAATCTTGAGGGAAGAAGGACGGGAAGTGACGGTAACAACGCAGCTGCCGAATATATCCGTGCAGAAGCTCTAAGGCTGGGAGTCAAACCCTTACCTGGGCAGGACGACCTGTTCCAGCCGCTTGAATACCTGAGGGTACGCCTGGTTCCCGGAGAGGCGAAGATAACCGTCCGGGATACCAACGAACTTTATATCCAATCTTCTGATATTATGCCTCTTATGGCTCCGAGTGACACTGTAAGACTCAACGGTGAGGTGGTTTTTGCCGGGTACGGTTACCAGAACAGCGGTGAGAAGTACAACGACTTTGCAGGGATAAGCGTGAAGGACCGCATAGTGATTGTTATGACAAGGGTCCCGGAGATCAAGGGCAGCGGAATGCCTGAGGCCGGGTCGGGTATCAGCGAGATGACCGAGGTGCGGAAACTTCCGATGATAATGCTTCAGCAGGCAAAGGCGATCCTCTATGTGGCTGACCCTGCCCTCGGGAACGACATCTCCGCAGACCTGCTGTCAATGGGATCATCATACCAGCTCGTGCCTCTCTTCAGAAAACAGATGTTTAGCTTCTCCATAAATGCCTATGCCATCACGATGGAGATGGCCGACAGGATGCTGAGTCATTCCGGGCTGACACTCAAGAAGTTGCAGGACAGTATAGCCTCGGGCCGCAAGCCGGCATCATTTATTATTCCCAACCTCAGGACATACGTAGATATTAATGTGACGAAGGACACCGTGATCAGCAACAACATTATAGGGTACATAGAAGGTTCCGATTCTGCGCTGAAAAACGAAGCTGTGATTTTCACTGCCCACTATGACCATGTAGGTAAGGATGCCGCTGGCAATATTTACAACGGGGCCAATGATAATGCATCGGGAAGCGTGGGACTGCTCAACATAGCAGCCGGCTTCTCCGCGCTGGATAAGAAACCAGCAAGAAGTACAATCTTCTTCTGGACCACAGGCGAAGAGGAAGGTCTGCACGGATCAACATATTATACTGAAAACCCGCTCTTCCCGCTGGAAAAAACCGTTGCCACACTCAACTTTGACATGATAGGCCGGTCACGGCGCGACACCGACGTCGGGGCGTCTCTGTCCGGAAATATAGACATCACCGGCCTTGATACAATAAAGATAATACATGGAGGCGACTGTCCTGAGCTGGTCTCTTACGCCACCAGGGCCTGCTTGGAATCAGAAGTCCATCCCATCGATGAAGGCAAGGGAACCCACTTTTCAGGGTCAGACCACTACCCCTTCTCCCGCAAAAAAATCCCGGCTCTCTTCTTCTTCACCGGGCTGCATAAGGACTACCACAAGCCGAGCGACGACTATGAGTTCATCGATTTCGACAAGCTGGTCAAGGTATCAAAGGCAGGGTTCCTGACAGGCTACCGGGTTGCGTCGCAACCTCAGTTTCCCTCCGCGGAGCAGATAAAAAATTAGATACTGCGTTTTCCTGATATGACCAAGAGAACTGTCTCCCTGTCATCTGGTGAAGTTGAAGTTGACATCATCAGGTCATCGCGGAAGACAGTGGCTTTATATGTGCGGCCCGGTGGCACACTGCTCATACGTGCACCATGGTTTGTGCCGGTCAGAGTGCTGATGAAGTTTGCTGCAGGTAAAGCCGGCTGGATTGAAAGACAGAGGACAAGGCTGAAGGATTTCATCACGCCCGGTGCGCTGCTTGCCGTAAGCGACGGCAGTACAGTACCTTTCATGGGCAGGCAGCTGGAAGTGCAGGTTATACGAGGCCTGTCGAGGAAGGTCATTCATGCTGACGGGCGGTTGCGTCTTTATGTTAAAGATGATGCCATCCCTGAAGAGCTGGCCGGGATGACGGAAGCGTGGTACCTGCGTGAGGCGAAGGCATACCTGCCGGCGCGGGCACGTATGCTTGCCGCGCGTCACTCAGACCATCTGCCTGCGCCGGCCACCGTCAATGTGCGCAAGATGAAGCGCCGCTGGGGCACCTGCCATACCGGCGGCGACATCTGGCTGAACAGGGAGCTGATGAAAAAGGACCCGGAACTGATTGATTATGTCATCATACACGAGTTGTGTCACCTGGTACATCACAACCATGGTAAGGAATACTATGCGTTACTGGGGATGATTATTCCGGATTTCCGGGAAAAAAGGAAGCAGTTGAATCAGGCAATATTGGTATAGACCGCCTGGATATCATCATCATCATCGAGGCGGTCAATGAGCTTCTCAACATCCGCCATCTGCTCCTCGGTGAGGGTGACAGGATTGAGAGCTATACGTTCCAGCGAGGCCTTCTTCACCTCTATCGCCTTATCCTCCAGCGCCTTTGCAAGAGAACCGAAATTGGTGTAGTCGCCATAGACATACAATGTATCGTCATACTCTTCGAGCGACTCCAGGCCGGCTTCAATCAGCTCCAGTTCAAGGTCGTCCCTTGTGATGTCTTCCGGAGGGTCAAGCTCAAACACCGCCTTGCGTGAGAACATGAACTCGAGCGATCCTGTGGGAACCATGGTTCCGCCGTTCTTGCTGAAACAGGCCCTGACATTTGCAATTGTACGGGTGTTGTTGTCAGTGGCTGCCTCCACCATTACCAGCACCCCGTGAGGTCCCTTCCCCTCATATGTCAGCTCCGAATAGTCAGCCGTATCCTTGCCTGCCGCGCGCTCAATGGCGGCCTTGATATTATCCTTTGGCATGTTCTGCACTTTGGCGTTCATTATCGCCGTACGCAGCCGGGCATTCATCTCCGGGTCGGTGCCCCCTTCTTTGGCTGCCATGGTAATCGCCTTGGCGAGCTTCGGAAAGAGTTTCGACATCTTGTCCCATCTGGCTTCCTTTGAAGCCCTGCGATATTCAAATGCGCGTCCCATGGTATCTAGATAAAAGCAAAAAGTATAAAGTCAACCGGAGTTATATTAAATGTGTGGCAAAAATACAATCTGAATGGGAAAGTCAGACGGAGGTCCTGAAAAAATTTGTCAAGGTCAGGCAAAGAAAAGATAGGCGATGAATATGGCTGCGATGCTGCCCACTATATCAGCTGTCAATCCGCATATCACTGCATACCTCGAGTTCTTGATCCCAACGGAGCCGAAGTAGACGGCAAGCACATAAAAGACTGTGTCCGTGGATCCCTGAAGGCAGCATGCCAGTCGGCCAACGAAAGAATCAGCTCCATGTATTGTCATGGCATCGATCATCATACCCCTGGAGCCGCTGCCGCTGAGCGGTTTCATGAGTGCCGTGGGGAGCGCCTCTGTGAAAGAGGTGTCAAGGCCCATCCAGGCCACCACCGCCGTTATTCCGTCGACAAGCAGGTCCATGGCACCCGAAGCCCTGAAGACCCCGATGGCAACAAGGATCGCCACCAGGTAAGGAATAATTGTAATCGCAGTCTTGAATCCGTCCCTGGCGCCCTCGATAAAGGTTTCGTACACATTGACCTTCTTCACCATGGCCATAACTATGAATGAGACGATTATGCTGAAGAGGATGAAGTTGGCGGCGAAGGTTGATATCATGTTGATCTGCTCCTGCGGCAGGGTGCTGAAGTACCAGACAATGCCGGCGATAATTGCCGTCAGCCCGCCCAGGTAAGCAAGTACCACTTTATTGAACAGATTGATTTTCTGTGCAATGGCCACGCTTATCAGCCCTGCAAGGGTGGCAATGTAGGTTGAGATAAGGATGGGAATAAAGACGTCGGCAGGATTTGCTGCACCGAGCTGGGCCCTGTAAACCATAATAGTCACGGGGATGATACAGAGTCCGGAGGCATTCAGCACCAGGAACATGATCATCGGATCGGAAGCCACCTCCTTGTCAGGGTTATGCTCCTGCAACTCCTTCATCGCCTTCAGCCCCATGGGCGTGGCTGCATTGTCGAGGCCCAGCATGTTGGCTGCCACATTGAGCATCATCGAGCCGTTGGCAGGACTGTCAGCCGGCAGTTTTGGAAAGAGTTTCCTGAAAAAAGGTCCGATGGCACGCGACAGCAGTCTGACAGCGCCACCCTTCTCGCCCACCCGCATCAGTCCCATCCAGAGGGTGAGCACGCCGGTCAGGCCAAGGGAGATCTCAAAACCCGTTTTGGCGCTGGTGAATGTGGAATCGACTATTCTGTTGAATATCTCCGTGTCACCGTTAAAAATCAGTTGTCCAAGGGCAAACAGGAACCCTATCAGAAAAAATGCGATCCAGATATAATTCAGAGCCATCCGGTTAATTCTCAGATCCTAAAAATAGGGATTTTTTTATTTCGCGCAGAGAGAAGGACAATTTCAGAGCTCATCCACCTCAATTATTTCAAAGGGTACCTGCAGGATGGCCTTGAAATCCCTCCCGGCATCAAGCATGCTTTCATCACCCTTCTCGCAGTACCATCTGATCAGCACATGCCGGTCAGCGAGGCTGATCCTCTCAAATCTCTTAAAGAGCGCATGGATCCTGTTTGAGGAGCTTGTATTGAAAAATTCGAACTTCACGCTTAGAACTGTCCGTTCAGCAGGTCTGGCACCATACTTCTCAACATACTGAAGAAGAGGAGTGTAAAAACCATTGGAGTTCTCAGGTATGGATTTTCCCCGTAATTCAAACAAGCCGTGCTCAGGATCAAATGATACCGACGGAGTTTTGGAGGTCTCCCTGATCTTAATCTTTTCCATTTTCATGAAACAGCGGCAAAGTATAAATGTAGGGATTTCCTCCAATATAGACAAATCATAGGGGGATGTTGAAAAATTTCAGGGAAATTACCATCGCTTTATATTATTTTTGAAGGTAACAGCTACTCATCAAAGATTTATGCACAACTATCTGATTGGCCATGCATCTTAACCGTTTGTTCATCAGTACTATATACCTGCTGTTATTCATCCCGGCCACCATGGCTGAAGAGATTACCGTTGCAGGAACCGTTTCTGACGCAGGAGGATCACCGGTAATGAATGCTCATGTCTCTTTCTCTCTGAACACCAGGGAATTCAAGGCTGTTACCGGCACTGACGGACGCTATTCGCTGAAGATCACCGGTTACTACAGCGATGTCGCCGGGGAGTTCAGTGCAGGCACTCCTTATCCCAATCCATTCAACGACGGCGTCAACATACCTTTTATTATCAACAACTCCGGTGATGTAATGCTGACAATATACAACCTTACCGGGACCAAGGTACGGGTGATGGTCTTTCCCGATGTGGCCGCGGGGAGTTACAATGTCGTCTGGGACGGGTGCGGTGCGAACAATGCCCCGGCGAGCGCAGGACTTTATATCTACGCGCTCACTTTCAAAGGAAGATCTTACAGCGGAAGGCTGGTGAAAACCAACACCAGCGGATCACTATCCTCCGGCAGCGGGCTGGAGCCGGTGATGCTGCCCCCTGACGAACCGCTTCCCCAGCCATCGCTTCGTTTCCCGGTTATTGCCGGGGTGACAGCACTGGATTATTACCCGGTGAGGCTCACTGACCTCACCCTTGCGCAAGATACGGTGATCGACTTCGTCCTTACCCAAAAGAACTCACTGCCGTTCACCGTTGCCGGAAACTATATTGCACGTTATACTGACGGCGAATATAAACCAATGATTCTCAAGGGCATAAACCTGGGGTCATCACCTCCCGGGTACTTCCCCGGAGAGATAGCCTACGCCATCACCCCGGAGACCTACGAGAGGTGGATAGAACGGATAGCGGATGCCGGGTTCAATACAATCAGGGTTTATACCTTGCATCCCCCGGTCTTCTATGAGAAGCTGGCCGAATACAACCAGCGTAACCCTGGGAAGCCGCTGCTGCTGTTCCAGGGGATATGGCTGGAGGAGATTGAAGACGGCACCGATCCCTCCTGCTATGACCTGATCAGGCGGCGCACGGCTTTCAGTTCGGAGATTGCGGAAGTCATTGACTGCATCAACGGAAATGCTGACATAGCCTTCAGGTACGGCAAATCGTACGGAATCTACAAGACCGATATCTCGCAATGGACAGCAGGATACATCATCGGCCGCGAGGTGGCACCGCAGGAGATCGACACCACCAATAAGTTCCATCCGGGCAACTCCTCCTACTCAGGGACACGGTTCAGCATCGCCGGAGGTACCGCCTCAGAGGCATTCATTACCGAGATGCTTGACCGGGTGGTCGTCTTCGAGGAGACCGGGTATTCAGTAAGCAGGCCTGTCAGCTTCTCTAGCTGGCCGACGCTTGATCCGCCGGATCATCCCACGGAGATATATACTGATGAAGATGCGGCGTCATTTGACATTACGAAGATCAGCCGCAACGGTGGACCAGGACTCTTCGCCAGCTATCATGCCTATCCCTACTATCCCAACTTCATCAGCCAGCAGCCTTCCTACCTCGGGTACAGCGACAGCCAGGGGCCAAACAGTTATCTCGGTTACCTCAACGCCGTGAAGAATCATTACGCCTCCATGCCGCTGGTGATAGCCGAGTTTGGCGTTCCCTCAAGCTGGGGCAGTGCCCACCAGTCGTACAGCTCGATGCATCACGGCGGTTATTCCGAGATCCAGCAGGGCGAAAAGAACATGCGGATGATGCACAATATGCTTGATGCCGGCTGTGCGGGTGGATTTATGTTCGCATGGATGGACGAGTGGTTCAAGCGGACATGGATAGTCTTGTACCAGGAAGCCTACGGTATCGGATCAGGGCCGGAGGCTGTTCCTACACGCCAGCTGTGGCATAATGAGACGTCACCCGAGCAGTGCTTCGGCCTGCTGGCCTTCGATCAGCAGGATGTGCCGGATTTCGTCCCCTACAATACGGATCAGACGGCAGGCCCGGTGAGCTCCGTCAGGGCGACCCATGACGAGGGGTTCCTCTATCTCGAAATAAATACGGCGGCAGATCTGTCTCCTGCTGATGAATTAATGGTTGCCTTCGACACCTACCTGGGCAACACCGGTGAGTCAACCCTCCCCGGGGGCGCAACGGTAAGCAACAGGGCTGAGTTCCTGCTCACCTTCGCCCTTGATGACGACACGGCCCTTCATCACGTGACCCAGGCTTATGACATGAACGGCCTTACAGTTCGCTTCAACCTGACTGACCCGGATGTGCAGATGTTCAAAAGCACCAGCACCGACGGAGACCCGTGGAAGGTGATGAGGTGGATCAATGACGGCTTCGAGCTGACCTACCATGATATAGGGAAGGTCCCAATTGAACACTCTGCCGCCTTTACTGAAGGAAACAGGGCTGCAGTGGCATGGAACGGGAGAAAGATCAACATAAGGCTTCCATGGACAATGCTCCATTTCTTTGACCCTACCCAGATGACGGTCAACGACGGTGCGGTCTCCTATGACGGCGGATACAACTTCGAGATAATCACTGCCCAGTCTGACGGTATTGCTGTCTCAGTATGGCATAACGGTGTTGTCACCAATGCCACAAACAGGTACAGCTGGCCGAAGTGGCTCATCGTGCCACCGACAATGGAGAGGGAAAAAGCCTCGCTTCAGGTGATTGAAGCAGGACTGGCGACCATTCCGGATTTTGTGGATTAAATGCGGTCTTGCGGTCTTGCAGTCCTGCAGTCTTGCAGTCCTGTCGGAGCGAAGCGACAGATGGAAGATCCGCCAGGTGGCGGAGACAAAATCCCGTACACGAAGTGTCGGGACCTTAGACTTTCAGACTTTCAGACTTCCTCTTATTCTGGAAGCCGCTTCTCTCGGCTTTGCCCCATCCCTTCTTGCCGCGTAACGACTCAAGGTTACCCCTCACGGCGAAATAGGTGTGCACCGGGTAGAAGAAAGGCTCCAGCAGTGCTGTGCCGATCAGTCGCAGTACATCTCGTTTCCTGCGGTATTTGTGGAAGGTGATCTCCTCGAAGAGCACGGCCCATGTGGTCAGGCTGACGGCAAAGCTGTATACGAACAGGAAGAGCAGCAGGAAGAATGGCCAGTTTAGGGCGCCTGTAACAGCAAGATATATTGAATAGACGATTCCGAGGAAGGCTATCAGCGGAGCTGCCCATTCAAACATGAGCCAGTATGGGTAGCCGAGCATACCCAGCTTACCGTAGCGACTGTTAAGCATCATCTTGCGATGTGCCCAGAGCGATTCGATCAGACCTCTCGTCCATCTCGTCCTCTGCTTGCGCATTGATTTGAGGTCAGATGGTACCTCGGTCCAGCAAAGGGGATCAGGAATATATGTAACCTCATAGCTCTCCTTGTGTTCGGCCATGTAACGTCTCATCCTGAGCACCAGTTCCATATCCTCGCCCACGGTTTTGACATTGTAGCCGCCGGCCCTGATGACTGTCTCGCGGTCAAACATGCCCATGGCACCTGAGATAAGCATCAGCCCGTCGAGATGGCTCCACGCCATGCGGCCCAGGAGGAATGCGCGGGTATAGTCCAGCACCTGCAGCCTGGGAAGAAACTTCTTCGGCAGGTTGATCTGGCGAATGTGGCCGCGTTCGATGTCACATGAATTGACTATACGTATCACGCCTCCCGTACCGATGACCCTCTTCTCCTTCTCCTCAAGGAAGGGCTTGACGAGCTTGAGAACCGAATCGGGCTCGATGATCGAGTCGGCATCAATGGTCACGATCAGGTTACTGCGGCTGATATTGATACCCGCGTTAAGCGAGTCAGCCTTTCCCCCGTTGTTCTTGTCTATGACGGTCAGCCTGTTATATGCAGGGTCCTTGGAGCGGTAAACGCCGCGGATCTTCTCGCAGGGAATGCGGTAGTCGAAGTAGTAGTTGACTCTGACAAGTTCATAGGAGTCCCTTATCTTCTCGAAGGTATCATCAGTGGAGCCGTCATTGACTATGATCACCTCGAAGTTATTATAATATAGCGAGAGCAGAGTGCGGACGTTGTCAATTATAGTCTTGCCCTCGTTGAATGCAGGTGCAATGATGGTGATCCGGGGGCTGAGAGGTGAGAGGACGAGGGAGTTGTAGTTGACATAACTGTTCTTGCGCAGGTACTTCCTCAGCGCAAGGGCTGAATGTACGCCCAGCATCAGGTATGTCCCGAAGAGTACGAGAGTCAGGTAGAATATCAGATGTGCGAAGATGAATCCCATGGTATTCAGTATATCCTGCGGTCAAGCACGTGCCTGACTATTATATTATAGTTCTTGTACTCCGATTTCATCACCTTGACGAGAGCCTGCACACCTACCTCGCCCATGTTCTCGATGGACTTCACTGCCTCAATCTGCAGCTGCACGTCATCCTCCTTGTCAAGCACCAGCTTGAGAAAACCCAGCATGGAGGTGTCAGGCATCTTGCCCATTGATCTGACAATCTCAAGGCAGTTACCGTACTCCTGGAATTTGTACATGCGCTTCATGGTATCCAGGGTACTTCTCATGTCAAGGTCGCCTGCCACCTCCACAGCCAGTTTGCTTACGCGGGGGTCACGGTGAAGCAGAATTTTCTTCATCTCCTGCTCAGCTTCCTTCTGTTTGAACTCCCTTATCATTCTGAGGGCGAACATTACAACCGTTGAGTTCTCCAAGCTGAGCCACTTTTTAAAGTCAGGCACTGGCAGATCATGCTGGATGATAAGGTCGTGCAGGGTGATCTGCTCCCAGAGGGAGAAGGGCCTCTTAAGATGCGACAGGAAATCAAAGTGATCCTTTTCGCTCAGGCGCACCAATGCAATCTGGGCCTCCATCCTCAGTATCTCGTTTTTGGAGTTGAGAGATTTGAGCATCTCCTGGTTCCCGTCTCTGATGCCCATGAAGGCCAGCTCCCGGAAGCCTTTTATCTTCTTGTGCCAGCGGCGGCTGCGGGCCCTTGCAAGGGAATCCCTGTCAAGCTTGAGCTCGTTGTAGAGCTTCGTGAGTTTCTCGCGTGAGTCGCCTTTCAGGTTTACACTTACGTCTATCATCTGATCAACGAGCACCTGCCTCCTGAAGTCGTCGGATGCAATCTTCCGGAACGACTCATGACCACTGTTGCTAAAGAGGTAATCTATGATTAGTGACTGGTATTGTTCGAGGAGATACTGTCTCAGCTTCGCCTCCCTCTCCATTCTACGCCTGTTCAGAAGGATTACCATGAGAAGTATGAGCATTGTGGCTAATGAGGCAATGATTGTAATGAACAGGGCATTTACGAGGGCTACCGATTTCCCGAAATAGTTGTACCTGTTGAGCCAGGGACTGTTGCCCTTGAACACGAACAGATTCCTGAATTTTTGCCACTTTGTCAGCTGTGGGCCGGAAGGTTCGACAGCAGGTGAGGCAGCGGCAATGCCTGCCTGTGCCTCCGTCTCTTCAGCAGGGATGATGCGTGTTGCCGGCACCGATTCACTCATTGGCTCCGTCAGTGATGCCGCTGATGTCTCCGTCACAACGACAGCGGAAGCCGTATCCTGGATCACCGCAGGTTCATCCGCCACCTCGGGAAGTGTTGTCCCTGGTGCTTCCCGGTGGGTGCTCCTCCCGACAGGCTCGCCGGGGAAAACCACCGGGATGTAAATGCATGGTGCACTTCCCCTCAGTGAACTGTTGATGAAGACCTTATAGAATTCACCCTCTTCCACGAGGTCAAGGGTAAGACCCGCCATCTTCTCCACCCTGCTGATGAACGCCTCTGCATTGGCACGTCTGCTGAATGCGCCCATCTGAATTGCATAGTGACCGCCGGCCAATGAGACCAGTCCATCAACCGTCAGTTCCGAGGGGAAGCTTGAGGGTGCTGGCAGAGCCATTTTGCCCGAGCCCGTCGGTACTGAGTCCGGTATGTAGTTGTTCGTGTTGCTTTGAACCGGCAATAGCGCACCCTGAATGGCAAAGGTCAGCAATATGGTCAGTATAAGCCTCATCTTACTTTTCCAATACCCATAATAATACCGATGTTACCCTCAAACCTGTTACGGTATGCTATTCCGTATAACTTCTCGTATGACCAGCCCGCTCCGATCCTGTATGACCAACGGGGATTGATCTGATCAAACCAGGTGAGTCTGACGCCCGATGCCTTCTGCCGCTCAAGGTCTGTGATAATGTCATAGGGTTCATCAGGGGCAGTTCCCGTACCAAGTGTCAGCTGGAGGTAGTCAGTGGTGCCGAAGTACCGCCTGGCATTGAGGAAGAATGAAGTTGTGACCCCGATATCCTTGAAGTGGAAGTATCCTCTGGCTGAAAACCAGTAGTTGCCAAGGTATTTTTCCACCGAGGCAGTACCCAGAAAGATGCTGTGATCAAAATAGTAGTAGTTGACGCCTGCGGACATTGCCCATCCGGCAGGAAGAGACTGCCAGAGTTCGAGAGCTGCGCGGTGCCTGGGAAACCACCTGCCCGGGCTGTAGGCATAGGCCATGTATGCGTAGTTGTTCCTCGTCAGTTCAGGCCAGGCTTCCACGGCAAACTGGATGTCATTGTCCAGGATATCAGAAGGCTGGCCGATGTTAATATGCCCGTAATTGACCGTAGCCACTGCCGTGCCCCACCCGAACCGGTGTCCCGCGCCCAGGCTGAATACCTGCCACAGGCGTTCATACGGTTCGTTATAGGTGTCAAACATGTATCCTGCCCTGATGTCAGTGGGGAGGGTCATCTGCTGCGAACGGTCACGCGTCCATCGCCTGATGTCAGTCAGCGCCTCAAGGGCGTCACTGTTGCCCGGATCTGTCATTAACAGAGTGTCTATTACAGCGGCTCCTTCCTCATAACGGCCCTGCCATGCTATAATTCTGCCCAGCAGAACACGGGCATCGCCATAGCCGGGGTTCTCACTGACGAGCAGCCGGGCAGCGGGTTCAGCCTCAGCATATTTGCCTTCTAAAGCAAGTGAACGTATCCTTGCATACTCCTCTTCAGGATTGGCAATTGTCTGCGGGTAAAGGAGGCCTGCGGTCATTATCATCATGACCATGGCAGCAAGTAATTTAGTATGCCATTTATTTCTCATTTTCTAAACAACTGCTACGGCCGCTCTTATCTTTCTGAGCAGGTCATCCGGATCAAACGGTTTTGTGATATAACCGCTAACCTTCATTTCCCCGGCTTGCCGCTGCATCTGCGGGTCACTGAAGGCAGAGACTATCAGAACAGGTGTCTGCTTCTTCAACTCGGTACGAAGGTATCTTATCACTTCAAGGCCGCTGATGTATGGCATATGTATATCCACTATCGCAAGGTCAAAATCAGTCTTCCGAAGTGCTTCAATTGCCCGGTTGCCATCATTGACGGTCACCGGATCATATCCTTCACGTTCAAGTACAACTGACATTGCTTTTAACGCCAACTGGTTATCTTCACAGATAAGTATCTTCATTTTCTTCTATTCAAATCTTTCCGCCTGGTTTAATAACGCAATAATCTGATCTTTATTAGATCTGAACGCCAAAAATGGCTCTTTCGTCTGGTTCCTTTAAAAAATGCAACCCTTAATTTGACATCTGTTGATAAATCGTTGATGACCCGCCTGAAGAGCAAGATTAACAAATCAAAGCTCCCTGAGGCGAATATTCCTGAATTTTACAACAGAGCCGTGGCCCAGAAATCCGATATGTCCCTTGCTGTTTTTCAGTCCGGGATGCTCCTTCCCGTCCATGGTTCCGTCAGAGATTGCTCCCGCAATATCACCGTCCACAATGACGGCACCATTAAGAATAACCTTCACCTTCGTCCCCTGGATGGTTACCTCCTCGTAGTTCCACTCTCCCACCGGTCTCAGGAATCCTCTCCGTGCCGGGATGACGCCATAGACCGAGCCATGGTACTGGTATGGTTCGAGTTCAGCATATATAGATGCTGTATTATCAAGAATCTGAAGTTCCATGCCCACATAAGCAGCATCGCCTTCCGCGGGTGTGCGGATTCCCAGGCCGTTGTTTGCGCCCGGAGTAAGCTGGAATTCAAAGCGGAATATGAAATCCGCATACTCTTTCTCGGTGTAGAGATTACCGCCGCTGTCGTTGCCCGGCTTGATGACGATCATTCCATCCTCAACGGTGTATGACACCTTGTTGCCTATCCATCCGTCGAGGTTCCTTCCGTTAAACAGCGAGACAAAGCCAGCCTCCTTCTCCCTGTCAGTCAGGTTGTATTCTGAGGATTTTAACTCCCTGATATATATATCCCTGAAATTAAGATCAGTACCATGTGCCTGAAGCTCAACGGGTCCCTTTTCGAAGATAGGGATACTTCTGTCCCAGTAGTTTTCCATGACGACATTGTCAACGGTCAGTTCACCGTTAAGCCAGACTGAGACCCGGTCGCCGGCCATGATTATGCGGAAGGTATTCCATTCTCCCACGGGATTATCGGCCACCTTAAGCGGGTCTGACGGATTTTTCTGATTGTTGTAGAGGCCTCCAGATCCCACCTCTGCTCCGGCATCGGTGCGGGAGGTGTCCCATATCTGCACCTGGGGTGAACCGCGGAGGTAAATGCCGCTGTCACCTGCTTTCGTAATGCGCCAGTCGACGTACATCTCGAAATCACCGTACTCCTTCACGCTGCAGAGGTTATCGCCCTCGCCGCTGAACCATATCATGCCGTCCCTTACACTCCAGTTCTCAGCCATCCTGAGGTTGGACTCCTTCTGCCTGGCTGCCAGTTCCTTCGGTTTCATCCTTGCCCTGGTAAGGGGATTTCCAACCAGTCCCTGCCATCCTGTAAGGTCTTTACCGTTGAACATTGATTCGAAGACCTCGTCCTCAGGAAGGTTCATTGATTCAATCGCTTCCCGAGCAGCTTTTCTAACCTCTTCGGAGGGGTCTGAGAAGTAGGGTGCGATGAAGAACCCGGACTGCCGTATACCCAATGAAGCTGTGAGAGCGACCATCCCGGCCCTTGCATCAGGATCGGCGGCATAAGGTGCAATATCCTTTATCATCAGCAGCTTGCGCTCTGACGTTACCGGTGCCACCTGGACCATTCTCATGTAGGCGTCAAAAGCCGGTCTGCCAAAGGTCTTGTTTCCAGATGCGGTAATACCCAGTAATGCTTTGGCTGCCGAGTGGTCCTTCCAGTAAGACAGTGCTTCAAAACAAACGTCGCGTGTGTTGGCATCGCCATTCTCGAACTCGTGTGCAACCCTCTTCAGGGCTTTCTCCCCTCCTGTGGTTGCCAGAAGCGGTATCAGCTTCAGCCTGTCACCTCCCTTATCGAGGGCTTCAAGGATCAGTTCCGATCTCCGTTCAGGGTCATCATGTCTCATGGCTGCTGCCAACAGGGCGCGTTGCAGTTCCTTAACCTCGGCCTTCTCCCGGGTTGCCATGAGAAGTTCAATGATCTGCGGTTGATCTTCACAGGAAGCCAGCGCCCCAAGTGAGGTGAGTGCTGCCGCCCTGATGCCCAGGTCGGGGGAGGCGGTATAGGGGAATACTGTTTTAAAATAACTGCTTTCGCCTGACCATGCCAGCAGTCTTATTAGTGTCACAGTTGACTGTCCGGTTGAACCCTGCAGTGTCTCAGCCACCCGGGCCATGCCAGTGCTGTCAAGTATCGTGGTCAGTGCGTTTGCGGCAGCGCGGTGTCCCTCCTCACTGTCATATTTTTTAATCCAGGCAAGGAGCGGGTCAACGGCTTTTTTGCCCTGAAGCCTTGCCAGGGCTGTGACTGCTGCGGACGAGACCTCCTGTGAGGGGTCATCGAGGGCCTTCATAACCAGCGGTACCGCGAGTGTATCTCCACGCCCCCCAAGCATGAAGAGTATCTCAGACTTTGATTCCGGAGAGACCTGCGCGTACCTCTTTATCCATTTCTTTGTTGCGACGCTTCCGGGAATGGCTGAAGCCAGTCGGAGTGCACCGCCTCTGATGGCTACATCAGGGTCATCGGCAGCCTCCAGGAGCATGCCAAGTGCATCGCTCCCTTTCACCCCGGTGATGACGCTCATGGCTGCCAGCCGCTGACTGGAGGCCTCAGGTGTCAGGCTTGCTTCCATGACCTGGCTGGTGATGCGCTCCATCTTCTTCACCTCACCAGCAAGACCTATCTTGCTGGCATAGAAGAGAAGTGCCTGAACGGCACCGGTCTGGTCCCACCGGTAAGAGGCGGCAGCGGCAGCTTCCGAAAGCATCTCAGCTGCCTCAGGTGCGCCTGTTGAGGCAATAGCATACAGGGCAGCCGACTTCTCCGCAACACTCCCCCTGTTGTACCACGACCTATAAATGTCTATTGACTCACCTGGCTGTGTCTCAGCCAGGGCAACCATCACCTGGGCAGCACAGGGACATTCGCCCGCCGTGAGGGAAGAGGCAAGAAGCCCGGTGGCGGCGTCATTGCCTATCGACTGAAGGGTTATGACTGCATCATCGCACATTTCCGGAGAGAGGACCCACTTCTTCAGGGCTTCGACAGCCAGGCTTGAGCCTGACAGGTTGAGCTGCCTCATGAAGAATGATCTCACCTCCCTGTCAGTTGACAGGTTCATGTACTTTATGCACTGTCTTTCCCATTCCCTTTTCCTGGTCTCATCACTGTCGCCCGAGAGATGCGCGGTGAGTGACGAGACGGCATATCGCGCCCTGAGATCGTCACCGGCACCTGCCGGCACTATCTGTTCACATATCATTGCCCTCCCCTCCTCGCCGAGTGAGAACATATTATCCATGAGGCGTGAAGCAAGCTCAATATTGCCGGCTGGCATCCGCGCAAGCAAATCTGCCACCTTCGTTCCCAGCGTCCTCACATCCTGTGCGCCTGTGATTGCACTGACGAGCAGCAGGGCCGCGACTGCAAAAAGTGTCTTAATTCTGTTCATGATATCCTTTTACTTTTTTTTACATATGCCATTCGCCTCTCATCGGCTGGTCTATCAGGGCATTCGCAGCCTCATCGCCAATGAACAGTTGTTTCACCGGATCAAATTTCAGGTTCCTGCCAAGCCGCAGCGCCACCACACCCATATTGACTATGGTGCAAGACCTGTGCCCGTTCTCCTCGTTCAGGGCGAAGGGCCGGCGTGTCCTTACCGCGTCGGCGAACAGTGTGACCTGCGGTTCAGGATCGGGAAGGTCCCGGACCAGTTCGGTCAGGTTGGGTATGTCGGAGACGAAGCCCTTGAATATCTTACCCAGGGGTCCTTCGATATAAGCCGCATCCTTGTCGCGGTTCTCGCCGTCGAGGATGATCTGGCAGCCGTCATCATAGGTATAGGTAATCCTGCGCCAGGAGCCGACGGCGTCATGGTGCTGCTGCGGAGCATCAATCTCCACCGATATCGGGCTGGTATTGTCCTTTTCAAGCAGGTACTGCACGGGATCGATATAGTGCTGACCCATGTCTCCCAGACCTCCTCCGTCATAGTCCCAGTACCCCCTGAAGTTCTCGTGTACCCTCATTTTATTGTATGGTTTGAAGGGTGCAGGTCCGAGCCACATGTCATAATCGAGGTCGGAGGGCACCGGTTCGGGTATGAGATCAGTCAGCCCACTCCAGTAGAATTTCCAGTCATATCCGGTGATGCCGCTGATAGTCACCTTCAGCGGCCATCCGAGCACTCTGCTGCTGACCACTTTCTTCAGCGGCATGACTGTTGTTCCGAGCCCGTAGAACTGTCCAGTAAAGCGGAACCACGTATTGAGCCTGAACATCCTGCCGTTGGCCTTCACAGCTTCCACCAGCCTCTTACCCTCACCAATGGTCCTTGTCATCGGTTTCTCGCACCAGATGTCTTTGCCGGCTTCGGCAGCCATCCTTGCAATGACGCCATGCCAGTGAGGTGGTGTGGCTATGTGGACTATATCAATATCCGGCATGGTTATCAGCTCCCGGAAGTCGTGATATCCCTTCACTCCCTTCTCTGCTCTGTCGAGCGCCCTTTTCAGGTGCCCTGAGTCCACATCGCATACTGCCAGCAGGCGGGTATTCTCATAGTTGAAATGGCCGAGCCCCATTCCTCCGACGCCCACTATTCCCTTTGTAAGCTGGTCGCTCGGTGCAAGGTAACCGTTGCCGCCCAATACGTGCCTTGGTACAATGGTTATGGCAGCCCCGGCCATAGCTCCTCTCCTGATAAAATCTCTTCTCTTCAATGAATTTCCTGACATGATATTATTTTGTTAATTCTTCCGGAACATTATACTGTTTTCGGAGAGCAGCAAGCTTTTTCCTGAGTTTGAGTTCAACCCGGTCATATGCCGGATCGTCTATCAGGTTCTGCATCTCGTGCGGATCGGACTGGAGGTCATATAGCTCCCATGCTTCGATGTCATTATAAAAATGGATCAGCTTGTACCTGTCGGTCCGTACTCCGTAGTGTCTTCGCACCGCATGCTCGGCAGGGTATTCATAGTAATGGTAATAGAGTGCGTCTCGCCATTTCTTTGGCTGCGCTCCGTCAAGGAGCGGCACCAGGGAGACACCCTGCATACCTGCCGGAGGATCCACTCCTGCCAGATCAAGGAATGTAGGTGCGAAGTCAATATTCTGAACCATCTCCAAAATGTCGCCATGGGCTGAGAGCGACTCCGGCAGACGCATCATCAGCGGCGTGCGGAACGACTCCTCATACATAAACCTTTTGTCGAACCAGCCGTGCTCGCCAAGGTAAAAGCCCTGGTCTGAGGTATAGACCACCAGGGTATTCTTAAGCAGGTCTGCTTCACTGAGGTAATCGAGCAGCCTCCCGGTGTTCTGGTCAACCGATTCAATAGTCCTCAGGTAGTCTGTCAGGTACCTGTTCAGTTTATAAAGTGCCAGGGCGTCGCCTTCGGGCGGGTCTGCCCTGTAGGCTGAGCTGATGCTGTCATATTCCTTCAGCCATGCCTCTCGCTGCTCCGGGGTCATGCGGTGGTTGAGGTACCACAGATAGTCCTTCCCGGCCTGCGAGAGGGAGTCGCCGTCCGCCCCGGTGATCTTGAGATCGGATGAGAGCCTCATGTCTTTAATGACGCTCATCTCCTGGAGGCCGGCGGCCATCCTCCCCTCATAGTTATCAAAGAATGTTTCCGGGACGGGAAACTCAGCCCCGTCAAAGAGGTCAAGGTCACATGTATCCGGCATCCAGTTCCTGTGCGGTGCCTTATGGTGAACCAGGAGGCAGAAGGGCTTTGCTGTATCGCGATTCTGCAGCCACTCAATAGCCTTATCAGTTATGATTGTTGTGGCATATCCCGTCTGCCTGTAAGTGCGGCCTGACTCGATGAAATCGGGATTATAGTAGCTGCCCTGACCGGGCAGGATGCTCCAGTAGTCAAACCCTGTAGGTTCACTCTTCAGGTGCCACTTGCCGATGATGGCTGTCTGGTATCCGGCCTGCTGCAGCAGCTTCGGGAACGTTACCTGTGAACTGTCAAACCGTGCCCTGTTGTCTATATGGCCGTTGGCATGGCTGTGCTTCCCGGTCAGGAGTGCGGCCCTGCTTGGCGCGCAGATGGAGTTGCAGACGAAGCTGTTGCGAAAGATGATGCCCTCCTCTGCGATCCGGTCGAGGTTAGGAGTCTTGTTCAACCCGCTGCCGTAGGCTCCAACCGCCTGATAGGCATGATCATCAGTCATGATGTAGATTATGTTGGGCCTCAGGGGCTCCGGCTGCGAGCAGGACCAGGCCAGCAGAGGAAGCAGCAAAACCAGAAGATGTCTCATCTTTTTCATGTTTCAGGTTTCGGTTTGTACAGGCGGTTTACTTATTGCTGCCAGGGCAGTCATTGAAATCAGATTGTCACTGTTTTTTTCCTGATTATGATCCATGCCACCACCAGCAGATAGACAGCGCACAGCAGCAGCACGCCCATTCCGGGCACAACCCCCATGGAGTCGCTCACCAGTCCCATCAGCGGCGGGATGAGCGCCCCGCCTGAGATGGCCATCATCATCAGTCCGGATATCTCGTTGCTTCTATCCGGGTACTTCTGGACTGTGAGTGAGAAGACCAGCGGGAAGATATTTGCCACGCCCAGACCGACCAGGAATACGAGAATCCAGGCAGCAGCCTTTGAAGCCGGGATGATCATGATCAGCAGGATTGAAATGATTGATAGTATGGCACTGTAGAGGAGTCCCTTTGTTGAGGAGAGCTTTGTCAGAAGGAGGGCACCGGCGAAAGTGCCGAGCATACGGCCGAAGAAATAGATGCTGCGGCCTGACTGTGCTGTCACCTCCTCAAACCCGAACCTTGCCGTGAGGTATTTGCCGGAGAAGTAGTTGAACCCGACATCAATACCCACCACCAGGAAGATGGATAGGACCATCATAAGTATATATGAGTTTCCAAGCAGTTTAAAAGCTGAGGCTATTGAGGCCTTGCTGTCCGTAACTGTTGTCTCCTCTATCTTGACAGTACTAAGCCACAGAACACTCAGGAAGGAGATGATGCCGTAAACCAGGAACAACAGCTTCCAGTCGCCGAACCGGCTTGCAAAAATTACGGCCAGCGGGGCTGCCAGCATTGATCCGATGGCCTTGATGAACTGTGAGAAGCTGAGAAAGCTTGATGCCCTCCGTCCCGGCACCACATCCACAAGCAACGGGTTGGCTGCAACCTGCACGATTGTGTTTCCTATGCCCAGCAAGGCGAAGCCGGCAATAACAGTGACGAAGTTATAGAAGAAATAAGGAATGAACAGCCCGATTCCGGTAATGATCATGCCTGCGTTGAGCATTTTCTTCTTTCCCACACGTGCCTGCATTATTCCCACAGGCACGGAGAGGATGAAGAACCAGATGAAGGCGGCAAAGGGAATAAGGCCAAGGATGAAGTCGCTCAGTCCCAGGTCCTCAGCCACGCGGTCCTTGCCAATTCCCACGAGGTCAACAAAGCTCATCACAAAGAAGGAGAGGAGCACCGGCACCACCAGTCTCATCTCGATTTTTTTCTCATTCATAGTATTTAGGTTGTTCAGTCTCACATCAGGGGAAGGGCTGGCTGGACCGCCTTCCAGAATTCATCATCGAGGAGGTATGCGCTTCCGAGCAGTGCGGCATCCTCCTTCAGTTCGGAGATCGCAATCTGCGTGCCGCATCCATCCGTCCTCAGGGCCTCCTCCATGGCAGGGCCGAAGAGGTTATACGCGTGCGAAATATTCCCTCCGATAACAAGCATTTCTGCTCCGAACCGTTTCAGCCAGGGAGCGAGTAAACCACCCAGACCGGTACCGAACTCTGAAAATATATCCAGTACTTCCGGTGCTCTTCCGGCCATCATGGCCACCTCCCTTACTCCGGCTGCCTCGAGGCCCGTCACTTCCCGGTAGCGTCCGATGAACCAGCGTGTTGAAAAGTAGTCATCAGCGATGCCGTTTCCGAAGGGCAGGTGGTAGACGCAGCCCATCTTCGGCACTCTGTCACCGTCAACAACAGGAATGCGGTCTTCGAGAAATGCCGATCCGAACCCTGTGCCCAGGGTGATGGCCATCATCCTCTTGAATCCGGCAGCCTTGCCGGCCCATGCCTCCCCTACGGCGAAGGAGCTGGCATCATTCATGAACCTTACCCTGCAGTCGCACGGCAGTCCCAGCCTGGAGCTGATAGCCTTGCCCACATTGACTCCGTAGAGCTTCTCATACTTCGGTACGCCCCTGATGAGGCATATCCCCCTGACATAGTCAAAGGGCCCTGGCATGGCGAAGCCTATCCCGCGGAGGTTGAAGATCTGCATCCCTTTCAGCACCTGCATCAGGGCGTCACTCCATACGCTAAGAATCTCATCAGCCTCCGCCTTGTTGTCAACGGGACTTTCAGCCCGCGATCCGTTTATGATGCGGTGCGCTGCCATATCAACAGCAACGGCAGTGATATGGCTTCCGCCAATATCAACCCCGATAGCAATGTTCTGTAATGCAGAATTCATGTTGGTCTCCTCCGGTTCAGGTTTTGAAGCAATGAAAATATCTATTTTTTCCCAAATAGTGCAGAAGCGGTTTGCATATTATTCCGAAAAAATAGGAGCAGTATTAGAAATGTCTTAAATTCGTATCATTAATGACAGTTTCCAATAGCGTTCACAATCAAATCACATACTGTTATGTCAAAAGCCACTAAAGAGGATGCGCTTCTGTATCACAGTCGCGGCCGCAAGGGCAAGGTGGAAGTCATTCCCACGAAGCCTTACTGTACCCAGTTTGATCTCAGCCTTGCCTATACTCCCGGGGTGGCATACCCATGCCTGGAGATAGAGAAGAATCCTGATGATGCCTACCAGTATACGGCAAAGGGAAACCTTGTGGCTGTCATTTCCAATGGCACTGCAGTCCTCGGGCTGGGTGACATCGGAGCACTGGCCGGCAAGCCGGTGATGGAGGGCAAAGGACTGCTGTTCAAGGTCTTTGCAGACGTAGATGTCTTTGACATCGAAATTGACGAGAAAGATCCCGAGAAGCTCATTGAGATATGTGCCAGGCTTGCTCCAACCTTCGGCGGGATAAACCTGGAGGACATCAAGGCCCCGGAGTGCTTCGAGGTGGAGACGCGGCTTAAGCAGATGCTTGACATACCGGTTTTTCATGATGACCAGCATGGGACAGCAATCATCTCTGCAGCAGGACTGCTCAATGCCGTGGAGATCACCGGCAAGAAGCTGTCTGACTTGAAAGTGGTTGTCTGCGGCGCCGGTGCTGCGGCCAACTCATGCACCCGGCTGTATGTGGCGCTCGGGGTAAAAAAAGAGAATGTGGTCATGGTTGACAGCAAAGGGGTGATCAACGCTAAGAGGACAGACCTCAACAAATACAAGAAGGAGTGGATCACTGACCGCGACATAAGCACCCTGGCGGAAGCTGTGAAAGGAGCCGACCTCTTCCTGGGCCTGTCGGTGGCCAACATGCTTACGAAAGAGATGCTGAGCACTATGGCGCCTCATCCTGTCGTTTTTGCGATGGCCAATCCCAATCCGGAGATCAGTTATGAGGATGCCATGTCCACGCGCGATGATCTTATCTTCGCCACCGGCAGGTCGGACTACCCCAACCAGATAAACAATGTCCTGGGATTCCCCTTTATCTTCAGGGGTGCCCTGGATGTGAGAGCCAGAAACATCAACGAGGAGATGAAGCTTGCAGCCACCAGGGCGCTGGCCGGACTGGCAAAGGAAAAGGTGCCAGAATCGGTGTTGAAAGCCTACGGCCTTGATAGCCTCGAATTCGGACGTGAATACATCATCCCCAAGCCGCTTGACCCGCGTCTCATCTCCAGGGTAGCGCCGGCAGTTGCACGTGCAGCAGTTGAAACAGGGGTTGCACGTTTGACGATAGAAGACTGGGACTCCTATGCAGAGTCACTTGACAAACGGACATCGGAGCATATAAAGCGGATATCAGAAATCTGCTGCCTCTGAGAAAGAAATTGGAAAGGGCCGGGAACAATCGTTATCCGGCCCTTTCACTTACCCTTCTGTTAACCTACCAGCCAGCTGTGCCAAACTCTAAAAACACACAGCTTTATCTTTGCAGTTTCACCCCCAGTTTCGCTTCGTACATCGTCAGGATCAATGAAGAGATCTGTTCGAGGGTAAAGCTGCTCCTGTTCAGCGTTACGTCAAAAAGATAATCAATGCACTGGGGCTTCTTGTCAAGGAAGTCCACAATCAGTTTGTGCCTCTTCTCATCAGTCTGAAGAGTGTATTCCTCAGCCTTTTCAATTACCATTCCTTTTTTCTTCATCACATTCTGGACCCTCCAGTAAACAGGTGCCACAAGCCGTACATGCAATGCGTTGGCCATATCGCGGGTGATGGAGACTCCTCCCCTGCCAATTATCACCGCATATCCGTCACGGGCGATGGAGAGAACCACCTCCCTGATGGCTTTCTTCACCGAGCTGTCGGCCACGAATGAGCCCGAAAAGGCCATGATCATCTGTGAGATATCAGTCATACCCAAACCCTGGTAGTATGTCTCAACACGGTGGATATCGGTCTTAAGCTCATGAGCTGCATGGTAAATGATATCCTTATCGACCCATTTCCACTTGTTGGTGTTATACCTGAGGTTCATCTGTGCCACGAGTTCGGCAGCGACTTCCCGTCCGTCGCATCCGGTCAGACGGGATATTGTAATCACCGGGCCTGTCTGATCAACGGGCCTGCCAAGCATTTCAGCCCTGTAACGGGTGTCGAAATAATCAAATATCTTCTTCACGGTTAAGGCTTTAATTGCTGCCTTATGCCAACCGGACCACCGCCCTGAAGGCAGCTTTTAAATCTTACAAAATATACTCAATTTTTATCATAAAAGCAACTAAAACGGCAAAAAAAATGACCGCCGGATCCCGTTCGGGCCGGCGGTGCACAATTAATGGACTGTTTGTCAGAAACTCTGATGTTCGGTACGGCGGATGATCTCGTTCTGCAGGTCCTCGCCAAGGTCGTTGAAATAATCGCTGTAACCTGCCACGCGGACTATCAGGTCACGGTACAGTTCAGGGTGTTTCTGCGCGTCACGCAGGGTGTCGGCATTGACGACGTTAAACTGTATATGGTGACCGTCAAGGCTGAAGTAGCTCCTTATCAGGGCGGTGAGCTTCTGGTAGCTGCCCTCATCCTCAAAGAACTCCGGTGAGAACTTCTGGTTCAGAAGGGTGCCGCCGGTCCTGAGGTGGTCAATCTTGGAGGCCGATTTGATTACTGCAGTAGGCCCCTGGCGATCAACACCCTGGAAGGGGGAGATTCCCTCAGAAAGCGGAACCCACGCCTTGCGGCCGTCGGGAGTGGCACCTGTCACGTTGCCGAAATAGACGTGAGAGGTGGTCGGGAGCATGTTGATGCGGTGCGTCCCTCCCCTTGGGGTAGGCCTGCCGCTGACGGCATCGTGGAAGAACTCAAAGACTGCCACGGCCTGGGAATCGGCATAATCGTCATCATTGCCGTATTTAGGGGTATGGTAGATCATCTCATACTGCATCTCCTCAAACCCTTCGAAGTTGTTCTTAAGTGCGGTCAGCATCTCCTCCCAGGTAAACTTCCTCCTGTCATAGATATTGAACTTGATCGAGGTGAGGATATCAGTGATACTTCCGAGACCCACCCCCTGGATATAGGTGGTGTTGTACCTGGCGCCTCCGGCGTTGTAGTCTTTTCCGTTCACTATGCAATCCTCCAGGAGCAGTGACAGGAAAGGCACTGGCAGGTGGATGGAGAAGGTCTTTTCGATGACATTATTTCCTCTTACCTTGATGTCAGCAAAGTAGTTGATCTGCTCCCTGTATGCCAGCATGAACTCTTCAAAGGACCTGAATGTTGCCGGGTCACCAGTCTTTGGTCCCAGCTGCACTCCCGTGCGGGGATCGAAGCCATTGCTGAGGGTCACTTCGAGGATCTTCACCAGGTTAAAGTAGCCTGTCAGCCAGTAGCACTCAGTACCGAAAGCACCGGTTTCGACGCATCCCGAGGCACCGCCGTTACGGGCATCGACGATGCTCTTTCCCTGTCTCAGTAACTCCTGGATTATTGCCTCGGTGTTGAAGACCGATGGCTGTCCGAACCCGGTTTTGATGATATCGAAGGCCTTGTGCACGAATGAATCGGGGTTCTTGCGGCTCACCTGCACCATTGAACTGGGCTGCAGGATACGCATCTCCTGGATGACGTCAAGGAGGATGTATGTCATCGGGTTGACCGCGTCAGTGCCGTCAGGCTTCACACCTCCCAGATTGATGAGGCAGAAGTCAGTGTAAGTGTTGCTCTCCTGTGCCGTAACTCCCATCTTCGGGGGTGACGGATGGTTGTTGAACTTGACCCAGAAACATCCGAGGAGTTCGTAAGCCTCCTCCGGTTTAAGGGTGCCCTCCTCCATGCCCTTTCTGTAAATGGGCCAAAGGTGCTGGTCGAGGCGTCCCGGGTTAAATGAATCCCAGGGATTAAGTTCAGTTACCACGCCAAGGTGGATGAACCAGTAATGCTGCAGCATCTCGTGGAATGTCTCCGGTGCATGGGCCGGCACACGACGGCAAACGGCCGCCATTGCGGTCAGCTCTTTCTTCCTCTCTTCATCCTTCTCCTCAGCAGCCAAAGCCTCAAGTTTCTCTGCATGTCTTCCGGCATACATTATTATTGCATCGCAGGCAATATCCATTGCCCTGAGCTCTTCATTGCGTTCATAAGCCTGCGGGTCATTGCGGAAATCAAGTGCTTCAACAGCAGAGGCAATCTCTTTCTTCAAATCCAGGAAGCCTGTATGGAACATCTTGTATCCAAGCACCGTGTGTCCCGGAGCCCTTTGTTCCTGGAACTCGGTGAAGATCCCGGCCTTATAGGCTGCAAGCCACTCAGGTGTCATCCGTTCCATGATCCGGTCACGGTTACTGCGCCCTTTCCAGAAAGGAATAATCTCCTCTGTATAAATCTTTTTTACCTCATCGCTCACCCGGAAGAATACCTTTTCCCGGCTGTCAAGAATTTCAAGATCCTGAATTGAATGAAGACTGATCTCCGGATATGTGGGCGTCGCTTTGGGTGCAGGTCCTCTTTCTCCGACAATCAGTTCACCGTCATTGATACATATCTCCTTGTTCCTGAGCAGGTATTCAAATGCCCGCGCCCTGAGCATCGGAGCCGACAGCCCCTGTGCCTCCCGGCTGGCATAAAACCTGGTGATTAGTTGTGCTCTCTCAGCAGTAAGCGTCTCGGTTGCGTTAAGGCTCTGCTCCCTGAGCCTCATAACTCTCTCTGTCATTTTCATATAGTTGATTCCTCCTGGTCTTTTTCTGATTTAATAACGGTGTTCAACCGCCTTTTTTTACGTGAATGCCGAGCGGTTTTAAAATATCAATGTATTCGTCAAGACTGCCGTTCGTAACCTGGCTGACGGATGCCATCCTGTCCTCCATGGCGAAGCGGCGGTATTTCGAGCTGCCGGTCTTGTGATAGGGTAAAAGGTTTATCTCTTTTATATGTCCGTTGTTCCGGCTTTCAATGAATCCGCGCAGATTCTCCATGTATGCCTTATCGGCAGACACCCCCGGGATGACAGGGATACGTATCATCACATCCTTTCCCTCTGCCAGTAGCATATCAAGATTTGAGATGATGAGCTCATTGCTCACCCCGGTGAATTTCCTGTGAATCTCAGGATCCGTATGTTTAATATCATACAGGAACAGATCTGTTACCGGCATTACTGACTGCAGTAACTCGCGCCGGGCGTATCCTGAAGTATCTACCGTTGTATGAAATCCGGACTGCCTGAGCAGACTGAGTGACTCCAGCAGAAAGACCGGCTGCTTCAAGGGCTCGCCGCCGGAGAAGGTGAC
>DHGW01000068.1 GCA_002402965.1 Bacteroidales bacterium UBA4788
GTCGGTTATTCTTTCCAGGTTAGCAGTCATATCGGCCTTCGTGAAACCACAATCGGGAGAAGCGTAATCAGTTCTGTTCAGGATCTTAAACGTACCTGGTTTTTCGGTAAGTTGAGGGGATTCCTGGGCACTGGCAGACGTCACAACGCCCAGGAACAGCATCAGCGGGATGATTATTTGTTTCATTTTATTGCAGATCAGTTGCTTTTAAGTTCGAATTTTCCTGACCAGAGCTCTTTCTTGTAGAAATCGGTGTTCAGCTTGAGGCCTGACTCTTTTTTAACTTTGTCAACATCGCTTTTCTGAACCTGGGCGCCTGCCGGGTTTATGGTCTGGTTAATATCACCTGACACAGAGCATCCTCTCTTGGTTGATGCCTCGAAGGAGGCGCTGCCTTCAGTGCCGACTCCGTTGCTGAAATCCTGCGTCACCTTGGCGGAGAAGTCCGTTTCAAGACCCTTCGAGCCGTAACTTACCGAAGCACCTCCGGATACTGTGGTCTCCCCGTATTTTACCGATGAGTTTGCGCTGGCGGTGACAGAATAATCCCTGATGCCTCCCTGGTCCCCGCTGATGCTGACCTGACCCCCTGCAGAGGCAGTGTATTTACCGACACTTACTCCTGCATCAGCACCTGCAGTGACACTATAATCCTTTACCACACCGTTGCCGTCAGAAGACACAGAAACTGACAGGTTTACATTGGCGTTGACCTCCCCGTTTCCAATCTCCTTCTTTACTCCGACACTCAGTCCGGCGTTACGGGTGGTGGCTCCGGTGAATTCACTTGTTGTGCTTTTATAGCTGAAGCTTGCCGGCAGGTTGAATGCCTTCTGGAGCCAGTCGGTGTTAACCTCTATGGTTGTGCGTGCACACGATGCCCGGACCTTGATCAGACCTAGCTGATACTCATCAACAAATGAGTCCAGCTTCTTGAACAGCTGTGATGATTCAGGTATTTCCCCCGAGTCAAAGACAGCCTTTGCCTGCTTATTCCGGGCCAGACGTTCATTCTCCTCCTGCGCCAATGCCTCATCTTCAGCCTCACGGGCAGCCAGGAGCTCTTCCAGGTTGCATCCGCAGTCCCATTCATCATGATACTTAAACGAACCGTGCGCAACCAGAACTGTATTAAGGTACCAGGTAAGTGCCTGGTAAATCGAGTTGCGCATGTCTGCCTCCTCCTTGCTTCTCACATCCGGATCAGAGATGAGTGCAATGTGGCGGATAACATCATAGTAATAAGCCTCAACATTTGGTTTGAAGCGCCTCATGTATGTAGTTGAAACCACATTTGTAGCCGAACCGAAGCCAGTCTCCTGTATCTGGTTGGCGGCATTGAAGAATCTGACATGTATAGCGTGGCCAATCAATGCCCATTCGGCTTCCCTGAATGAGTTTCCTGACTCTGCGGCCTCCTTTTCAGCAGCTTCTTTTCTCTTTTCAAAATTTTCCTGCTCCGCATCCCTGACCTTGATCAGTTCTTCCATCTTCCGGTTGCACTGTGTGATGATCTCCGTGACCTGGTCATATGTTCTTTTGTTCAGGCTGTGCAGGTAACCTTCATAAAGGTGGTTTTTGCGGTTGTAACCCGTGTAGTTCATCTTCTGCATTATGATGTTCATCGGATCGGCATAGTCATCCGGGTTCATCTGCAGGATTATGTTGATCGGATCCAGTTTGCCTGCAATTGTTATTGTAGAGGCAGTGTTGCCAGTGGCAAGATCGAGTTTGGCCTTGTTGGCCTCCATCCTCATCTGGTTCATCATTTCAAGGAATTCTTCCTTGCCGGTTACCTTCACATTGGGATCCATGTCCTTATCCATGTACTTCTGCGGATTTTTGGCAACATCATCCATATCTACGCCCGGATCTATCTTCAGTCCCATATCTGAAAGCCAGTCGAGCTGCCGGTTAGAGGTAGAGGCGAATGATTTCAGGGAGAAGACCGAAAGCATCTCGGAGAAATCCTTTAAGGCGCTTACCCCTTGCGGCCCGCTGATTACCTTAAGCGTAGAATATTGGGTAAGTTTTTTTATGGATGGGGCCTGATAGCTGCCAGCCGGCGGCAGGTGCTCTATAAAATACCTCATCTTGTTACGTTCGCTCTGGTCGAGCTGCGTAATGAAATCGGCGGAAGTCATGACAGGTTCTGCTGCCATTATCTCAATCCCTTTTTCGAACTTTTCTTCAGGAGCCTCGGGGGGCAGATCAGCGTATTCATCGCTTTTCTCAAGACTCTTATTCTTTTTAATTGGCAAGCCGGTTCCTAAAGGCTTGTCCAGATTGTCATCCTCCAGAATGGCAAGAGCCTTGTCCCGTTTGTTCAGGGCCAGGAAGTACGCTGCAAGGCCCAGGGCTGCATCCCACGACTCGGGCTTTATCTTACGGGCAACCATGAACAGCGACCGTGCCTCTTCAAGTCTGCCCATGTCGATGCACAGGTTACCAAGGTTAATAACCGGGACAAGACTTGCCTCACTCCACAGGTTACCCTTCATTGACTGCCGGATGGCATAGAGGAAGGCCGATTCGGCATCGTGGCGATACGGCGCAAGGGCCTCGGGCGACGGTGATTTTTCACAAATCATCTCTCCGGCTGACAGGATAGCCGCCCCCATATTGCCTGCAGCAGACGTGGAGGCGGGGTCGAGGGCAAATACTGCAGTTGCAAGTGCGATGTTGTGATATGGCCTGGCGAAGTTGTTGGTTGCCAGGGCCACCGCAAGGGAGAGCTCTTTTGCCCTCGGGCGGTTGGGACTCTGACCGTCGAACCGTGGCACCCAGTTGACTATTGCAGTATAATCGGAAAGATCTTCAGGCCGGAACTTCTGCCGTGCAATCCCGTTCATCGCAGCAGCCATCCCCAGCATGTATTCAACGGACGGCACACTGTTCGGGTCCGGCAGAAGAAGAGGCTTCGCATTGAGTTCTGTCTCAACCGCAATAAGTGCGAGTCTTCTCTGTCCCTCATCACGGCCCGAACCAAACGGTGAGTAATCCGCTGCCGTTATCGGTGATGACCGGGTAACAGGTGAGTATTGAGGTGCAGGGGGTATGGGTACCAGGGTTTCCGGCGTGTACCCTGAGGATTCTGAACCGGATTGACCTGATGCCTGCTGCATCGCTTTGACAATCTCCGGAGGCAGTGACGTGCCAGGCGGCAGCATCTTCTTGATCTGTTCGAGGTCGAATCCCGGTGGCATGGGTGTAGGTGGTTTTCCCGGCTTGTTCTGTGAAATACCCTGCAGGTTGAACAGAATTATTATGGTAAGTATCAATAGCTGCTTCATAACTAAAGATTGCATCTCGCGCACTGGCACTTCGCGCCGTTTACACTCATATGTTTATATCCATCCCTGTCATAGGAGTAACTCACTATACTGCCGGGCTTTTGCTCTGACATTATCCTGCCCTGATCATCATATGTGACAGAGGAGAGTAATTCCCCATTGGACATTTTCGACTCACTCCGCAGGCCGCCGTTTTCATAGTAGACTTTGCTGGAGCAGGTTAGATTGTCCATCTCCCCGGTGCAGTCAATTTCTGACTTGATGTTCCCATTCATGTAATATTCTTTTCGCAAACCCTGAGGGAGGCCATCCACATAATTGGACTCTGACTGCACCTTACCGTTGCTGTAATATGTGACGCAGGAACCATTCGGAATTCCGTCTACAAAATTCTGATCAATCATGATATTGCCGGAATCGCTGTATGACTTTACACTCCCGTATGGAACGCCGTCCTTAACAGTATACTTTCTTGCAATCTTTCCGTTTGGATGATAATCTGTTTTTGGACCGTTAAGCATGCTTGAGAAGTCATCCTTCTTTTCAGTTGTGAAACTGACCTCCTCGCTGTAATAAACATGACCACCGCTGTCAGTAACATACGCTCGTGCAGTGTATTTAGTGCCGGCCTCGAGGTCCGTCACTGACTCCATGAATGAGACCTCCGAAGGAATGTCCCGGGCTTCATCTTCATAGGACTTCAGGATCGTGCCGGTCTCCAGTGAAGGGGACCCGCTTTGGCTCCAGCATACTCCGAAACCTGTTACCTCTGCACCTTTTACAGAATAACTGAGTTTCGCCCGGTCCTTTGTGACTGAAGATGCCCTTAGTCCCGTTACAGAGCAGGATGGCTGTTCGTTAATATGTCTTACCCGGGGCCCGTCAGAAGTTGCGGTCTGCTTATACTCCGTGATGAATGACATCAGGGGCATGACGAGGGCAATGATAAAAAAGGATATACCAACTCTCATTTTATAAGATAGGATTAGTGTAAAAGCACATTGTTGCATACCCCGGGTCCGTGTTACCGGCGACCGGCAGGCATTCTGCAGGTCAGAGTTTGATGAACTCAACCCTGCGGTTCAGCGCCTTGTTGGCAGGCGTGTCATTGGCTGCCACAGGCTGGCCTTCCCCCGCACCGTCAGTCACCAGTCTGTCACCGTTCACTCCGAACGATTTCACCAGCTCGTTCTTCACTGAAGCGGCGCGGCGTTTTGAGAGATCGAGGTTGGCTGCATCGGCGCCGTCGCTGTCGGTATGACCCACGATTTTAACTTTTACGTCAGGTACTTCATTCAGAATGGAGGCTATTTCTTTTAATGTTCCGTATGATTCGGGCTTGACGACGTCCTTATTGACGTCGAAATAGATTCCGTATGTTACCAGCTTTCCTTCAGTCATCAGCTTGTTGCGCATATCCGGGGCACCAACGGCAATGCGGATGTTGCTCACCATGGCGGCGCCCCTTTCAAATCTGATCCTGTCAGGCTTCACACAACCCGCCGGGAATGCTTTGGGCAGGTCAAACACTTTATTTTCATTCTGGTACAGCCGAAGCCTGGTCTTTTGTACCCAGATGGCAATGTGATATTTCTGGTCAACTTTTTGTTTGTACATCTCATCATCCTTGTAACCATCTATGTTCAGCTTCTCACATTCTGTCCCGAATAGCCAGGTACTGTAAAAAGGCCTGCCATAATCGGTATGGAACTGAAAACCACCGTTGCCCGGAACTGTCCCGCCGTCCCATGCTTTTACATTTTTTGCTTGCATTAACCTGATCATAAATCCGGGCACATGACCTTGTTTATCTTTAACAGGAATTACATCAAACTCCAGTGTGTAGTTATCAGGCAGTTTGAGCAGGGCATCTGTCCAGATGGCTTCATCTCCGTCAAATTTCATCCAGTTTCCGGGAAA
>DHGW01000086.1:0-14157 GCA_002402965.1 Bacteroidales bacterium UBA4788
TTATATCGGTATTTCCGGCTTGATATTAGGCGGGCTGGAGGATGTGCGTGATATCCTGAAAAGTCAGAAATTGGGGTTGTAGAACCGCCTTATGGCGCCCATGTAATATTCATTCCAACCGACGGCGATGTTCTGGTAATCCTCTATCGGAATGTTTGTGTGTTCAACTGTCACAGCAGTGTTTCCCCCGTTGCCGGTGATTGTGATGGTCACGATCGATTCAAGTTCCCGGTCGCCGAAGTACCACTCCTGCACAACCTTCCTGTCAGGAACCAGGTCAATGATCTTCCCGCAGATATCTCCGTCCCACATATTGAATTCCTCTCCTGTCTTTGAAGGCATAATGGCCGGGTAGCCTGACCAGAGTTCAATGGTGTATGGGTTTGTCAGCGCGGCATAGATATCAGATGGCTCGGCGTTGATGTTAAAAGTCTTCTTAAAATTCCGCATATTCAGCGTGTGTTTTCCCCATTTATATAATCAAGTGTTCCCTATCCCTGTTCCGTAAGATACCTCTCGGCATCAATTGCCGCCTTGCAGCCGCTCCCCGCAGCCGTGACCGCCTGTCTGTAGATAGAGTCTGCGACATCCCCTGCGGCAAATACCCCCGGCACCCGTGTGCGGGTTGAACCCGGCTCGGTATTGATGTACCCGGTCTCATCCGTATCTATCCATGGCTTGAAGACCTCCGAGTTGGGCGTATGCCCGATGGCCAGGAAAAAGCCGTCAATGCTGATATTGAACTTCTCTTCTTCGGGTGTGCCCTTTCCACGGACGACAATCGCCCCCTCCACACCCTGTATACCGAAGAGATCCTCCACCTGGCATTTCCAGAGTATCTCTATATTGGGAGTGTTCATCACCCTGTGCTGCATCGGTTTGCTGGCCCGGAGCACATCGCGCCTGAGGATCAGGTATACCTTTCTGCAGAGGCCGGCAAGGTAAGATGCCTCTTCGCATGCCGTATCACCGCCACCAACAACAGCCACATCCTTGCCACGGTAGAAGAAACCGTCACAGGTTGCACATGCCGAGACTCCCATCCCCGCGTATTTCGTCTCGGCCGGTATGCCAAGGTATTTCGCTGTGGCACCCGTCGCAATTATTATGACATCTGCCTCTATCGCAATGCTGTTGTCAAATGTGACCTTCAGCGGCTTGCCCGAAAAGTCTGATGCTGTGGCTATTCCGAAGCGGATATCCGTACCGAATCTCTCGGCCTGCTTACGCATATCCTCCATCATCTCCGGCCCGGTTACTCCGTCAGGGTACCCCGGGAAGTTCTCAACCTCGGTGGTGGTGGTCAGCTGTCCCCCCTGCTGCAGCCCGGTGTAGAGCACAGGCTTGAGGTTGGCGCGGGCAGCATAGATTGCCGCTGTGTAACCGGCTGGTCCTGACCCGACTATAAGACATTTTACTCTTTCTGTCACGTCGGCAGTCTGCTTCTTCTCCTCACTGCCGGTCTCGAGCGGTTTAAATAACTGCATGTCGTTTTTTTCTTAAGACGACAAAAATAGTAAATAATTAAACCTCTCCTTTAAAAAGTTATGATGATATGCCTGGGGGAGATTACTGAAACAGTGGAATCACAACCTATTGTAATGGTTTTCGGGCCGTTTATAAATTTACCGGTGCGAATGAAATGCTCGGCCGACTTTTCACTGTTAAAGAGCAGTGATGCAACGGTATCCTGACCGGTACGTATCATAAGTGCACTGAATCCGTCAGCGTCGCCAAGCCTGTCCGAGAGTGAGGGGATGCCGTTGTAGATTCCAAGGGGTCCCCGGACCAGTACCGCTCCCCTCATAGTCTCCTTGTCAATGCCTTCAGCATAGAATTCAGACGGGTCAAACGAAGGTTCGGTGATATTTTCGATCATCAGTGCAGCCAGCGCGGCCGATCTCTTCTGGTCAGCCTCCGAGCCGGTGTCATTGATGATACTGATGTAATAGGGCCCCTTGCAGAACTGAAGCTGGTAGGCTGACCTGCAGAAATGCTCCGTCAGTTGTTCACCTGTATTGCAGCGAAAGCGTGATACTGAAAAGATGCCAAAAGCCGCCTCGGGGTCCTTCATACGGTAGACCTCAATCTTGAGATCGTTTCCCTCCACTGTCATTTCTGTTACGATGAGGGTATCAAAGCCGTACTCCAGGTAGAGCTCCGCTCCCCCGTTGATGTACCCGTAGAGTGACGATTCCGTAAATGTCCGGTTATGTGCCGACTCCACCCCGCTCATGCCCGATAGGGCGCGGGGCACCAGGGTCGACTGGCCTCCGGCAGTTACAGTTATTATGATGCCTGCTATAAACGAAATTATCTTTCCTGATCGCATTATCCCTGAGTCATTCATTGTCTATCCCAGTACCACCTCTTTCAGGTCTATTTTATTCCTGTCGGCCACACCCAGTGCGAGGCGATCAGCCTGGAGCATGAATTCCAGCGCCGTTGGCGACCCCTCTTTCTGCAGTCCTTCCGCAATCCTCTTTGCAAGAACTATTTCATAACCTATCCTGTCAACCGCTACCGGGTCGCTGCCCGTAATGATCGTATTATAATCGCAGAAGAACTGGGGGTTGGCACCCGGACCGCCGTTGAAGCAGCCCTTGATCCCGTCGACAATATTCAGCACCACCTTGTCGCGGACGGGTGAGAAGGCGCACACCTGGGCGCAGGTCTCGTTCCACAGCTTGGCGTGCAGCCTGCCGGTGTTGGAAATAGCACCGAAGGCAAGGTTTTTCAGTGCCAGGGTCACAGTCATACCGGCATTCTTCAATATCGGGATGTTGATGATCTTGTCAAGATCCTGCGTTACGATCTTTGTAAAATAGGAATACTTGCCCCCGTTGACCATGTAGGGCATTGTGTACTCGTCATACTCCCCCTCCACGTCTGCCCAGAAGTACCAGTCGCGGTCAATCATGTGCTCACCGTACAGTTTGCCGTCCTTGCCGTAATAGAGACCGTCCTTGTCCATCTGTTCTGTTCCGACGATGCGGATGCCCGGGTAGTTCTCCGCAGTGAATCCCACGTCTGTCAGTTCGAATTCGCGGCGGTCCCATATTGTCAGTTGTGATCTCTTTATCCCGCTCTCTTCAAGCTGAGCGATCACTGCTTTTACAACTTCATGACTGGTGCTCAGGCTCTTGCCTGCTACAGGATTGACCTTGAGGCCGATCCTGTCGCACGGGGACACGAATTTCCGCCAGGCCTTTTTCAGCCGTTTTTCGCCTGTCAGTTCCAGCATAGAGCGGGCGACCATGTCATATACCTCCTGTTCCATGATGGCATTGTCTTTTACTGAAGCGGTGTTTTTAACCACAGCGACGCGGCCCGGGTAGAGGCCTGGCATAGCGTTCGGGCCTCTTGGTGTCTTTGCCGCGTCGGCGATATTGGTATCAGGTTTGGTCTGCTGTACTGGCTGGCTGGCTGATGCTGTGCCCATGGCCTGGGCTACGGGTGCAGCTGCAGCGGCAGCTGCTCCGGCGCCAGCAAGGCGGAGGAAGTTACGACGGTTGACGTGGTTCATAGTTAGTCTCTGATTAAGGATAACGCATTTTTATGCTAAACAAATATATTGATTTACACAACCTGTTATTATTTCCGTTTATATGCCGCGTAGCACGTCACAGCTTTTTTTTGGAAAACCGGAATAGTTAATTAATTTTGCACCGCTTAAAAGCACGGGATGTAGCTCAGCCCGGTTAGAGTACTTGTCTGGGGGGCAAGGGGCCCCGGGTTCAAATCCCGGCATCCCGACTGAGCAGAAAAAACCACCCGCCAAATTCTGGCGGGTGGTTTTTTATTTTTCGGAGCGACGAGAAAGCTCGCTTTTGAGGAGATCGGAAAAATAAAAAACAGTCTCATCCGCCTTCTGACGGATGAGGCGGTTTTTTCTGCTCTTGTCTCCCCCAGACCCGGGAACGAGCAGCAATCTCGGAATCACCTGCCGCAGTGATAAATCTGACGACTTTAATGAGCCGGAATGAACAATGCCGAAAATGCGCCGCTGACATAAAACCTCCCCCATTCAGACAGCCTCAATAATCGCAGTATTTATAATGCAGGCACAAGCCTGCTTTTAACCAGAGTTTTGTCTAAATTTGCAATAATGAAAAAGCTGATTTTAGTCGCCCTGGCAATACTCCTTCTCGCTTCCTGCAACCAGGCCGTCTGCCCGGCATACAGTGATTCTGCCAATGATATGAAGAATACCCTGTTTCAGAAAGGCAGCGTCAGAGCCGACGGTATCAACAGGGTATACCGCGACAGCTACCAGAAAAAACTGAGATGACCAGCCGGGACACTCGTTGCATCAGATGACTTATTGACCGGGGAATAACTCCTGTCAGCACACCGGCTGCCCAGGCAATTCCCTGCATTTGAAGCCCTGCTGCCCAGGTCACTCCATGCATCCGCGGACTGGAAACACTTACTGGCATCAGTACCAGCTCTGAACGAGCACCTTCCTGTCGTTCTGGTATTCGCAGACCCTGTAAAAGACCTCATTGTCATTCTCGATCTGGTACATCCAGTATCCGAATACGCCCGGAGTGACATACTTCCTGCGGAGATAAAGCCTGTCCCCGTCACGGAAATCGCACTCCTTGCTGTAAGCCGATATCTTGCCAAAGGTTGTGTCTTGTGATGTCTTGATCCATATCAGGTGTGGATCACCCAGCCTGGCAGGCGCAGTGTGCCTGAAGTCTTCATAGTCGCCTATGTACATCCTGGTGACATACAACTTATCCTCCTCCGGCTCAGTAGCAGTCTTGTTTACAGTACTGCAAGAGGCAAGAACGATTAATAACGCCGGAATCAGGAGCCTTTTTAATTTCATGATCTTTTGTGTTTGATTGATCCTGTGAGGCGCCCGTGAAAGAGCGCCCCCCCAATTTGTTATGCCGAATAAAAAATGTACTTGTAGTCGTACCCATGTTCATTCAACCACCAACGCAATGCCTTGGCAATTTTTCTTCGCCTCAGGAGCACCTTCCCGGTTGCATCCGATGAGATTTGATAATAGATCCTCATTTGTTTGTCTTTTTTGAATTGATTATGCCTTTATGAATATGTTACAGTTCACTTTCTCATACCTTAGCCACGAGGCTGCATCTCATCTTCCTGCTGTGAAAATAGGTTAGTCCGTTCATCTCCTTCATATCTATCACCTCAAGGCCGCTACCCTCAAGCAGTGCCGAGACGCGGTCCCTGCTCAGCAACTGGCACCTGCCGGAGCTGTGACCGGCCAGTCCGGCCCACAAACCGGTGTGGCCGTCCGAAGGCTCATCCCCCGCGGAGACGAGGCCTCCCTGCGCAAAGCAGCCCACGAAAGTTGTTTCGGGGGGAAGCAGACGCACCAGGGAGCTGACAAACATCTCGAGATGCTTTATAAGGTCCAGCCTCCGGAGATTGATAAGCATCCTGGCATCCCTCAGGTCACAACGACCCCAGTTTGCTCCTTCGTGAGACGACAGAATGATCATTCCGGATTCCTTTGTCAGACCGGCACTCCACAGGTACCTGAAGAAACTGAATCCGCAGATCACCATCATTCTAAAAATCCTGAAAACCCGCTTTTCTCTCATTACCGTAGGTTTGCTTTTCATGTCAAAATTACAGACACATATAAATATAAGCAAATAGCAAAGCCTCATTTAATGGACATTTGAGACTATTATAAAATGTTTATCAACCGGTTAAGATGATTCACTTACGGTAACAGAGAACTCATGCCCCGAATAGAGGTGTTGGTCAAAACCGGTTCAGTTTTGACAAAAGCCTGATATAGATTGACTAAAATTTAGACTCCAGCAACGGCAGGGTGCGAATCAGCTGATACAGCTCCTAAAAGAGTACCAGTGCGTCACGGATGACCTTCGATGCGTCATCGGTGGCATAGAGCTTAAGACTTACCTCCGGGATAGAATCCTGAAGGATATCTGTGAGGGGATTGAATGAGTCACGTATGTCAGCCGACTGCTTCATATCATCATACTCTTCCAGCGGGATATAGATATGGACCATCAGCCTGTAATCGGGATTGTTTATTCTCGTGAGGGTTTTCACAATCTTACTTATCCAGAGAGATGAGGATGTATTGAAATATTCAACATTCAGCCTCAGATTTGTCACCGGCTGGGCCTGAATGACGTAATTACCCACCCAGGTCAGCACCGGCTCATAAGTCCTGGTGGCATTTTCAGGCAGCGATCTGCCTGTCAGCGAAATCTCGCCGCTGCTGTATTTAAGCACTATCTGCGGCGTTTTCGAAGTCTTCTCGATTATTAAATCCGTTAGTTTTTCCATTATAAAAGTTCTTCCCGATCTAAAACTAATTACCTGAAGCTAATTAATACTTTCCAAAATTAGATGATATGGGGGTAAGTTCATAACCCTTGATCAAAAACTAATGTACGATTATCAACTTATAGGCCTGTTCGTCACAGAAACGATGATAATCCCTTTCCCCACTTCCTGAAATGTTATTTTCCTTTGCAAATCATGCTGTGCGGAGCAGATGACTACATCCCCGGAAAGGCCTGGTCATAGTCTTCCATCGAACGCCTGATCACCTCCCTTGCTTCGTCGGTATCATATATATCCGCTATGGTGACCTTTCGCTTTTCACCGGGCAAATCCTTGTAGGTAAGGAAATAGTGTTTCAGCCTCTCGATGGCAATCGGCGGGCAGTCCTTAATATCCGCGTATGCGCCGTAAACCGCATCGTTATACAGTACCGCAATGATCTTGTCATCGGCCTCGTTTCCGTCTATCATCCTGAAGCCGCCAATCGGTCTGGCCTGAACGAGTATATCGCCGTGCGTGATATCCTTCTCTGTCAGTATGCAGATATCCATCGCGTCTCCGTCACCTCGTATCCCGGTCAAACCTGTCCTTTCCATGGTTCGTTTAGCCACAGCTGCTCCGGTGAGAGTCCTGGGGATAAACCCATACAGCGCAGGGACCACGTTGGAATAGCGCTGGGGCCTGTCCAGCCTCAGGTATCCCGATATCTTGTCCATCTCATACTTGACTGTATCAGTGGGGACCATTTCGACGAATGTCATTACTACATCCGGGGCAGCGCTTCCTAAATCAATCCCGTGCCAGGGATGTGATCTGTAGCGGCAGCAATTGGCATCTCTCGTTTTCTTCATTCAGTTTCCGGATTATCAGGATTTCATGTTATTCAATGCCGAGGTACCCCCCGATCAGTTCCTGCTCAGAATCATTCAGCAGTGGCAGGCTGGGGAGTCTGTAGAGGTTTGATGATGCGGGGCTGGTCGCATCGCGTTCAGAGGTGCGTATGAAGCGGTATCCGTGACGCTGTGCTGCAGCTGTGATATCAGGATCCCCGGCTCCGTCGCCGTATGGCAGGGCGAGCGTTTCAACACTCCCGTAGATATGCCTGTCTATAAGCACTTTTGAGCCTCCCAACTCCTCATCTAGGTAGGCCTGGAAAGCCTCGCCGCCTCCCAGCGCGGCTTTCATTGTCATAAGGTACTGGTGTGACATGGTATGAGATCCGAAGGAGAAGGGTCTCACCCCGCCGTCCATGGAATAACTGCTCATCATCTCCACCTCATCCCACGACAGGAAAGAATTTGCTCCCACCTTCGACGCCCAGAGGAAGAAGGTTGCCTTCATCCTGTATTTCTTCAGCAGCGGCATGGCCAGGGTGTAAGATGAGTGATCTCCGTCATCGAATGTAATCACCACGGCGTGCGTTGAAAGCTCCTCCTCTCCCGCAGTAATGGCCTCAAGCTCATTGAAGTCGATAACCCTGATGTTCTTCTCACGGAGGTACAGAAGGTCACTTTCAAGCTGCTCAGCGCTGCGTTCGTACAGGCTACCGGCCTCCCCCGCGGTTATCCTGTGATACATTAGTATCACCACCAGCGGGTTATCAACCGGAACAGGATCAGGCAGTTTTGAGCAGCCGGCCATAAGTGTCGCAGCCAGCATTAAAGCTGTTACTTTTCTCAGCATATAATAAATTATGTATCCCTGACGGCCCGGGTTATCCGGGCAGATCAATTTCATTACTTAACCTAAACGCAATATAATCGATTTTCTTGCCTGACGGGGCATCTACCCTCTTCCTGCTGCCAGGCGCTTCATCCCCTCAATCTCGTCACGCAGCCTTGCAGCCTCTATAAAATCGAGTGCTGCAGCTGCCTTCTCCATCGCCTTGCGCGTCTTCTCAATTGCTTTCTCAAGCTGCTCCTTTGACATGTACCTGACAACAGGATCGGCTGCCACGTCTGCCTTCTCCGGACCAGTATAGGCTTTCACCTCAACACCCTTGCGACTGAGTCCCCGGAGCATGGCACCGCCCTTCTTCACAATCTGCCGCGGAGTTATACCCATCTGGATGTTGTACTCCATCTGTTTCGCGCGTCTCCTGTTCGTCTCGTCGATGGTCTCCTTCATGGCGCCGGTGATCCTGTCGGCATACATTACCACCAGCCCGTTTAAATTCCTTGCGGCCCTGCCGGCAGTCTGTGTCAGCGCCCTGCCCGACCTGAGGAAACCCTCCTTGTCGGCATCCAGGATGGCCACGAGAGAGACCTCCGGGAGGTCCAGTCCTTCGCGGAGGAGATTCACCCCCACCAGCACGTCGAACTCCCCTGACCGCAGCGCTTCAAGGATCTCCACCCTCTCAATCGTCTCAACATCAGAGTGAATGTACCGGCACTTGATATCAAAACGGCCCAGATAGGTATTCAGCTCCTCGGCCATCCTCTTGGTCATGGTTGTGACCAGCACCCTCTCTCCTGCCGCTGTGCGTTTTCTGATCTCCTCCATAAGGTCATCAACCTGATTGCGACTGGGTCTCACCTCAACTGGCGGATCAAGCAGTCCTGTGGGCCTGATGACCTGGTCCACGATTACCCCTTCGCTCTTCTCCATCTCATAATCGGCCGGAGTAGCACTCATATATATGGTCTGGCCGGTCAGCGCCTCGAACTCTTCGAGCCTGAGTGGCCTGTTATCCAATGCAGCAGGGAGACGGAAACCATACTCCACCAGTGTCTGCTTGCGCGAGTGGTCGCCACCGTACATCGCCCTGATCTGTGGCATGGTGGCATGACTCTCATCGATGATGGTTATGAAGTCCTTAGGAAAACAGTCGATGAGACAGAACGGCCTGGTTCCGGGGGCCCTGCCGTCGAAATATCTGGAGTAGTTCTCAATGCCGCTGCAATAACCGAGTTCCTTGATCATCTCCAGGTCATACTGAACCCTCTGTTCAATGCGTTTTGCCTCCTCCGGCCTCCCGGTATCACGGAAATACCTGGCCTGCAACACCATATCATCCTGAATCAGGCTCACGGCAGCGTTGATGCGTTCCCGTGTCGTGACAAACAGGTTTGCAGGGTAGATGACATATTCCTTCAGATCCTCCCGGTGCTGTCCGCTTAACGGGTCAAAGGTGGAGACCTCATCGATCTCGTCACCGAAGAAGACAATCCTCAGGGCGAGGTCAGCATAGGCCGGGTAGACATCCACCGTATCGCCCCTGACCCTGAAAGTGCCATTGGTGAACTCCACCTCATTGCGGGCATAGAGACTGTCTACGAGCTTGCGCAGCAGGTGAGTACGGGTGATCTTCGCACCTTTAATCACATGAACGGTGTTGGAGCGGAAGTCGTCCGGATTACCGATACCGTAAATGCATGAAACGGATGAAACAACGATTACATCCCGCCTCCCCGACAGAAGTGACGAGGTTGCGCTGAGCCGCAGCTTTTCAATCTCATCATTTATGGAGAGATCCTTTTCGATATAGGTGTCCGTTACCGGGAGATAGGCCTCCGGCTGGTAGTAGTCGTAATAGGAGACAAAGTATTCCACCGCGTTGTCCGGGAAAAACTGCCTGAACTCCCCGTAGAGCTGCGCGGCCAGGGTCTTGTTGTGGCTCAGTACCAGGACAGGCCTGTTGAGCTGTTCAATCACGTTGGCAATTGTGAATGTCTTGCCTGACCCGGTCACTCCCAGCAAGGTCTGGAAGGGGACGCCCTGATGCAGTCCTTCTGCCAGCTGCCGTATTGCCTCGGGCTGGTCGCCCGTTGGCGTGAAATCTGATATGAGTCTGAAATCCATAGTGCGTATCAATGCAAAAATAACAAATAGAGGCAAGCAGTGCGGATAAGCGTACTCTTTTTAACATTATACTAGCTTACAGCAAGTTATTGATTTCTTTTTTTTACATTTGTCTATATGTCCTACATCTGTACACAATGTGCCTGAGATACTGCACAGTGTTGCTTCTCTGCAATGCCATAATAATTGCCGGTTTTAGTCTTTCTGTATCCGGTCAGGGCTATGTACTCACTCATTACAAGTCAAAGTCAGGGATCGGCCATGACAATGTCAGGACGATTGTGGCTGACAGCAGCGGTTTCATCTGGATGGCCACATGGGACGGACTTACCCGGTATGACGGAACGGATTTCGTGAACTATTTCCATGACCCTGCCGACAGCACTTCACTGCCCTATTTCTCTGTAAGCAACATTGTCGTAGACAGGGAAGACAATATATGGGTTTCCACGGATAACGGTCTGCTCTCCAGCTTTAACCGTGCCACTGAGGAATTCAGCCTGGTCCGGAGCCTGGGGGGAGTGGTGCTGGATGACCTGACTCATTTCATCCAGGGTCCTGACGGCTATATGTGGTTCCTCCTGGAGAAGGGAGTACTGAAGTATCATCCGGGGACAGGTGAGACTTTCTTTCATCCATGGAAGGCAGGTGAGGACGGATTGCGCCCCATGCCCCACTTCAGCTACAGGCTGGAATTCAGGGAGAACGGTGATCTTTGGCTGGTGGGACCTGAGGTCATAGAGGCAGAAGTCGGCCGCAATCAGGCCACTGGTGAATACTTTGCCGTTATGAAAGGAATTTATCCCCTTGATAGGCTACCGGACAGGATCGGCACATTCTTCGGAGAGGCTGGAGCGGGTCGGATTGTTAATGACACTGAAGGCAACTTGTGGCTTGCCTCCCTTACAGGATTGTTCATACTGGACAGGGAGAAGGGCATCTTCAGGGAGTATGGGGGCAGTTTAAGGAGCATCTCATTTTCAGACAGCAAACCTATTGTATTCTATAATCACGAATCAGGACTGAATATCCAGCTACCGGGTAAAAACTCTCTAATTACGATACCCCGGAACATCTGTGCTCTTCCGACAAGTTACTTCTTTCATGATACTGGCATACTGTGGTTCTCGCACAACATGGAAGGCGGAACGCCAGCAGGGGTGGTAAAGGTCATCTTCACTCCTTCCGAATTCAGGCATATCAGCCCCTTTCCCCTTGAATCCAGTGAACTCAGTGTCTTTGGAGTCATCAAGGACGAAAGGGGAGGATTGTGGATAGCTGCCAGGGACAGAAACTACCTCATCAGGACAGATCCCGGCGGAAAAGCTGAGCGGATACACATCCTCGATGATAAAGAGTTGACTGAATTATGGCACCCGAGGTCATTCCTTCCGTACAGCGGCGGTATATGGATAGGATACTACTACAAAAAACTCATTCGATATGATCTTGGGACGGGACGGATGGAAGAACACCAGCCCGCCAGGTTTGTGCATACAATTTGTTATGACATGGAAGGTAATATTCTGGTGGCTGACTCTGGCATAGTAAGGTACAATCCTGTCACAAGGAAGTTAACTCGTCTCTTTTCCGTCGGAGACTCGATTAATCTATTCACCTTCCACCGTCAGGACGACATTCTCTGGGCCGGAGGCAGTAACAGCTACCTCCTGAAATATGACCTCAGTACCTCAGAGCATGAATTCATAAGGATCACCAGTGGCATAACGAATATAGAAGACATTTGCGACGGAGACAACGGCATTCTCTGGCTGGCAACCCTGGGATCCGGTGTATGCCGCTATGACACTTCCACCGGTGAAAAACTCTTTTACACTACTGCCTCCGGGCTTTCAAACAACACCACCTACAGTCTCCTCAGGGACCAGTTGGGCAATATATGGGTATCAACCAACCACGGGCTGTCAGTGATAAATCCATCCAGCGGTTTGATCAGGACCTTCGGTGAGAATGACGGGCTGCTGATCCATGAGTTCAATTCTGACGCTACATGGATCACACAGGAGGGAAAATTCATCTTCGGAGGCGTCGGGGGTGCAGTGGAATTTGATCCGGAAGAGGTAATGCAGGAACAGCAGGGAACAGGGAACCGGAAGATAATAATCCTGGACCTGCAGGTATCAGCACTTAAGAGGATACTCAAAGAGCCTGTTTATAAAGCAGACACTATCATCCTCAATCAGGGAGATGACAATTTCCATCTTTCGTTTGTAGTTCCCGAGTATCGCCATCCGGAAATGATCAGGTACAGGTACCGGCTTAACGGCAATGGAGAAAACTGGTATTATACGGATTACAACGACAGAAATATAAACTTCTCCAATCTCAGGCCGGGGTGGTATAATCTTGAGATAGAGGCGACGGATATTAACGGCTCATGGAGCAATACAAGGAACCTGGCAATACGCATTAAACCCTATTTCTACCAGACAATGGCCTTCAGGGTGATAACACCCCTGATCACACTTTTCCTGCTTTCATTCCTGACGTGGATGGTCATCAAACAAATGCGGCAGAGGGAAAGGCAGAAGAGGGACATGTTGCGCCACCAGGCTCTCAGAGGTCAGATGAACCCCCATTTCATATTCAATGCGCTGAACAGTATCAACTACTTCATCTCGAATAATGACCGGCTCTCGGCAAACAGATACATTGCCGATTTCTCCAAGCTGATCAGGACTATCCTGAACAATATGAATGAAGATTTCGTAAAACTCAGTGCTGAAATTGCTGCCCTGGAGGACTACCTGAAGATTGAGCATCTCAGGTTCGGCGACAAATTTGATTACGTTATTGAGTCTGATCCCGGGTTGAGGCAAGATACCGTCAGGGTTTCTCCCGGACTCATCCAGCCTTTTGTTGAAAATGCCATCTGGCATGGTGTGATGGGGCTGACCGGACGTAAGGGCAGGATACGGATCTCTCTCGAAATGCGTGATGGTATCCTGGTATGTATTGTGGAGGATGACGGTGTGGGGAGGACACGCTCTGAAGCGATGAAAGACAGTACTCTTCCCAGGAAGTCAAGGGGCATCTCCCTGGCGACTGACAGAATGAAGATCATCAATAACATCATGCTCACAAACTACAGGATAATCATAACCGATCTGTACCCTGACCTTTTTGAGACCGGGACCAGGGTGGAGATTGAGATGCCAGTGGCGCTATGAACCGGGAAACATTTGAACAGAAAAATCAATTGCGATACATAAACATCAGATATTATGATACGGGCTGTGATAGTAGATGACGAGAAACTGGCAAGGGATGTGATTTACAACTATCTCATTGATTATTGTCCCGACGTTGAGGTTATAGCCCAGGCCTCTACTGTCAAAACTGCATATGCCGCTATAGCGAAGACATCGCCTGACCTTGTTTTACTTGACATAGAGATGCCTGACGGGAATGGGTTTGACCTTCTCAAAATGTTCGACAGGATTGATTTCAAAATTATTTTTATCACTGCCTACTCGGAATATGCAATTAAGGCCTTCAGGTTCAGCGCGCTTGATTACCTTCTTAAACCTGTAAAGATCGATGAACTGATTGAGGCGGTGGCTAAAGTCAGGACGTCTGAGCCCAATGGCATCAGCGCGGAGATAATTAACTCGCTTCTCAGCAACCTGCGTAGCGGCTCCCCCCGTCAATCGACCCTTATCATTCCCAACCTCAAGGGCTTTGAAGTACTGAAGGTCAATGATATAATCATGTGTCAGGCCGACGGTTACTGCACAAATTTCCATTTATCAGGTAACAGGAAGGTGGTCAGCTCGAAGAATCTGAAGCACTTCGACGGTCTGCTCGAAGATCAGAATTTCCTAAGGGTGCATCACTCGTACCTCGTCAATCTCGACCAGGTTACAGGCTATACACGGCAGGGGGAAATACTCCTTTCAGAAGGGCTGAAGGCTTATCTGGGTGATTCATATAAGAGCGAATTCGTAAGAAGATTCTCCGGGAAATAGGGTTTTGTTGGATTAACAGGCCTTTTTGTAGTCTCAACCTTATGTTCTGTCAGTTAAGGGC
>DHGW01000086.1:14318-47480 GCA_002402965.1 Bacteroidales bacterium UBA4788
GTACTCTGGAGGCCCCTCTCCGCCATAAAAAAAGGGGAGCTGCAAGCACCCCTCTTCCTGTTTACTTATGCCTGAGAATACTAACCCAGGTATCCTTTCAGCAGCTTGCTGCGTGATGTGTGGCGAAGACGACGTATAGCCTTCTCCTTGATCTGCCTCACCCTTTCACGGGTCAGACCGAACTTCTCTCCTATCTCTTCAAGTGTCATCTCCTGGCATGCAATGCCGAAAAAGTATCGTATTATATCTCGTTCACGCTCGGTAAGTGTAGCAAGTGTGCGGTCAATCTCCTTGGAGAGCGACTCATCTATCAGCATCTTGTCAGCTATGGGTGAGTCGACGTTTGTAAGCACATCCAGGAGGCTGTTATCCTCACCTTCCACGAAGGGAGCATCAACCGAAACATGACGGCCTGACACCTTAAGAGTGTCTGCCACCTTTTCCTTCGGTATGTCAAGCACTTCAGCAAGCTCCTCCGGTGAGGGAGTACGTTCGTTCTCCTGTTCGAACCGGGCAAAAGCCTTGTTGATCTTATTGAGCGAACCTACCTGGTTTAAGGGGAGTCGCACAATCCGGGACTGCTCTGCCAGAGCCTGGAGAATAGACTGCCTGATCCACCAGACAGCATAGGATATGAATTTGAAACCGCGGGTTTCATCAAATTTTTCTGCAGCCTTGATAAGGCCGAGGTTGCCCTCATTAATGAGGTCCGGAAGGCTAAGTCCCTGATTCTGATATTGTTTGGCAACCGAGACAACAAAGCGGAGATTCGCCTTTGTAAGCTTCTCCAGCGCTGCCCTGTCACCCTTCTTGATCCTTTGAGCTAACTCTACCTCTTCCTCAACCGATATCAACTCTTCTTTACCAATCTCCTGCAGATACTTGTCCAACGACGCACTCTCACGGTTGGTTATGGATTTGGTAATTTTAAGTTGTCTCATTCTTTTTACCCCTTCGAGAAAATTTTCGCAAATGTACTGCTTTAAAAGTTACTAAACAAATAAATTAATCTAAACCGGCAGGGGATCGCAGTGTCAGGCAATTCCCTGATTTGCCGGTTTTTATATCTCAACCTCAATACTACCTCCTGGTCTGGTACTTGAAGTACGTTCCGTCCGGCGTGAATCCCTCTACCGACGTCAGACTCTTTCCATCATTCGAAGCCCTGCGGATATCCGCAGTACTGCTCACTTTCTGCCCGTTCACGTCAATGATGACTGTCCCTTTAGAAAGACCCAGGTCACGGAACCGGCCATCCGATATAGACGTGATTTTAACACCACCTGTTATTTTATACTGACTTGTCTCGCCTGCAGTGAGCGGCGTGAATGTGGCGCCGAACACTGATAAGGACTGTGTCCCGGGAGCTACAACGCCGGTTCCGCCCTCAATATTGCGAAGAACCACATTCTTCTTGTATTCCCTGCCTTTTCTCAGATATGTAACCTCCAGCTTGTCACCAGGCCTGTAACGGTTGACTTTTTCCTGTAAATCAGATGTTGTCTCCACGTTCTCACCGTTTATTGCGATGATCACATCCTTCTCCTCCAGCCCGGCAGCTTTGGCTGCACCATCCTCAACAACACCAGCAAGGTAGACCCCTCTGATCTCTTTAAGATTCTCCTGGTCAGCCAGCTCAGCTGTCACATCTGTAATGTTAACCCCCAGAAGCCCGCGCTGCACCTCTCCATATTCCCTGAGGTCTTCATATACTTTCCTTACAATAGACGTCGGGACAGCAAAAGAGTTGCCTGCATAAGCCCCGCTGGGTGAAATAATTGCGGTGGTGATACCTATCAGTTCACCCTGAACATTCACCAGCGCCCCTCCGCTGTTGCCCTGGTTGAGAGCAGCATCGGTCTGGATGAATGACTCAATGCGGTACTTGTTATCAATCAGTCCAAAACTCCTCCCTTTAGCACTGACTATGCCGGCAGTGACCGTTGATGTGAGATTGAACGGATTACCTACTGCCAGCACCCATTCACCCAGGCGAATGCCATCCGAGTTGCCAAATTTTATATAAGGCAGCCCGGCAGCCTTGATCTTTAGAACCGCTATATCGGTGGAGGGGTCGCGGCCAACAACTTCAGCAGCAAAAGTGCGCTTGTCATTGAGCGTAACATCAACCTCATCCGCCTCTTCAATCACATGATTATTTGTCACGATGTAACCGTCGGCAGTCACAATCACTCCTGATCCGAATCCCCTTACCTCCCTTGGCTGGCTCGCACCGGGACCGTAGAAGAATTCATACAGGGGATTTGAATAAGAGGAACTGACCGTAGTCTTGGTCTTGACATGGACCACCGCATGCACTGTCTGTTCAGCCGCAAAAGTGAAATCGTTCACACCTGACTGAGGCACCATCGATGTATACCTCGCATTCTCCTCAATAGCCTGTTTCTCCATTTCATTACCGATGACCAGTTTGCTCCTGTCAAGGAACCTGGTATAGATAAAAAGGCCTGCCAGTGCCCCGAACAGGGCCACAAGCAACGTAGTTATCAGTCCTTTACCTTTCATAACTCATTTATAATTTGAATTCTGTTTTTAATCTGCCTCTTTTTATCAAATAGCGTGCCTGCCCAAAAGATTAATATCTTTACAACCCCGCCAGATATCAATTGTTTAGCAAATTTTCGATTTTTTAACAGATTGACGGAGATATCTTAAGATAATTAACTTCATTTTAACGGAATGAAAATACAATTTAACAAATATGAGGGTGCCGGCAATGATTTTATCCTGGTGAAGAATAACCCGAAAATCATCGACCACTCTGACAGTTTGCTTATCAGAAAATTATGCGACAGACGGTTTGGGATCGGAGCTGACGGGCTGATGCTGGTTGAGGAGTATGAAGGGTATGACTTCCGGATGTTCTATTTCAATTCGGACGGATCCGAAAGTGCAATGTGCGGCAACGGCGCCCGTTGCGCATCTCATTTCGCAATGAGGCATATGACCGGGTTCCGTGACCTGAAATTCATGGCTGGTGACGGATGGCATACTGCCCGGCCAGCCGGAACCGGTAAAACAGAGATTTCAATCACTGACATAACAGAGTTCAGTGAGACCCCCGACGGCATCCTGGTGAATACCGGAGTGCCTCACCTGGTGGTCTTTACTGATGACAACAGAAACAGCGACATGGTATCAATTGGCAGGACACTCCGCTGGTCTCCAGCCTATGCTCCCGAAGGAGTGAACGTTAACCTGGCCAGTATCATAGGCGCAAAACTGCACGTTCGTACTTATGAACGGGGCGTGGAAGATGAAACACTTGCCTGCGGGACGGGAATTACAGCATCTGCCATTGCGGCAGCCAGAACCGGAAAAATTGTCACCCGTGAGACAGATGTGATTGCCAGGGGCGGCACCCTTTCAGTCAGGTTCACCATGACGGAAAAGGGTGCGACTGACATCTTTCTGACCGGCCCCGCCACCTACGTATTCAGCGGCGAAATAGAAATCTAACCTCAAAAAGATATGAGAACCAGTTATCTGAGAAACCTACTGCTTTTGACGGTCCTTTTCTCCCTGCAGCTGAACATTTTCTCCCAGCCCGGGAACACCGAACTGATGAATGCAATCAGTGATGTGAACAGGAACTTTGATGCTCTTGATCACCGCCTTGATGTTCTTGAAAAAAATATAGATGACCTGCTCTGGTTTGAACGGGTGGGTGATATGGCATATATCGACAAGATCTATATCACCGGTCCGCCACCGGCAAAAGAGAGCAATCCCACCGGCCAGGGCGCTGGCAATCCTCTCAAATTCTGGAGCTATGTCTTTATACCGCGTGATGCCGATCCCTCGCGGAAATATCCCCTGCTGGTCTTCCCTCACGGAGGAGTGCATGCCAACTTCACCACGTACTACACTCATATAATCCGTGAGATGGTAGCCCAGGGATATATAGTCGTTGCAGCCGAATACAGGGGATCAACCGGTTACGGCGGAGGACTCTACCGCAGGATAGACTACGGCGGGCTGGAAGTTGATGATGTGGATGCCAGCAGGCAGTATATGATCGAGAACTACGAGATAGTAGACGAGGACCGTGTAGGCGTAATAGGCTGGAGCCACGGAGGGCTGATAGGGCTCTTCTGCATCTTTGACCATCCGGAGTCATACAGGGCCTGCTTCGCCGGGGTTCCGGTCAGCGATGTGATAGCACGCATGGGATACAAGGATGACGAGTACCGCGATCTCTATTCCGCTCCTTACCATATCGGCAAGACGGCCGACGAAAACGTGGCCGAGTACCGCCGTCGCTCGCCTGCCTGGCAGGTTGACCGTTACAGCAACACACCCCTTCTCATCCATACAAACACCAACGATGAAGACGTGAATGTGCTTGAAGTGGAGCATCTGATCAAATCACTCAAGGCTGCAGGCAAACAGAATTTCAAATATAAGATCTTTGAGGAGATGCCTGGTGGTCATTCCTTTGACAGGATGGATTATAAAGAGGCGAGGAAGATCAGGCTTGACATTTACAATTTTCTCAACACCGAGCTGAAGCCTCCGAAACCGTTCAAAAACATCCGGGAGCTCGAAAAAGCCGCTTACCGATTCTGATGGCCAGGAAGAGACTCTACGGCAAGACTCTGGATGAGCTTTCCGTTCTGACGGCGGCTGCTTCGCTGCCGCCATACGCTGCAAAACAGATTACCGGATGGCTCTACAGGAGAGGAGCACCTGAGATAAGCGGCATGACCGACCTTTCTCTTGCTTCCCGCATCCTGCTCGAAAAGGATTACGAGACCGGCCTCACCCCGCCCTCATCCGTTGCAACCGGAAGCGATGGCACGAAGAAATACCTCTTCCCTGTAAGTAACGGCCGGTTCATCGAGACGGCTTATATCCCTGACCGTGACCGCGCCACGGTATGTCTCTCGGTTCAGTCCGGATGCCGTATGGGATGCCGCTTCTGCATGACAGCCAGACAGGGCTTCCAGGGAAACCTCACCGCGAATGAGATATTGAACCAGTTCAGGAGCCTGCCTGAACATGCCCTGCTCACCAACATCGTTTACATGGGTATGGGCGAGCCGCTCGACAACCTCGGGGAGGTGCTCCGCAGTCTCGATATTCTGACATCCGTATGGGGTTATGGATGGAGTCCTACGCGCATTACCGTCAGCACCGTAGGCATCACGGACAGGATTAAGGAGTACCTTGAGAAAAGCAAATGCCATCTTGCCGTCAGCCTCCACTCGCCCTTCGACGAGGAACGGCAGGCCCTGATGCCCGTCCAGAAAGCACACCCGATAAAGGAGGTACTGGACATTATCAGAGGCTTTGACTTCGGCAGGCAGAGAAGGGTATCATTCGAATATATCGTCTTCCGGGGCCTGAATGACACACCGGCTCACATCAAGGAACTGGCACGGATCCTAAACGGTATACGATGCAGGATCAACCTGATACGCTTCCATAACATCCCCGGTTCTGAATACTCCAGCCCGGGACAGCCTGAGATGGAGGCCTTCCGTGACAGTCTCAGTGACAAAGGCATAACGGCAACCATCCGCGCAAGCCGCGGTGAAGATATCGGCGCCGCCTGCGGACTGCTTTCGACCCTTGAACAGAATAAAAACATTTAAAACACCCATATTCCCAAATACACACTATTATCAAAATCAGAACCATGGGTGTTCCATCATACCTTAAATAATAATTTCATATGATGAAAATCAGACTACTGACTCTGCTGACCCTTGCCTCGTTTTTTTCCGTCAGCCTCAGCGGCCAGAGGGAAGTAATGGACTCCATCCTGGCAGATACAACGCTGACCGGCACCTCCTACTCATTCTGCTTTGCTGATGCCGTAACCGGAGAGATCATATTCAGCCATGATGCTGAGCGTAACCTGTCATCTGCCTCGGTGATGAAGCTCTATCCCACCTCCGTGGCCCTCTCACTGCTGGGACCGTGCTACCGCTACACAACAAGCCTTTGCCTCTCCGGGGAATTCAACAGCAAAAAAGGCGTACTTGACGGCAATGTTGTAATCGCCGGAGGAGGTGACCCGGCGCTCGGTTCGGAATATTTCCCGGAACACTACGGGGATGTTGTTGGAACATGGGTTCAGGCGCTGAAGGATGCAGGAGTCAGGCGTGTCAGGGGCCGGGTGGCTGCAGCGGAGTCGATCTACGACTTCAGTCCGGCACCCGACGGATGGGCCTGGGGTGACCTAGGTTACTATTACGGAGCAGGGGTTTATGACATCAATATCAATGACAACAAATACAATATATACGTTACCGGCCGGTCTGAGGGAGAAGCCGCAGTCATCGATTCAACAGAGGATTACAATATGGGCATCCACATAACGAATTACCTGGTTTCCTCGGGAAAGAGCAACAGGAGTGACATATTCACCGCCCCATATTCCACCATGGCCTGGCTAACCGGAAGCGTGCCGGCTGACAGCAGCGTGGTGCTGAGAACCTCCATTCCTGATCCGCCTGCGGCACTGGTCGGTAAACTTGATGCAGCCATGCGTGCCGCCGGGATTGACGTTGACGGTGATCCTTCGCCGGACCGCGTTGCCTTTGACGGAAACAGGTTTGTCAATCTTGCCGTCATTGCTTCGCCGCCGCTGGCAGAGATCATAAAGGTCACCAACCATGAGAGCGTCAACATGTATGCCGAAGCTATCAGAAAACATCTTGGTTATGAGATACAAGGAGAAGGAACCTTCAGTGCCGGCTCGGCTGTCATCAGGCATTTCCTCGATTCGATTGGCTGCGAACCTTATGAAGCAGTGATCCTTGACGGGTCGGGACTCTCATCCAACAACAACATCAGTGCACTAATGACCGTAAGGCTTCTGGTCCACATGAACAACAGCAGCTGCTCGGAGGCATTTGTCTCATCCCTCCCGATGGGTGCCGTCTCTGGCACTATGAAGAACTATTTCCGTGATGAGCTGTTTAAAGGAAGAGTTGTGGCAAAAACGGGTACGATTACGAGTGCAAAATCGTTTGCCGGTTACTTCACAACCAACAGCGGAAGAAGGATTGCCTTTACAACCTTTGCCAACGGTTTCACGGTTCCGGCACGGAAGATTACCGACAATATGGAAAGGGTCGTCAAAGAGATTATCCTGAAATACTGAGTTGACTTTGTAGCCGGGAGACAAGCTTTATTTCAGCCCGCCGTTTCGTTTTAATATACTTTAACATTAAGGATTGAAGAAACCCCTAATTTTGCGGGTCGGGAGAATGATTACAATTAGTAAAGATGAAAAAAGGAACAAAAATAGCCCTGTGGATCAGCATACCGCTGATGCTTCTTATCTGGTTTGCCGGACCCCGGTTCGGTTGGTGGGGAGACAGGGATCTTAAAAAGAAAGGTGAAGTTGCTTCAGTACAGGCGCCGGNNGGAGGACAGCCGGGAGGAGTACTTCCGGTGGCGGCCACAATCGCAAAGCCCTCCTACCTTACGAACGGCATCAGGTCAGCAGGCACCCTGCTGGCTAATGAAGAGGTTGACATTGTCAGCAAAGTATCGGGTAAGGTAACTGGCGTCTTCTTCAGGGAAGGATCAGTTGTGAAGAAAGGAGACCTGCTTGTCAAGATATACGATGAAGATCTGCAGGCGCAACTTAAACGGGCTGAGATTCAGGAGAAAATGCTCTCCGAGAAGCTTGAGCGCCAGAGAGTATTGCTTGCAAAGGATGCCGTTAGCCGGGAGGCGTTTGACCAGTTGCAGACCGACTACAACGTGATCCTTGCAGACATAAACCTGCTGAAGGTCAGAATTGCCGAGACGGAGGTGAGAGCACCATTCAACGGAACAATCGGATTTCGTTTTGTCAGCGAGGGCACCTATGTACAACCCTCGGTCAAGATAGCTCACCTCATCGATTACTCACAGATGAAGCTCGAATTCGCAATTCCGGAAAAATATGTATCACAGCAGCTGATGGGCAAGAGAATCTCCTTTAACGCACAGGGTTACAGTGATGAGTTTTTTGCCACCGTCTATGCAATCGATTACCGCGTTGACGAAGCAACCCGTACTATCGGACTCAGGGCACGGTATGACAACCGTGACAAGAAACTGGTTCCGGGGATGTTTGCTGACCTGGTGCTTATAACCGACGAAAAGAACAACGCAATCCAGATCCCGTCAGAAGCTGTTGTACCGGACATGAACGAAAAACGGGTATGGATCTATAAAAACGGCAAAGCCACTCTCGTGCCGGTTGTTGCAGGCACCCGGACGCAGACAATGGTTGAGATACTTTCAGGCATCAGCGCAGGAGATACAGTCATTACCGGCGGTCTGATGCAGCTCAGGCAGAACATGCCGGTGAGAGTGAACCTGACAGAGCTGTAATCAGAAACCAAACCTCTGTAAATCAAAACCGTACCAGATGAGCTTATCGTCTCTAAGTATAAACAGACCCGTACTCACAATCGTAATGAGCCTTGTAGTACTCATTCTGGGAGGCATCGGGTTTACTTTCCTGGGGGTGCGTGACTATCCCAGTGTGGACCCTCCCATCGTGACCGTCTCCACCTCCTTCCCGGGGGCGAACTCTGACGTCATCGAGACTCAGATCACAGAGCCCCTTGAAGCAGCAATAAACAGTGTCCAGGGAATCCGTTCAATCTCAAGTTCAAGCAGCGACGGGTCCAGCCGTATCACAGTTGAGTTCAAGCTGGAGGTTGAGATGGAAACTGCCGTCAATGACGTGCGAGACAAGGTTTCCGGGGCCATGCGCCGCCTGCCCCAGGACGTTGACCCTCCGGTTGTCCAGAAAGCTGACGCCGATGCCCAGCCTATTTTCGCCATATCACTCAGGAGCGACACCCGGTCGTTGATAGAGATCAGCAATATCGCTGAGATAAACTTCAAGGAGCGTCTGCAGACAATCTCAGGTGTAAGTGACGTTGGCGTCTGGGGCTCGAAGAAACTTGCCATCAGAATGAAGATGGATCCCTCACGGCTTGTTGCTTACGGACTGACTCCCCTGGATGTACGAAATGCAGTGACAAGGGAAAACATTGAACTCCCGTCAGGAAGAATCGAGGGTGACAACACCGAGCTGACAATCAGGACCCTGGGCAGACTGAAAACCGTGGAAGAGTTCAACGACCTGATCATCACCAAAAACGGCGACAGGGTGGTGAAGTTCAGGGATATCGGCAGCGCCGAAGTTGATGCCGAAAACATCAGATCCATACTCAAGGTAAACGGCATTCCCGCCGTGAATGTGATCCTGATACCGCAGCCCGGAGCCAACTATATAGATATTGTTGATAATGCCAAGGTTGTGTTTGAGAGCCTTAAGAAAGATCTGCCGGAAGATATTATGGCCGAGGTGCTCTTTGATAATACGATCTATATCCGCAAATCGATCGACGAGGTAAAACGCACTATCCTGATTGCCTTCCTGCTGGTGGTTCTGGTAATATTCCTCTTCCTGCGCAACTGGAGAACAACACTCATCCCTGTGATTGCGATTCCCATAGCGCTGGTAGGGGCCTTCTTTGTTATGTACATCGCCGGATTCACCATAAATATTCTGACTCTGTTCGCAATAGTCCTATCAATCGGACTTGTCGTTGACGATGCTATTGTGGTGGTTGAAAACATTTATACCAAGGTCGAACATGGCATGTCGCCAATGGAGGCTGCACGGAAGGGCTCAACTGAGATCTATTTTGCCATTATTGCCACGACAATTTCGCTGGTGGCAGTATTCTTCCCGATAGTGTTCCTGCAGGGCGTCACCGGCAGGCTCTTCAGGGAGTTCAGTCTCGTGATAGTCGGGGCTGTCACAATCTCGGCGTTCCTTGCGCTCTCTCTGACACCGATGATCTCTTCAAGGCTCCTGAAGCACAATGCAATGGAGGGTCGTTTTTACAAATCCTCGGAACCCTTCTTCTCCGGGATGCAGAATGTGTACAGGCGGGCCATATCTGCGTTCCTCGGGAAAAGATACTGGGCTCCTGTAATCATTATCGTTGTTGCAGGCCTGATAGTCTGGTTATGGTCTACTCTCAGGTCTGAGATGGCTCCTTTGGAAGACAGGGGCTATTTCAGCATCAATGCCACTGCAACCGAGGGGACTACATTCGATTACATGCAGGCTTATGCCGAGACCGTTGTGCCGGTAATCAAGGAAAATATTCCTGAACAGGAAAATATCATGATGATGGTTAACGGCAACTCTGCAAATATCAGGGTAAGACTGGCTGATATTGATGACCGGAAAAGATCTCAGCAGGAGATTGCAACATCAGTCTCACCCCTGGTGAGGCAGCTTACAGGTGCCAGAACCATCGTTTCGCAGCAGCAGACTTTCGGTTCACGACGCGGAGGACTGCCAGTTCAGTACGTAATACAGGCAAAGAATCTCGATGACCTTAAGCGGGTCATCCCTGATTTCATGGCCGAAGTATCAAACAGCCCCTATTTCTCGGCAAGCGATGTGAACCTCAAGTTTACAAAGCCTGAACTCACGGTAATAATCAACCGCGAGAAGGCTTCGATGATGGGGGTGAATGTTCAGAGCATCGCCCAGACATTGCAGCTGACAATGAGCGAACAGCGTATCGGGTATTATATCCTTGACGGGAAGCAGTATCAGATAATGAGTCAGTTTGACCGCACAAAAAGAAATGATCCCTCCGACCTCACGAACGTGTATGTGAGAAATGACCGGGGTGAGCTGATTCAGCTTGACAATATTGTCACCGTAAGGGAAAATAGTCTTCCTCCTCAGCTCTACAGATATAACAGGTTCAATTCCGCTACAATCTCGGCAGGTCTCGCAGGAAAGTATACCCTTGGCGAGGGAATCGAGGAGATGGACAGGATAGCAGACAAGGTACTCAACGAGGATTTCAGCACCACACTTTCAGGCGACTCCAAAGACTTTGTGGAGAGTACTTCAAGCCTTCTCTTTGCTTTTGTCCTCGCTCTGGTGCTTATCTATCTCGTTCTTGCCGCACAGTTTGAGAGTTTCCGTGATCCTGTCATCATACTCGTTACAGTACCACTCGCCCTTATCGGGGCACTCTTCACAATGGCAGTCACCGGGCAGACGCTGAATATCTTCAGCCAGATCGGTCTGATCATGCTTATCGGGATGGTAGCCAAGAACGGTATTCTGATTGTTGAATTTGCCAACCAGCGGCAGAAAGCCGGATTGAAAATCATGGATGCCGTCAGGGAGGCTGCAGTATCACGCTTCAGGCCAATCCTTATGACCAGCCTCACCACAATACTTGGTATCATGCCACTTGCCCTGGCCACCGGGGCAGGTGCAGAGAGCCGTGTCTCGATGGGTGTCACGGTGGTTGGCGGTCTCTTCTTTGCCACCTTCCTTACTCTCTTCGTCGTTCCGGCAGTCTACAGCTACCTTGCGGCCAGAAAAAACGTTGAAAATATAACCGATGAGAAACCTCAGGCTTAGTTACGTCATATTATTGCTCCTCTCCCCGCTTTTCGTCCAGGCCCAGAAAACAATGAGTCTTGATGAAGCCATCATGGTTGCCCTTGATAACAACTATTCACTTAAGATCAGCAGGAACGACGAAGTCATCGCCGGAAACAATGTAACCCTTGCACCCTTCCTCCCTACCCTGACCGGTACGGGCAGACAATCGCAGACAAACAACAGATCCGAGTCTTCATCAGCCGGTGCGGACAAGACCCTGACCAACCTCTATACCGCCGGGGTGACGATGAACTGGAGACTCTTTGACGGCTTCGGGATGTTCACTGACTACAGCAGGCAGCAGGAATTGCTGGCGATGAGCAGCCAGAGAGTGAAGATCAATGTGGAAAGTCTTATCATGAGGGTCTGTTCCGAGTATTACAACATCATTGTTCAGCAGAAAAGGATGGAGTCGGCCCTCACCTCGCTCTCACTGTCAAAGTCAAGGTACGAGAATGCCGAAGAGAAATACCTCCTCGGAGTCATCTCGGGGCTTGAGCTGCAGCAGGCAAGGATCGACCTCAACGCTGACAGTTCGGCAGTACTCTCACAGCAGGAGACTGTCGTCAGCGCATATATCCGTTTGACTAACCTGCTCAATGCCGGTCATGAAATCAACTTCAACATAAACGACACGATAATACTTGCGCCTGAGATTGATGTGGATTCGCTGCGCGCCAGAACACTGCAATTCAACAACCAGCTGATCCTCTCCCGCCAGGGAGAGAGGCTGTCAGAATATGACCTGCAGTCAGTCAGGGCAGACCGCTATCCCACTCTTAACTTCAGCACAGGCTACAATTTCTCACGTAATGAATTCCCGTGGCAGGCAGACTCCTACAACCAGACAAAGGGGCTGAACTGGGGATTCAACATGTCATGGAATATCTTTTCCGGATTTGAGACTAACCGCCGCATCTCAAATGCTAAGATTGAGGCCGAGAGCAGCAGACTTGCCTATCTCGACATAGAGAACGAGATTCTTAGTGAACTGGACCTGCTTTACAATACCTACAGGAACAACAACATCGTTGCTGATTTCGAGACACAGAGTGCAGAGGTGGCACGTGCATCACTGGAGATTGCCATGGAGCGTTACCGTCTCGGGTCCCTCTCAGGACTGGAATTCAGGGAATACCAGAATAACTACCTGAATGCAATCAACAGGAGGCTTACAGCGCTCTACCAGGCAAAGATTTCGGAGATAGGTTTACGGCTTCTTGCAGGGGAGCTCACCGAGTAGCACCCCGCCTCCCGGCTGGAGAAAATCTGCAGAAAATCCTCAGGCTCTATGCCCGGGATGTCACTGAGCAACGCCCTTATTCCTCTTCCGGTATGACTGGATCCCCTTCCATGAGAGCCAGATCACGAACAGTGCACCTACGCCAAACATTATCCAGTCCAGATAAGGCAGGATATATTCACGCTTGTCATAGGCGTAATAACCTATCAGGGCCAGGATAACATTCCAGATTGCTGCCCCCATGAAGGTGTAAAGCAGGAAGGTTCCGATGTGCATCCTGGAAAGCCCGGCAGGGATGGAGATCAGCTGCCTGACAGCCGGCACGAGCCTGCCGATGAATGTTGAGGCTTTGCCATGTTTTATGAAGTATTTTTCAGACTTTTCAACGCTTTCCCGGGTTATCAGAAGGGCATGCGCCCACTTTGTGCCGGCAAGCCTGTAAAGAACGGGCCTGCCAATCCATACCGCCAGGTAGTAGTTGATGATTGCCCCGGTCATGGCACCAGCCGTGGAAGAGAGAAGCACACCCCACATAGTAAGACTTCCTTCCCCCGCTCTCCATGCTGCAAAAGGAACGACTATCTCTGAAGGAAATGGTATAAATGAGCTCTCAATTGTCATAAGAAGATATATGGTCCAATAGTTAAGATTGGCCATATACCAGTCAAAGACGGTCTGAAAAATTTCCATGCTTATGCATCAATATTAGCGTACTTCGCATGCTTCTCGATGAACTCCCTCCTGGGCGGCACCTCGTCACCCATGAGCATCGAGAAGATGTGATCCGCTTCGGCAGCACTGTCTATGGTCACCTGGCGCAGCGTGCGCGTCTCCGGGTTCATCGTCGTCGTCCACAGCTGCTCTGCATTCATCTCACCAAGACCCTTGTACCTCTGTATTGTCACGGCCGACTCCTTGCCCTGACCAAGCTCCTGGACGGCAGCATCACGCTCCTCTTCTGACCAGCAGTATTTCTCAGCCTTGCCCCTCCTGACAAGATAAAGCGGCGGAGTGGCAATATATATGTGACCGTTCTCGATCAGCTCCTTCATGTACCTGAAGAAGAATGTCATGATAAGGGTTGTGATGTGCGAACCGTCAACGTCGGCATCAGTCATGATTATCACTTTGGCGTACCGCAGTCCGGAGGTGTTCAGAGCCTTGCTGTCGTCTTCTGTTCCGATGGTGACACCGAGGGCGGTAAAGATGTTCTTTATCTCTTCGCTGTCATAAATCTTGTGCTGCATGGCCTTCTCCACGTTGAGAATCTTGCCCCTGAGGGGCAGGATGGCCTGGAAGCGGCGGTCACGTCCCTGTTTTGCAGTTCCGCCTGCCGAGTCACCTTCCACAAGGAATATCTCGGAAACCGACGGATCACGGTCTGCACAGTCGGCCAGTTTGCCCGGAAGTCCTGATCCTGAGAGGACATTCTTCCTCTGAACCAGTTCCCGCGCTTTGCGCGCTGCATGTCGTGCCGTGGCGGCAAGAATCACCTTCTGAACAATCGACCTTGCATCCTTGGGATTCTCTTCAAGATAGTTTGTAAGAGCAGCGCTGACGGCCACATCCACTGAACCCATCACCTCGGAGTTGCCAAGCTTCGTCTTGGTCTGCCCTTCAAATTGCGGTTCGGCTACCTTCACTGAGATGACTGATGTCAGCCCCTCACGAAAATCGTCGCCGTTGATATCAAATTTGAGCTTGGAGGTCAGGCCTGAATCCTCGGCGTATTTCTTCAACGTGCGCGTCAGGCCCCTGCGGAACCCTGCAAGATGAGTGCCTCCCTCGATCGTATTAATGTTATTGACGTATGAATGCACGTTTTCCGAGAAGGAAGTATTGTACTGAAGGGCCAGCTCTACGGGTGAGTCACCCTTGTCGTAATTGATATATATTACCTTATCAATCAGCCTTTCACGGTTACCGTCAAGATACTCCACGAACTCTATCAGCCCGCGCTCGGAATAGAAATTCTCAGTCACCGGATGCGACTCCTCGCCGTTGCCGTTTTCAGTAACCTCGCGCTTGTCAGTCAGGGTCAGAAGGATCTCCTTGTTAAGAAAAGCCAGCTCCCTCAGTCGGGCAGCAAGAATATCAAATTTGAAATCGATCGTCTGGAAAATAGTATTGTCCGGCATGAATGTGGTGATAGTACCTGACTCCTCCGATTTCCCTATAGGTGCGACAGGCGCGAGGGGTTTCCCCCTCTCATAGGTCTGAGACCATCTCTGACCCTGCCTCATCACCTCAACTGTCATCCTGGAGGATAATGCGTTGACGCACGATACACCTACACCATGAAGACCTCCCGACACCTTGTAGGAGTCCTTGTCAAACTTACCCCCTGCATGGAGAACAGTCATAACGACCTCCAGCGCAGAGCGCTTCTCCTTCTCATGCAACTCCACGGGTATACCGCGGCCGTTGTCCACCACGGTAATTGAATTATCTTCATTTATGGTAACGTCTATTCTGGTACAGAATCCTGCCAGAGCCTCGTCAATGGAATTATCAACAACCTCATAAACAAGATGATGCAAGCCTCTTACTCCTACATCCCCAATGTACATTGCGGGCCTCTTTCTTACCGCTTCCAGGCCTTCAAGAACCTGGATACTGTCGGCTGAATACTCATCCTGCTCCCTGCTCCTCTGCCTCTGTTCCTCATTCGTCATACAAGTAGTTTTAAATTGAATTTTTTATACTTTTAACGCTTTGACAATATGTCACATATAAAATCACACAAAGGTAGCAAAATCCAATGATTTCACCTCCTTAAAAGGTAATTATTACTGAAAAAATATGAACAAATTGTCCTCCGTTCCGGTGCTCTACAGACTGTAAGAAATACCACCTATGAGCATGAAGTTCCGCTCAGGATAATAATTCCATTCAAAATATCGGCTGTAGGATATGTTATTGCATTTTACCCAGAACGAGATATCAGAAGTGTACCTGTATTCCACGCCTATGTTCAGGTTTGGATGGAAAGACAGCCTGACGGTCTCCTCAGGCGCCCTGACCCTTGCATACCTGTCACCGATGAGAGTGAGCTCCGCTGATGCGATGATCTTGTTCCTCAGGTTGTAGGCGCCCTTGACGGATCCGTCCCACTTCGGCTTGTGCCATGCATACTCATGGCCTGACAGGTCGTACCCGTAATAGTTACCGTCGAGAGACAGGGTCAGCTGACGGTTGACAGGGATATTCAATCCGCCGTGAACCTTGAGGAGGCTGCCGTCAGAATAGAGAGGAACGAACCAGTTGCCCACACCCAGAGTATCATTCATGAACAGCAGCATGTCCTTGAAGAAGGTGTAACTGACGTCAACGGCATACGTAGAGCTGACGTTTACCGCACCTGAGAGGCCTGCCTTGATCCTGAGTTCGTTGTCTGTGTTGCGAAGGTTGTAAAGGGTGTCACCCGGGAGCATCCACGGATTGACATAGGCTGTATTCCGTGCCTGGTTGTTCTCCATAAAACCGTCAAGGGATGCAGTGAATCGCAGGAACTTCGGGATGATCCTGAAAGTGAACATTGCATCCGGATAGAAGAACATGTACAACTTCTTTTCACCGCCTACCAGCGGATCATGATTCTCCTTAAGGTCCGCTGCCACCTTCAGCCCGAAGCGAAATCTCCAGTCTTCATTGCCCTTAGTGATGTAGGGAGCCAGACTGACGAGATTTCTTGACTTGTGGTCGATGCCTTTTGCAAACAGATACAGATCGTACTCCGCGTTCACCCCGGCATACAATCCGAACATCTCGGTGCCTGCACTGAGCGTCAGTCCGGGATTATGCTGCATGCCGTTGTTCTGTCTCGTGAAGAGGTTATACCTGAGGGTTGCATCCCAGTTGAGATCACTCGAGTCAGGTTCCATGGTAAAATATCTTGCCTTCCAGGTCACATCATAGTACAATGCCCTGATATCCTTTCCTTCAGGTTCATAACCGGTCACTTCCGGATCATACCCGTAGGCATGGCGTGTCATCTGCCTGAAGTCGATATCAGTGTCAAACCGGCTGCGTCTGAAGTACTTCCTGCCGTAGAGCAGTGCCTGGTTGTCAAGGAACCCGGCATTGACTCTCATGTCGTTCTCAAGTTCGATCTTTCCGGCAGACCCGTAGGTGCGGGTGAAGAGCCCGATGGCTCCCTTGTTCGACCTGCCATTGGAGATGTTTATCTCCAGGAAAGGAGAGAGGTATGTCCCCAGACCGAGATTCACATAACCCTTCTTCAGCTCCTGGAGTGGTTCGGGTGATAGCACTGCTGACTTGATCGGGCTGACCTCGTATTCAGGCATGAATGATCCGGGGGTGAAGTCATAGTCAAATAGTATGTCTACCGTGGTGGTGTCATCAACCTCCGGAAGGATGGCTCTCTTGTCTGCTTCCTGAAGTGTCGGCTTATACGGGTTGTACAGTGTGACTGATCTCCTGATAGTCTCCTCCTCTGTCTGGGCGGTTACAACCGCCGAAATCATAAGAGCTGCTGCTGTGATATATCCTGTTACTTTCATTGCTTACTCGTTCTCTTTCATCAGTTCAATTGAATCAGTTGGTTGCAGGGTTGCCTGCTGTCTCCCCGGCCGTGAGCGCTGCGAGTTTTGCCCGTGCCTCGTCAATAACGCCGTCATCCGGGATTGTATAGTAGTCGATCAGGCTTTGAAGCGTTGCTTTTGCCTGGAAAGTGTCTCCCTTCTTCAATGCTATATCGGAGAGAAGAAGGAAGGTTTTGCCTGTCCAGTATGCATGCGGTGAGCTCATGTCAACAAACTGGTTGGCCTCCGTCTCGGCACCGCTGATGTCATCCGAAATCCACAGCAATTCGGCAACACGGTACTTAGACTCAGCTCCGTAGGCTGTGGCAACCTCATATGCCACCCTGCGGTAATCATCCAGGGCATCGGCATTGTTGCCAAGCTTCTGATTGGCCTTTGCTGTGAGAAAAGTAGCTTCGCGCGCCAGCTCCTCGGTCAGATTCTCGGAACCAAGAACCAGCTCAGCAGAGGAAATGACCTTTTCATCATCCTCCAATGCAGAGGCAGATCTCATCATGCCCAGACCTGAAAAGAGTCGGTTGCCCGGGTTGGATGCCTCCCTGCCGAGCCTCTCGTACAGCGACCATGCTCCTCTGTAATCAGCCTTTCCGAAGGTGATGGAGGCGGCACCGAGCAAAGACTGTTCCATGAACTGGTTGTTGCCTACGCTGATGACCTTCAGGTAGAGATCAAGGGCCTCGTCAACCTTTCCTGACCTGTAGAGGCAGTCGGCAAGGTAAAACCTGGCATTGGTGGCAAAACTGCCTGCCGGAAATTCTTTCAGGTAATTCCTGAATATCTCGGTTGCTCTTTCGCAGTTACCTTTTATATACTGGTTCTCCCCGGCAGTATAGGTCATTGAGTCACGGGTTGTGGCCTCAATGTCGCCCAGTCCCTCCACATTCTTCATATATGCAAAGAACGACTCTACATCATCCATGTCAGTATAGGCGTTCCTAAGTCCGTTTACGGCATTGCGTGCCTCAGGAGTGTTCCTGTAATTCTCAATTACCTTCTTGAACTGTGCAATTGCTTTTGCGTTCTCCCCGGCGTTGTAGTGTATGAGCCCCAGTTGCACCATTGCCGGCGGCACAAACTGGCTGTTGGTATACCATGCGATAATATTTGTAAAATCCGCTTCTCCCCGGGTCGGCTGCTCCACAGCCACATATGCCCGTCCCCTCTCGAAGAGGGCGTTGGGTACGTAGGCCGACTTCGGGAACTTATTGATAAGGCCGGTCAGCGTGCTGATCTTGGCCTGGTTATCGTTGCTCAGTCCCTGGGCAAATCCCTTCTGGAACATTGCATAGTCGGCATCGAGCCTTGAGTAGTCAATCACCTTGTCATAATGGGCAATAGCCGAAGTGTAATCCGCCCTGATGTAGTAACAGTCGGCGATGCGGTTATGGGCATCTGAGGCAATATCAGGTCTTGTCTGTGCATCAACCTTGTTGCTGAAGGCCATGAAATGCGGAAGAGCCTTCGCGTAATCACCTTCATTGTACCATACATAGCCCAGGTTGTAATCGATCAGCTCGTAACCGGGCATCGAGGAGGCGCCGGGAAGCTTCCTGAAGCTCTCCCAGTCATTGACAGCAGCGTCATTCCTGCCAAGATGGTAATTCGCTTCTCCTCTCCAGTAGAGAGCCTGAGCCATCAGTTCAGCATTCATCTCCTTGTAAACAAGTGATTTGTCAAACATCGCCACTGCATCTGCGTACTGTTTGTTGCGGAACTGCTCCACCCCCCTGTAATATGTCACCTTCTGGTAGGCCTCCCTGAGCCTGCTGTCCTTGCTGCTTATCTTCTCGAGTGAAGTGAGTGCTGCCTGGTAATTCTTCAGCCGCATGTATGCAGAGATGAGATAGTCGTAAGCCTCGGAGACATTTTCCGAATTCGGGTATCTCTGTATGTAGCTGTGAAGTGCATCTATCCCCTCGCCAAAGGGTGCATAAGAGTTCTCATATGCCAGCTTGGCAAAGTTGAAGAGGGCTTCCTCCTCAACCGCCGGGTCATAGTTCATTCCCGCAGCGGCGGAGAAAGCCATCTGTGCCTTCTTCTTGTCATTCGCCTTAAGATAGCAGGAGCCCAGCATGTAATAGGCATTCTGGGTAAGAATGTCACTACGGCCCACCACCTCGTTAAATAGTTTCGTGGCCTGATCAAAGGCACCGGTCTGATAATAGCTGTAAGCCAGCTCATACTTGTCGTTCCTGTCACTGAGCTTTGTACCCTTGATGAATTTTTCAAGGTAGGGGATGGCTTCGCTGTAATTCCCCTTCTGGAAATGAGCATCGCCTATAAACCGGTAAAGTTCCGTTTCACGGGTCTTTCCGGCCTGATCAATCAGCGCCGGAGCCATCTCCAGTATACCTTCGTAGTTCTTATCGAGGTAATAGATCTGAGTTATGTAGAAAGGTACAATGCTTCCGAAGGTTTCATCCCCCTTCAGCCGTTCGAACCCCTCGAGGGCCGTCCGGTAGAAGCCATTTTCATATGCAATGGCCGAATGATAATAGATGGCCGGAGAGGTAAAGTCCGTATCAACATCAATCAGCTCAGCGAAGAGCATCCCGGCCCTTTTTGTATCACCCCTCCTGTAATGAGAATACCCCAGCTTGAAGAGATATTCCGAAAGCTCCTTGTCAGAGAGCATGTTGCGGTCAGTCTGCTCAAACCACTCGATGGCGCAGGAATAGTTTCGCTGCTGGTAGCAGTAGCGACCCGACTCGAACCGGGCCTGGTTAAGCTTCGGACTTTCCGTGTTGCCATTGATGAAACGCTGCATCCTGTATTCGGCATCAGGACTCATCAGCCTCATCGATGCCAGGGCGGCGTGATACTCAGCATCAGCCCTCCTGAGCATATCACCCTCTTTCTCTGTCTCCAGCCACTTGTCGAACAGGCTTATTGCCGTCGCATACTTGGCCTTCGAAAACATTTCATAACCGTTGTTCAGCAGTGAGGTCATCTCTTCCCCTGAGAATGAGACCTGTCCCCTCATTGCAGATCCGGCAGCAATGATCGAGACCACCATGACCATCAATATCTTTCTGTTCATAACTTTATCCTTTCATAAGCCTCTCTCAACAGAGATGCTCCTGCAAGTTATTACTGCAAGTAATTTACTAATTAACAATATTTTGTACGGTTTTAACGGCACATTTTCATCAGCCGTAAAAATACAACTATATAACCTCCCGAAAATTTCTTTAAAGCTCATTTTATCAACATATATGCCGCTGATTGTTAATTCTTTTTTATTTTGCACAAAAACCGTTCCGGATGGAAGAGACTACTCCCCTAGATACGATAATTGAACTGAATAGTTGCACGATCATGCAGCAGGATCACATGGTTCTCTCTGACGTGAACCTGAAGGTCGACAGGGGTGAGTTTGTCTATCTTGTCGGAAAGGTAGGCAGCGGCAAGACTTCGCTCATACGGACGCTGAATGCACAGCTTCCGCTGGCTGAAGGTGAAGGAAGGGTTGCAGGGTTCAACCTGAGAACGATAAAAAAGAGAGAAATACCTCTGCTGAGAAGAAAACTCGGCATAGTATTCCAGGATTTTCAGCTGCTTACGGACAGGTCGGTACATGATAACCTGGAGTTCGCCCTGAGGGCAACGGGGTGGAATAGCAAGATTGCCATTGAAGACCGTATCAGGGAAGTACTGGAGAAGGTGGGCCTTCAGAACAAGGGTTTTAAGCTTCCGCACCAGCTCTCAGGAGGTGAGCAGCAGAGGGTGGTGATTGCACGGGCTTTGCTTAACGACCCGGAGATAATACTTGCCGACGAGCCAACGGGCAACCTCGATCCTGAGACATCCGAGGAGATCCACATCCTTCTGAAAGGCATCAGCAACACCGGCCGGGCGGTGATAATGTCAACACACAAACACTCGCTGGTCAAGAAGTTCCCGGAGAGAACGCTGCGATGTGAAAACGGGAAACTGACCCAATCCGATACGGGCGACCAGGTTATCGAACTGCTCTTCTGATCACTTAAGCAACCTGAGCGGCCAGGGAAGAGTGTTGCAGTAAAGCCGCCAGTAGGTTGTTCTCTCTCCCCCGAAAGATCTCATAAAGATTGCAATAGACGGCACTGTTGATCCTGCAAAATCCAGGATTTGTCCCGTTCCCGCATAACTTCTTATCAGGTGGTCTATGACGTGATATGATGTGCGCAGTTCACGGCTCTTCCTGCTGCCTGCGGTGAATAGCATCGTGGTTCGCCCGTGAATTTCTATCACAAACATACCCCAGAGCAGCTTCCCTTTGGGAGATCTCACACCCAGAAGCCTCCCGCTGCCGGCTTTGGAGCAGTGTTCCATCAGTGAATGGAGCCTCCGGTAGCTTTCGTTTCTTATCACCCCGGCCCTTGCAGCAGTGTTGTTTCTGAAGAGGCTGATCAGCTCTCCGGGTTTTACATCATCAACCACTTCCTGGGGATATCGGTGCGCGATATTTATGTTCCGCCTGCAATCAGTCATATAACCGAGCCACACATTTTCATAAGGCTCGTCGAGCTTCAGCTCATAATTATGCCTGGGGGTCAGTGTATATCCCGGCGCCTTTGCTTCCTGCCCTATGCAGAGATCGATCAGCCTGTAGAATTCCGGCATGAACGTGATGAACTCAGCAGCAATCCGTTCCCGGTCACCATCGGGAGTGAAGAGCCCCAGTTGCTGCAGGAAGACCGGTGTTGCCAGGTAACTGAAGCCGTACTTCCTTGCGCGGGGAAGAGGGAATAATGACAGGTAATCATCGTCAACCAGTGCATCCCAGCCTGGCGACATGATATCGAGATACCATGACAGAGCGTAAGGCTTCACACCGGGTATCTCATCCAGGCAGGCATCCCATTTTACCCGATCTATTTCACTGTTATTAAGGTAGTTGATCATGCCATCTGCATCGCAAGCATTTCCAGAAAAACCCTGCGCCATCCCTCCCATCCGTTGCCTTCGTTGAGGGAGGTATTGTGCCATATAGACACAAACAGGCCTCCTGCTTTCCGGGTGGAAACGATCAGTTCTTCAATAACCCCAATAGCAGTCTCGGGGGTGAGGTGCATATACTGTCTGAGAGTGCCGTCCATGACCTGGAACGGAACTAAATTCAGCCCGGTGATCTTTTCCTTCATCAGATCATAGAACGGGTACGGCCTGGCAATCCCGGCCCTGAATCCGGGTTCGTCATTGTACCCCATAGTGTAGTCATATCTTATGCCCGCCTCCTCATAATCACGGTATGTATCAGGCATGCGCAAAAGAAGCCAGTGCTGGCGCGCTCTTTCAGGATGATGCCCGGTGATTGTGCGGTACCGCTCAGCTTCCATCCGGAGCGTCTTTGCTCTTCCCGCAGAGCGATAAGAGGGATGAAGACCGGTGCCAAAAAGGGTGTCGCACCTGCGAATTAGCTCACCGTAATCATGATCTCGGTAAGATGGATTGTGGTCATAATCGCCCTGGTCACCCGTAGGGAAGAAGAAGAGGGCTTCGTTGCCGGCGGCCTGTAATTGCTCTTCTATCCAGTCAAAGCTGTCATATGGATCATCCTTGCTGCCGGTCATGATCCTTATCCGGTCGGCCGGTCTGGCGCCAGTCCCTGCCAGGCCCTTCACAAGTCCTCCCATGCTGCGTAGAAATCCGCGACTGCGGTAGGCAAAGGGCTGATCAACATCAACCGTCACAAGCGCCCTGTACTCATTGTGCCTGATGGTCAGTACCGGGTAACGCTTCACAAGCTCGTCCGCCAGATATCTTGACCATATCTCAACAACAGGCATACGCAGAAAGCCTCCCCTGTAAGCAAGCGAGGCAGATCCCTGGAATCGTTCGTGGACATCCGAAGCAAAAGGCATATACTCCTCATATCTGGAGAGCATCCAGAAGACGGCCGAGAAGAGATCAAACGGTATGCTTCCGTTACTGCAGGCATAAAGGAGTGGCATCCCGTCAAACCGGGAAACCTCCGGCCCCGGGTGCGTGACACCAGTGGCCGAGAGAAGTCCTGAAGGACGGATTACAAACTGGTCCCTCACCCTCTCATCGGAATAGATTATGGCCGGGCCCGTCCTGATCTTTCTTCTGTCAGTGGTAATTTCGTAGCTGATACCCAGAATCAGGTCAAAGATCACTCCGGCGGTATATTCAAGCCGCGGAGTGACATCCGGAGCATAGATTCTTAGCTTCTTGGGTGCCATATCAGCAAATTTAGTAAAAAGGACGGGTAACCGCCCCGGCAATGACTCCCTTATTTATTAACAGAAATTCATTTCTGAGTACTAAATTTTACTACTTTTGTTGTTTGTGCAATTTTGAGTTCACAATTAAACTGAAATATAATATGGGCAAAGGTGACAAGAAATCAAAAAGAGGAAAGATAATCAGAGGATCCTTTGGCGTCCGCCGTAAGAGAAAGGCAAACAAGAGTGTTATTGAATCCAGGCCGAAAGGGGCAGTGAAAGAAGTTGAAAAGCCCGTCACAGCAGCCGCCGAAACCAAGACAGCGAAGCCGGTCAGGACAGCCAAGCCCAAAGCACCCGCCAAAACCGCGGCAAAGCCAGCTGCAAAAAAGACAGAGAAAGAACCCGGAGCAGTGGCTGAAAAGGCTGCCAAGCCTGCAACCAAGGCCAAAAAGCCAGCCGCTAAGAAAGAGAAGGAAGAATAGTTTTAGTTCAGCTTCTCACAACCAGATCACTGTAAACGGAAGGGTCAACAGCCGCCTCAATGATTACGCAGCCGTCGGAGCATAAAGACCTTCGGATGGCTGCATGCATCTCTTCCGCATTCGTGACACGCATAACCTCTGCGCCCAGGAAGCTGCCGGCGCCAAAGAGCGGACCGCTGCATACTTTTATCCCGTAAGGACTGACATTTTTCCACGACTGCTTGATCCGGATCAGGTTCAGCTCCCCGTCACTGAGCACCACGATGATTAGCTTCAGTCCGCGCCGGCGTGCTGTCATTATCTCACCGGCATACATCATAAAACCTCCGTCGCCGGTGATGCACACCACAGGCTCCCCGTTCCCGACCATGGCTGCAGCTACTGCCGCCGGCAGTCCAAACCCCATTGACGACCACCCGTTTGTCATGATCAGTCTGCCATTCATTACATCCCACATCTGCCCCAGCAGGTGAAGGTGCGATCCCACATCCGCAGTGACGGTGGTGCCGGCGGGAAGCTGCTCCCTCAAAACCGACAGAGCCGTGAATGGATTGAATCCTGACGTCTTTGCATTAAGACCGTTGATGATATCTTTTCTGACCTCCGCTGCCAGATCAGTCATCTCAGATGAACTCATCAGCGGAGCGAGGGTCTCAAACCATCTCCCGGGAGTTGAAACACTCTCAATGGCACCCTTTATCCTGAGGTCCGAGGTCCTGGTGTCGAAGTGAACAAGAGGCACCTCCGGCAGCCACGATTCATAGTTGTACTCCACCGGGTCATAGCCAAGCCCGATGACCAGGTCAGCAGCCTTTATCAGCCTGCCGAGCCGGTTGCTGAGAGCATGGAACAGCACTCCGGCAAAACAGGGATGATCAGATGGGATCACACCACCGGCCATTGGGGTGACAACCACCGGAACACGGTGCTTCTCAAGGAACTTCAACAGTGCCTGCCCTGTCCCGGTGCGCATCGCTGTCAGTCCGACGGCTATCAGGGGTCTTCGTGCCGAGGCAATCAACACCCCGGCTCTCCCATGCACGCTGGCAGATACCTGCATCTTCCCTTCATCCGGCAGCCATGATCCAGGGGCAGATATTACCTGCTCCGGTCTTGCACCAGGTGCCCATTCAGGGTCAGCGCTTACCTCTTCTGATCTCCCTCCCGCGGTCTCTCCTGAGGAGGAGCTATGAAAAATCTCGCTGCCTGCCAGGTCCGATGGCAAACCGATATGGACCGGGCCGGGGTACTCCTCTTTTGCCAGCTCAAGGCTCCGGTTGATAACTTCCATGGCATTCCCGGCGCTGAGCCTGAATGTAGCCTTGGTCAGCGGGCGGAATAACGCCTGGTGGTCAATATTCATCTGCGCTGTCCGGCCAAGCCATTCATCAGGCAACTCAGAAGTCAGGGCAATCACCGGCGAACGGTCAAGCAGGGCTCCGCCCACTCCGGAGGCAAGATTCACCGCACCGGGACCGAATGTGGCATGGCAAACACCAGGCACCCCCGTCAGCCTGGCGGTAACATCGGCCATCACAGCCGCAGAGGCCTCATGACCTGTCAGGACAAACTCTATCCCGGCCCTCCTGAAGGCTTCCATGTAGGGAATCGAAGGTCCCCCTGGAATCCCGAAAAACATCTTCACACCCTCCTTTCGGAGTCGCTCTGCAATAAACTCTTCAATCTTCATAAACCATCCTCCCCGGGCTCTACCTGTTCCTTAATAAATGTGAAAGTCCGGTAAAATAAGCCATAAAACATAGAAAAAGTGTTTAAAATACACGCAATTTATTTTAACTATGCATAAAATTAAAACAGTCCGGCAATGAACAAAGCATTTGCATACGGTTTATTTTCTTTCCTGCTCGCCTGCATGGTCACTCTGACTGCCGGCGCACAGGGTACTGAAAAGGATTACGAAAGAGCCAACGGTCTTGACAGGCAGCTGTCAGGGAAGGTATGGCACAATGACATCAGGCCTTCATGGATAGGCAAGACGGATCTCCTGGTCTTTGAGGACAGGACCGCTGAAGGGAAGAATTACATACTTGCTGACCCGGCAAAGAAGACCCTGAAGAAAGCATTTGATGCAGTGAAGCTGGCTGAATCTCTTGGCAAGGTCACAGGGGACACCATCAAGGCAGCTGATCTTCCGGTAAGGAACCTGGTTATTGCCGATGACCTTAAAACGATGACCTTCGAATATTCAGGTTGGGTTTACAAATGTGACCTTAAAAAATATGCAGTAACAAAGGAAAGGGAGACCAGGCGTCCATATACATGGGGAGGAGACGGAAACAGGTGGCCATGGGGATTCCGCAACGAGCTCATTGGCAGACCTGATACCTCGCCTGACAAAAAAATGACCGCCTTCATTCGCGATTACAACCTGTGGATAAGGAATCTTGAGGAAAAGAAGGAATATCAGCTGAGCTGCGACGGCGGGATAGGAAAGTACTATTCGGCATCCGTTGAGTGGTCGCCTGATTCGAGGAAGATCATGGCATACCTGGTAATTCCTGCCGAGAAGCACATGATCACGTATGTTGAATCATCGCCTGAAGGCCAGGTGCAGCCGAAAAGCTACTCCTACGAATACCCAAAGCCGGGCGATGCCGTCCCTCAGTATTTTCCGCAGATTTTTGACGTCGCCGAAAGGAAACATATAGTGGTTGACGAGACAATGATACCCAACCAGTACAGTCTGAACAACTTCCGCTGGGACTCCCTTGGCAGCTTCCTGACATTTGAATACAACAAGCGCGGCCACCAGGTATACAGGGTCATGCGAATCGACGCCGCAACCGGTAAAATGAGCGTGATAATTGACGAACAGTCACCTACATTCATAGATTACAGCGGAAAGCGCTACAGGTACGATGTGAAGTCTACCGGTGAGATTATCTGGGCCTCGGAGCGTGACGGATGGAACCACCTGTGGCTGTATGACGGTGCAACCGGGAAGGTGAAGAACCAGGTCACAAGCGGCGAATGGCTTGTCAGGGGTGTAGTGAGCGTTGACGAGAAAGAGCGGAATATAATCTTCAGGGCTTCAGGCCGCGAGAAGGGTGACCCCTATCTTATTCATTATTACAGGATAGGGTTTGACGGCTCAGGGCTCACACATCTGACTCCGGCCGACGGAAATCATGATGCCCTTTTCTCGGCTGACGGAAAGTACTTCATTGACACATGGTCCAGGGTTGACCTGCCTCCCGTATCCGTTGTGCGGAACAGTTCAGACGGCAGCGAGGTGATGAAACTTGCTGAGGCCGATGTGAAAGACCTGCTGGCTACAGGATGGCAATACCCCGAGGTATTCACTGCCAAAGGACGTGACGGCGTAACGGACATCTGGGGAGTTATCATCAGGCCTCTCAACTTTGATCCGTTCCGCAAGTACCCGGTGATTGAGAACATTTATGCCGGCCCGCACAGCAGCTTCGTTCCCAAATCGTTCCGTACCACCTTCAGCAATATGAACTCCCTCGCCGAGCTTGGATTCATTGTGGTGCAGATTGACGGGATGGGCACCTCAAACAGATCGAAGAAGTTCCATGACATCGCATGGAAGAATATAAAGGATGCAGGATTCCCTGACAGGATCCTCTGGATGCAGGCTGCCGCCGAAAAGTATCCTTACCTGGGTATTGACAGGGTGGGCGTCTACGGGACATCGGCCGGAGGGCAGAACTCAGCCGGCGCGCTGCTGTTCCACCCTGAATTCTATGACGTTGCCGTATCTTCATGCGGATGTCATGATAACAGGATGGACAAGATCTGGTGGAACGAGCAGTGGATGGGATGGCCTGTTGACCAGAGTTACATCGAGTCGTCAAACGTTGAGAACGCAGGGAAGCTGAAAGGCAAACTTCTGCTCATCAACGGCGAGATGGACAATAATGTCGACCCTGCCTCCACAACGCAGCTTGTCAATGCCCTCATCAAGGCAGGGAAGGATTTCGACTACCTGCTGGTGCCCGGAATGCAGCACAGCAGCGGGGGAGCATACGGGGAAAGGCGAAGGATGGATTTCTTCGTGGAACATCTGCTTGGTGTGAAACCGCCTGACTGGAATACGAAGGAAAAATAAAAAAAGCAATATTTGCAGTCTTATCTGTTTCAGATGGCTGACCGACATACAAACACCATTATCTGGGCAATAATTACCTGCCTGATGTGGTCTACAGCGTATCCCTTCATCAAGGTAGGACTGCAATATTCAACACCACTTCATTTCGCAGGCACCCGGTTTATCCTGTCCGGACTGATGATTCTCCCGTTCACCGTCAGGCCACGTGAATATATCCGGATGATTGTCAGGAACCGGAGCCTGGCAATATGGGTCACCATACTCCAGACACTGATCAACTATATCCTGTTCTATATCGGTATGGACCGCGTTCCCGGCGCTCTGGGTGCAGTCATCGTGGGATCGCAGCCCTTCGTGACGGCTATCGTTTCAAGGATAATGATCAAGGAGGAGCGGTTCACCCGTGCCAAAGTAATCACAATATTCCTCGGCCTCGCCGGCATAGTGCTCGTGAGCGTCGGGAGGCAGGGGTTCCATTTCGGCCTCCCTGGCGAGGTGGCCGGAATAATCATGATCTTCATCGCCAACATCTCCACCGCAACAAGCAATGTACTTGTATCCAAGAATGGGAAAAACATGAATCCGCTGGTGCTGAGCTCATTCTCCCTGTTCACTGGCGGAGCAATCATGTTTTTTATATCCTTTCTTTTTGAGGATGTGCCGTCAAAACCCGATTTCCCCGTCACCTACTGGCTGGTGCTTGCCTGGCTCTCCTTCATGTCAGCCTTTACTTTCTCCAAATGGTATGTGCTTCTGAAGCGACCAGAGGTGAAGGTAAGCGAGCTCAACCTGTGGAAATTCATCATACCGGTGTTTGGCGCCATACTGAGCTGGATGATTGTGCCTGGAGAGCATGCCGACTGGGTAACAGTAGCCGGAATTGTCATAATCTCCCTGTCCCTGATATGGTTCTTCGGGCACAAAGGCAGCCGCGAGCGAAGGGTTGATGAAGTCCCCGCCGGACCAATGGCAAAGTAGTCCATAGTCCGCTGTCAGTAGTCGTATCAGGCAATAGGCAATAGGCAGTAGTGTTGGCAATGTTAGCCCGTAGGGCCTAAAGCATTGTAGAACATGGACACCCATAATTAATTTGACCATTAAGAATTGCAGAACAAGATATAGGAAGTAACCTGCTGACTGACTGCAGACTGAAGAGCTCAGACTTCACTATCGCCTGCTGCCTGGTTCCGGTTGACTCTTACCTCCGCCCGAAATAATAAAAATAATCATCAGTATTGCGGCCAGCAGAGCCATCGCCGCCCCGAACCTGAAAGGGATGCTTGAGTTGACCCTGTCATAGAGAATGCCTGCAATCAGGCTCGCAGGCAACAGGGTTATGCCCAACAATGCATTATAGATGCCAAGGCCTGTTCCACGCTTGTTCCTGTCGACTATGTCCGTGACAAAAGCCTTCTGAATACCGTCTGTAGCAGCGGAATAGAGACCGTACAGGGCAAAAAGCAATGTTATTGCAGTTGTATCGGATGTCCTGCCAAACCAGTAGTATACAAGGGTATAAATAAGGAATCCGGCTACAAGTATTTTCTCCTTCCCCACCCTGTCGGAGAGAGAGCCCAGCGGTATTGCGGCAATGACTGCTACAGTATTTGTAATCAGATAGACCAACGGGATGAATGTGACCTTTATCCCGGCCTCGTTAGCCTTAACCAGCAGGAGGGCATCGGTAGAGTTCCCCAGGGTGAAGATGAAGATGATCCCCAGAAAGAGGTAATATCTTTTTGAAAAGTCCCTGAACCGGAACTTCTGAAAGAGTTCAGCCTTGCTTTTCCTTACCTCCCTTATTCCGAAGATAATAACGAATATGCCCAGCATAGCAGGGATCCCAGCCAGTATGAAGATAAGCCTGTAGTTGTCCGGAAAGAGACTAAGAAGTCCAAACGCCAGCAGCGGCCCGGCAATGGCACCGCTGTTGTCCATTGCTTTCTGAAGACCGAAACTCCTGCCTGTCTCGTTGTTTGTTACCGATCCGGCAATGAGACTGTCGCGGGGAGCTGTCCTGATTCCCTTCCCAAACCTTTCGGCAAATCGAAGGATCAGTACATGCATCGGGGAGACTACGAAGGCATACAGCGGCAGGATGACGGCTGAGAGGGCATAGCCAATCAGCATGAAGGGCTTGTTTTTCCCGATTTTGTCACTCCAGAAGCCTGACAGCGCCTTGATAAGGGAGGCAGTGCTTTCAGCCACGCCCTCGATAAGCCCGAGACTTGCCTTTGATGCACCAATCGACATGAGGAACATCGGCATGACCGAGTAGATCATCTTGACCGATGTGTCGGTAAGGAAACTGGTAAGGCCGGTAAAAAGTATGTTCCGGGGATACCCTAAGACCTTCCTGTCTACAGTCTTGTATGTCATTCTATCCTCAATCAGATGAAAGGAGCCCCGTTTTTCCCGAGGCTACTTTTCGTCGCTTTTTACTCCATTGATCCTGAACAGTTTGAACAGTTCAACTACGACTATCGGAGCAAGAGACATCAGGACAACTATTATCCAGTGCTCACGGTCCATGACTGCCAGGCTGAAAGCCTCACGTATCGGCGGCACAAGTAGAACAATCAGGCCGATAGCTGCAGATGCGAAAATGGCTCCTATGAGAGGTTTGTTCTTCAGCGGATTGGTCCTGAATGATGAAATGGCATTTGAATGAAGGTTGCGTACATGCACCAGTTGTATGAACATGAGCGTGGCAAAAGCCATCGTCCGGCCAAGAACCTCACCACCATCATGACGCCCGAGAATATATGAGACCAGCGGAATACAACCGATCATCAGACCCTGGTACATCACCCTCCAGATCATACCTTTCGTCATGAACCCCTTCTTGGAATTCCTGGGTTTGCGGTTCATAATGCCTTTCTCCGGCGGATCGACACTGAGCGCCAGTGCCGGCAGGCTGTCTGTGACCAGGTTGATCCACAGAATGTGTATCGGTAGCAGCGGCATACCCATATTGAATATTGAGGTGACCAGAATCAGAAATATCTCGCCCACATTTGTCGACAGAAGATACTGGATGACTTTCAGTATGTTGTCATAGATCCGGCGGCCCTCCTCAACTGCGGAGACGATTGTAGCAAAATTATCATCCGTCAGTATCATATCGGCAGCACCTTTGGCCACATCGGTTCCGACAATGCCCATGGCAGCCCCTATATCAGCCTGTTTTAGTGCCGGGGCATCATTGACACCGTCGCCTGTCATGGCAACCACCTCACTGTGGCTCTGCCATGCCTTGACGATGCGCACCTTATGCTCGGGTGCAACCCTGGCATAAACCGAAAAACCGGCCACACTCTCATTGAGCTCCGCATCAGAGAGTTTCTCGAGTTCAGACCCGGTGATGGCTATATCACCCTCCTTGTAGATACCGATTTCACGTGCTATCGCCAGCGCTGTTGTCTTGTGGTCTCCGGTAATCATCACCGCCCGAATGCCTGCCGTGTTGCATTTAGCCACTGCATCGAGCACCTCCGGCCGGGCAGGATCGATCATGCCAAGCAGGCCAATGAAAATAAGACCACTCTCCAGCTCCCCGATTGTTACTTTCTGAGGTGCTTCCGGGCAATCCTTGTAAGCCATGGCCAGCACCCGCAATGCCGCATTGGCCATCGTCTCGTTGGCATTACGGATCTCATCAATGTCAGCCTGCAGGAGAGGCCTGATTTCTCCGTTGATCACAATCTTGTCACATACGCTGAGCACCTCATCAAGCCCTCCCTTTACGTTGACACGTGTGAGGTTCTCCGACATCCGGTTAACGGTCGTCATGCGTTTCCTCTCCGAATCAAAAGGTATCTCAGCAACCCTCGGGTATTTTTTTTCAACCTCATCCTTATACACCCCGTAAAGCAGGCCGAAGTCCAGAAGGGCAGTCTCGGTAGGGTCTCCCGTAAAGGAGATTTTGCCATCCTCATCCTTCTTCAGGTGAGCATCGGCGCAAAGGACTGAGATGGCAAGAAGCCTCTCTTCCTCAGCATTTAGAGTGGTGCCGGGAGCGCTCCTGTTTATCTGGTCATGTTTATGGTTGACGAAGGCCTCCACAACTGTCATCTTGTTCTGCGTCAGGGTTCCCGTCTTGTCAGAACAGATGACGGTGGCGCTTCCCAGGGTCTCAACCGAGGGAAGTGTGCGGATAATGGCGTTCTTTTTCACCATGCGCTGCACTCCAATTGCAAGCACGATCGTTGAAACAGCCGGAAGACCTTCAGGGATGGCAGCTACAGCGAGGGTCACCGCTGTCATGAACATGCTCAGTACCGAGTTACCATACAGTACCCCCACCAGGAATATCAGACCGCAGATGCCAAGGGCGACAAGTCCAAGGACCTTACCCAACTGGTTCAGACGCCTGCTCATCGGAGTCTCCATATCCTCGGCATGCTGCAGCATACTGGCAATCTTGCCAACCTCCGTCTCCATACCTGTGTTGACAACTATTCCGCGGCCACGGCCGTATGTCACCATACTGCTCGAATATGCCATATTTGTCCGGTCACCCAGAGAAATATCCTCACCGGGAATGGGTTCGGTCTGCTTGTCAACAGGAACGGACTCCCCTGTCAGGGAAGATTCCTGAATCTTCAGGTTGACTGCCTCTGACAGACGCAGATCTGCCGGTATCACCGAACCCGTCTCAAGAATTACCACGTCACCGGGAACAAGGTACCGTGTGGCAAGCTCTGAGATAGAGCCGTCACGTACTACCTTTGATGCCGGCGCAGCCATGCTTTTCAGTGCTTCGAGCGACGTCTCCGCCCTCTTCTCCTGGATAGCGCCAATAAGCGCATTGACGATAAGAATGCCGAGGATCACAAAAGTATCAAGCAATCCCTCGCCCTCCATTACTCCAACCACTCCGGATATTGCGGCAGCAATCAGGAGAATAATGATCATCAGGCTCTTAAACTGGGCAAAAAACATCATAATTATACTCTTCCTGCCCTTCTCCTCAAGTATATTGTAACCATATTCCTCAAGTCTCTGCCTTGCCTCAGCAGATGACAATCCCTCCGTTTCACTGGTCTTTAGCTGATCACGGATATCTTTTATCCCCTGGTTGTAGAAGTTTGTCATGGCTCTCTCATCAATATATGTGGTCTGCAAATTTAG
>DHGW01000032.1 GCA_002402965.1 Bacteroidales bacterium UBA4788
CTTGACCTGCCCTGTACATTAATTTCCTGTGTCTTCATACCTACATATGAAACCTGGATAACATTCTCGCCCTGGGCGAGCATAAGCACAAAACGTCCGTCAACATCGGCTGCAACACCCTTGACAGTGTTCAGCACCTTGACGGCTGCACCCGGAACCGTTTCACCGGCCGGATCCTTAACCACACCACTCAACTGCCTGGTCTGCGCCTGCAGATTGATGGCCAGGAACAGCGCCAGCAGCGAAATCAGCGATCTCCTCAGATGAATGCCTGCTCCTTTGCGGGCACACATCACCTGTTTTGAATTGCATTCTCTTTTCATAAAGGTTAGTTAATTCCGTTAAAAACCTGGTTAATAATTAGTTGTTTATCTAGATTAGTGTGCATTTTACACTTTATAGAGAACGGTATCAGGCCTGATTGAAAAAAATGGATTGTATGCCCGGGATTCGCGTCTGTTAAATGTAAAATTTACACTTTTTCATAGCTCATGCAAGATAGGCGTTTTTCGAGACAGGAAGTATGTTATAAAACATGTCCTGCAAACGATTTAAATAACAGCTTACCGAGTTATTACTCAATAATTACTTCATGAATACCCGAAGAAAACTCACTGTTCAGCCGGACGTTAATCCTGATGCCTGAAGCTGTTACCGGGTTTATCTCAGCTATATTCCAGGCGTCCTTTGTTACGACCAGAGGAGAGGCAGTTGCTGCTTTTTTCCAGCTGCCGCCGCTAAGATATTCAACCGTCCATTCGTCAGGTACACGACAGCCACCAAAGGGACCGTCATCAAACCAGTAAACCTTAACCCCTGACACCTTTTCAGGCTTTACGAAGTCGAACCTCACCCACTCCCACTTATTATTTTCAGGCCACCAATGATAGTAAGGCCATGTATGGTCATTTGAATTTGCTGGTTCAAGCTGATCATTGATAGCTGAGAGTGACCTGTTGGGCGTACTGGCAGTCACCTTGCTTGTAAAGGCCATAGTAGGTGCAGGCGTCGGTCTGGCGCTGGTCTCTCTGAATGGCAGCCACACTTTCATCTCCCCTGCCCCGCGGTTGTTCCACAGATGGTAAGGAATCAGTGTCAGTTCACCGTATTCGCCGAGCGAAATCGAACCGTCGAGGTTCCTTGCAGCCTCCCTGGCCCTGGTGCTTATGACCTGGGTTCCGTTAAGCAGATCAGCCCTGAATTCCGTGCTGAACTCAGGATTTTCATCAATAACAAGTCCGAGAATATTTCCTTCGGCATTGTCAGGCCATTCTGCACAGAACATCAGCGGTCCCCTCTGTACTGCATATTTTCCCTCGTCGTCCTTTACCTTTTCGTCAGCCAGAACGGTCCTTACAGGCATGGGAATATCCATTTCAACCCTGTCGCCTGCCTGCCATTTTCTCGTAATGACGGCATACCCGTTATCAATCTGCACCTCTGTGTTCTTACCGTTGACGACAATGACATAGTTCTCATCCGACTGCCCGGTAAAGCTGTAAAGTCCTCCGGGCATGGCCTCATTCCTTGCCCATCCGGGGATGCGGATGCGAAGGGTGAACTTTCCGGCCTGCTCAGGGTCAACTGTCATGTTGACTTTGCCTTCCCATGGGTAGTTCGTCTCCTGTGCAACTTTCACCTTGTGTTTCCCAAAATTAATATCGGCAGTATTGGAAGCAAACAAATTGATATACAGATCATTGTCGGTCACGGAGTAAATATATCCGGGGATCGCAGGGATGAATCTGCATACGTTTGAGGGGCAGCATGCGCAGCCGAACCATGCGGAGCGCTCATGCTGTCCGCTGGACTCAAGAGGATTGGGATAGAAGAACCTGTCTCCTGCAAGGTTGACACCCGAAAGTGCACCATTATAAAGGGTCTTCTCAAGCACGTCAAAGTATTTGCCCTCACCGTGCATCGAGAAGAGCCTGTGGTTGAAGAAGATGTTGCCTATGGAGGCGCATGTCTCGCAGTATGCAGACATGTTCGGGAGGTTGTAGGGCTCTGAAAAGCCCTCGTTTCCGCCCGATGCCCCGATGCCGCCGGTGATGTACATCTTCCTGTGCACCAGGTCCTCCCATATCTTCGTAATGGCATTGACATAGGCTTCATCGCCGAGTATGGATGCCACATCGGCCATGCCTGAATACATGTATGTCGCCCTTACTGAATGGCCTACCGCCTCGGTCTGATCAACCACTTTCTTGTGGCTCTGTGAGTACTCTTCTCCATCCTCGCGCTCTCCCCGTGCATCAAGGAAGAATTTTGCAAGGTCAAGGTATCTTTTCTCTCCTGTCTCCCTGTAGAGCTTGACCAGTCCCATCTCTATCACCTGGTGCCCGGGGTAGCTTACGAATGCATCCCACCCGAAATCCTTGTCAACCAGGTCGGCCGACTTCAGTGCGATATCCAGCAGTTCCCTCTTGCCGGTGGCCTGATAGTGTGCCACGGCAGCTTCGTACATGTGCCCAAGGTTATAGAGCTCATGGCTTAGTATGTTTGTCTTTTCCCATCTTTCGCCCTCTGCCCAGTCATGCACCTTACCATATCCCATCTCTGCTATGGTGCGGTTGGTATACAGATAGCCGTCATCCTCCTGTGCAAGGCCTATTTTATGAATTAAGGTGTCAAGGTATGCTTCCAGGTCAGGATCCGGAAAGGTCTGCAGCGAGTAGCTCGCCCCCTCGATGATCTTTGTAACATCGGAATCGTCAAACGGATATATCGTCTGAAACTTCCCGGTATCAAGACCGCCTGCAATCTCGAAGTTCTTTATCCGTCCGGTGGATTCACAGTATCCGAAGGCGATTGGTATGGTCACCTCGTGATTCTTGAGTATTCTGGGTGCCCAGAAATTGTCGGTCATCTTAACCGATGTGAAAGGCACCGGCCTGATAGGATAGTTGCCGTCATCTTTGCTGCCGCTGCACGATGATGCCATGGCTATCATCGCTGCAACTGCCAGAATTGTGATTCTTCCCGTTAATTTCATCTTATAGTGTTATTTCAATTTCATCCAGACTGTCATCTCTCCCCTGCCCCTGTTTGCCCAGGAATAATAAGGCACCGCCTTTGCATTCCTTACCGCTCCCGAGGGATCGGTAACTGTGAACTTCAGGGTACCAGCCCCCACGGTCACTCCCTCTCCGCGTGAGAACTGCGGCCTGACTGAAGGGTTCACCGTAATCTCACGCACCGGGCCGTTATCAGCCTCCTCGAGGCAATAGACAACAGGTCCCATACCCAAAGCCACTCTGCCGCTGTCAGCAGCCACATCAGCGTGGGCTTTTATAAACCGTGGCTCCATCGGCAGTGATATCTCAACTATATCGCCACTCTTCCATTCCCGGTCAAGCAGGGCAAATCCGTTTATTATCTGCGCCTTAACCTTCCTTCCATTGACACGTACAGCCACCTTGCCGGTAGCCTGGGTTACATACCTGTAAAGGTTTCCTTCAAACGGGTCGCTGCCGGTCCATGCCGGGATCCGTATTCCGAAAACGAAGCTGCTCCCGTCTGTGGCAGGATTGACTGTAACCTTTACATTGCCATCCCAGGGGTAATCTGTCTCAAGGCTGAAGTCAGCCTCACCTGCCGGTGTCCTGAGCTTAGCCGTTGAACCTATGAACAGGTTCAGGTTTATCCCCGTGGCTGTCTCTGACCAGATATACTGTTTCATTGCCGGCATGAATCGGGCCACGTTGCCTGGGCAGCATGAACAGTCGAACCATCCTGCACGCTCGAAGCGCCCGTCAGACTCAAGGGGATTGGTATAGAAGAAACTGCACCCGTCCTGACCGATGCCGGATATAAGTCCGTTGTAAAGTGTCCTTTCAAGTACGTCGAGATATTTTGCTTCGCCTGTGGCAAGATAGAGCCTGTGATTCCAGAAAACATTGGCCACAGAGGCGCAGGTTTCTGTATAAGCGGTCATATTGGGCAATTCATAAGGCTGACCGAAGGCTTCACCGTGCTCCTTTGAACCGATGCCTCCCGTGATGTATATCTTCCGTCCTGTGACATCGTCCCAGATTTCCTTTGATGCATCGAGATAGCTGTTCTCTCCGGTGACCCTTGAGAGATCTGCCATGGCGGTATACATGTATGCTCCTCTCACAGCATGTCCCACGGCCTCCTTCTGCTCCAGGACCGGCAAATGCATCTGCAGGTAGAGAGAATCATTGTAGACCTCGAACCTGGAACCGGCCGGATGCCTCAGGTACTGTTCCTGCCTGCCCCTGACGTCAATAAAGAAACGTGCCAGTTCCAGCCACTGGCTGTTGCCGGTCAGTTCATAGAGCTTTATCAGTCCGATCTCTATCTCCTGGTGGCCGGGGGCAATCTCGCGCAGTCCCCACCCGAATTCGGAGGCTACCAGCTCAGCATTCTTCAGGGCAACGTTCAGGAATTTATTTGAACCGGTTGCAAGGTAGTGGGCCACGGCAGCTTCATACATATGCCCCACATTATATAGCTCGTGACTGACGCGCTCATCAATCCATCGTTCCCTGCCGGCTCCGGGCGCCATGTTTACCGGGTCAATGGTGCGGGTGGTGTACAGGTAACCGTCATCTTCCTGGGCTGCAGCTATCAGCGTCACCAGGCTGTCAACGTAATGACGGAGCTCAGGATCAGGTGTCTCAAGGAGGGAATAGCATGCCCCCTCGATGATCTTGAACACATCTGAGTCATTGTACCGTTGACCGGTATGTTTTCCCTTTTTCAGCCCGCCGGCAATGGCAAAATTGTCAATACGGCCGGTCTCCTCACATTTGCCGAAGATATATGGAATGGTTGCGGTCCGGTTCCTCTCTATGATCGGCTTCCAGAAGCTGTCATTCACTGTTACAGCCTGCAGGGAGGGAGTTTCCAGCCAGCCCGACTGTTCCATAACCGGTCCGGTCGTGCCGCGGTTGCATGCTGATACCATGAATATCACGGCGCAGGCGATCAGTGCCGGCAGCATCGCTGCAGGAGTTATCCTGATCATATTCTTCATCAGCCTTTTACCTCTTTCCTGATTATCTTGAGTCTCTTCATGACGTCATTGGCCCCGCGGCCGAAGTAGTCGTGAAGTAACCGGTACTCAGCGAAGAGCCTGTCATATACAGCCGCATTCGCCTTTACCGGTTTATAAGTCTGCTCTTTAACCTTGGCCATGACGGAGGCAGCATCCATGATGGTGTCAAAACCACCTGCCGCCTTCCCTGCAGCAACAGCACCGAACATTGCCGAACCAAGTGCCGGGGCCTGCGGTGAACCGGAAATCTTTATCTCGCGATTGATGACGTCAGCATAGATCTGCATCACGAATGGGTTCTTTTCGGCGATGCCTCCGGCTGCATAAAACTCTTTGACGGGCACACCGTTTTCATCAAAGGTTTCGATTATCATCCTGGTGCCGAACGCAGTCGCCTCGATCAGTGCGCGGTAAATCTCCTCCGGCTTTGTCACCAGGCTCATTCCGGCAATCATTCCGGTGAGGTCAACATCAACCAGTACCGACCTGTTGCCGTTCCACCAGTCCAGTGCCACCAGGCCGCTCTCACCGGGCTTCAGCCGTGAGGCCTTCTCTGTCAGCAGAGTGTGCAGATCAACCCCTATGGCATCGGCTTCAGCTTTGTATTCCGCCGGAGCGCAGTTCTCTACGAACCACTGGAAGTGGTCACCAACGCAACTCTGTCCGGCTTCATAACCGAAAAATCCCTCTATTATTCCGTCCTCAACCACGCCGCACATGCCAGGCACCTCCCTTTCAACATCTCCGAGAAGCATGTGGCATGTTGAGGTGCCGATAATGGCAAGCATCTTGCCCGGCGATGTGATGCCGACCGCCGGAATGGAGACATGTGCGTCAACATTTGCCACGGCCACGGCGGTTCCTTCCTTCAACCCTGTCAGCTTTGCTGCAGCGGCGGAAATGGTTCCGGCTTTCGTGCCAACAGGCAGAAGCTTGCGTGAAAGCTTCTCGTCGACAAGTCTTTCCATCCCCGGATGGAGGGCTTTGAAGAAATCATTGGATGGATAACCCACATGCTTGTGCCATATTGCTTTATACCCGGCAGTGCATGTGTTGCGTGTCTCAACTCCGGTCAGCTGCCACACCACCCAGTCAGCTGCCTCGATGAAACGGTCAGCGGCATTGTAGACCTCCGGGTCTTCATTGATTGTCTGCCATATCTTCGGTATCATCCACTCGGACGAGATCTTGCCGCCATAGCGTTTCAGGAACTTCTCACCTCTCTCCTCCGCAATGGCATTGAGCCTGTTTGCCTCATCCTGTGCTGCGTGATGCTTCCACAGCTTGATCCAGGCATTGGGCCTGTTTTTGAATTTTTCCAGGAAACAGAGCGGCGTACCGTCAGCCTTTACCGGTAACACAGTGCATGCAGTGAAGTCAATTCCCACTCCCACAACCTGTTCGGGTGTCACCATCGCCATCTTCATGACCTGAGGTATGGTCACGCTGAAAACATCCAGGTAATCACGGGGATGCTGCAACGCCCAGTCAACACCCAGCGGAGTGCCGTCAGGCAGCTTTTCGTCCATAACACCGTGAGAGTATTCATGAACGGCTACTGCCACTTCCTCACCCGTAGTTGTATCAACTATTACCGCTCTTCCCGACAGGGTTCCAAAATCAACTCCAATAGTAAACTTATGCATGTCTCTCTTATTATTATTTCTTTTTCTGACCGTAATAGGCATTAAGGCCATGCTTGCGCAGGTAGTGCCTGTCAAGCAGATGCCTGTCAATCTCCTGCGGGTCGGCCAGGCTGACTGACAGAGCTGCCATCCGCGCTACCTCTTCCAGGATAACGGCATTGTGAACGGCGGCAGCAGGAGTTGCACCCCAGACAAAGGGGCCATGTGAGGCCACAAGAACTGCCGGCATGGTCATGGGATCTCTCCCCTCCAGCACCTCAGCAATAACAAGGCCCGTGTTGTATTCATATTCATTCTCCGTCTCCTCCGGTGTAAGCCTCCTCGTTACCGGAACCGGACCGTAAAAATAGTCCGCGTGCGTCGTGCCCAGGCATGGTATCGGCCTGCAGGCCTGAGCCCACGCTGTGGCATGGGTGGAGTGGGTGTGCACCACCCCACCAATACCGGGAAATGCCTTGTACAGTGCCCGGTGAGTGGGCGCATCAGTGGAGGGATTGAGAGTACCCTCAACCACATGCCCTTCCAGATCTGTCACAACCATATCACCAACAGTCATCTCATCATAGGAGACACCCGATGGTTTAATGACCATAAGTCCTGACGCCCTGTCCAGACCGCTTACGTTACCCCAGGTCATGATAATAAGGCCATGCCTGACAAGTTCAAGATTGGCCCTGAATACGTCTTCCTTAAGCTTTTCAAGCATTATGATTCCGTTTTAAGGTTAACTCCCCGGTTATACTCACTGCCTCAGCTGACAGCGAGGTTAAAGAAGAACCCGTTCCTGGCAAGTTCTCTGTATTTTTCTACATTGAACCTGTAATACCAGGCGCCCTTCTTTGATGTCTCCCGCTCTTTTTCATCCTGTTTGTCAAGCAGTTCCATCGACAGTATCTTCTTTCTGAAGTTGCGCTTATCGACATTTCTGAGGTAGATCGCCTCATACAGGTTCTGCAACTGAACGAGGGTGAACTTCTCCGGAAGGAGTTCAAAACCCACCGGGTAAACCTTTACCTTCTCTACCAGCTCCTTCAGTGCCCTGTCAACCATTACCCTGTGGTCAAAGATCAACTCAGGCAGGCTGGAGATGGAACGCCAGTGAGCCCCGTTCTTCTTGTTTATCTCCGGATCGAGCTCGTGTATCCCGATAAGGGCAAAATAAGCCGTTGAGATTACCCTGGCACCAGGATCACGTTTTGTCTCGCCATATGTGTAGAGCTGTTCCATGTAGAGATCCGACAAACCTGTAAGGGTGCAAAGTACCCTGCCTGCAGCGTCATCCAGGCTTTCGTTTTCCTGCACAAACCCTCCTGCCAGTGACCATTGTCCGAGAGCGGGCTCGAAGCTTCTCTTTATAAGGAGAAGCTTGAGCTCCTTCTCGGCAATGTCATATCCGAAGATGATGCAGTCAACTGCCAGATAGTGCTTCGGATATTTTGAATAAATGTGTGTCATAGACCCTTGTTCAGTGTGTAGTACAGGTCATTCCACCTCAGTTCCTTCCTGAATTGTCCTATTTCACAATTTTCATCAATCAGCACAAATTCCGTTCCCGTCATATCAGCGAAATCAGCCATATGTTCTCCTGTGAGGGCCTGGCTGAAGCTTGTATGGTGTGCGCCACCTGCATATATCCACGCTGTTGCTGCGGTCCTGAGATCCGGGTAGGGCTTCCATAATACGCTTGCCACCGGAAGTTTAGGCATAGGCGGACATTCAACAACCTTCATCGTAGTTACGATAAGCCTGAAATGGTCACCCATCTCCACCATGGAAGCGGCGAGAGCCTCACCCAGACCGGTCCTGAAAACAAGCCTTGCCGGGTCATCCTTGCCACCGATACCCAGAGGGTGCACCTCCAGTACAGGTTTGCCCGAAGCAATTGACGGACAAACCTCAAGCATATGTGCACCCAGGATGGCCATATTCTTCGGATCAAGATGATATGTGTAATCTTCCATGAAAGAGGTGCCACCCTTAAGCCCTTCAGCCATCACCTTCATGATGCGTACCAGCGCGGCAGTCTTCCAGTCACCTTCTGCTCCAAAACCGTAGCCGTCAGCCATGAGCCTCTGCACTGCCAGGCCCGGCAGCTGAACCATGCCGTGAAGATCTTCAAAATTGGTTGTAAAGGCCTTGAAGTTGCCATTCTCGAGGAATGCCCTCATACCGGCTTCAATTCGTGCCGCTTCCTTTACGGCCGGGGCTGACAGGACTTTTACCGGAGCCTTGTAGTCATCGCCGTACTGCTTGATAAGAGCTGATATCTGCTTGTCAGTCACCTTGCTGACCGCGTCCGCCAGGTCACCTATTCCGTAACCCTGAACCTCATAATCGAGCCTGATCTGGGCGGAGACCTTGTTGCCTTCCGTGACTGCAACATCCCTCATGTTGTCACCGAAACGCGCAACCCTGAGGTTACGGCCTTCCTGTGCTCCCATAGCGGCGCGTGCCCATACTCCGATTGAACGAAGTACCTCCTTGTCCTGCCAGTGGCCGACAACCACCTTGCGCTCCATCCGGAGACGGGAGCAGATAAATCCGAACTCCCGGTCACCATGGGCGGACTGGTTAAGGTTCATGAAATCCATATCAATTTCACTCCATGGAATATCACGGTTGAACTGCGTATGGAAATGAAGCATCGGCTTGCCAAGCCTCTTCAGACCGGATATCCACATCTTTGCCGGCGAAAAGGTATGCATCCAGGCAACCAGGCCGGCGCATGTTGGTTCATTGTTTGCCTCCATGCAGATTTTGGAAATAGCGTCTGCAGTTGTAAGAACCGGTTTGAAGACCACCTTTACCGGAATGAGATCCGATTTGTCGAGGGCAGCTGCAATGGCCCTGGAATCATCCGCTACCTGTTTAAGTGTCTCTTCCCCGTAAAGATGCTGGCTTCCTGTGATGAACCAGAGTTCAATATTTTCCTTTTTCATTTCGTTATAAATATCAAATGAGTAAACTGTTAATTCCAGAAATAGGCATAGAATACCAGGATGACCGCGATGATCACTCCCGAGGCAATTACATCCCACTTATTCCAGCTGGCACGTGTCAGAGCCTTCTGTTCGGCAGTGGCTGAGCCAAGAGTAAGCCCCACTATCTTCCTTTCATCAATCCTCGGTGTGAAATAGCTGACCACAATCATGGTAATAATCACAATGGCGAAGTTAATGATTTCATAATGCAGCCAGTTTGTGCTGACGAAGATCTGGTAAATGCTGCCGTCGGGATCGAGAGAACCCTTGAAAATGGTGAATCCCAGGCGGAGCATACCGATTATGAAACCTGTAAGCAGACCGGTAAGACCGGCAGCAGGTGTTGTCTTCTTCGATAGGATACCGAGCAGGAATGCAGCTGCAATACCGGGAGCAAGCAGCGACTGAACGTCCTGCAGGTAGGCATACAGTACCTTGCCTATACCTTTCATGACAGGTATCCAGAGTATGCCCAGAACCACCACCACTACAGTAGCTATTCTTCCCACCTTTACTAGCTGTGCCTCAGGTGCATCCGGCCTGTACTTCTGATAGAAGTCAATTGTAAAGAGAGTTGCTGATGAGTTGAACAGTGAAGCCAGTGAACTCATCAGTGCAGCCAGGATACCGCCAACCACAAGTCCCTTGAACCCCATCGGCAGAAGCTCCTTGACAAGGGTTGAGAACGCCGAGTCCGAACTGGTCAGGTTGATGACTCCCTGCTGATTGAGTGCGTACGCTATCATTCCGGGGATGAGGAAAATGAAAACAGGAGTCAGCTTAAGAGCCCCACCGAAGATTGCACCGCGACGGGCCTGCGTCTGATCACGTCCCGAAAGCACACGCTGAACAATATACTGGTCCGTACACCAGTACCAGAATCCTATAATTGCAGATCCAAGCAGGACGCCTGTCCATGGGAACTGGGCATCCTTGGGCGAGCGAATAAGCTGTGTCATAGTGTCACCGTATTCGTTGACGGGAACAGCCCGGCAGATATGCATCAGCTCGTCCCATCCGCCAACCTTGATCAGACCGGCAATCAGAACGGCAATAGAACCGGCAAGCAATACCGGGGTCTGTAATACAGAGGTCCAGAGGATTGCCTTCATCCCTCCGAGCGTGGTGTAAATACCGGTGATTACAACAAGCCCGATGGCACTTATCCAGAAAAAATCAATACCCCAGATTGATTCGATCCCGAATACATCCTTGAATACAACACCTCCGGCATAAACCGTTACGGCCACTTTGGTCAGCACATAACTCACAAGTGAAATTATCGACAGGACTGACCTCGACTCCTTGTTATACCGCCTTTCGAGAAATTCGGGCATGGTGAACACGCCGCTGCGGGCATAAAATGGCACAAAGAGCCAGCCCAGAAGCAGTATGAGCCAGCCGTGCATCTCCCAGTGGGCCATTGCCATCCCCGATGAGGCTCCCGCGCCTGCAAGGCCGACAAGGTGCTCCGATCCGATGTTGGATGCAAAGATTGACGCTCCGATGGCAATCCATGTGGCGTCACGTCCTGCAAGAAAGTAGTCAGTCGATGTCTTGTCCTTCGTGCGCATTGAAACCACGATGAATGCCACCAACGCGAGGACAAAAGCCCCCAGTACGATCCAGTCAAGTGCTAGCATGATTTTTTCGTTGTTAGATTAGTTATCAATAATAATATAAGGTGTATATTTCAGTCTAACCTCCTTTGAGCACTTAACCTTTCACCCCTTTCTCCATTCTGTCTATTGCGGCAGAAGTCTCTTTCTCAATGCCTTAAACAGGCTTCTCATCCTTCAGGATATCAGCCTTCCGCTCCAATATGCGACGGATGATTTCCTCTTTTCGAGTATGCAAGTTAAATATTATTTTAAATGTACTATATACACTTCTAGTTTTTTTTGATAAAAAATCATTCTTTCATCTGTTCTTCATATTTGAATATTTAATTTTGCTGTGTATCAGTTCAATAAATTAGAACCCAGAGAAAATGCCTCCTCGTATTTGAACATTCGGGCAGGCAAAAAAGGAAAGACGATGAAAATTATCAAGAATATCCTGATTGCAGCTCTCCTGGTACTGATATCTCCGGGTATCATAAATGCCCAGGAAGTGCAGGTTAATGCTGACACTTCCCAGGTAAAACTGCAACAGAGAGAGCAGCAACAGGAGCAGGTCCGGAGTAAGACCCAGGACGGGCAGGCTGCCCAGTCCGGCAGCCAGCAGCAGGCAAGCAACAACAAGCAGTCGGGAGCACAGGGTGCCAATACATCAGGGGTAAAGAAAATACAGGGTGCAAGGCCTGACTGGAGCAAGGCCAGGGGTGCACGCCCGGCTTCCGTAGAGAGACCGTCAGGGTCAAGGATCCCCAAGGGCGCCGGCAAGCCTGGAGGTGCAAGAGGTCCTGGCAGAAGGTAACAACCACCTCAAATGGACACTATGGAAAGAAAGATGATTCGAGTATGCATAGCCGGGTGCGTGATGATGCTGCAGGCCGTGAGCTTCAGCATCTCTGCACAACCTGTATCCGGTTCTGTTGCCGTTTCCGACACTGCCGTCTCCGGCGGTAAGGAAAGTATCCACTCCTTCTATGCGGGCACCGGCTTCGGGAGCAACATGCTTTACCTTGGAACCACCATTTCACAGGACCATGGCTTCGGCTATGCCTCTGCATCATACGGACTGAGAGACAAGCTCTACCTTACTGCAGCCGGTTACACTATCAGTAATTTCACCCCATTTACGGCCTTTTACAGCCTGGGCCTCAATTTCAGCCATGCCTTCAACTCATGGTTCGACATAAGTTCGGGGGTTTCACGTTACAACGTGGCAGAATCACTGAGAGACACGCTCTTCAGCAACTTCACCTATGCCGACGCAACACTGGGTTTCGACTGGAGGATACTCTATTCAAAAGTGTCAGTCGGCGGCCTTTTTGCGGGAGGAGGCCAGTTATACCTGCAGACCAGGCATTCAAGATATTTTGAGACCCCTTCCTTTGCCAGGGATAAGGCATTCTTCTCATTTGATCCCTACGTGAATGTTCTCTTCGGTAATATGGTAAGCATTGAAACAACCGGAGGGGTGATCGAAACCACGGTATCGCCAGGGTACAGACCATGGCGCAGGCAAGATCAGGGAACAATAACCCCCGGAACCCGATACAGCGAAACTTTCGGAGTGATGGAGATCGATTTCGGGGTACCAATAGCCTTCAGTTATGACTTCCTCACCCTTGAAATCGAACCTGGCTATGTAATTCCGCTCTACTCTGAAACGGGTACCTCAGGCACTAAAGGTTTCCTGCTTATGGCAAGCATCTTCTTCAGGATTTTTTAACTTTGGATCATGAACGTCCTGATTGTCGAAGACGAAAAGAGTCTTGCCACCGAGATCGCTTTCTTCCTCAGAAGGGAGAATTTCCTCTGCGATATGGCGCATACCGGCGCAGAAGCCTCGGAGAAGATCGCTGTCAACCTCTACGACTTTGTACTGCTTGACCTGGGCCTGCCTGATTACGATGGCCTTGATCTTATAAGTGAAGCCAGGAGCATTAATGCAGATGTATCCTTCATTATCATCACTGCCCGGGGCGCAGTTGAAGACAGGGTGAAAGGGCTTGACCTGGGAGCCGACGATTACATACCCAAACCTTTCGCGCTGGCCGAGTTGCATGCAAGAATAATGGCCGTGGCCCGCAGAAAATTCCATATTTCATCACCCGACATAAAACTGGGCGAGTTCGTGATGAACACCGGGGCAAGAAAACTTCAACACGGCGCAAGAGAGGTTGAGATAACAAAGAAGGAATTTGACCTTCTCTACTACCTGGTCATCAACAGTAACAAAGTCCTGGCCCGGCATCAGCTCTACGAGCACATCTGGGGCAATACTCTGGATGACCAGTATGACAGCAACTTCATCGACGTACACATTAAAAATATCCGAAGGAAACTAAATACCCATGCCCCAACTCCCTGGCTGGAGACAGTCAGGGGCGTAGGCTACAGGGTAAGCACTGACAGCTAAAGGTCACCGGGGGCATGATGAAACTCCAGACAAAACTCGCGCTATTCAACCTGCTCTCCAAACTGGTTTTCTCTGCACTGTTTATCGGCTTCCTCCCCCTCATCATAGAACGCATTAATATCCGGCAGACGGACAATGAGCTCATCAATAAGAGGGAAGAGGTGATCAATCTCATCTCGGAAGTGGGAACCGGTCCTTTTATAACGTCAGATACCGCCGGGGGTTTTGGCAGCTATAATATCCTTAAGGAAGAATACATAAGCCTTGAGAGGGTCGTCCCGGACTATGAGTGGAATTTCATTGATGTCACCAAAAGGATCATTGATGAAGAGACCATTGACTACCGGGTACTTCATTACTCCCTCAGGATAGACGGTGAATCGTACCTGCTCGAAATAGGCAAGAGCCTTGCAAGCATCACCTACTCTGCAAGGAACATACGGCGGATAATACTGATTTTCCTCGCTGTCTTCATTGCAGTCACCCTCATATCGGACCTCAGTTATACCTCACGAGTCCTCAGACCCCTCCGTGTTATCACAGGCAGGCTCGGTGAGACCTCCTCCCCATCCTTTGGCACGGCCGAACCGCTCATTACCACCACCGAAGACTTTGTCCGTCTTGACCGCACCCTCAGGGAGATGATGAAAAAAATCGGGGAGCTCTTCCGGAAGGAAAAGGAAATAACCGTGAATATATCGCATGAACTGATGACTCCCGTATCGGTTCTTCGCAGCAAGCTTGAGAACATTCTGCTGCGGGAGGGTCTGGACCCCGCCACTGAAACAGGTATAGAGGAGTCGCTCCGCACCCTCCACCGTCTGAAAGTGCTGGTTAACTCCATGCTGATGATAACCCGCATTGAAAGCCATCAGTACCTTAAGGAAGATGCCGTGGAACTCTGCAGCCTGGTCAGGGAGGTGACGGGAGAACTGGCTCCCCTTGCAGAAGACGGCGATGTGAACATCACTCTCACTTGCGACTGCAGTCACACAGTCAGCAATGCCAACCGGTCACTCCTCTTTTCAATGCTGTACAATGTGGTAAATAATGCAGTCCAGCACACTCCACGAGGAGGGAAAATAGAGATAACCGGAAGAAAGAACGAAGGCAGGTTCGAGGTTTCAATCTCAGACACGGGAGAAGGCATGACCCCGGACCAGCTTGACCGGCTCTTCACGCGATTCAGTAACAGGCCGAATCCTGGTGGTGGAAGCACTGGAATAGGCCTCGCTATAACCAAGTCGATAGCCGATTTTCATAATATTGCAGTCAGAGTCCTGTCAGAACCCGGTAAAGGGACACAATTTTTTTTCTTTTTCCCCGTAAATTCATTATAGCTTCATTTTCACGGACTTATTTTTGACCTGTTATCTAATTTATAAACCAAAAACAGAACAAAAATGAAAAAGGAAATTCTCTTAGGCGCAATAGCACTTCTGATAAGTGCTGGCGTCATGGCACAGACAGCAGAGCCCATCCAGACTCAGGCAAAAACCAAGAAGCAGCTCAGGATTGAAGCCAGACAGCAGGCACAGGTTCAGGAGCAGGTGCAGAGCGGCGACCCGATCATGACACAGACCCAGACCAGGACACAGAATCACGGAGCAGTGGTCAGCGAGACAGCAAAACAGGCTCAGACCGGCGAAGGCAAGGGTGAGATGGTGAGGGAGCAGGCCAAACTGAAAGGTGAAGCCCAGAAATCAATGAAGCAGGCCAAAACAGGAACAAAGAACAAAGGCGCCGCTAAGAGTGTCAGGACAAACCGTCCGGCCACAGTCAAGGGAACCGGTGCTGGTCGCAAATAGTCAAAACCGAAAGGCTGAGAAAAAAACCGGCGGAGCGATCTGCCGGTTTTTTTATGCCTATTTAAATATGAGGTCCATGGGAACCCTGAGGAAACGAGCCCGGTAGGCTTCAACATCCTCAAAGATATCTCTGACATTCAGTGAATTCACGCAGTAGGTCACCAGAAGCCGGTCGTTCTCAATGTACTGGCCATGAGCAAGGGCATTGTAGGTAATTATGTAATTGTCCGGATCAGCTCCCGCCTCCGGGGTATGGTAAATAAACTTCTTGCTATGAAAATCCCTGTAGGGAAAATCTGATATGTATGTATAAATATTATCTCCTGCCCTCTCCTGAGTCAATAAAATGTATTTGTCACGGTACCTGAAAACACTGAACTGTTCAGAAACGGAGAGGTCAATATCCAGAGGCGCTGACCTGCTGATGTCCTTATCCCAGTCATTTCCGGTAAAATATTCCCATCCTTTGTAAAAGCAGGCACTTTCAATTGGAACACGTGCTACGTGGACCTGTGAATGGCCTGGTTTGTTCCTGGTACCATAGATATAAAGGTACCCCTCATCCGCCATGACACAGTTCCCGAAGTCAATCCGGCTGACAGGATAGTTAATCTCAACCCTGTGGGTCCCGAGGTGCCCGAATCCGGGAAGACTGAACGAAAGCAGGTCGATGTGGGAGATCGCAAAGGTGAAAATATTCTTCACCGTAGTATCAGAAGGCTGATCACCTTCGGTGTTGGCAAAAGATGAGATCGCGGCTGTGTCAGGCACCGTAATGAGGCTGAGGGCAAATACATGAAGGGTGTCGTTCTTTACGAAACCATGACCGGGCCAGTACCAGCGGTACGTTGAGTCGCCCGGTTCATTGACAGGTTCCATTAGTGTCTGCGGACTTTCCCATGTTCCCCTGTATATTGGTTTTGCACCTGCTCTGCCATTGTCTATAAGTACAAAGGCGTTTCGCAGCATCGTGGTCATAGTGTCCCTTGTGCCGTTAACCACCTTACCAAGAAAACAGTCGCCCAGCATGAAGAGTGACGATCCATCGGGCATCAGAACGGAGAAGAGGCCGTCAGCTCCTGTGATGCCTCCGGAATCAGAATAGAAGAGTGAGCGAAAATCCTCATCAGCGGTGACATGACCCGTTGTCGTTCGTCCCGGCTTGCAGGCTGATATCAGAAGAGCCAGAGATATACAAAACGCCAAGGATGCTTTCAGACTGGCTGTTCTGTTGCTGATAGTTCTTATTTTGAAGTTTCTGTTCTCTTTCATGGCATCCGGATTTTTGGATCTGTGATCATGGTTACGTAATTAACCTCTTACTTCTGACTGTACCTTACTCTGATAAACCTGGGGTGATAGATGGTTGCATCCTTCTGTATATCTTCCCAGAAATCAAGGGTGATGGTATTATAGCTCACCAGCAGCTCGCCGGGGCCTGAGAGATGATAATGAGCCTTGGCATTGTATGGGAGCAGTCCTTTCTCAGCGTATTCGGGACATGTATATACCTCGTTGATATCCCCGAACGGACCGGCAGGACTTTCACCCACGCGGATGCCGATCTTGTCGGAGATGCCCATCACGGTAAAAGTCAGCAGGAACCTTCCGTCATCCGTGGGAGTTACACTGAGTTCGTTGGACACACCGTCAGTGATCGGTGCAATATTCTCAACCCCTTTCACCCAATCCTCGCCGTTCCAGAATCTCCACGCCCCGATCTTTTCAATCCTGTCCGGCTTCGTCCTTGCAGCTAGAAGGGATTTGCGTCCCTCAGCAATTCCGTAGATGTAAACATATCCGTCAGGAAAGGGGGCTCCGGCGCTTCTGGTGTTGACCAGAATTCCGCTGCCAAAATAAACCCTTCCATATTCAGGATGGACAAAGCCCAGCGCAGTTGGGAATTGCTCATAGTGTGACATATTCTCCAATGATGGTTTTCTTATCCTGATCAGGGCAACGTTGGTGGCCTCGAAATCAAAGACATTCGGACCGGTCTTGTGTACATGGTAGGCAAAGATGTAAAGGGCGTTCCGTTTCGCCCGGTTCACGAACCCGTCACCCAGCCAGAAGTATTCTCCCTCCCTGCTGTTCTCATTATCAGGCACGAAATATGACACCGGATTGCCGTTCCGGTCCCGGTTATATTCAAATATCACCGAATCCCTTACGGGAAGAGTGCCGCTCATCAGGGCTATTGAGTTGTTAACCATTACATTACCCGGCTGAGGGACACCATCTTTCACCTCTCCGATATATGTGTCACTGAAAATAAAAAGCGTCTTCTTCTCCTCCGCCCTACCCTCTTCAATCCCATCAAGGGGAATTGAGAAAATACCGTCGGCGCCGAACCATCCGGAGGTGCGCTCCATAAGGGCGGTCCATTCAGGTGCCGGCTCAGCGGTGAAGGTGAGCGGCTTCAGGGGTTGGGATATGCTTCTGCCGTTGTTGGCACCAGGTTCAGTTCCGCATCCACCTGTGATCAACAAGATCAGCAGGGCAATCAGCTCCCTTGTTCTTGTGACCAGCAGATAAAAGAACCCCCCTTTTCCCGTGATTGGCTGGGCAAAAATCTCCCGTTTTCTCATGACCGGCAGTGAAAATATCCTACCTGTTCTCGTGACCGGCGGTGCAATATTCTCCTTCATTCTCATTATCTGCTATTTAGATTATTCCTCAACATATTTTGTGATCGCCTCTTTCCATACCAGATACCCTTTCCCGTTAAGGTGCAAACCATCGCTGCTGTACTCCGGGTTAAGCTTGTTGTTTTCGAGCCTGAACAGTTCAAAGAGGTCGATATATGTTATCCCGTTGGCGCCGGCAATCTCCCTGAGCCGGTCGTTGATAGCTATGATGTCACTGTTGCGCCGGGTATAATGGAGGGCGTCGTCGGTCGGGATGACACTCTGAATGTAAATCCTTGTTCCGGGTGTTGAAGCGGTGATGAGCCGGATTATTTTTTTGTAATTTTCAATTATATAATCGACGCTCTTGCCGTTCGAAAGATCATTGGTGCCGATCATAATAAAGAGCTTCGAAGGCTGCGATTCTGTCACTTCTTCAAGCCTTTCAAGGATGCCGTCAGTGTCATCACCTCCGATGCCCCTGTTCCTGATCCTTGTGTTACTGAAAAGCTCCCACCATTCGGCATTATCGGTGATGCTGTTGCCAAGGAAGATGATCTCATTCTCACCGTTGGGCAAGCTCTCAAAGTGCTCCTTCTTATGGTAGTAATAGGCTCTCAGGGCTTTGTTCCATATCTCCAGCTCTTCGGCATACCGGTCATACTTTATAATCTCGCCAATCTGCTCTGCTGTCATCCCGGAACTCATTGAGGGTGGCGCCTTCTCCGGGCTGCTGCCCCATTCCTTTTCCGGCTTTGAGCTCATCTTAAGCACCAGCCTGCCGCCGGCGGCAAAATCTGAGTGAGGGAACCAGGGACCCTCCAGCTCCTCACCGTTGAGTTTCGCTTTCCTGATAAAGCCCTTCCCGGGGGAACTGTTCCCGGCCTCAATGATAAACTCACCACCGGGATAATATCTTTCATCGAGACGGATAGTCACCTTCTCAAAAACTGGACTTCCAATCTCATAAATGGGAGTGGCAGATGTGCCGCCGTCGGTTTGGAAGAGGCCAATGGCACTCATAACATAGAGGGCTGCTGACTGTGCGGGGTCATCAGCGGCAGAGCCCATTGGGGCATCATTCTTCTGATAACCTGAGAGAATCTCCCGAACCCATTTCTGCGTAAGCCAGGGGGCACCGGCGTAATTGAAGAGCCAGGCAGCCTGCAGGGGTGACTGCCGGAAACTATAGCCGCCGGAGAAGAGCCTCTCTTTTATATCATCGTCGCTGTCCTCTTCTTTACGGTCGGGTGAGAGACAATCAGAGATCTCCCCCTCAAGCCTTGTCACAAAATCTTCTCTTCCGTAAATATCAATCAGTCCCCTGACATCATGGGGAACGAAAGTCTGCATCACGCCGGCCTCAGGGTTGGCAAGATGCCTGTAACTGAAAGCCCTCTTTGCAAAAGTCCTGTAATCCGGCACATTCCCCGCTGCAAGGGCTATCTCAGCCATTGCCCCGTCATGATATGCATATTCAAAGGTGAGAGATGCAGGAGCCTTCTCCTCAGGCACATAACCCGAGGCAAGGTAGGTCTCAAGATATCTCTTGCCGGCAAATCCGCCACCTTCATGAGGCTTGCCGGCATTACTCAGGTCATGCATCAGGGCCCTGTAGAACATCACAGTGTCATAATCCCTTATCCCCTTCTGCAAGGCAGATGCCATGAGGGGGATCACGTGGGAACTGACGGGGTAATCCGCATATTCAATTCCCTCGGAGCTCTCCGGGAACCAACCCCCGCGGGAATGTATTT
>DHGW01000030.1:0-282 GCA_002402965.1 Bacteroidales bacterium UBA4788
GTGTGGGCGATGCTTCGAGCAGCAGCGACGATGCCCGGTAAAAAATTGATCCCGGATGTTCCATGCCGCTGTACTGGAAGGGAGGCAGCAGTACGAACCCGAACTTGTCAAAGGGGTAGGGAATCTGAGTGTACTCTTCGAGCCATTTCAGGGCGCTGTGGTGGAGGCAGAAGATCTCATCCGCATTGTTATCAATATATCCGGCACGTGTCTCGCGGTGCAGCATCTCCATCTTCACCCCTTCTATCTCTTTCTCCACCAGTTCAAATTTGCCTGCGGCGA
>DHGW01000030.1:374-4466 GCA_002402965.1 Bacteroidales bacterium UBA4788
CGTCCCTTGATATCAGGCTGATCGAAGCAGGGAAATGCCGTGGACGCTCTGTCAGGGACGAATAAGGTATAGAGGTATTCATCGTTTCTGTTTAGCGACATATCTCCGGCGAGGAACCCGATCTCCACGCGGTTGAATTTTCGCGAGAGACTACTGCGGTCAATCACAATATGCCCGTTAGTTTGCGCTACCTGTTCAGGTTTGCCATTGACGGAAACAGACCTGACTTGATCCGGGGAAACCTTGAAGTCAAGAACCAGCGGCTCGCGGCCGGACCTCAGGATGAACTCCAGAACAGCTGTGCCTTCAACAGGAGAATCTTTACCCTCGTCGATTATAAATGTGAGATTGTACTTCACATCACGGATGGTTTCAGCCCTGTATGTTGCAAGCAGTTTTGAGACTCCTTCGGCAGTATAGTCTGACCTGTCGACCCGGTGGCAGGAGGTCAGGGCGGTTGCAGCCAGGATCAGGGCAGGCAGCAGGCGAAATAAGGGAGTTCCGGAATTCATGATGAACATTTCTGTTTCTCAAATATAGTCAATAGAGCCATACCTCCTTCGAACCACACCGGCTTCGTGACACACCTCCTTCAGGTCATAAGCTCCTTCGGGCCATACCTCCTCCGGGACATGATGCCCCCGGGCTCAACACCCGTCCTGCCGAAAGTCCCCATGACACCGGATCTTCGCAAGAACGTGGTGTATCATTGACCACTGTGACATAATACAGGTCGTGCTACAAAACATCATCAGCGTCAGGTTGTTATTTTCTATATTTGAATTCAGATAACACAATAACCTAATGCCATGAAAAGACTCATCAATCTCTTGCTACTGCTGGTCATAGCCGGTACAATCACCGCCCAGGACCGGTCCGCTTTCCTCTCTGATCCGGCAATCTCGCCTGACGGTTCAAAAATCGTGTTTGTTTATGAAAGTGATCTGTGGATCGCTGACAGGACCGGGGGCGCGGCACACCGCATCACCGCAATGACAGGTGAGGAATCGGTACCGCGATTTTCACCCGACGGGAAGTGGCTGGCGTTCGCCTCCACCCAGAACGGCAATGCCGATGTCTACATCATGCCGTGGGAAGGAGGAGCGATGATGCAACTGACATTCCATGACGCCAACGACTATCCTGACGGGTGGTCATGGGATTCAAAAACCATTTATTTCACCTCGGACAGGTATAACACCTTTGGCGCCTATACAGTTCCCGCCGCAGGAGGTACGCCGAAGCGGCTTTTCTCTGACAACTACTTCGACCAGGTACACCACGTTGCGGAGATTCCAGGCACCGGCGGGGATTCATTCTATTTCACAACCTCGTGGGAGAGCTTCATGTTCCAGCACAGGAAGAGGTACAGGGGTGAGAACGACCCTGACATCGAGTTCTACAGCAAGTCGACAGGAGAGTACAGGCGCCTCACTGAGTGGGAGGGAAAGGACCTCTGGCCGTCCGTTGACCGCAACGGAAAACTCTGGTTTGCATCAGACGAGTTCAACAGTGAGTATAACCTCTATACTTTTGATAACGGCGCAAAGCGACAAATGACCTCGTTCCCGACGTCAATAAAGCGTCCGCAGGCAAGCGCTGACGGCAGGTTCGTGGTCTTCGCACGCGATTACCGCATATGGACCTATGATGTCGCCCGCGGGGAGAGTTCGCTCTGCGATATCAGCGTCTGGTCAAACGAGACCCTGGCTACGGAGATAGCGCACAACAGTGCCGGGAAGATCACTGATTTCGACGTGTCGGGAGACGGGAAGAAGATTGCGTTTGTCTCACGGGGGAGGCTGTTCGTTTCAGATATCACCGGGAAATTCATGAAGGAGATGCCCACTGACAGGGGCGAGCGGGTGCAGGAGGTGAGATGGATGAAGGATAATGAGTCGCTGCTTTACACACGCACCGTGAAGGGATGGGCAAACCTGTTTACTATTTCGGCCTCCGCACCGGAGGCAGAGAAGCAACTGACGCAGTACGAGCGGACACTGCAGAACCTTCTGGTGAGCCCTGACGGAGAAAAGGCTCTCTTCAACAGCGGCGACAGCTACATCGATCTCATTGATCTTAAGAGCTTTGCCGTAAAGGGGATAATCAAGGACGAGTTCTGGTTCAGGCCTACCCAGCCCCGATTCTCTCCTGATGGAAGGTATATTCTTTATGCTGCCTACCGGAATTTTGAGCTGGATGTATTTGTATATGATACCAAAGAGGAGAAAACCTATGCAATAACCAATAACGGTGTGACTGAATCGGATCCCTTCTGGTCACCTGACGGGAGGTACATCTACCTGGGAGCAGACCGCTACAATGCCGGCTTCCCGAGAGGGGCCGGGGTCAGCAAGCTCTACCGTATACCGCTTTACAGATTCAGTGAGTCGCTGCGAACGGAAGAATACGGAAAGCTCTTTGCGAAGAAGCCACAGAAGGACAGCCTGAAGGTTGATATCATGATTGAAACCGACGGCATTACGGATCGCTGGGAGCAGCTTGACATTAAGGGGAATGATCAGTCTTATCCCCATGTATTCAACGTACGGGGCAAGACATTGATTCTGTTCAACAACTCACCCAATCCCCGCGAGAGGATCCTGACAAAGGCGGAGCTCTCGCCCTTTGAGCCTCCGAAGAGTGCTCCAATTGGAGACAAGGGTTTCAGCAGGCTGATAATGGCCGGGGACAAGTTTTTTGCATTGATGTCGGGTGATGTATACGAGGTGAAGCCTGCCGAAGGGAAGGCTGACAAGATCGCTCTTTCTGCCACCTTCAGCAAAAACCTGCACGATGAGTTTGTGCAGATGTTCTACGAGAACTGGGCTACGCTGGCCGAGCATTTCTATGATGTGAACTATCACGGTGTTGACTGGAAGGCTATGCGCGACCGGTATGAGCAGTACCTGCCGCTGGTCCGCAACAGGGACAACCTGCGGACGATCCAGAATGACATGCTGGGCGAACTTAATTCATCGCACCTCGGGTTCAGCAGCCAGGGAGATGAGGCCAGACCCTACTACAGGATGCAGACCAATGCCACGGGCATCATCTTCAGGGAGGATGACGCGTTTGTTGTCAGAGGATGGGTGAAGAGATCGCCTGCCGATCTTACCGACACGCCGCTGAAGGCGGGCGACAGGCTGGTGGCCGTCAACGGCACCCCAGCTGACCGGTCGGGTGACCGCGACAGGGCTTTTACCCTGCCGCAGTTGGAGAAGGAACTGACATTGCGCTTCGAGAGGAAGGGGAAGGAGTATGACATGACCCTGAAGCCGGTCAGCTCCGGTGCCCTGAAGACATTGCTGTACGACTCATGGGTGGATGAGAACCGGAGGATTGTTGACAGCCTCTCAGGAGGCAGGGTGGCTTATGTCTACATGAAGGACATGGGTACGCCGAGCCTCGAGAAGTTCCTGATTGACATGACTGGCATCGCACTGGGCAAGGAGGCTCTCATACTGGATATACGCAACAACCGTGGAGGTAACGTTCATGATGATGTTATTAAGTTCCTCTCCCAGAAGCCTTACCTGGAGTGGCAGGCACGCAACGGGAAGCGCTCGCCGCAGCCGAATTTTGCACCGTCAGGCGGGCCAATTATTCTGATGGTAAATGAGCAGTCGCTGAGCGATGCGGAGATGACCGCTGCTGCTTTCCGGCAGCTGAAGCTGGGAACGATTGTCGGGACGGAGACCTACAGGTGGATCATATTCACCTCGGGGAGGATGCTGGTTGACGGGTCATCCACCCGCCTGCCGGCGTGGGGTTGTTATGACCTGGAAGGGAATGATCTGGAGGCCACGGGAGTGAAACCTGATATCTATGTCCGCACCACGTTCGGTGACATGCAGAAGGGTATTGATCCGCAGCTGGAGAGGGCAGTGAAGGAGGCCGTGAAGGCATTAGGCAGCAGGCAATAGGCAGTAGTGAAGTCGGCAGTTTCCAGTCTTCAGTCGGCAGTCACGAAAATTTACGCGTAGCGCATAAAGCATTGTAGATAACAGGATATCAATACATTACTTTGCTCGTAGAGCATAAAGCATTGTAGCATGTTGACATCCCCCCGATTATTGGCCGTAGGCCATA
>DHGW01000077.1:0-53092 GCA_002402965.1 Bacteroidales bacterium UBA4788
TTTGAATAACACCTGTTTTTGGAGTTCCTGAAGCATTTTTGAGTGTTGTTTTTTGGGAGTAGACTAGCAGGATTACGGCGCAAGATTTTATGATCCACAGATTGGGAGGTGGCATTCTTTGGATCCGCTAGCTGAGGTTAACCGAAGGTGGAGCCCTTATGCCTATACTGATGATAACCCAATGCGATTTATCGATCCTGATGGTAATACTTTGTGGGATGTTGTAAAAGGTGTTGGAAAAGGAATTTTCAAAGCTGTTGTTAGTAATGTAAAAGGGATTGCTAAGATGGTTGACCAATCTCCTGCACGTCAAGCCGAACGAGCTGCGAATATGGCATCAATTATAAAAAATCCAAAACAATCTGTTGAAAACATAAAACAAAATGCAACAAACGCAATTCAAGAGGCAAATCGTGATAAAAGCGGTGGAAAATGGGCAGAACTTATAACCAATGTCGTAGCGCAAGGTGCAATAGCTTTTGTCACCACAAAAGGGATAAATGGATTAACTAAAGTTGGAACTGCAACAGAGATTGCCAACGCCACTAGGGGTGGGCTTGCAGAAATTGCTAATGCCGCTGAGTGGGGAAAGGCTATTGTTATAGGTGAAGGCATGGGAGCGGTTAAAACTACTGCAAAAACTTTACAATCGCAGGGAATCAATGCGAAATGGTATCAAGCTTGGTCAAAGAATTTTCCAACAAATAGGTTAATGACACCTGCAGAAATGGATGCAGCTTTGGCAAGAGACGCTAGGTGGTTAAACACAAAGATTAATCAAGGATATAAAATATATGATATAGGTATTGATGTTACTCGAACAACTCGTTCACCTTTTTATCAACTTGAGCAAAGTATTTTACAACAAAGAGTGTATCCAACTACAAAAATTCCAAGATAGCTATGGCAGATAGAGATTTTGATATAGTCGCTAAAGAGCAATTCAGTTTTCTTCAATCTGAGTTTGGATTTAATTTATTGAGGTGTAATAAGGAAGATTGGGGTTTTGAATTGCTTTATACAAATAACACGACAGGTGTGAAAATCACCTATGAATATCAGGCAGCTTATATATTTATTATGGTTTACCGTTTAATAGATGGAGAGTTCTGTGAAAATCCCAGAAACATAAATGAAGATACTATTCTTAATGGCTATGGACTTGATGATATAATTAGTGTGCAAAATATTGAAGCATTGATTAAGCCAGCTTATGAATATGGAGAGAAATCTGAATATTATGACGAAGATAAGGGGTTAACGCTGTACACATCGGCTTTTGCGAAGAATTTAAAGATATTTGGAGGTAAAGTACTTCAAGGTGATTTTGCAATTTTTTTAGATGCCGACAAAATAGTTAAGAAACGAATTAAAGATTATAAGCACTAAACAAGAGCCTCGGGAAACCGGGGCTTTTGCTTTTTACAGTTTTACCTTCCTATCCAATAAATCCTTCATACGCTTTTTGGTAAGCATCAAATTAATAATCTTAATCAGGGCGTTTTTCTCGTCATCGTCGGACTGGTTAATGAGCATGAGCTGCTCATTTAGCTTGTGGTTTTGAAGTTCAAAAACGCTGTTTTCATTCTCGCTGCTATTTCTAGGGTAAAATTAGAAAAATTTGTTGCAATATTGCAACAATTGACAATAATGCCTTATATATTAAGATGTTATGAAGGAATGTCTCCAGTCAGGCAGCACAGTAGCGATTGTTGACAATATTCTTCCCTGTTTCTCTTCATATCTACAGACACAAGCTGCATACTTCCATTCTGTTCGCTGCCAACCTGTCCCTTCTAGCCTGTTTGATCTGGTCAGACCATATCATTTCCATATTCGATAATCCGGAATAAGCTTCTCCTGGTGTATAACCCCGTAGTGAGACATGCGGCCTTCGAATATTGTAGTCAAACAGATCTTCCGCAAAGATTCGTTTTTGGTCACCTCCTGTGGAATATTCCTGGCGGAACAGGTAGCGATATTTGAAAAGTTTGTTTTGTGCCTCAATCATGGAGTTTGAAAATGGAATGTCTTCTAATGCTATAGCAGAATTAAACCCGGTAGCTTCATTTAAAATGAACCGATCCATCTCATTGTTATCATTTTCAGGGCCTCCATCTGTTATAAGTGTTGTAATGATGTTTTTGGCATGATATTTTTTATATGCCTCCCTGATTGTCTCAACCCTTATTCTGCCAGAGACCACCTCTTCAATCCTCCAACTGAGAATGAATCTGGAAAAGTTATCCATCAGCAGATAAACATAGTGCTTTATGCCATCCAGGGTTTTTATAATGGTTATATCTGCATGCCATATCTGATCTGGATATGAAGCCCTGAGTCCGGTTGAATATTTTTCCTTTTTAGGAACAGGCATACGATCTATACATAATTTCTTTTTGTACAAATACCATGTTGCCAGCGAAACTGAAATTATGTTCTCCCTGAGTGCATAGTAAGCAATTGAAGATACAGGCCAAAATCTGTATTTCACATCTGTCAGCATACTTTTCATTTCTGTAACCCCTTGGCTGGTCAACTGTTCCGGGTATCTTTTCCTGCAAAGTTGTAGAGAAGAAGTTAAACACTTGTTAAACACCTTACTCTTCCAGAAATAAAACACAGATAATGGCACCATGCAAAGCCTAAGTACCAGCTTAATGATCAATTTGTTCTTACAGCCAGTAACTGTATTGACAAACTGTTTGAGATTTGCTTTAACGGAGCCAATCATCCTAATGCTAGGAGGTTTGCTAGGAAGCGATAGAGCAAAAAGGGTACATATACAGTTTGCCGAGTATTATGTTCATCTACTGCATCAGAATGGATTATCAGTTTTCAATCTGTTCAATGATATTGACAGGTTATAAACGTAACAGAGTATAACCTAACCATTCTCTTTAATACCACATCATATTAAGTAACAATACTACTCAACGGGCGTATAATCAGGGTGTCAACTCCGTTCTAGTTTCCTCCAATATTTATCCCCATCTGAAAAATGGGCAGGTACATTGCCACAAGGATAATACCGACCATCAGACCGACAAAAATGATCAGGACAGGCTCTAGAAGATTGTTCATGGTTCTGATCCTGACATCGAGATCCTCACTGTATTGCTTATACAATTGCTCATAGATGGAATCAAGCCTGTTAACCTCCTCTCCCACCCTGGTCATCGCTACCATCTTTCTGTCAAAGAAACCGTACTTCTCCATTGCATCAGATAATGAGACCCCGGATGAGACCTGCGCAATAATCTCTCCTAAAGCATTCTCAACCGGATAATACCCTATTACGCTCCTCGCCATCTCAAGACATTTGATAAGATGTACCCTAGATGACACAAGCAACGCCATGATCTGTGTATATCTCACCCGGTAACTTAACATCACAATATCACCTGCCACCGGGAGCTTTCCGACCACACTAGCCGTGAATGCCCTGAACCAGGGCTTCTTCCGATTCATAATTACTATAAATGTGATTGCCAATCCTATGGCAATTAATACCCACGCAATACCTGCAAATGAATCGGATAGTGCAATTATTGCCTTTGTCAAAGGCGGTAACTCTCCCTGGAACCTTTGAAACACATCCTCAAACATCGGGACAATATAGTTCAGCATGAATAACATGCTGACAATCGCGGTCACAAGCACCAGAAAAGGGTATGTCAGAGCACCTGTTACCTGCCTTCGCTGTGAGATTCGCCTGGAATAATGAACCGACAGGCTGTTCAATACTTCGGATAATGCCCCTGTCTCTTCCCCCATAGCCAGAGTCATGATATCGTATGGTTCAAACCTGCCACTCTTTTCGACAGCTTCTGATATTGACGAGCCATTTATTATGTACTCCCTTATAGAACTTATCATTAACCGTTCCTTCTCTTTTACAGTTCCGCCCTCAATGATATCAAGCGATCTTCTGATATCCATCCCCGAACTTATCAGAAGGGCAAGCTCTGCGAAAAACCTGGCCTTAAAGGAACTCCGTGCCGACCCGCCGGTGAAAGAGATTTCCCTTGACCAGATGCTCTCTATCCGCCCGATCCGTTCTTTTTGGACTCTCTCCTCTCTGTTGATGACCAGTACCGGATCTATCTTCATTTTCGTGTGATTCCTGAATTAACAAGTGTGTTCCCGTCATACTCCTTGATCAGTGAGACCGGAACAGAAAATGTCCTGATTCCAACTTCAAATTCAATCGATGAAATCAAAGAGGAATTTTCCAGGGTCGTGTAGCGCAGCTCCCTTGCTGTTAGTCCGAATGTATCACATGCTTCTCCAATACATAAAACAATCAGACTCTCAGCAAATTGCAAATGGGCCCTTGTTTTCGCCGGACCGGAAAACATGATCCGGTTATCTGTCATTATCACTGAATCACATTGTCGCACAGCTTCCTGCAGCCCAGTCTGCAGAAGAAGCAGCTCTTCCATCTGATTCATCTTTTTATTTTCCGCATGTATGCGGTCAACCAGAAATGAAAAAATCGTAACAATTAATGCAAGCAATATTGCTGACAATACCGTAGCAATAAGCACCTCTGTAAGAGTAAATGATCTTATTCGTTTCAAATCCGTTTCTGATAATGACCACTTCATATATACCACCTGATTTCATTCGTCATCTGATACAATAATCCTTCTTCCGGAGAAAACTATCTTACCGTCAGGTGCAACCGCATTTACAACCAATGTCCGGAGAGCCGTAGAATCATCATATGGCATTAACGCCTTTTCGATGATAAAACCTCCAAAGTCAGTCCTGGAGGTGTCCTGAACATTACCGTGGTCCTGATCTGCCAGAAGATCTCTTACAATAAAGCGTGCCGTGTACCGGACCTGGTTCATTGTACTGTGTTCAATGCCGGACAATGCCGAAAAAGATGCCCCCAGGATTATCATGATGAGGGTCATTGAGACAAGTGTCTCGACAAGCGTACTGCCTCTGAGGTACTTCTTTAGAGCCATTTAATTAATGTCTTTGAAGACTTATCATTCCCTGCCCGGAAACCGGCAAACCCGGCCGGTAACTGGTCAATATCAATAATGGCGTTCAGTAATTGGTTAATATAAGTTGAGTTTCCCCGCGTGAAAGAGAAACCGTCGCAAAACAAGGAACCATACACTTCTCCTTCCAGTTCTACAGTACCTGAGCAATAGACCTGGCCAGTCACCGAAGTGTTCCCAGGGATTACCAGCCTGCAGCTCTCTCTCTGGCCATTGATTAATATGCAGCCCTTTATGACACTATTTGCTCCAAAGGTGATTTGGGTATTTGAAGATGTAGCATCGCTCTCACCTGCAGGATATATAGCCAACACACTCGGATAGATGAGTGACACATTATCACCTACACCAATCGAATCCAAGGCAAAACCCTGGAATGAGCCCGTGAACCCGTCATCAATTTTAATCCGCCTTGCCACAATAATTACATCTTCAAGCGTGGTAGTCCTGTCGATTAAGACAGTCCCGGCTGCATATATCATTATTTTACCGCTGAACGAGAGCCCTGACAGAACAGCATCAAGGTTAGAGTAATAGGTTACAGTCTTATCACTGAACGGATTTTCAAAGGGCACAGGCGACTTCCGGTTTATTTCGGAAAAGCTGATTCCTGTAACTTCTCCATTAAAAAGAGATACCAGATTACTGTCAAGCACAGGGTCAGGATCAGGAAGATCTGACTGCGATCGTTGTACTTCTCCAGCAGAAGTGTTTTTATGTATAAAAGGTTGTCCTTCAACAGAGCCCGTCCTAAAGACACCATCGGGGACAAAGGAGTTACCTCTAATAAGGGTGTTGCCGCTGAGCGAGACACTGATCCCATGATCAGCAACATAAAGAGCCGGGTCTTTGCTGTCAATTACCTCTCCGAATAATCCTGTGCGCGACAGAAACAGGTTCTTCCAACCGGTTGATGCAGTTACTATATCCAATATCCCCCAGTCTTCTCTCGAGAGCTTTACCAGAGCCATACTGTCGTTATAAAGATCAATGCAAAGGCTATCTTCCCCGGAGAAGATCCGTGGGTTTTGTTTGTATATCAGAAAAGCCGATTCGAGATTAAGATCAAGCTCATCGCTTTTTACACTGTTTATGAATACCTGATTGTAAAGTGAGAATCGCATCATTAATAAAGTGATAACAATAACCGAGATCAGCATCAGGAATAACGTATAGTATAGAACACCTCCTTTTACCATGTTCACTTTATCTTTTGACTGTATATTCCCTCCTGTTGAACCTGATTCTGACAGAGTCCTTCCAGCAGCTGATCACTTGCATCCCGCCAATTGTATCACCTATTGAGGCAAGCACAGATCTTCCGTTTACCATAAGCAGTCCAACGGCATTGTTTTGGTTATCAGCTTCTATCATTCCTGCAAATACCACATCAGGTAAGGGATAATCAGGAGAATGGTCAAAGAAACCGGTGGTTTGTGATGGTGCAAGAGTATTAGGAATTTCATCCCGTTGCGGTTTTAGGGTAAAGGGATCCGGGTAATTGAGCAGCAGGTTGATTGTGTCAGATGGATTATTGATCTCCAGGACAGGGACATAAAGCCTTAGGCTTTCATCAGTAATCTTTTTAGGTCGAGTGTAAGAAAATACTTTAATGACAATCAATATCCACAAGCATATTGCCATGGGAATCAGGATTATATTGAGTTTCTTCTTACTCATCATTTTTCGAACTACCTGACCTTAAAGTGTTTTTATTCCCCGGATATTACTAATACCTGTTGCAGGAAAGCTGTACAATAGGCACTGTTACAAGCCCTTATTCTCCATTCATAATTGCCTGCTTCAAGGTTTATAACAAGCTTGTTTGTTTCAACAATTGTATCAGTTACCAGCTTATCTATAAGTGCAAACTCTGGCCTGGCTATCTGCACCTTGTAGTATTCGGCTCCGGGCAGATAGTCCCACCAGAAAAGCACATCTCCATGGCTAAAAGAAAGTCCTTCAACCGGCGAAAAGACAACCGGATCTTCAGCTGAGATATCCTTCTCAAAAATATCGTCACACGAAGACAGCATTCCCGTGGCGGTAATAAGTATCAGATAAATCGCCGTTTTTTTCATGTTCAAAGAGGTTTAATTTCCTGCAAATAAAACTTCAACCTTGTTGAGGCTTTCCGGGTCTTGTTATCGGTATACCGGTAAAACCCTGCCGATACCAGATTGCCATCATGGCCAGACTCCTCGAATGTCCTCAGCAGCCTTACCAGATCAGCAAAGTCACCCTCAACAGTAGCCCCATATGTATTTCGAACCATCCCGTTATCTGTCTGTGTAGCCGTTCCCAATATTTCAATAATTCTTACCTGACTGCTTTCACTGCTTTGATTTACCGTAGCAAGAATATATTCCTGATCATCTTCAATTACCCGGAGACCTCCCAATTGGATGTTCATAGTTAAAAGCTTTTGCTCAAGCTCTGCCTTGATAGATTCAGAGCTTTTGACAATCTCAGCCTGCTCTTTGACGGAATACAACTCCCTGGAAGCGCTAAAGCTCTTACTGAATCCAAAGGACCAGGCAAGAGTGGTCAGGAGAATACTCCCACATATAAAAAACAACAGTTTTTTCCGGTATGTCAATCTTGTTTTCATAGATCTTCAGAAACAGATATTTCAAGGCGGAATGAACCGGCGCCATCCTTTTCCATGGAATAGCTTTTAATTCTGACACTTTGTATCCAGCTAAAAGATGAAAGCTTTTCAACAAACTCTTCCAGCGACACAGTGTTGCCGGCTAATCCGGTAATATAAATAATGCCGTCACTAAATAAGAACTGCTCTTTTTTCTGATTACCCGATTTCGGGGGGTAGAGACTCATTTCAGCAAGCACTATCCCGGGAGGAACGCACGAAGCGATCCGGTCAGAGAAATATGTAAGGAGTTTTGTACTTCTGTTATTCCTGGCCTCAATTACCGTCTGCTTAATTACCAATGACTTTCTGAGGGAATCAATCTGTACAAGTTGCTGTTTTCCTTCTATTAATGAGTCACTTAAGAGGCGGCTTTGTTTATCAAAATTCATTAATAAGATGAAATTTACTGCCAGGGAGACAAAAATCAGAAGAAGAAAGGGAAGTACGGTCACCGACAATATTCTCTTCGCCGCCAGTTCTTTTCGCTGAACTGACAGCACTTCATCATTGATGTCTTCAAAGCCGGACTGAAAAAAAGTATAGCAGAGAGAGAGAGGCACAAGGTACTCTGAAGAAAGACTATCACTATCAAAATCAACGGAATAGTTATTCTCCACACTGTTTTGTAAGCATCGCTCGAAACTTATTACTATGCCCTCCTTAAAAGAAAGAGTATAGAATGGTACAGCTATTTCGTCATTGCCTGCAGTGATACCAGTCAGGCTCTCAATATTGAACGGACCCATCTTCAGGTCACAAACGAGAAGGCCACCATCATTAAGTGATTGTATCAGTTTATGGATATCCTCCTTTCTTACAAGGGAGACTATTGTTTTATCTGTCCCGGCATAGTGCTTTCTGAAAAAAAAGTCCTTAATACCTGATCCGGGGAATGCCTGGGAGACAGGATTCTCAGATGAAGACCTGTCAACCAAACGATGGATGACATTACTTCCATCAATGGAGATCAAAAGAGGGATGTTGCCAGGAATATTACGGACTATTTTTTCAAACGAACCCGAAGAATAAGTACTCTCAATTCTTACCCTGCCATTCTTTTTCACCGCAATTACTAAAGAGGCATACAACTCAGAATCTTGGCCATACCACAGATAGAGACCCGCACACCTGCCCGCCCTCCGAACCGTACTTTCCTCAAGGAAGTTCATCTTCTCAGTTAATGATTGTGGGTTTTATAAAGATGTTCAGCTTCGAATTTGAGTTCGTCTCCTCACGTGATGAGAAGAACCATTTTAAAATTGGAATCCGTGACAGTAAAGGAGTCCCGTGACCAGTTTTGCTGTCACGTTTTTCTTCCAACCCGCCTAATAAGATCATTTCTCCGTTTTTTACTCTTATCAACGACTTAAAGGTCCTGGATGTCTGACCGGGTGGGGCGGTAGTCGAGATTCTTTCTGTAAAATCTGACTGAGTAACTTCCACCTCAAGTGTTATCTGATCATCGCCTGAAACCTGGGGGGTTATTATTACAGCAAGTTCAGCCGTTACAGGCTTATAAGTTTGCGTTGTGGCCGTCTGAGGATTCTGTGTACCAATAATATTAACAGATTCCTCGAGATAGTATTCTGTATTCCCAATACTCAGTTCAGCCTTGTGTCCGTTTAGTGTTGACAGAATAGGTGTAGATCTTATTTTCAGTATCCCTTGGTTCTCAAGTATTTTCAAGGAAGCATAGAAATCAGGAGTCACCTGACCGATTTTTGCCCACCCGAAGCCGTTAAACCTGTTAATAAGGTCATTGACCGATTGCGAGCTGAGGGTCAAATTAACGCCCGGGAAGACGGTTCCGCTCGTCTTTACCTGCTGGTCAGTCAGGCCGGCTTCGATCCCCGTGCTTATTGTATACGAGGTACTATAGTCAATAATCAATAATTCTATTGATATAACAGGGACTATTCTATCAATCTGTCTGATAAACTCTGCCACTGCTTCAACGCCTGTCTGCGGGCCGCTCAGAAAAACGCTGTTCAACTCTTTAAAAACACGCAAATCTACCTCTGCAAGTAGATCTTCCGGGATAGCAAAAGCGATACTGTCAACACTGCGATATTGAAGAGGCATGACCTTCTGGGTCATGAAGTCTGGTGCATCTGTTTTCCCTATATAATAAACCCCGTTTGTTCTCTTAAAGACCAGGTCTGATCCGGCAAGCACTGAAGTAAAAACCTGGTCAAACCCGGCTCCGGTGATCTGAATACTAATCTTTCTGTCACTTGGGGAGGAAAGGATGTAACTGAGTCCGCATTTTTCACCAATTTCCTTTATTACATTCGACAGAGAGGCATTCTCGGCAAAGACAGAAACGCTATCCGGACCGAGTTGCCGTACTGTCACCACAGAGTTAGCTCCGACAGATTCACCCTGATTCCTCTGATCAGACCCAGTGTAAGGCCGAACAGCCTGTACTTCCGTTATTGGGACCGGTTTTTTCTCAATCAAAATAAAACCGTCCGGGGTAGGATTGGCGGTGAGATTGTTTGCATATGCCATCTTATCAATAGCATCCTCTAGTGGCATGGAAAGGATGAAGGCATTTACGGGCTCAGAGGCGGCCTCAAAAGAAGGGATGATGTTTCTGCCTGTTTCAATTGTAACAGCCTTCAGGAATGTTGCAAGCATCTCGCCATCAACCTCAACAGTTAACCTGTTGGTAGAATCATTATACTCAACAAAACAAAGCGGGCGGGGTGCCGGAATATTTAATGGTCTTACAATGAAAATATTGTTGATTTCAGTGATATCAAGACTGAACTGCCGGCTTAGAAAAATCAAAACGTCAGATACACGGACATCAGAAAAGTTATTTGATACTCTATGATTGACAGTAGGATCAATATCCATATTTAGTCCTGCATTGTTTGCTATGGCCCTCAGAAACTCATTCAACGGAACATCAGTTACAGAGATATTTACTGCATTTTTCAGTCCTGGTATTGAATCTTCAAGTCTCCTGATCTTTTTTTCAACCGAATCAATCCTGACAAAAAGATCATCAGCCTCCTGTGCAGCTACATGTTGCGGGATTGCCCAAAAAGCAAACAAACCCAAAATGACAAAACATCTTTTTAATATTCCAAGTTGCATTTTCATAACTCGCATTTAAAAATCGGACATCAGGATCGGAAGAACTTCATCAAGCGAGGATTCTCCCCGGCAGAACAGGTCATAGGCGGAAGACGAAAGCTTCGGGATCTGCCTTTCCTGCATATGATCACTTATTTCAGTCCGGCCTGCCTTAACGGCTAACCGGAGTTCCTCGCAAATTTCTATAATCTCAAAGACTGCTATCCGGCCCGAGTATCCGGTGTAGTTGCATTTCGGACAACCTGCCGGCTTGAAATAACTGAGTGGCAAACGAAAATCAGACTTAGGTATCCGTTCCTGTGATTCATCTATGACCTTCTGTTTACAATGTACACACAGCTTTCTGACCAGTCTCTGGGCAACCGCCATATTGAGAGTTGAGGCAAGCAGGAACGGCTGAATACCCATATCAAGCAATCTTGTGACAATACCCCATGCTGAGTTTGTATGAATTGTAGACAAAACCAGATGACCTGTCAGGGCTGCCCTTATTGCCATCTGCGCCGTTTCATTGTCGCGGATCTCTCCCAACATAATTATATCAGGGTCCTGTCTCAGAAAAGTACGCAGAGCCCTTGAGAAAGTCAGACCTATATCTTCCCTCAGGTTTACCTGGTTCACACCGGCTACTGTATATTCAACCGGGTCCTCAATAGTCAGGATGTTGACGTCCTTTCTATTGAGAAGATTAAGTGTTGCATAAAGGGTTGTTGTCTTTCCTGATCCGGTTGGGCCGCTAATCAGGACTATACCGTTTATCTTCCGGACCCCGTCAGAATAATCTGCTAACTGCGCGGCTGACATTCCCAGCTCCTGCAGAGTGATCTCCGTCGTGCTTTTCTTCAGAAGCCTTAGAACAACCTTTTCACCGTAAATTGACGGAATAACTGAAACTCTGATATCCTGCGCCTGGTCTTTATTCTTCAGGCTTATCCTTCCATCCTGCGGGAGTCGTTTCTCGGCAATATCAAGATTTGCCAATATCTTTATTTTATTTATAAGCGCCGGGTATTCATCCTTCCTTATGATGAATCTCTCCAACAATTTACCATCAACGCGCAAACGAACCCTTCCTTTTTCTTCAGTCGTCTCGATATGAATATCACTTGAATTGATCTTATATGCTTCATCGATTATTGTTTCCAGGAAACCCTCCTGGTTAAGCATATCTGTCTTTAGACCACCGGAGATTTCAGTCCTGACATAGTAAGAGGACAGACTGCGCTGAAGCAAATCATCATTCAAAGACTCAAGAAAAATATCTTTCCCCAGAAGTACTTTAAGCTCCAGGGTAAGTGTTCTCCTGTCAGTTGAAGGACTGCAATAGAAGGTTAATGAAGAGCCGTTAGCTTTCTTGGGAAGGATATTATAATAAAAAGCCTGGTCAGAACTTAAAACCTGAAGGGTATCCGTACCTATTTCAATCCTTTCAGTTGCCATAGAGCATAAGGTTGTTTATGAGATTGGCATTCCTGCTGATTTCAGGTATAAATACTCCGGCGATCATCAAGATGATCATATATACAGCCAGCAGCCCGGCAAGGGGGATAAGCCCGGGACGATCTCTTGTGACCACCAACCTGATTAACCAAAAAATCAGGGCGAAGAGAAGCCCGGCAATGTAAAAGAAAATGAAGCTTGTCCAGGAGAAGGCGAAAGCCATAATTATTATAAAAATCAGGTCGCCCGTGCCAATTAAGCGATTAACAATATGTGAAATTGTCTTTCCCTGCAATGAGTAATAAACATAGAGTATCACTCCCTGAATCACTATTATCATCAGGTTAATTGCAGTGCCGGAGATATATTCTCTGAGGTTAAAATTTCTCAGACTGTCACTTACGACTAAGATTAACAGTATCGGGAACAGTAACCAATGAACCGCTCTTAATCTGAAATCCTGTATTGCCAGAATTAAAAGGACACTGCATAATAGTACCTGAATAATCATTTTAATCCTTTATCACCTCTTTAAGGTCCTTGATTTCGTTTATCTCCCACACATTATAAGTGCCATCTCCGTCAAAATCTACTACAGCGGTTGCCCGGGAAATGAATCCGGCAGTTGATGCAGATGTTATTTCTATTAAATAATTGGCCTTGCCGCCTTCTGTTGTAAGTTTTTCCTGTTCAAAACCAAGCTCCTCAAGGTTGAGTGAGTACTTTGAATAAAGGTAGAAATATGACTTCTGGAGCATGTGTACATGGTTAAGCTGTAATTGGGCCTCAGTGCTTTTTGCCCTGGTTATCAGTGGCATAAGGTTAGGCAGAGCGAGAAGAACAAGTATTCCTATTATGATTAGAACTACGAGTAGTTCCGTCAGCGTAAATGCTGGTAAAAACTTTTTGTTTACCTGTTTCATGATATTATATTTCCATCTAACTGTAAGTCCATTTTATAAAGCATTGATTAGGGGGCGGAAACATTCTAAAATATCCTTACTGATTGCAATAAATGAAGTTATCAATGGCAGTGCTATTGACAATAAAGCAGCTGCCTTAAACCATCCTCTGTTCTCTCCGGGTTTAGGTGGCCTGTTAGCTTCAATCACTGACCTTATTATCCCGGAATCTTCATTTGTCTTACAGATTTCGTACAGGTCATTTTCAATATCAGGAATGCTGTTTGCAATTTCCACGCTGAAAGAAAAATCTGTCAGATCTTTTATGATCCCCTTTATAATTTTTTCCTGTTCTTCAACAAATTCAGCCAGTTTAATATAAAGGTGATATTCGTACCTTAATTCAGGGTCATTGATCAGATTAGCACTGAATCTCAACTTTATCCTGCTTGAAGCAGGCTCATTTATAACATGTTCTATGTAGTCGAAGTGATTCATTTTGTTGGCTCCTGTATAATGGACATTCAGATATGATGCGGATTAATTTTTTCTTGCAAATTTTCTTCTTATCTGCAACAGCCTGGGGATTAATAAATCCCATTTCAACTGCTATTTCTTCATTTGACTTTCCGTTTAATGAAGCTTCCATAACCGCCTGTGATTTGGAATCGAGTTCATGAAGAGCTTCCGTGAAAGCATGATATTTTTGATCTTCAATAGCTTCCATGTCTGCCAGGTCATACATATCTGCTTGAGGTGTTGGAACACAGTCTGCCATAAGAGGTATTATCTTCTTTCTTTTGTAAAGAGTCTGGAACCACTTATGCCGGCAAATGGAAATAAAAAAGGTTGAGAAGTCGCATGTCAGGTTTGGCATTTGTGAATCAAGTTTTATCATTATACTTAGCAGAGAATCGTGAAACATGTCTTCCGCATCCTCACGTGTTCCGGAATTTATTATTACCCAATTACATATTCCTGGAAATAAGCATTTATAAATTAGTTCGATTGTAGCTCTGTCGCGATTTTTCAATCTCAGTAAAACTTCATTCCGGGAAAGCATGACAACTCAGATTTAGGGTTATATCTCGAAGGATTGTATCTTTCCATTAATGCCTCCCCCTGCCTAATCTACCTGCCGCATTTTCCATGCGGTTTCTGATATCTGAAATAGCGCCTCACCACTCTTACTATCTGCTCCTCATATCAAATAGCAACTCATTACACCTGTGCTACCAGATAATCCATATTTTATCTATCCGGTTAGAGGCGTTTTATAGAAGGGATTTTTCAATAAATATCATCAACAAACCACGAGCCCTCTGGTCCCTTCTAAAAAAATCATTAAAACATTCCGCTGCTTTCAGACAATGAGATTAAAATTACTAAATATTTATAATATGCTAATACTAAACGATAATTTTTTATTTAAGAATGGTTTCAACTATATTATAATGCAGATACGGCTGATATTGTGCATATTATTAATTTGGAAACCTTAGGTAAACAACATAGGTACGCCATGTAATGTCGGTAACACCATCTGTCCATGAGAGAGAGAGAGTATGATAACTTTAAACTGCTTACAACAGGGTATTTCCGATACTATCTCTGTGTCGAAACAATACAAAAAGATATTCCACGGACTACCTTCAGGTAATCCTAAAAAGAGTTAAAACATAAGAGATGTAAGAATGATTATTCCCATGACGGCGCAGAACTCGACCTGGTATTTTCTGTTTGTTGCTCTTTAGTAAGTCAAACCAAACTTCCAAAGTGGTATTGTATTCAAATAACCCTGTTCAATGCTGTCTTTTACAACGAAGGCATTATCTAAACCCTGAATTTGCTTCAACCCTTTGTTTTTTCCACCAACTTCAAAGGTATAATCACCAATCCGAAAATCAGCAACAGGAGATACGATCACATCATATTTTAACCTTAGCTGGTTTAAGAAAAATGTCTCCCTAATGTTCCCGGAATTTGAATTGATACTGGCCAAACTGTAAATCAGATTTGTGTTGTCCAAATAGATTTTATCAACTTTGCCCAGGCCTCTGATCCCTCCGGTGGCATCCCTTAGTTGGGTAATCAATCCTGCTTCTTCTATAAAGAGGCAATAATCAGCAATATTGTTCCGGCTGGCCACAAGGGCAGCAGATATGCTCGTCTTGTTGGGTTTAAACGGAACGCTTTTCGCAATAATAGCCAATAATTGCTTTAATTTCCTCCCGGTTGATACATTCATGCCGGCATACATGGGAATATCTGTTTCCAGGGTATGGTTGACGATCTGCTGCAGTTTCAGTTCAAAATTTTCTTCCAATGAAAACGGATAATACCCTCTCTTCAAATAATCTTCAAAAAGCGGTAAAGGATGCTTTATTTCAGGGAGTTCCGCTTTATGCGACAGGATCTCCTCCAATGAATACGTCCGGGAAATCACTTGATGAAACAATTGCAAATACTCCCTGAAAGACAAACCTTGCATGTGGTACATGACCGCCCTTCGACTTAAATCAGAAGCTCCTTTTTTGATATCCAACACAGAAGAACCGGTAAATACAACATTCAGTTCCGGATAATAATCGTAGATCAGTTTCAGTTCCCTGGCCCAGTCTTTGTATTTATGGATTTCATCAACAAATAAATACTTCCCGTTGCGTTTTACAAACGCATCAGCCAGATCAATTAGCTTGTTATCCGAAAAATAAAAGTCCTCTGCTGTGACGTATAGTGTCTCAGTAAGGTTCAGGTTATTTTTGATATGCTGCAATACCAAAGTCGTCTTTCCAACTCCACGCGGACCGGTAAGCCCGATCATACGACTTTCCCAATTTACCTCAGCATAAATGTATCGAAAGAAACTGGTATCCGTCTCTTTTAGAAGTTTTAAAAATTGTTCAAATAATTTCTCCATGGTCGTTTACTATATATGCAAAGATAATAATTTGCACTATTAAAGTTCGAATATTTATTAAATTTGCACTATAATAGTGCAAGTAGACTGGTAATATAATGCATAATGACATCTTGCGTTAAAACAAGCCGGTCGCGGTTATCATATACCAGAAAAACCGGAGCGACGCCAGGAAGTTTTTTTGCTGACATGCACCCTTATGAGATGAGCTTGGTCGAATATTTTAGAAAAGCCAGCCTAATAATTTTGATATACAATAACCTGTCTGCCTTTAAAAACAAGGTTAAACCGGTCAGCTACAGATTCATTCAGCGTTCCTCTCCACCAACTGTTAAGCGTCAGGTTGTTGAGAGGGTATTTCAGGCCGGTGGAGGTTACTTTCAGAGAAGGGTCAATGCTAAAGATCGATACCTGCTGTCCCGGGTGCGAGTTAACAGTGGTGCTGCGGTCATAAACTCTGAATGAACCGGTATCGGTAAGAATCACCGCATCTATTCTCTCACTGTAACCAGCCAGGAGTGAAATATTTCCGAGGGTGTGATCCTCACGGATACCTGTTGCTCCCAATATGGTGACTTCCTTTATTCCGGCATTAATGCACCAGTTAACTGCCTTGGTCAGGTCATTGGTCTCCTGGTCGGAATCCTGCACAAGCACCTTTTCATATCTCTTTTTAAGTGCCGGTGAAACCGAATCGAGATCACCGATGATGATACCTGGTTCGAGGCCGTTGGCCACCAGCTTCTCCGCCGCACCATCGCAGCAGACAATAAGTTCAGCCTCCAGGAGATGTCTCAGCGGAATCTCATGGCTCGGAAAGGTGCCGTTGGCGAGGATTACGGTCTTCATATTTTTGTCTGAAGGTCTCAAGGTCTGATGTCTAAATGTCCCGACGCACTTTGTGGTCGGGATTTCGTCGCTATGCGCCTCAATCTGTCGCTGCGCTCCGTCCTGCGGTCGTGCTGTTCCCGACGCACTTCGTGGTCGGGATTTCGTCGTTACACTCCTCAACTTGCGGTCATGCGGTACTGCGGTCCTGCGGTCATTCTGTCTAAGACCATGATTATCAACTTTTAATTCTTATTCGCTATTCCTTCACTATTGCCTACTGCCCATTGCCTATAGCCTGATTTGACTGCCGACTGTGGACTGTTGACTGCCGACTTATTTTACTACTGCCTACTGCCTACTGCCTACTGCCTACTGCCTGACCAGGCTCTTACTCCAACAATTGCCATCACGAAATATACGAAAAAAAGAACCGCTGTCGGAAAGAGGCCGGAGGCCAGGTAGACCACCGTGGCGATGGCGTTGGCCACTATCCATACATACCACTGCTCAAGGTACTTCCTTGTCAGCATCCAGGTGGCCACCACCGACATAGATGCGATCAGGCTGTCCCACACCGGCACCGGCGAGTCTGTCCACCTGTCAAGCACAATCCAGAGCAACCCCCATAATACCAGTGTTGTAACGAGGCATAGAATGGCTCTCTTCATGCCAATCCGCATAATATCCGTTCCTGACCCCGGGCCCTCCCGCTTTGCGGGACTGCGTCGCTTCGATCCTTCTGCGCCATCCCGCTTTGCGGGACTGCGTCGCTTCGCTCCTTGTGTGCCCTGAGCCATGAGCTCTGCGCCCTGTGCCATACGCCATGCATACCATCCGTAAACACTGATCACCAGATAATACCCCTGCAGCCCCATGTTCGCGTAGAAGCCGTTACTGGCAAAAACATAAATATAAACAGCAGAGGTGACGATACCCAGGGGCCAGAGCCATATGTGCCGCTTTATCTCGAGGATCACATAGGCAATGCCCGTGACCGCCCCGAAGATCTCAACAATATTTTCAGCCAGCCAGTTACTCACCATTATGTCAGAAAGCTAGTGAAATACCGGCGGTATAATTTATCCCTGCCTGCGGAAAGTAGTAAGCCCAGGTCTTCTCTGCACCATCCTCGGTCCACATACCGCCGTAAGCATTATTCTCATACCGGGAATTGAAGAGGTTATTGACCATAAATCGTAACGTCAGCTCGCCGGCCTTCTTCATCTCTATGCCATATGCCGCTGACAGGTTACTGACAAAATAGGGATCAATGGTTCTCCCGGGGCTCATGGTATTGTCAAAATACTGTTTGCCGACATATTTTCCTGTAAGCCTGAGCGAGAGATTTTCGGCAGGATTGACCTCCAGCTCCGCCGAGCCTGTGACCCGCGGTGAATAGGCTATGTCAACCGTGCCGAGATTGCTATAAAGGTACTCCTCGCTCCAGTCATCGGTGTCATAGTTGAAGTAGTAGTTTATGAAGTCCCTTATACTGCTCCTGCTGAGGGTTATGTTCATCCTCAGCGCTGCCAGCGGCGAAGGGCGGTAGCTTCCGGAGAGCTCCACCCCCGTTCTGAAGCTCTCAGGCACATTGGTCATAATAGGATATCCCGTGTTGCTTATCCTGCCGGTAGGCACGAGCTGATCATTGTACCACATATAATAGAGATTTACCCCCAGGGCGGTCCTGGAGTTACGGAAGGCATACCCTCCCTCAAAGTCGGTCAGCCGCTCCTGTCCCGGTGTCGCTGCAGCATCGCCGGCTGCATCCTTGAAGTCTGACCGTGTAGGTTCGCGGTGTGCCACGGCAGCAGAGATGAATGCCTCACTCCCGCTGCCGTTGCTCCAGAAGAGTCCTGCCTTGGGATTGAAGAAGGTGAACCGGTGGCTGCCGGTGAGGTCCTTCATGTCATCATCAGGACCCTCAAAACGGTAGCTTATGTGCCTCATCTGGAAGTCGAGGAAGGCGTTCAGGCTGCCTGAAACCGTGGCATTAACCTTGCCGTAGACGTTGAACTCATCTTTTAACCCGTTGTTCCTGTACCACTCGTGCCCGGGGATCAGGTTGCCGGGGTTTTCCACCCACTTCAGCCTCCCGAAGTGATCACCGTCATACCTGTTGAGTGCTCCACCGAGAGTCCATTCCGCCCTGTCTCCCCGGATGATCAGCGACCACACCGCACCATAGAAAAGATTGTCGAGCCACTTCTGCTGCACAACGTCCGTTTCGCTGATAATCGGGTCTGAGGGGAACATGTCTGATATACCGTATTCAAATGGGTTGATGTCACTCTTCTGCTCCTCGTAATACCCCCGGCCGGTTGTCATATGCAGCCCTGTATTCAGGCTCACTCTGCCGGGAAAGAGGTGGGTATGGAACAGGTGGTAGTGATTCTGGGTATAGACATCAGTCTCATCCTCGTAGTATCTGGTGACCCCGTTTGCATCAACGTACTCACCTGCCGGATTGTATCTCCTGTTTTCCGGCAGGATCTCCATCGGCACGCCCCACCAGCTGATTCCCGTCTTCTGGTTGCCGGTGATCACATTGAAGCGGAAGATGTCTGACCGGCCGGACCATATTCCTGATACCATCGCAGAGCGAATATCAGCCTTGCTGTGCTCGACATAACCGTCACTGTGGATGTTCGATGCTCGCATAATCATGTTGAACCTGTCGCCCAGCATTCCCGTCCACGCCTTCGCCGAGAGGCGGGAGGTGTTGAACGAGCCGTATGACATCTCCGCCGATGCGCCCGCCTCAGCGGGAGGTGTCAGGCTGCTGATGTTCACCGAGGCACCGAAGGCACCGGCGCCATTGGTGGAGGTACCCACCCCGCGCTGCACCTGGATGCTGCCGGTTGAGGAGGCCAGGTCAGGCAGATCGACCCAGAACACCTGCTGTGACTCAGAGTCGTTAAGCGGTACGCCGTCAAGGGTGATATTGATTCTGCTGGCATCTGTTCCGCGTATACGCAGTGATGTATAGCCTATTCCCGTGCCTGCGTCGGAGGTCTCCACCACAGAAGGGGTGAGTGCCAGCAGGAAAGGCATGTCCCTGGTCAGATCCCTCTCTCTCAGTTCTGGTGAACCCACGGTAGTATGGGCCATTGGTGTACGTGATCCGGCACGGCTGCCCCTGACTATCACATCACCGGCGGCATAGAGGGCCTCCTTCAGCGTCGCATCAGCGATGGCTGTACCTCTGACAACCACTAAAGTGTCCAGGGGCTCATAACCGGTAAAGCTGATACGAATATTATATGAACCGTCTCTCAGACCGCGAAGAGAATAGTGACCGTCATTGCCGGTGGCAACCCCGGTCTCTGTCTCTTTTATGACCACCGATGCTCCTGCCATGGGCCTTCCTGCCTCATCAGCGACCCTGCCCGTGATCATCCCGCCGTGCCGCTGGCTGAACAGTGCTCCGTTCAGGGCCAGCATAACATACATAAAAACTGTAATTTTCCTCACCATTTCTACAACAATTTAAATCAACTTCGTCAGAAGTGAGGGTGTTCAGGCATGTTCGAAAAGATTACTCTCTTTCCCTCCGCCGGCATTACCCGGATCAGGTTGTAAGGGTATGATCTCAGCCTGTAAAGTAAGGCACCCCAATTTGACTCTGCAAATATACAATAAAAGAGGGTGAAAACATCAGATTCCGGCCCTGAAGATCTCAAATCCCTCTTATTTGTATCTTTGTCCCGGGGTTTAAGAAAGAAAGATGGATAATATTCTTAAAAAACTCAGGTATGGTCACCAGGACCGTATTGCAGTACTGAATGCACCTGAGGAGTTTCGCGAGAGAATCAACGGTCTTTTGCCGGAAGTAAAGATTGATGCCGAAATCAATGCGCGTTATCTGTATGACTTCATGATCGTCTTCACTCCGGCCTCCGCCGACGTGGAGAAGCTCGGACCGGCATGCATTCATAACCTGAGTGACGACGGGAAGCTATGGTTAGCTTACCCTAAGGGCAAATCACGCAAGTATACGACTGACATCAACCGTGACCGCGGATGGGATACCGTTACTGAGACAGGTTTCAGGCCCGTTAGCCAGGTGGCGATAGATGATGACTGGTCGGCCCTGCGGTTCCGCAACTCCAAATACATAAAACAAGTCAAAAAAAACAGCTGATGAGAGTACAGCTGATAAAAAGAGTGGTGCCGGCCCTCCTGTCAATCGCCCTGCTCCTATCATGTTCAGGGCAGCATGAGACCGAGTTCTTCACCGGAAGAATTGATTTCCCCGTTAAACCAAACCTGGGTGTAAAGGAGGCGATGGCGGCACGCCTGGTGCCTCATCCGCGCCAGCTGGAGTGGCAGCAGCTTGAGATGACCGCTTTCCTGCATTTTACAGTAAACACCTTTACCGGGCTCGAATGGGGTACCGGCAAGGAATCGCCGGAACTCTTCAACCCTGATTCACTTGACGCCGGACAATGGGTAAGGGTGCTCAGCGAGGCAGGAATGAAGATGGTCATCATCACTGCAAAGCATCATGACGGCTTCTGTCTGTGGCCCACGAAGACGACCACCCACTCTGTTGCCTCCAGCCCGTGGAAGGAAGGCAAGGGTGATGTGATCAGGGAGCTGAAGGATGCCTGCGAACTCTATGGCATGAAGTTCGGCGTTTACCTTTCCCCCTGGGACAGGAACGCAGTCTCTTACGGTGACTCTCCTGCCTACAACCGCTTTTATATGGAGCAGCTGACTGAACTGCTGACATGGTACGGCAAGGTTGACGAGGTCTGGTTTGACGGCGCCAACGGCGAAGGGCCTGACGGCCGTCGCCAGGTATACGACTGGCAGGCATACTATGACCTTATCAGAAAACTGCAGCCCGATGCCGTCACTGCTGTCATGGGCGAGGACGTCAGATGGGTCGGGACGGAGAGTGGCTACGGCCGGGAGACGGAGTGGAGCGCCACGGTCATGGCACCCGGAGGAACACCCGGCAGCGTAGCCATCAACGAAGCCCTCGGAGTGAATGCCATGTCAGAGGACCTGGGAAGCAGCAGTCTTCTCAGCAAAGCAGGGCATCTCTTCTGGTATCCTGCAGAGGTTGATGTCTCCATCAGGCCAGGATGGTTCTGGCGTGCTTCGGAGGACTCCCTGGTGAAGGATGTGGCCAGGCTGGCTGACATCTATCTTAGTTCAGTGGGACGCAATGCAGTACTCCTGCTTAACGTCCCACCCGATAACCGCGGGCTGATAAGCGACAATGACATAAGCAGCCTCCAGGGGCTCAAAGCATGGATAGACGAACTTTACTCAATTGATCTCCTAAACGGCGCCAGGCCTTACGGCAGAGGAACATCCAGCCTCATCGACGGCGACAGCAGCACTACATGGAGCCCTCGCCATAAACGCGTTGCCTCTTTCGTGCCGGCTATTGCAGCCACATTCAATATAGCTATGCTTCAGGAGGATATAAGCAGGGGCCAGCGGGTTGAAAAGTTCATCATCGAAGCCCTTTCGGACAAGCAGTGGAACACCATCGCCAAAGGCACCACCATCGGTTACAAACGCATGATACGGTTCCCGGAGGTGAAGGCTGATGAGATAAGGCTGACGGTGGTCTCGTCACGGGCCACACCCCATATAAGCACCTTTGCACTCTATCATGCAGAATGAATTGGTATGGTTATTGTGGCTTACCGCGATTATAATATTACCTTCCAAAATATACTTCGACTATGAAACTTCTCAGGCTGTTACCCTTGCTGATTACTGTTATTCTCTCTTCCTGCAACCTTGACCCTGGCGCTACCATGTACAGCAATGTGATAATACCCTTCGATGAGCGTACCGTGCCGGAGCTTGGCCTCGTAGATGTGCCCCTGAACATCCATGCCAGCGCTTCCATGGACAACGGATGCTGGAGTAACGTTCATTTCGTCTTCACACAGAAAGATGACCGTGAGTATGAGATGGTAGCGCTGGCCGATTACGAATCAACAGGAGTATGTCCTGAAATGGTTGTTTCTGGTGACACAACAGTTACCTTTACACCCGACAGAACGGGCAATCACATAATTATATTCTGGATGACTCCAACAGTATCAGAACGGGATACTGTTGTGGTTGTCGATGGCGCCAGATAGGCTATCTGCCTGATCTCCTCATCGTGTTTGAGAGCCAGTTCCGCTGTCTCTCCTCCTCGGCCCTGTGAAAAATCTCCTTGTTGACATATTTGATTGATTCAACCGTATAGAGCGCCCGTGGATTAAAAAGGTTTATCTCGTCCAGCACCTCCTTAATCATGCTCCTTCGGGCGATAATGTAAATGACGGCAACATCCCCCTCTATTCCCTGGGCTTTCACCGATGTGACGCCGTATCCTTTTGACCGGAGATCATCAATGAGATTGGTGGCATCCTTGCGGGTGATGACCCTGATCATCTCATGACCAATGGCAAGTCTCTCTTCCAGATACATTCCAATGAAGTTGCCGGCGGCGAAGCCTCCCGCATAGGCAATGTAACAGACCCAGTTGTCAAGATCCTGCATGATCCGGCTTATTGCCAGCAGCCAGATAAGTACCTCGAAAAAGCCTATCAGAGGAGCAACCTTCCTCATCCCCTTGGTAACAAAAATAATCCTGAGAGTACCAAGTGAAACATCGATTATCCTGGCCACAAAGATGAACAATGGCAGCAGGACATATGTAACAATATCTGAATTAAGGTGCTCCATGATGACAACAAACATTTTTGAACTTGCTAATATATGACTATTTTTGAAACTGATAGCCTTGAACCGGATAGTGATGAGTTCGCTTAGAATCAATTTGTTCTCGCTGCTGCTGAGCATACCGGCACTGGTCTCCGCACAGGAGGCCGACTCGGTACTCACGCTGCTCTTCACAGGTGACATCATGGGGCATGACGGGCAGATTGCGGCGGCACGGGATGACTCTTCGGGCGCATTCTCCTATGACACTGTCTTCAGCTTTGTCGCTCCTCTCCTTTCCGGCGTTGACGTTGCCATTGGAAACCTTGAGGTCACGCTGGGAGGGGCGCCATACAAGGGATACCCGGCATTCAGTTCGCCTGACGAGCTGGCGGCAGCATGCCGGAACACGGGGTTCGACATACTTGGCACCGCCAATAATCATTCAGCCGACAGAGGATCAAAGGGCATCATGCGTACCATCAGGGTTCTCGACAGTCTCGGCATCAGGCACACCGGCACATGGGTAAACAGTGAAGCGCGTGACAACCTTTCACCGCTGATGATTGTCCACAGGGCAATGAGGATTGCCCTGCTGGCCTGTACGTACGGTACCAACGGGATAGTGGTCCCTCCGCCGGCAACGGTAGCATACATTGACACACTCCGGGCAGCGGCCGACATCAGAAGGGCAGCCTGCCTGGGGGCGGACGAGACGGTTATCTTCATCCACTGGGGCACAGAGTATGACACTCTGCCCTCCGCGGAACAGAAGCGGACAGCGGCCGCGCTGCAGCGCAGCGGAGCCGATATTATAATAGGTTCCCATCCGCACGTGCTTCAGCCGATGAACGCAGACAGCGACAGTTGCGGGGTCAGGAACCCGGTGGTGTGGTCAATGGGAAACTTCGTCTCCAATCAGCGTACCAGGAGACGTGACGGCGGGGCAATGATAAGGCTCGACATCACTGCAACAGGTGATTCGACCTTCGTCTCTGATGCCGGGTACGTGCTGACCTGGGTTTATACACCGGTGGAAAACGGCAAACAGAAATTCTATATTCTTCCATGCGCAGAGTATGAAAAGAAGCCCGGATTCTTCCAGACCACCGAACATTACAATGCAATGATGACTTACATTACCGACGCCCGAAGACTTCTTGACAATCTGAACACCGGATTCAGGGAGATGGCCTGGGAGGAAGGCAGCTGGGTAACCGTCAGGAGGTAACAGATCCGGCAATATTATTATATTTATGCAATTTATAATCTGAGATGGAGGGATCAACACTACTTCTTGCAGGCACTGCAGTCACCATCGGGTTCATTCACACGATAGTTGGCCCTGATCACTACCTGCCCTTTATAGTTATGGGTGAAGCCCGCAGATGGAGCATAAGGAAAACGATGTTCATTACCTTTCTCTGCGGGGTTGGCCACGTTCTGAGTTCCATTGTTGTGGGATTCATCGGTATTGCCGCCGGCATCTCCCTCTCAAAGCTCGAATTCCTTGAAGGCTTCAGGGGCAATATTGCAGCATGGCTGCTGATAACCTTCGGACTTGTATATATGCTGATCAGCCTTCGCACCCTCTACCGCAAGAGAAGACACGCTCACAGCCACACTCATTCTAACGGCACGGCCCATGTACATGAGCATGACCACTTCAGCGGTCACTCGCATATTCACCTGACCGACAAAAAGAACCTCACCCCCTGGATCCTTTTCCTGATCTTTGTACTCGGTCCGTGTGAGCCCCTGATCCCCATCCTCATGTACCCGGCAGCAGAAAGCAATATCAGCGGAGTCGTCCTGGTTTCCCTTCTCTTCTCGGCAGTCACAATCGCCACCATGATGGGGGTAGTGATGGCCTTCAGGCTTGGCCTGAGCCACATCAACCTTAAACCACTTGAACGTTACGTCAATGTGATCGCAGGGGCGACCATTGCCATCTCAGGCCTTGCAATTCAGTTTCTGGGTCTCTGAGATCGTTTTTTATTCGTAGCTTTGACCAAAATTTAACAGATGAGTTTCGATTACAACACACAGAGGAAAAGAATGTCCCTTCCCGAATACGGCAGGAACGTTCTGAAGATGATAGAACATATTAAAGCCATAAAGGACCCTGAGGAGAGGAATCAGGCTGCCAGAACAATCATTCAGATCATGGGGAACCTGAATCCGAACCTGAAGGAGGTTACGGATTTCAAACACAAGCTCTGGGATCATCTGATGATAATAGCGGATTTCAATCTTGACGTCGATTCTCCCTATCCGGCTCCTGACCGCACAAAGCTGGATGCAAAGCCGAACAAAGTGCCATATCATAACGGTGACATAAAGTATGCCCACTACGGACAGATTGTACCTGCCCTGATAGAGGCAGCCTCAAAAATGGAAGACGGTGAGGAAAAGAGCTACCTGACAACGCTAATCCTCAACCAGATGAAAAAGGATTACCTGACATGGAACAAGGCACAGGTGGCAGATGATATTATTATCAGGGATATGATGGAGATCTCGGGCAACAGGCTAAAGGTACCGGAGAACTTCAGGATGCCCGATATAAGGGAGCTTCTTGCCCCTCCCAAGAGCAAGCCGCAGGGGAGGTACCAGGGACGGCCCCAGGATAAATACAAGGGCCAGCAGAACAAGCAGAACAAGAAAAAGTACAAGAGCAGCTATTAACTTTTTTAACTGAGAGGCCATGAGTATTACCAATATAACCACCTATGAAGCACCACTGCCCGGAGGGCACTACTCGCAGGCAGTTGTATCAGGAAACATAATCTTTGTCTCAGGCCAGCTGCCAGTCGTGCCGCTCACGGGTAACAGACTAACCGGTGATATCAGTGAACAAACCCTGCAGGCTCTCAATAACGTACTCAGCATTGTAAAAGCGGCAGGCGGTGACATAACCACCATTGCCCGCACCACTATCTATACCACTGACGTGAAGTGCTGGGAGGAGGTCAACAGGGTATATGCCGATTTCTTCGGCCCGGTTCATCCTGCCAGGTCAATCATCACGGTGACAGGCCTCCATCACGGATGCCTGGTTGAGATAGAGGCAGTGGCGTTCACTCTCTGAATTGTCACTTTGTCAGTTTTGGAATTGTGGCCGGCATTTTGCTAAAGGGCCAATAGTAAACTGTTTTTATCATGGTAAAAAAGAAGAGTCACGAAGAGAGGCATGAAGAACCCATGCCCGGAAAGGAAACACTGGATAATCAAGCGAATACGGAGAGTGATGCTTCAGGACAGCCGGAGCCTGAGGGCGACCCTGAAGCCACGGTAACGAGACAGGCAGAGGAGGAACTTCTCGGAAGACTGACAGAAATGCAGGACAGGTATCTGCGTCTTTCTGCTGAATTTGACAACTACAGGAAGAGAACGCTCCGCGAAAAGATAGAACTCTCACAGTCAGGTGGTGAATCGGTAATTAAAAAACTGCTTCCCATAATTGATGACTTTGACAGGGCCATGAATTCGATGCGCACCACTGACGACTGTAATGCCGTGAAGGCGGGTCTTGAGCTGATATACAGCAAGATAAACGACTTTCTGAAACAGGCCGGCGTGAGGGAAATCGAAGCCGTAAACGAGGAGTTCAACGGTGACATGCACGAAGCCGTCACAACAATCCCTGTTGATGACGAGAAGATGAGGGGAAAGGTTATAGACGTTACACAGAAGGGTTATACCCTGAATGATAAAGTGATCCGCTTCCCGAAGGTGGTAGTGGGCGAATAACAGAACGGTTCTGCATTGACATATGTCGAAAAGAGACTATTACGAAGTACTGGGTGTAAGCAAGGGCGCCACCAGGGATGAGATAAAGAAGGCCTACCGCAAACAGGCACTTAAGTTTCATCCCGACAAGAATCCCGGCGACAAGGATGCCGAGGAGAAGTTCAAGGAGGCTGCCGAGGCTTACGAGGTTCTCAGCAATGATGAGAAGAAGGCGAGGTATGACCAGTTCGGCCATGCCGGAATGAACGGCGGCGGCTTCGGCGGCGGCTTCGGCGGCGGCATGACTATGGAGGACATCTTCTCCTCGTTTGGTGATATCTTCGGTGACGCCTTCGGAGGCGCCTTTGGTTCGCGCCGCGGCGGAGGCCGCTCACGCGGAGTCAACAAAGGCAGCAACCTCCGGCTTAAGGTGAAGCTCACCCTCGAAGAGTTTGCCCACGGTGCGGAGAAGAGGGTCAAGGTGAACAAGTACGTCACCTGCAGCACCTGCCACGGCAGCGGTGCCGCCTCTGACAGAGATGTGACCACATGCACCGCCTGCAAGGGCACCGGTCATACCACCAGGGTGATGAACACCATCCTCGGTCAGATGCAGACCACCGCACCCTGTAATGTATGCGGCGGTGAGGGCCGGGTCATTACAAAGAAGTGCCAGAAATGCTATGGAGAGGGCATCACGCAGGCGGAAGAAGTTATACCCCTCAACATACCGGCCGGCCTGGCACCAGGGATGCAGCTCTCAGTCACCGGCAAAGGAAACGCCGCACGCAGGGGAGGCATCAACGGTGACCTGATAGTGGTCATCGACGAGGAACCCCACGACCAGCTGATCCGCGAAGGCAATGATCTTATCTACAACCTCTTCATCAGCATCCCCGATGCCATCCTGGGATCAAACGTGGAGGTGCCCACAATTGACGGTAAGGTGCGCATCAAGATCGATCCGGGAACACAGGCCGGAAAGATATTGCGTCTCAGGGGAAAAGGACTGCCTGATGTAAACGGATACGGCAAGGGCGACCTTCTGGTCAATGTAAACGTCTGGATACCAAAAAACCTCAGCCGTGAGGAACAAAAGACAGTGGAACAGTTCAGAAACTCAGACACTTTCACCCCAAAACCTGACGCAGACGACAAGGGATTCTTCGACAGGGTGAAGAACTATTTCTCCTGAAAGACGGAAAACCGCATTGAATAAGGTCGATACTCCGTAGATACAGCGTCTCGGCCTTTTTTTATATCTTTGAATTTCCCGGACTAACAATTTAATTGTGGAAAGACAATGATTTTATTTGAAGCCAGAGACGTTACAAAACGCTTTGCCACCCAGACTGCGCTTGACAGGGTAAGCATAAGCGTTCCCGAGCGGAGCATCTACGGTCTGCTCGGGCCGAACGGAGCGGGTAAAACAACCCTGATCCGCATAATTAACCAGATCACGGCACCGGACAGCGGAACCATCTTCCTCAACGGCCGGCCAATGAAACCGGAAGATGTGAACAACATCGGGTACCTGCCTGAAGAGCGCGGCCTGTATAAGAAGATGAAGGTGGGAGAACAGGCCCTCTATCTGGCTCAGCTAAAGGGCCTCAGCCATGCCGAGGCCATGCGCCGGCTCAAATACTGGTTCAAGAAACTACAGATAATAGACTGGTGGGACAAGAAGGTGGAGGAACTCTCAAAAGGGATGCAGCAGAAGGTGCAGTTTGTCACGACTGTACTTCACGAGCCACGTCTTCTCATATTCGATGAGCCGTTTACCGGCTTCGACCCTATTAACGTGAAGCAGATCAAGGACGAGATCCTATTCCTTCGCGAACGCGGCGCTACAATCATCTTCTCAACTCACAACATGAGCTCTGTTGAAGAACTGTGTGACAATATCACCCTGATAAACAAGGCTCAAACCATCCTGGAAGGAAGTGTCGGGAAGATCCGGCATGACTGGGCCGGAAACGAGTACGAGATAGTCTTTGCCGGCGAGGTGACTCCATCTGCCAACGGCCATTTCACCGTGCTCGGGTCCACCTTTGATAACGGCAGGAGCACCGTGCGCATCAAGGCATTGGAACAATCCGACAACAATGAGATAATCAGGGCAATGACCGCCTCCGGAAATGTACTCTCATTCAACCCGGCACTGCCCTCAATGAACGAAATATTCATCAGGGTGGTGGAAACCAAAAACAAGGAAGCCGTAAAAAACTGAGCCATGAACAAGATAGCACTGATAATCCGGAGGGAATACATCACCAGGGTTCGTAAGAAATCGTTCCTGATCATGACCTTCCTCACACCATTCCTGTTTGCTCTCATTTTCATCATCCCGGCGCTGGTGATGACCAACGAAGACAAGGACAGCAAGAGGATCGCAGTTATTGAAGAGGGATCGGACCTCTTCGCCAACGTGATCCCTGACACCAAGGACACGGACTTTGAGTACCTCCCCGGTGTGAAGCTTAATGACATAAAGAACAACTTCACCGAGAAGGGTTATTACGGGGTGCTTTTCATCTCACCCGAACTCGTCTCATCCCCTGACGCTATCCAGCTGATATCCAGAAAACAGCCTCCCATTGGTCTTCTTGACCATATATCAGGATCTCTGGAGAGGGAGATTGAAAAGCAGAAGTTGCTGGCTTACAACATCGAGAACCTCGATGAGATTCTTCGTACAATAAACACCAGCGTGAGAATACAGACCATCAAGATGGATGAGTCGGGCGGTGCCCGGGAGACAAGCACCGGCATCTCGATGGCCCTGGCATATATTGGGGGATTCCTGATGTATATGCTCGTGTTTATGTTCGGCTCCATGGTTATGCGCGGTGTGATAGAGGAGAAGACCAACCGCATAGTGGAGGTAATCGTCTCTTCCGTTAAGCCCGTACAACTCATGCTGGGCAAGATCATCGGCGTTGGCCTTGTCGGCCTGACCCAGTTCGCACTGTGGATAGTACTTACCCTTGCCCTGGTGATGGTGGTAAAGTCCAGTTTCCTTCCCGAAGGCGCCATGGAACAGCTCCAGCAACTGCCGCAGAGCTTTGCCGGGGCCGATCAGCCGATGGCAGGCACTTCAACAACTACAGTAACACCGGAACAGCTCACTGAATTCCAGGAGATTTTTGCCGGAGCTCTCACCCAGCCCTGGGGACTGATCATATTCAGCTTTGTATTCTTCTTCCTTACCGGATACCTTCTTTATGCGTCATTCTTTGCGGCAATCGGATCAGCTGTTGATAATGAGACGGAGACGCAGCAGTTCATGCTTCCTGTTACAATACCTATAATACTCGGACTGATTGTAGCCATGGGTACCATGCAGAACCCTGAGAGCTCGCTCTCTTTCTGGTTCTCAATAATTCCCCTCACCTCCCCGATAGTGATGATAGCCCGGATACCGTTTGATGTGCCAGCATGGGAGATAGCCCTGTCAATGGGGCTCATGCTGATCACGCTCGCCGGGGCAGTTTGGATGGCAGCGAAGATCTACCGTACCGGCATACTCATGTACGGGAAGAAGACATCCTGGAAGGAACTGTGGAAGTGGCTGACATACAAAGGATAAATTAACATACATGCCCAGGATTTTAGTCATTGATGATGAAAGGTCAATCAGGAACACCCTGAAGGATGTACTTGAATACGAAAAGTACGAGGTTGATCTTGCCGAGGAGGGTGCATCAGGGATAGCACTCTTCTCACAGCAGCAGTTTGACGCCGTTCTCTGTGACATCAAGATGGCGAAAATGGATGGCATCGAGGTGCTGCAGAAGCTCCAGGAGATCTCGACTGACGTCCCGGTAATCATGATTTCCGGTCATGGCAACATAGACACGGCTGTTGACTCCATCAGGAAGGGTGCCTTTGACTTCCTGGAAAAGCCGCTCGACCTCAACCGGCTGCTCATCACCATACGCAATGCCCTCGAGAGAGGATCTCTCATCAGTCAAACCAAGACCCTGAAGAAGCAGGTAAGCAGGAAATACGAGATTGTGGGTAACTCCCCCGCCATAATGCAGGTCAAGGAGATGATTGACAGGGTGGCTCCCACCGAAGCCCGCGTACTGATAACCGGCGCCAACGGTACGGGCAAGGAACTGGTGGCCCACCAGATACACGAAAAGAGCAACCGTTCGCGCGGGCCTTTTGTGGAGGTCAACTGCGCGGCAATACCCTCGGAGCTGATCGAGAGTGAACTCTTCGGTCATGAGAAGGGGTCTTTTACCTCAGCCATAAAACAGCGTATCGGCAAGTTCGAACAGGCAACAGGTGGAACAATCTTCCTCGACGAGGTGGGAGACATGAGCCTGGCAGCCCAGGCAAAGGTTCTCAGGGCGCTGCAGGAAAACAAGATAACAAGAGTGGGATCGGATAAGGACATCCACGTAGACGTCAGGGTAATAGCCGCCACAAACAAGAACATAAGGGAGGAGATTGAACGCAATACCTTCAGGGAGGACCTCTACCACCGCCTGAGCGTCATTCTGATACATGTGCCTTCCCTCAATGAGAGGAGCGATGATATACCTGTCCTTGCCGAACATTTCAACACTGTAATATGCGGTGAGTACGGTATGGGCAGAAAGAAGATAAAGCCCGACGCCATCGCCGAGTTGCAGAAGATCAAATGGACCGGCAATATCCGGGAGTTCAGGAACGTGCTTGAAAGGCTCATCATCCTCTGTCCCGAGGAGATCACAGGGAAGGATGTTATTGCCTATGCTCACCCTGTATCCGGTTTCACTCAGATATGAAAAATTGTCCCGGCATACTGACCGCACCTGTACTGATGTCTGCCCTGTTACTCCTTACATTCTGTGACAGGAGGGGGAGCGAGGGCATACCGGTATCGTTCAATGAAGGGTGGCTCTTCATACGTCAGGACTCGGTCAACGCAGACAAGATACTCCCGGGGATAATCCCAAACCATAAATGGGAAGAGGCATCACTTCCCCACTCAGCATTTATTGAACCACTGGTTTTGACCAACAGTCAGTGGACCGGTATATGCTGGTACAAGAAGCTCTACCGGCCCGACAGGAAGCAGAGGCACAAGCATACCGGCCTTCTCTTTGACGGTGCAATGCATGATGCCATTGTCTACCTCAATGGTGCGGAGATAGCCCGTCACACGGGCGGCTACCTTCCCTTTTACGTCAACCTCACCGATGATCTTGAATACGGTAAGGAAAATGAGATACTCATCAGGCTCGATAACAGGGAGAATCCCACCATTCCTCCCGGGAAATCCCTGGATGAACTCGATTTTTTCTGGTACAGCGGCCTCTACCGCAATGTGAGCCTCTATGTCACGGACAAACTGCACTTAACAACCTCATGTCAGTCCAATGCTCCTCCCGGCGGGGGGATAATTACCGGGGTAAGGGATGTGAGCCATGAGTCGGCCACCCTTACACTCTCTGCCCACGTGAGCAATGATGACCGTACACCGAGGTCGTTCCGCATGAAGAACATTCTTCTTGATGCTGCAGGGATTGAGGTTGCATCCTCACTTACAGAGCTGACCGAACTGGAGCCCGGCCAGAGCAATCGCCTAATGACACGGATGATCGTCATGCAGCCCGCTCTCTGGTCACCGGAGACACCGTTTCTTTATACAATCAGGACGGAGCTGCAGTCGGAAAACGGCGCTGTCATTGACAGCAGAGAGACGCGTACCGGTATCAGGACGGTCAGGATCACCCCTGACAAGGGCATGATTCTCAATGGTCAGACCCTCAGGCTCGTTGGCACCAACAGACACCAGGAATACCCTTATATCGGGATTGCCCTGTCAGATGAAGCCAGCTACCGCGACGCTTTCAAGATCAGGGAGGCAGGCTTCAATATGGTGCGCAGCTCACACTATCCACCGTCGCCGGCCTTCCTTGATGCCTGCGATGAGCTCGGACTGATGGTCATCAATACGATTCCGGGATGGCAGTTCACGGGTGACTCCCTCCTCGCCGGGGCAGCAGTGCTTGACACACGGATGATTTGCCGCCGTGACCGGAACCATCCGTCAGTGGTGATGTGGGAGACCGAATCACTCATACCTGCCAGTTTTCTCTCACTGTTGCATCAGACCGTAAAGGAGGAACTCCCCTTTGGAAACGACCATACATGCAACCGGATGGATACAGCCTGTGAAGTCTTCAGCCCTGCCACAGAATCCTCTGGCATAATGGATATCTTCCGTTTGCCAAAGTCTTCCTACTGGTTCTACCGGAGTCAGTATGACCAGGGTCCGGTGTGCTTTATTGCTCACTACAACCTTCCGGAATCGGGCAATACCGTTAGAGTCTTCAGCAACGCCGACACCGTCCGGCTCTTCCAAAACGACACTCTCATCGCGGTTCAGGGCCCGGACAGAGACAGCTTGTCACTAAACCTGCCGCACCCGCCATTCACCTTCACTCTCCAGGGGTTTGTGCCAGGTACCATCAGGGCGATAGCCATACGGAAGGGAACAGAAATCGCCTCACACTCTGTCTCCACTCCTGGCAGACCCGTGTCATTGCGCCTCTCGGCCGACTTCAGCAATAAGCCCCTTCGGGGCGAAGGCGCGGATGTTGTCTTTGTATATGCGGCCCTGATAGATTCAGTTGGCAACCCGGTTCATACCGCTGACTCACTGGTGGTATTTACCGTGAAGGGTAATGCGGAACTGATCGGCAGCAACCCGGTTAAAGCCAATGCAGGAATAGCATCAATTCTGCTGAGGGCGAATAATCCCGGTAAGATTATGATAAAAGCCTCATCGGCAGGAATGTCGGAGGCGGAACTGATGACTGAGGCCAGATGAGGGGAAAGGCCTCTTTTCAGAACCGGAAATAGATGAATGGCTGCACCACTTCGGCTCCCACCCTGTGAAGCAGCAGCGCCACGGCAAGTACTACCAGGAACTGAACGACAACCGGCATCCTGATAAACAGGCCCCTGTAAGCCTCCTTCACCGTCACAGGAAGAAAATGCAGGATATATCCTGACACAATCAATACTATTACAGGCAGATAAGCCATCAGGACCCGACCGTAGTCTCCAGGTGTGAATGAGGAGAACATTTGTGTGAACATAACGCCAGCCTGGTCCATAGTTTCAGCTCTGAAGAATATCCACGCAAAACTGACGAAGTTGAAGGTTAGAATTATGCCGGCAATATGTGCAATTCGTCTCTTTCTCGTCACTTTCCTGAAGAGATAATGCCAGATTTTCTCAGCAACCAGGGCCAGACCATGCAAACCACCCCATACCACAAAACGAGTCGCAGCCCCGTGCCAGAGTCCGCCGAGGAGCATGGTGACCATCAGGTTGAATCCGGTGCGAAGAGGACCCTTCCTGTTCCCTCCCATCGGAATATAGAGATAGTCCTTGAGCCAGCGCGAAAGTGAGATATGCCATCGTCTCCAGAAATCACTGATATTTACAGCTTTATATGGAGAGTTGAAGTTGAGCGGAAGGCGGAAGCCCATCAGCATTGCTACCCCGATAGCTATGTCAGTGTAACCGGAGAAGTCGCAGTAGATCTGCAGACCGTAGCCATAGACCGCCATAAGATTCTCAAACCCTGAATAAATAGCCGGAGCGTCAAATACCCGGTCAATGAATCCTGTTGAGATGAAATCGGAAATAAGCATTTTTTTAATGAGCCCCTGCAGGATGAGGAAGAGACCATGTCCGAACTCGTTGCGGCTGATTGTATATTCACCCCGCATCTGCGGCATGAACTCGGAAGCACGCACTATTGGGCCGGCAACAAGCTGGGGAAAGAAGGTGAGATAGAAGGCAAAATCGATAACGTTTCGCTCAGCTGCCATCCTCCCGCGATAAACATCAATGGTGTAGCTCAGTGCCTGGAAGGAGAAGAATGAAATCCCCACCGGCAATATGATGTTTGTGACGTTGAAGTTTGTGCTGAAGATACTGTTTGACCATGCCGAGAAAATGTCATAGGCAACGAGTGAGGTGTTAAATAGTGAGTTTATCGTCTCCGTAAAGAAGCTTGCGTATTTGAAATATGAGAGAAACCCGAGCAGCAACACGATGTTGGTTAACAACCAGAATCGTTTTCCGGCACGGCTGCCTGACCTGTCTGTCATGATAGCGGTGAGATATGTCAGCAGCGTGGTGAGCAGCAAGAGGATGATAAACAGGCCTCCGGCACGGTAATAGAAATAGAGGCTTACCAATAGCAGCCAGGTATGACACATGGCTCTCCGCCTGTGCATCAGGGCAAATCCGGCCATCACCACGAGAAAAAAGATCCAGAAGCCGGGAGTGGTAAATATAAATGTCTGGTCAGGATGGTACCTGAGCAAGGCAGAGAACCTGCCAGGTATCCGGCTGATAAAACCGTCGCTGTTCAGCGGGGTGCTCTCTGTATCAGCGATACCTTCTTCCGCAGATGTACCGGCGGATGGGTCACTCTCCTCCACGGCGACAGTGCCGGTGCCGGCTGATTGCTCAGTCAGTGATGCTGTATCAGGGACTGCCGGGTCAGTGACAGGAGTTACGGTCTGGTGATCATATTCAACCGGGGCACGTATTGCCAGCAGGTCAGCGTAGAGCAGCGTTGCAATCGTATCCGTTCCTGCGTTGGAGAGATGGGTCAGGTCTTTGGCTGCCAGCGGGGGCGTATGGTTAAACCACTTTATGGCCGATCCCGGGCCTCCCATTGACTCCCAGGCGTCCCAGAAGACCGCACCGCTCCTCTCAGCTGCCTTTTTCTGGGCATCACGGATCGCCCTGATATTGGGGAAGCGATGTATCGTGTCATTGTCCCGCAGGGCCATGTCGGTAACGCTCACAAGCACTACCGGGACTCCGCCAGAAGCATTTTTAAGCCAGTTGATCTGCTTTGCCAGGCCCTCTTCATAGTAATGGTACTCGCTCCTGACATTCCTTACTACATTTAGCCCGAACTGCAGAAAGATCATATCAGGTCTGAGCCCGGCAAAACATCCCTCAAACCCCCTGGAATCTGTCATTACGAACTCAAGCCCGGCGCTGCCGCGTACCGGGACATTATCTACAACCACTCCCGTCCCGCTCTCGAGGCTGAGAGCATATATGTCAGGTGAGTTGCTGCCGGTGAACTCCACTGTCACCTCTGACACTGCCGGCAGTGGTACTGAGTACTCAAGCGGCCCCTCTCCCATCTGAAGCATGGCAAAATCAACAAGCGAATTGCCGGAGCGTATGCCGACGAGAACTGTGTCATGGTTGTTTCCGTAAAAAATTCTAAGGTTCTCATATCTGGAGACAGCTGAGTCTGCCCCCGGAACAGGATTGATCTTAACCGTTGCGAATGAGCGTGTGGTCATGCTGTCAACCGGCGGGGTGAAGCGGCAGAGGGCCAGCATGGGTCCGAGTCTGTTGTGGGGCAGTGTTCCGTTTCTGTAATCAAGAAGGGTGTATCTCTTCCAGTTTGACGAGGAGCGCACCACGTATGAGCGGGTGTACATGACGGGCATGACCGGCGAGAACATCCCCGGACCGGTGCCCCCGCCCTCCTTTCTCAGTTCCCTCCTTAGCAGCGATGTCACGCGATCACCTTCAACCTGCGAGTCACCGTAATAGACAATCCTCACCTGCCTGCCTCCGTCAATCGAATCCCTCACTGCATCGCCGGGATACCACGGACGGGGTACAGCATGTGGGAGAGTACCGTCACCGACCCTCTCCGGGGCAGCCGGATTTAATGCTTGCGTGGACGATCCATCGCCAACACTGACAACATCAGTGCGGTTTGATGATGCCGTTGACAGCCCTGCGCCTGCGGCACCTCCGGAGATTTGTGCCTTGCAGAGACTGTCAGTTTGAAGAGTCTCTGCAACGTCATCCTCTGCCTTCTCCGTGTCAGGCCTTATTGTCTCCCCGATTTGAAAAAGCGAACCCCCACCCGGCCGCTGCCTGTCGGTCAGCAGGCTTAGAATGACAATTGTCAGAACGACAGCAAGCAGAAATAGCAGAATTCTGCCGGGGCGCATATTGTTTTATTATTCAGCTTTTTTTCCTGATCCTCAGCTTCTGTCCCACCATAATCCTTGAAGCATCAGAGATATTGTTCAATTTCAGAATTTCGGTTGCCGATACGCCATCGAAATTTTTGGCTATATCCCAGACAGTATCGCCGTTCCTGACAGTATAAAGTTCATAATCCCCTGACATCACAGCCGATGCAGACACCTGGGGAACAGCTGCCGTTCCGCCGGCAGATGCAGTTACCTTGCCTTCCATCTTCTGCTTTTCGGCAAAGCTCATCGAGTTGACTTTGCTGTACCGGTCGGCCCTGGCCGGATCAACGTAAACGGATAATTTCTGTCCTACCCTGATTGTATTCCGGTAGATATTGTTCCAGTATCTCAACTCTGACAGGGGTACATCATACCACTCCGATATGAAACCGAGGTTATCACCATCCTTAACAGTATACGTAAGCTTGGTCTTGCCGTTGACATCAGGTGGTGTATAGGACGACTGCTGGGGCAGGGTGGTCTGGGTCACCCTTGTGAGATACTGTTCGCGCCTGTAACCGGTGATGGTGTCGGTCATCGCAATGAAATCACCCAGTTTGTCGAGGGGCAGGGTTATTGCGCTTGGCCTTGTTTTCCCCGGAACCAGTCCTGTGCGGTACTGCGGGTTCATTGTCCTGAGCTCCTCCAGCGGCAGGCCCAGCACGGCAGCAATCTGTTCAAGGTGCATGTCCTGCGATACCATGATTGTATCTATCGCAAGCGGCAGGTTTATCTGTACAGGTGTGATATTATGCTCACGGTAATAGTTCATTGCATAGGTTGCCGCCACGTATGCAGGGATATAACCTCTTGTTTCCCGCGGCAGGCGATAGTATATCTCCCAATAATCCTTGCGGTTACCGGAGCGCCTGATGGCCTTGTTGACATTGCCCGGGCCGCAGTTGTATGCGGCAATGGCCAGTATCCAGTCATTATAGATGCCATACAGATCCTTAAGGTACCTGGCGGCTGCATGGGTGGCCTTCACCGGGTCACGCCGCTCATCCACCACCGAGTTTATCGTCAGCCCGTACATCCTGCCGGTGCTGTACATGAACTGCCACAGCCCTGTGGCTCCCACTCTGCTGACAGCATTGGGATTGAGAGCCGACTCGATCACGGCCAGATATTTCAGTTCAACGGGCAGACCGTAATAATCGAAGATATCCTCAATCATCGGGAAATAGTAATCCTGCAGTCCCAGCATCACCTGGAACCGGTCCACTTTGCGGTCAGTGTAGACATGTATATGGTTCCTGATTATATTGTGGTAGGGAAGGACTATCAGCGAATTTATCCGGCCAATGCGGTCCTTGTAGACGGAATCACTGAACTCCGTAATAAGTGAATCGGAGGCGGTGAAGTCGGTACCGATTAGGGACATCTTTACGAACCAGTTGTTCAGCAGGCTGTCCAGATCTCGTTCTATAAGCTCCGTGGATTCATCACTTCTGATGATTATTGTGTCATTGACCGGGTATGCCGACAGTGTGACAAGGCTCAGGAGCGTTGTCAGGAGTATTGTAATCAGATGTTTCTTCATGAACTTAGAACGTCTTTTTTATACCAATTGTTATACCCGGGGAGATGCCCGTGTAATTAAAATTCAGAGGCATCACCGAGGCCTTAAGGTCATCTGTTATGTCATAGTCAAACAGGCTGGCATCTACATGCGCATCGATGATGGTCAGCAGGTACCAGGCCGCAATGCCAATATATGACAGGTCCCTGTACTTCCTGTAATAATCCACCCCGTTGAGGAGGGTGGTGCTTACCCATGATGTGGTAGAGGGATTTGCCGATTTGGGGAACAGCACCGGATCATACTGTTCGGGGCTGAGGCTGACCATATCAAACAGCATATCCACGTAGCTGTCAGTCTCTGGTACAATATCGGTGAAATCCTGATATGCGCTTATAAAAGTGTTGTAGCTCCTTGTATTGATGGTGACGGCATAGCTGAGTGCCCCAAAGCCGGCGTATACGATGGGCACCTTCCAGAATTTGCGGTTGTATATCTGACCCAGGCCCGGCAGGGCGGCAGCAAACATGGTAGACCTTATCGGCTCAATTGTATACCTCCTCACCCTCTCCTTTCTGGCCGGGATTGTATCAGGAGTCTGCCCGGCACAGGTGATGACTGCGGCGAAGAGTAGGATGACTGCTATGTTGCTGCTGAGCTTCAATGGCAAACATTATGCGTTTGCCGGCAAATATAAGTAATTACCTGTTAAGTTTGTCGAGTAAACCTATTATGCGTTCCATCTCATCGCTGTCATCGAATGGTATGACGATCTTGCCCCTCCCCTTTTCATTGATCCTGAACTGTACCTCGGACCGGAAGAGGGTACTGAGTTGTTTTGCCAGCTCCTCGTATTCGGTGTTCAGCCTCTTCTTTTTTTCAACTTTTACCGGGTCTTTTGATGCTGCGGTCTGCATGTGCCTCACCAGTTCCTCAGTGGCTCTTACCGAGAGGTCTTCCTCGATGATATGATAAAAGACATTTATCTGCCTTGCGGAATCTTCGATATTCACGAGGGTACGCGCATGGCCCATTGTAAGATTCCTGTTGCGGATGCCAAGCTGTATCTCTGCCGGCAGGCGCAGCAGGCGCAGGTAGTTTGCCACGGTTGAGCGTTGTTTACCCACCCTGTCGCTCAGTTGCTCCTGGGTCAGGTTACACTCCTCTATCAGGCGCTGGTAAGTGATTGCCACCTCTACTGCATCCAGGTCTTCACGCTGGATATTCTCAACCAGTGCCATCTCCAGCATGGCGGTATCGTCTGCCGTACGGATATAGGCCGGTACATGGGTCAGTCCGGCCATACGTGCAGCACGCAGTCTGCGCTCGCCGGCGATCAGCTGATAACGTCCGTCACCTGTCTCGCGGACAGTGAGTGGAACGACTATCCCAAGCTGCCGTATCGAGGCGGCCAGTTCTTCGAGCGACTGGCTGTCAAAACGTGTCCGGGGCTGAAAGGGGTTGCCGTCAATGGAGTTTATATCTATCTGGAGGTTAGCCTCCACCTTCTTCTCCAGCACCTCTTTCTCAACACCTTCAATCANNTCCGAGACCTCTGCCCAGCGGGCTCTTTTTGTTTGTGTTCATGACGCGGTTAAACAGTATTTAGTTTTTCAGCTTCGCCTCTACTCGCTCGAGCAGCTCGCGGGCCAGGCTGAGATAGTTCACCGTACCCCTCGATTCTGCATCGTAAAGTATGGCAGGCTGCCCGTAGCTGGGCGCCTCTGACAGCTTTACATTGCGCTGAATGATTGTGTTGAAGACCATCTGCTGGAAGTGACGCGTCACCTCCTCCACCACCTGATTGGCCAGGCGCAGACGGGAGTCATACATTGTAAGAAGGAAGCCCTCTATCTCCAGAGCCGGGTTCAGATTGGTCTGAATTATCTTGATTGTATTGAGCAGCTTGCCCAGTCCCTCCAGGGCAAAATATTCACACTGCACCGGAATGATGACCGAGTCAGCGGCAGTGAGAGCGTTGACGGTCAGCAGACCCAGCGAAGGCGAACAGTCAATAAGGACATAATCATAATCGGCTGCTATCGGTGCCAGTACTTTCTTCAGGGTCTTTTCCCGCTCAGGCCTCTCAAGCATCTCAATCTCTGCTCCCACCAGGTCAATATTAGAGGGGATTACCGAGAGGTTGTCAATACCGCACTGCATGACTGCCTGCCTGGGATTGACACCGTCAATGAGACAGTCGTAAATGGTAGTCTTGACCTGCTTAAGATCAATTCCCACCCCTGAAGTGGCATTTGCCTGGGGGTCGGCATCAACGATGAGTACCTTCTTTTCCAGCGCGGCCAGACTCGCGGCCAGATTGATTGCCGTGGTCGTTTTTCCTACCCCTCCCTTCTGATTTGCCAGTGCTATAATTCTTGACATATGATCCCTTTTATCCTTAAATTAATGAGCTTCAAATTTACAATTAATGCCCTTGGCGGGAGGCCGGCCCTGTGTGTTATTGTAAACAATTTCACGGGGGTTATTAACACGTTTTCAACAGTCCGGCACCGGGCGGTGAGCGGCATCAGTTGCGTGTTGCCGGTGAGACGGTTATCTCAAACAGTCGGGGCCAGTATTTGCCTGTGACGAAGAGACGTCTGCCCTCCGCATCCCATGCAATGCCGTTCAGGACATCCGTCCCTGGCTCACTCTCCTCGCGGGGAAGGAGGTTATTGAGCTCGACATAGCCCAGTACTTTACCCGTGCGCGGGTCAATACGCGCAATCCTGTCAGTCTGCCATATATTTGCCCAAAGCTCCCCGTCTATCATCTCGAGTTCATTCAGGTTGTCAACCATGCCTTTATTGTCCCACACGTCGACCGAGGAGAGGACGTTGAAATCGGGATCGAGGTACCAGATCACATTTGTTCCGTCACTCATGACAAGGCTATCCCCGATAGTCGCAAGCCCCCATCCCTGCGTCTGGTAGTAGATTCTGTTTATCTGCCTGAGGGTCTCCTTCTCATATACGAAACCGACCTTTGAGGTCCATGTGAGCTGGTAGATGTGGTCGCCGAGCAGCGCCACACCCTCTCCGAAGAGAGAGCCGTCGAGATTGACCTGGCTTATCACCTTCCCTGTCTCCGGATCCACCTTTCTCAGCGAGGACTCTCCCTGCTGACCGGTACCTTCGTAGAAGAAGCCGTTGTCATATATCAGTCCCTGCGTGTAAGCCCTCCTGTCATGTGGATAGCTTTTGACAACACGGTAACGGTATGACAATGGTGTGATGTCAGACAGAAGATTGACAAAAAGAGTGACTGTCTGAGGTTTTGATACCTGTGACCAGGCCACGGCCCTTACTGAAATCCTTCCCGGACTGCCATCGTGTTCCAGCTCCACCGTAGCGGGAAGGGTGAAAATTGTTTCTGCCAGTGCGGGGCCAATCCATACCTGCACTGAATCAACCTTTATCTGCCCGGCTGCATGAGTCACTGAAAATGAAATGTGATCCGCACAGGAGATCGATGAATTGTCCGCAGGGGCAAGCACCTCGATAAGCCTCCTGGCCGGCCTTGTGTCAGTATCAGCGGCGGACACATCACTATCCGTATTCTTATCCCTGGTCTTACCGGATGACCCTGAGCATGAGATGATGGCCACCAGTGCAAAACTCAAAAGGGAGATGTATACTGTACTTTTTTTCATTAGTAATTATTCATTTTTTGCCAAACAGGTTGAAGCGGCGCTTCTTGATCTCACGCATCGCCTTATCCTCCCTGTCGGACCATGGATCAATCATGTTGAGTACCTCACCCCAGCCCGGAAACCCTCCTACATTCTTGTCGTCCACGAAGATATCCACGTTTATTTTGCGGGGGGTACCGTCAGTCCACTGCTCCTCAGGGTAGTTGCGGTTGACCGCGTAGAACTCGATCCCGTTCTGAAAGCAGTAATCGACAGCCTCCTTCAGTTCCCTCCCTTCCCTGAATGTCCAGAGGATAAGCAGGGCGCCCCTCTTTTGCAGCTCCTTCAGGGTGATGAAGGCAAAGAGCTTCTCCTTGCCTATGGCAGGATATTCATGGTCGACGATGGTTCCGTCGAAGTCAATGGCTATCTTAATATTTGTCAGATCTCTCATAATCCAGTTGCAAAAATAAACAAATAATAGTTGTCAGGATTATTGTAATTTAGCGATGCCTCAAAAAGAGTTATGATCAGACATATTCCGAACACTCTGACCCTCCTTAACCTGGTTTCAGGATTTGCTGCAACCATTTATGCAATAAAAGGTTATAACGACTATGCAGCATTCTGCATCATAGCAGGTATGGTACTGGACTTCACCGACGGGTTTGCGGCCAGGCTGCTGAAAGCATACTCGGACATCGGGAAGGACCTTGACAGTCTCGCCGATGTGATCACCTTCGGCATAGCGCCGGGTGCCATCGTGCTCAACCTTCTCACCGCCGGGGGGATGTTACCGGTCCCCGCATTTGCTATTGCGGCCCTCATCCCCGCTGCCTCGGCACTGAGGCTGGCAAAGTTCAACAACGATGACAGCCAGACGACTTCCTTCAGGGGCATGGCAACACCTGCAAGCGCATTCACGGTGGTCTCGGTGGTGCTGGCCGCATCTTACTCTGACATCGTTCTGTTTGACCGGATGGCCGGATCACCGCTGATCATATCCATTCTTGCGGTGTTCCTTGCAGTGATGATGCTTCTGAACGTAAGGATGTTCTCACTGAAGTTCACCGTTCCGGGGTGGAAGGGGAATGAGGAGCGTTATCTCTTTGCTTCTGTCAGCCTGCTGCTGCTGCTGATCTTCAGGGTGGCGGCGCTGCCAATGATTATGGCAGCCTACATATTGATATCACTGCTCTGGCCCGTCATCACGGGTGGCAGTGCATCCTCCGGCACTGCGTAGATTCTTCATCACCTCATCCTGGCGGCGGATAGATTCCTCATGGATCATCCTGATGACCCGGCCGGTGAACTCCCCGTCAAGGCCCTCGCTGACGCCGTGCTGTGTCCTGGTACGCAGTATCTCAAGCCATCTCTCAAGCTGGAATACAGTCACTCCGCTGCGGCACTTGAACTCTCCCATCTCTTCCGATATCCTCATCCTTGATGCCATGAGCCCGATGATCTGGTAATCGATGGAGTCTATCCTGTTGCGAAGGTCCTCGAGACGGTTCAGGAAGCCAGTGTCCCCTGAGGTGGAAGTGCGAAATACCAGCTCGTCCATCATCTTCACAAAACCCTGCGGGTCAAGCTGCTGATCCCTGTCACTCAGAGCATGAGGCGGGTCGTTATGCACTTCTATCATCAGTCCCGCCATATTCATGTCAAGCGCCTTCTGTGCCGTTTCGGGCACGAGGTCGGCTTTGCCCGACATATGGCTCGGGTCACAGATCACCGGCAGTGAGGGTATCCTGCTGCGCAGTTCGATGGCCAGTTCCCATTTGGGTATGTTGCGGTAGCGGCTCTTCTCATAGGGGGTGAAGCCGCGGTGCACCGCTGCTATCTTGCGTATGCCTGCGCTGTAGACCCGCTCTACAGCTCCCATCCACAACTCCAGGTCAGGACTGAGCGGGTTCTTTACCAATACGGGGATGGTTGCGCCGTGCAGCGCCGAGGCGATGGCGTCAACGCTGAAGGGGTTCGATACCGTGCGTGCTCCCAGCCAGACGGCGTCAATGCCTGCCTCCAGGCATGCCGTGGCATGCTCGGGCGAGGCCACCTCAACCGCAACGGGCAGTCCCGTCTCCGCCTTCACCCTTCTCAGCCAGTCCAGCGCACGGAATCCCTCGCCGACGAATGAAGAGGGTCTCGAGCGCGGCTTCCATAACCCCGCCCTGAAGAGATGCACCCTGCCCGTGGCCTTCAATGCCGTGGCAGTGGCCATGAGCTGGGCCTCGCTCTCGGCGCTGCACGGCCCTGCAATTATCAGAGGCCCTTCGCCAAATCCCCACAATCCCGTCTGCACTATTTCCATCGACACCTCCGTAGAAATTAATCTGTGATCAGTACATATGACCTTCGCCGGCCATCTCTTCGGTATCGATCCTCTTCCTGTTGATCGATTTCCACGCGTACCATATATAGGCAACAACAAAGGGGATGATGAAGGAGACATACATCATCGTCTTCAGCGTGAAATAACTGGATGAGGCCATGGCGAGCGTAAGGGAGCTTTCCGGGTCGGATGATGAGGGATAGAAGGCAGTTTCGCCGTATCCCGCCAGCAGGAACAGGGCAATCACCACCGGCACGGTGCCGGAACCTGCAAACCATATCGCCTTGCGGGAACCCCTGACGATGCCCAGCCAGAGTGAACAGAGAACCAGCACCACACCTCCTGCAAAGAGAAATAGGATAACGATGTTTCCCAGCAGGTTATGAAGGTAGTGATGCTTCACAAGCGACACCTCGCCGGTGACGGCATCTGCCCTGTAGCCTTTGCCGAGGAGGATGAACCCGACGAAAGCAAGGAAGAAGAGAAGGAAGGGTATGGCGTTTCTCAGAAGCGCCTTTCTTATTGACTGTGTAAGTTCAGCATCATCGATGGAGTTCCCGAGGTACATCAGGCCCAGGACCCTGGCCAGGAAGAGCACTGCCAGCCCGAGAAGCAGGTTTACCGGGTTGATCAGCGCCTCGAGGCCATGCCAGCCGGAACCCCAGGTAACCCTGTTGAAGAGGTCGAGGGAGAAGTCTGAGCCGGTGAAGAATGTTGCCACCACCACACCTATCAGAAACGGGCCGAGACAGCCGTTGATGAAGAGAAAGGTGTCAAAGACGCCAGTGCCGAAGACGTTTGCCGGCTTGGAGCGGTATTCGTAGGCCACGGCCTGGATGATAAAACTGAAGAGAATTGCCATCCAGACCCAGTATGCGCCGCTGAAGCAGGTTGCATAGAAAAGTGGGAAGGAGGCGAAGAAGGCCCCGCCAAAGGTCACCAGAGTGGTGAAGGTAAACTCCCACTTGCGGCCGAGGGAGTTGACAACCATCTTGCGCTGCATGTCATTGCGGGGAAGTGAGAAGATGAACGACTGTCCGCCCTGGACAAACATCAGGAAGACGAGCAGGCCTGCGAGCAATGAAATTATAAGCCACCAGTATTCTCTCAGGAACAGGTATGATACCAGCATTGTCATATTTCTTTCCTCCTAATGTTTTGGTCCGGTCTTGATTTGTTTTATCATAATGGATATCTCTGCCGTTAGCAGAGCAGTGAAGAGAACGGCAAAGAGCCAGAAGGTGGTCTGCACTGCCCCTGAGCTGATGTTGGATACTGCCACGTGAACCGGCATGAGATTCTGGATTATCCATGGCTGGCGACCCATCTCGGTGACTATCCATCCAAGCTCGCTGGCGAGGTAAGCAAGAGGTATGGCTAAGAGTGCGAGCCAGAGAAACCAGCGGTTCTTTTCAAGTGTTTTCCTGCGGTGAAACCACAGTGCCAGCACAAACAGCAGGATAAAGAAGAATCCCAGGCCAACCATCACCCTGAATGCGTAGAAGGTTACCGGCACCGATGGTATCACCTGCCAGGGATGCTCGAAATAGCTGTAGCCGAAATACCTGAAATAGTTGTCAATGAAGTCCCGGTCTTCAAATTTTGCTGCAAGCCCTGCCATCGAGTCATTGTCTCCAAGCTCCTTCGCCATCTTATAATCTGTCAGCACCTGCCGTGCATAACGGCCACGCTCCATCATCTCAGTTACTGAGAGGATACCTTTCCCGGGATTGCCGTTAATCAGGTCCTTCAGCCCTGGCACATAGCCGTCGCTCTTGCCGGTGGTCATAATGGAGAGGAGCCTGGGCACCTCGATCTTCAGCTTCATATCGTGCACCTTCTTTTCACCCATTCGTTCACCGCTGTCTGTCAGTACACCGATAACTGTAAGACCTGCATCCGTCTTACCCTCATAGAGAGCTTCCATGGCTGCGAACTTGACAGGCTGGACCTTTGCGATGGTACGGGCAGATGTGTCTCCGGTGAAGGCTACTAAAAGAGCCGAGACAAGGCCAAAGATGCCGGCAATGAAGATGCTCCTGTGGGCGAGCATCTCCTCCCTCTTCCTGATGAGGAACCAGGCACTGATGCCCACGACGAAGACCGAAGCCAGCACGAACCCGGAGGTGACAGTGTGGAGGAATTTGTCAACGGCTACGGGGTTGAACACCACTTCGCGAAAGCTATTCATCTCGTTGCGGGCGGTATCAGGATTGAAAACCATCCCGACGGGGTTTTCCATCCATGCGTTTGCGACAAGGATCCAGAGGGCGGAGAGGTTGGCGCCAACAGCTACGAGCCAGGTGGAAGCCAGGTGGAACTTCTTGCTCACCTTGTTCCAGCCAAAGAACATCACTGCCACGAAGGTCGATTCAAGGAAGAAGGCCATGATACCCTCCACTGCCAGGGGCGCTCCGAAGATGTCACCCACGAACCAGGAGTAGTTTGACCAGTTGGTGCCGAACTCGAACTCGAGAATAATACCGGTGGCAACCCCGATGGCAAAGTTGATCCCGAAGAGGGTCATCCAGAATTTGGTGATCTTTTTCCACATCTCGTCACCCGTGCGCACGTAGATGGTCTCCATGAACGCAAGGATGAATGAAAGACCCAGCGTCAGGGGCACGAAGAGCCAGTGGTAGATGGCCGTCAGCGCAAACTGTGCACGCGACCAGTTTACCAGTGACAGGTCAATGTTTTCAATCATAGTGTGAGTTATTACCGGTTAGTTGTTCCAGGACATAATCGCCTCTCTCCCTGTCAGTGCTGAAGTTTACCTTCAGGAAATCCGGGAAGAAGAATATCTTCAGTATCAAAAACATGATAAAGAGCTTGATCAGGATGATAACCCAGACTCTCTTCCCCCACCATGACATGGTCCGGAAACCGTCATAATAGAACCTGAATATATTGTTCAATGTTCTGTCAGCACCTTTCATCATCCTTCGGTTTCACTCTCCTTCTTCTCCTTGCCCAGGCCCGAGGTGATCTTTCGCACAGGCCCGAAGTTGTAGAAGAACTCGCGGGCAAAGACCCTGAGTGCGGTATAGGCCGGGACAGCCAGTATCATACCGGCGATGCCGGCGAAGCTTCCGACCGCGAAGATTACAAGGAAAATCTCAATGGGATGGGCATTGACGCTGCGTGAATAGATCATAGGCTGGACAAGGTTGTTGTCAATGATCTGGGTACAGGCTATGACAATGACCATATACAGTATCAGCAGCCAGATGACGGGGTAGCCAGTGCTGGTCACTGCGGTGGCAACTCCCATGAGCACGGCAACGGAACCTCCAAGCCAGGGCCCTACATACGGTATGATATTGAAGATCCCAATCAGGAGACCCATTACCAGTGCCTGGTGAAACGGGAATCCTACAATTGTCATCCCGATGGTTATGTTGATGAGCACAGCAGTGCTCTGCAGGATGATGCCAATAAAATATCTTATCAGAAGATTTTTGATTGAGTGCAGTACCTTTCTGATCCTCTTCTCATACTGGTCGGGCACTATCACCATAACCGTCTCCTTAAAGAGCCCCTCGTCCTTGAGGAAGAAGAAGGCCATGAATGTGATTGCAACGAAGGAGACGATCAGTTTGCGCACCACCGTCACAATGTTATCTGCAAAATCGGTTATTGACGCCAGGTTGAGTAAGTTGGTAATGGTGGTTACCGCCATATCATACAGGGTCTTGTCGGCAGGCATATCCTTGTAAATCTTCCTTAGTGCCACGTCAAGCTTGTCAAGCTGGTCACGCAGACCCTGGACTATTGAACTGGCGTCAAACCCGGAAAGAGCATCTATCTGCCTTGTCACCAGAGGGATGAAGATTACAAAGAAAAGTGCCAGCAGCCCGTATAACAGGAGCAGAGTAAGGAGTGAACTGAGTGCTTTGGGAAATTTGAACTTCCGGATATGTATCCCGTTCAGCAGGTCTACTACAGGCCTCCCTATCAGGGAGATCACACCGGCGGCAAGAACATAGGCAAAGATGTTCCTGAAATACCAGAAGAGATACACCAGCAAAGCCAGCCCAATCAGAATGAAAATGTTACGCAGGGTCGTATTCATCGGGTTTCCGTGGTCAGGTTATTTTCAAAATGACTGTTGTTGCAACCGGAACAGCATCAATTTCAAAATTAAAAATAATTCCCGGTATAACAACAGAACATTATAAAATGCCATTGTGTCATGCCTGCTTCGCAATTCATGCCATTATGGCACCAAGGATGAACTGGCACAGGAATTGAAATATTTGGGGTGTAAAGCAAATAATGTTTAACAATAATAAAAAGGAGGTCGCTATGTTACCAATGATCACCAGAAGGAATTACAAACCGGTTACGTTATCGGATTTTCTGAACGAGGACTTTTTTCCCACATTCACCGGGTCGTCAACGAGTCTGCCTGCAGTGAACATAAGGGAGGATGAGAAGGCATTCTATCTTGAGCTTGCCGTTCCGGGCATGGACAAGAGGAATCTGAAGATTGAAGTGAAGGATGATGTTCTCACGATCTCTGCCGAGCAGAAGGAAGAGAAGCAGGATGATTTGGAGGGCTACAAGCGCAGGGAGTTCAGTTACAGCTCATTCTGCCGCAGCTTCTACCTGCCTGAGGATGTCAACGGCGAGAAGATAGGCGCCGCCTACAGGGATGGCATCCTGAATGTCGAGATACCCAAGCTCGAGGAAGAGAAGAAGAAGGAAAAGATCCGCACAATCAGCATCTCGTAATTGCGGGAGAGCATTACAATTGGTTAATTGAAGATCAAAGAGACAGGTCGCGAGGCCTGTCTCTTTATTTTTATTCTTATAAGATTTCGCCAGGGTAAGGCCGGGCAATTATTCAACTGCTGTCAGTGCCGTCATTGTGCGTGCGAACCGCTCACCGTATTCCGTCAGCGGCTTCTCCTTGTCACTTTCTGGTACGAACTTGTAAGCGGCAGGCTCCTCAAAGAACCGGAGCCTGAGGTTTTTGAGCATCTCTGCAATCAGGCCCGGGGCTTCGCCGCTCCAGCCGAAAGAGCCGAATGAACCTGCCAGCTTGCCCCTGTCGCGCAGCGGGCTGACCATTGCCATAAGCCTGTACACAGGCAGAAGGGTGTTCTGGTTGATCGTCGGTGATCCAACTATCAGACCGTCAGCTATCGTAAGCTTTGAGTCAATCTCTCCGAGATCTGCCGTCTCAATGTCCATAACCTCTACCTCCACGTTGTCCACCTTCGAGGCGCCTTCAGCGATCAGTTTAGCCATGTCAGCAGTATATCCATATGCTGAGACGTAGGTTATCAGCAGCCTCTTCATGCCTGAATGCTCCGTAAGCCGGAGATAGTCAGAAGCCAGCCGGTGTGTCTCATCTACAATTCCTTTCCAGTTGCTTCTGAGTATCGGTCCGTGACCAGTGGCAATTATGGAAATGTCAAGCGGCCTGATCTTCCCTATGGCCTTCACCATGAACTTGCTGTAGGGTTTGAGTATCACATCGAAGTAGTATTTGAAGTCGGCGGAGTAATCGCCCGTGAGGTCATCAAACATCTCATCGTGGCAGTAGTGTGCCCCGAAAGAGTCACAGGTAAAGAGGATCTTATCCTCCGCCAGATAAGTATAGATACTGTCTGGCCAATGAAGGTTTGGAGCCGAGATGAACTTCAGGGTTTTGTTACCCAGGTCGAGGGTATCGCCATCCTTAACCACAAGTGATTTGAAAGGCTTGTTGACAATGTCACCCAGGTAACGTATGGCATTACCGCTGCCCACAACCGTTGCTGAGGGTGCAAGGTCAAGAAGTTGGCGCATGGCGCCGGAGTGGTCGGGCTCGGTGTGATCAAGGACGATATAGGCCAGGTCGGCCGGGTCCGTGACCCTGCGAAGCTTTTCCAGGAAGACCTCGCTGAACTTCTCCTTCGCCGTCTCAATGATTGTCTTCTTCTCCGCGTTTATGAAATATGAATTATACGTGGTACCGTGGTCAGTATGCATCACGATGTCAAAAGTCCTGATGTCATAATCCAGTACCCCTATCCATTTCACGTCAGGGGTAAGGTCGATTATCATTTTATCTTCTCTCATTCTATGGCGCTTTAAATAACTCTTGCAAGTATTGTTCTGCTGGCCCTTACCTGCTGAAACATCCCGATATCCACAACAGTTTCCGTCGGCAGGAAGATATCAACGCGCGATCCGAACTTGATGAATCCGAGTTCATCTCCCTGATGTACCTTATCTCCCTTTTTCGAGTAGGTGACGATACGCCGGGCCACGGCTCCGGCCACCTGTCTTACCAGTATCTCCGTGCCACTTTCACTTTTAATAACTATGCTGCTCCTTTCGTTCAGTTCGGAAGATTTGGGGCTGCGGGCATGGAATTTCTTGCCCGCCTGATAGTTGGTGTATTCCACCGTGCCTGAGATGGGATACCTGTTGCTGTGCATGTTGAAGGGCGACATGAATATTGAAATCTGCAGGCGGCTGTCCCTGAAATACTCTTTCTCGAATGTCTCTTCGATTACCACTATCTTGCCGTCAGCAGGGGCGTAGATCAGCAGCGGATCCGGTTCCAGGGGCCTGGCAGGGGTGCGGAAGAACATCAGCACGAATGCCAGGAGCAGCAGCGAGACGCCTAGTGCAACCCAATGCCAGAGCGTTGGCCCCGGCCAGATGAGCCATCCGGCAATGTTCATGGCCGTGAGAGCAATAATCACTCCGGCAATTATCTTATAACCTTCCCTGTGTATTCTGAATTTTCCTATTGTCATATCAAAGCATTATGGCCAGATAAAGATAAACCAGCGGGAATGCAACCACCACGCTGTCAAACCTGTCGAGGAATCCCCCGTGCCCGGGCATTATTGTCCCGGAGTCCTTCAACCCCAGGCTCCGTTTCAGCATTGACTCCAGGAGGTCACCCAGCGTCCCTCCCACTGAGATTATCAATGCAATGATCATCCATCCTTTTGTGTCGGCCACACCCAGCCACCCGGAAAAGAGACGTGCAACAAGCAGGGTCAGTATCAGTCCTCCGAAAAAGCCTTCCCAGGATTTTTTAGGGGAGATGCGCTCGAAGAGGCGGTGCCTGCCCAGCGACGATCCCACCAGGTATGCCCCGGTATCATTGGTCCAAAGCAGCAGGAAGAAGCCGATCATTATCCCGGGTGAGAACTCTATACCCTCCATTGTTATCAGGGGGCGGAGACCTGTATGGTTGAAGGCAGCGAAGGGGAACATGGAAAAAGGCACTGCTGTGTAGAGTATTGAAAAGAAGGTGTGGGCAAGCGAGTCAAAAGGCCTCTCCACCTTCCTGAACAGCTCAATCACCATTACTATCGAGATGACCGGTATCATTGCCAGGAACCAGCTCCTTGACAGCCAGCCGAGTGCCACCACGGTGGAGATAACATAGAGGAGGAATCCGCTTATTATGCCTGTTACCAGTTGCGGCCTGACACCCGTGCCCCTCACCATGATATAGTACTCGCGTTGCGTGCCTGCTATCATCACAGCCCCAACCAGGAAGAAGGAAACCGGATGGAGCCAGAGCCCGCCAAGTACGAAAATCACTATGAAAGCACCGGTGATGGTGCGCCTGACAAGATTGGTCACCTTACAGATCCTTGATTATTTCCTTAGCAATCAGCACATTGTCACGATGCACAAAAATCTCTATCTCTCCGATCTTATAGATGGTGTCACGTTTATCTACGGCGACGGCATCGACGCCGTTGGTCAGCAACCTTTCCACAGCCACCTGGCTTCTGACATCATCGGTGAAACCGGCTATGGCAACCCACTCATTTTCCATCACCTGTCTCTGATACTTCAGCGTTGGGAGCGGCGGTGGACGACTCTGTAACTTCCGTCCCGGCTATGCCGGCTGCAGGGGTTTCTTTTTCAACAAACGGAGCGGTGGCCTCAGCCCCGGCTTCTGATGCCGGAGCAGCAGCCTCTGCAGGCTTCTCCCCCTTGCGCTTGCCGAAGATACGCTCGAGATCCTCACTGAAAATGACTTCCTTCTCGAGCAGTTGCTCAGCAAGCTGAATCAGTCCGGTAATATTTGCAGCGATAACCTGCTTCGCCTTATCGTATGATTGTTCCACTATCTTCTTTGCCTCACTGTCAATGAGCTCGGCCGTCTTTTCACTGTAGGGTTTTGTGAACCCGTATTCATTCTGTCCGGATGAGTCGTAATAACTCATGTTACCCACAGCATCTGACATTCCGAAATAAGCCACCATTGCATAAGCCTGCTTGGTCACCTTCTCCAGATCGCTCAGGGCACC
>DHGW01000077.1:53167-86549 GCA_002402965.1 Bacteroidales bacterium UBA4788
CTCCAGGAGCCAGCTTACCGTGGCATGACCGGCCTCATGGTAGGCGATGGTTCTCTTCTCATCCATTGAGATGATCTTGTTCTTTTTCTCGAGCCCGCCGATGATCCTGTCAACGGCATCGAGGAAATCCTGTTTCTCCACAACTGTCTTGTTTCCCCTGGCAGCGATGAGGGCAGCTTCGTTGCATACATTGGCAATATCGGCTCCCGAGAACCCGGGGGTCTGTTTTGCCAGGAAAGCGATATCAAACCCCTCCTCGAGCTTGATGGGACGGAGGTGCACCTTAAAGATCTCCTCACGCTCCTTGATGTCAGGAAGCTCAACGTTTATCTGGCGGTCAAAACGACCTGCCCTCAGCAATGCCTTGTCAAGTATGTCGGCCCTGTTGGTGGCTGCCAGGATAATCACACCGCTGTTTGTTCCGAAGCCATCCATCTCAGTGAGGAGCTGGTTGAGAGTATTCTCCCTTTCGTCATTGGCACCGAAGTTCGGGTTGCGGCCGCGGGCACGCCCCACAGCGTCTATCTCATCTATGAACACTATGCACGGCGCCTTCTCCTTGGCCTGCTTGAACAGATCCCTGACACGTGAGGCGCCGACACCGACGAACATCTCGACGAAGTCTGATCCCGAAATCGAGAAGAAGGGCACGTTGGCTTCACCGGCCACTGCCTTTGCCAGGAGAGTCTTGCCTGTCCCGGGAGGGCCTACCAGCAGAGCACCCTTTGGTATCTTGCCTCCAAGGGAAGTATATTTTTTCGGATTCTTAAGGAAATCAACTATTTCCATCACCTCTGTCTTGGCCTCCTGAAGACCCGCAACATCACTGAAGTTGGTTTTGATGTGAGTGTCCTTGTCAAATATCTGGGCCTTCGACTTGCCAACACTGAAGATATTGCCGGCGCCTCCGCCTCCGGCTGAGGACATGCGGCGCGCGAAGTAGATCCAGAGCACGGCTATAAGCAGGAAGGGAAGGATCACGCCGAGGAATGTTGCCAGATAATCCTTTCTCTTCTGGTATTCAATATAAATTCGCTCATCCTCGGAGTAGCCAGCCTTGTCCTGGGCGGCCTCAAAGAAATCCTGGAACAGCTCAACCGTCCCGAAAGTGTGATAATAGTGCGGCTTAGGCGGCTGAAGGCCGAAGCCCTTCTGCTCCGCGAAATCCGGATAGCGCCCGCTCTTCAGGGAATCAGGCTTGATATAAATCTCCGCCTGCTCCTCGTTGATCACGATCACCTTTTCGATGTCATGCTGCATGATCATCGCCTCAATCTCCCTCTGCCCCGCCTTCTGGGAGTACTTTCCCGCGAATAGGAGCTGGAAAACGAGAAATGTAGTCACGACAATGACGATAGGCCAGCTGGAGCTAAACCATGATTTGGGCTTCTTGCCGTTCTTGTCTGACTTCGGAGTCTCCTTGCTCTCTGCCATAGTACCTTTTAACCTTTCTTTTCTGTAATATCCTCGAGATACGTAATGCGGCCATCGGCCCATAACGACTCAAGGTCGTAAAAATCCCTGTAGGGCTGCTGAAAGATATGCACGAGAATATCACCGTAATCGAGCAGGACCCATATGCAATTCTCCTTTCCTTCCACGTGGTAAGGCTTGACACCTGTCTCCTTCCTCACCACATCCTCCACTGACCATGCCAGGGAGTCAACCTGTTTGGTGGAGGGGACATGACTGATTACGAACCAGTCACACATCCTGCTTTCAATATTTCTCAGATCTATCAGGGCCACCTTTTCACCCTTCTTTTCAAACAATCCCCTGACAATGCTGTCAGTCATCCCGGTGGCCTTCACTGTGCCTTTTCTCATCAATAAACTTTTCAGTAATAAACAGTTCTGTTAATTGCCGCAAAATTACGAACATTTATCCGTATTTTCGTCCGGCTGCAGTTCTTTTTACAATTAGGGTGCCAATTTGTTCAGGGATGCCACTCCGCTGCACCGGGTAAAGAAATGACCTCATTAAGGCTTGATTATCATGATTATAGGAACAAATGTCAGACACTGCCAAAAAGTGTCATCCACCAATACGGTGGCCGCTGCGCTGCTCAGGGATTCAAACCCTCCTGAGGGCACGGTAATAACCGCCTCATACCAGGAAAGCGGAAAGGGCCAACCGGGCAACAGCTGGGAGAGCGAATCAGGCAAAAACCTGATTATGAGCGTAATACTCTATCCTGTTATGGTCAGGCCGGCTGATCAGTTCATTCTCTCCAGGATGGTCTCCCTCGCGGTTTTTGACCTGGTGGCAAAGCATACAACGGCAGCCAGGATCAAATGGCCAAACGACATCTATGCAGGGAATGACAAAATAGCAGGCATACTGATTGAGAACAGCATCATGGGTGAGGCTCTCGGAAGCACAATTGCCGGCATCGGGCTGAATGTCAACCAGACCATCTTCAGGAGCGGCGCTCCGAACCCGACATCACTGAAACAGGTGACCGGCACGAACCATGACCTGCAGGCTGTCACGCAAGAACTGATCACCCTGCTTGACAAAAGGTATGCAATGGTGATCAGTGGCAAAGCCGGCCTGCTTGAGAGCGAGTATCACGCTGCACTCTACAGGGCAGGGGAATGGCATCGCTATTCAGATGATGAAGGAATGTTTGATGGAATGATTGAAAAAGTCATGCCTGACGGGATGCTTTCGGTAAGAAAAAGAAACGGCATTGCCCGCCTTTATGCCTTCAGGGAGATTGATTACATCCTCTGACCTTGTCATAACCATTGTATGACTCGATGATGTCCATCAGATTCTCAAGGTACCTTCCGGCGGAGTCACCAATGAGCATTCGCAGGAGAGGATTCATATTCAGGCCGGCGTCAATCCGCACCAATGACCTCATGTTGCTGATGAATTCTATGTTTACCCTCACCTTCACCTTTCCCGTAAGGAATGATTCTGCCTCGTATGTTATCATTGAATGAGGCAGTGCCTCTGACAGCGAGGCTGTTATCCTGCCCGCAGTCTCCGCCTTGAAGCTGCACCGGTCTTCTGTCGCTTCCCAGTCGGTCACACTGCCTTCGGGGATAACCTTCATGAAATTGCGCATGTCTGTCAGAAAAGCATAGAGGTCACTGTCTCCGCATGGCACCTCTGCCATTCTGCTGGTATATGTTGTCATCGGGCTCATCCCGGGTAATCCTTTATTATTCGATTAACATTCATCTGTCTTGATCGCCTTTATGCTCTGATCTTCAGCCCCGTATTTCCTTTCCCCACTCAGACGGTTCCGTGCGCCACACCTTCAGCGTCTCCACATCACCCTGGGTGATATACCCTGACGCTGCAGCCATATCTACCAGGACGCTGTAGTTGCTGAGCGTGTCAAGCCTGCACTGCTCTGCTGCGAATGAATCTGCCGCCCTGGCAAAACCATAGGTGAAGATGGCTATCATACCCAGTACCTCGCATCCTGCCTCACGCAGCGCCCTGACGGCGCCCAGGCTGCTTCCGCCCGTTGATATGAGATCTTCTATCACCACCACCTTCTGGCCATTTTCATAGTGACCTTCTATCTGGTTTCCCAGGCCATGATCCTTGACTCCCGACCGGACATATATGAATGGCAGCCCCAGTTTGTCAGCCACCAGAGCCCCGTGAGCAATGGCGCCTGTTGCAACGCCCGCTATCAGCTCAGCGCCGGGATAGAGCTCCCGGACTTTTGCCGCAAAGGAATCCCTTATGTAACCACGCACCTCCGGAAATGATAGGGTCTTACGGTTGTCACAATAGATGGGCGACTTCCAGCCCGAAGCCCAGGTAAAAGGTTTTGCCGGTTGCAATTTAATTGCTTTAATTTGCAGCAGGTATTCTGCGGTTTTCTTAGCGGTTTCGTACATATGCTGAAGTATAAGGTATATTTTGACAACAGGGTTATCACTCTCTCCCCCGAGCCCGACAGGGTGCAAAAATACGCCCTTTACCACAATTACCATGTGCCGGAGGAACTCTTTACCCAAATATCACAGTTTGCCGTCAATAATGACCTCTCCTCCCTGAATATTTATTCATCTGATATCAACAACCTCTGGGAGGTCTTCTCCTCCTGGTTCGTTGTAACAAGCGCTGCAGGAGGACTTGTCAGCCATCCCTCCGGCCGTTACCTCTTCATCATGCGTTACGGGCGATGGGATCTGCCCAAGGGGCATATGGAGGAGGGCGAGACTCCTGAAGAGTGTGCCCTCAGGGAGGTGACGGAGGAGTGCAATATCCACGGGCATGTCATTGAGGGCTCCCTGCCGCCCAGTTACCACACATACCTGTTTGACAACAAGCCCTACATGAAAAAAACCTGGTGGTTCAGAATGACATATAATGGTGAGATGATCACCGATCCCCAGGCTTCCGAGGGCATCACACATGCGGAATGGCTTGCTCCGGCAGAGATAGCCAGAATCAAGTCAAACACATTCCGGTCACTTCTTGACCTGCTGAATTACACCCTGCGGATGAAGTGAGAAGGGCCTTCCGGGCATGACCACGGAAGCCTGGCAATAAATGAGCCATCTATATGAATCCTGCTGGTGCAGTGATCACTTCCCGAGGTAATCCGAAATATTTATTGAGGCTGGCACGAACATCGAAGCATCTCCGCCGTGCTTAATAATATCACGTACAATGGTGGAGTTGACCGGGGTGTGTTCGGTACTGGTGAGCAGGAACACGGTATCTATCTCAGGCGCCATCTTCCAGTTCATATGCCCCATGGCCCGCTCATATTCGAAATCGACAGCCGTGCGAAGTCCGCGTACGATGTAACGCGCGTTGTGACTGCGGCAGAACTCGACAGTCAGTCCGCTAAAGGGAGTGATCTCCACCCTGTTCTCTCCCTCAAATACTTTGGAGATCATTTTTATCCTCATCTCAATGCTGAAGAGGTTCTTCTTTTCCGCATTCTCCCCCACAGCGATGATCACTCTGTCAAACAACAGCAGCGCCCTTTTTACGATTGATTCATGTCCTACGGTGAAGGGATCGAACGAGCCCGGGAATACAGCAATTTTATCCATGACCTGGTCTTCTGATTAGTCGAATTCTATTGTCCGCGCATTTGCAACCTTCTGTTGCAGCAGCACCTGGTCCAACACATCCATTATTGTGTTTACATAATTGAACTTCAACCCCTTCACGTACTTCTCATTGATCTCCTCCACATCCTTACGGTTCAGTTCAGACAGTACTATCTCCTTGATTCCGGCCCGTTTGGCGGCAAGGATTTTCTCCTTGATACCACCTACCGGCAGCACCTTTCCCCTGAGGGTTATCTCGCCGGTCATGGCCACGTATTTCTTCACCTTTCGCTGGGTGAATGCCGAAGCCACCGATACGGCCATGGTTATACCGGCCGAGGGGCCGTCCTTGGGTATTGCACCTTCAGGGACGTGTATATGAATGTTCCATTTCTCCGCGAAGGTTTCTGGCAGACCGAGAAGTGAGGCGTGTGCCTTCAGGTATTCGAGGGCGATCACGGCCGACTCCTTCATCACATCGCCAAGGTTACCGGTGAGGGTGAGGTTGCCCTTGCCGCGGCTCAGGCTTGTCTCCACGAAGAGTATCTCGCCGCCCGTGGCTGTCCAGGCCAGCCCGGTGACGACTCCTGCCTGATCATTGCCGTCATAGATGTCTTTCAGGTATTTCGGGGGCCCGAGTATCGCAGCAACAAGAGCGGATGTTATCTCAGGGTCAGGCTTGTTCTCAAAGGCGATTTCGCGCGCCCTGTTCCTGACCAGTTTGGCTATCCTCTTGTCAAGCTCCCTTACGCCCGATTCGCGTGTATATTTCTGGATCACCTCCTCAATCACCCCGCGGCCCATAATGAACTGCCCGGGAGTAACGCCGTGCGCCTCGATCTGCTTTGGGATGAGGTGTTTAACGGCTATCTCACGCTTCTCTTCCACCAGGTAACCTGATATCTCAATCAGCTCCATCCTGTCTCGCAGCGCAGGACTCACCGTTGAGAGGGTGTTCGCTGTGGCAATAAAGAGCACCTTCGAGAGGTCATACTCCAGCTCCAGGAAGTTATCGTAGAAATGGGTGTTCTGCTCGGGGTCAAGCACCTCCAGCAGTGCAGACGACGGGTCTCCCCGGAAGTCCTGCCCCACCTTGTCTATCTCGTCAAGGATAAATACCGGGTTGGATGATCCGGCACGCCGTATGTTCTGCACCACCCTTCCGGGCATGGCTCCGATGTATGTCTTGCGGTGGCCTCTTATCTCCGCCTCGTCATGCAGCCCGCCGAGCGACATACGTGCGTATTTGCGCCCCAGGGCGCGGGCAACTGACTTGCCCAGGGAGGTCTTGCCCACTCCCGGAGGGCCGTAGAGGCAAAGTATGGGCGAATTGAGGTCACCCTTCAGCTTCAGCACCGCCAGGTGTTCCAGTATCCTCTCCTTTACCTCCTCCAGCCCGTAATGATCTTCATCAAGCACCCGCTGAGCATTTTTAAGGTCGAGGTTGTCAACTGTGAACTCATTCCACGGCAGTTCCAGGAGGGTCTGGATGTAGTTCACCTGCACCGAATACTCAGCAGCTGCAGGATTAAGGCGGGAGAGCTTCTCGAGCTCCCTGCTGAAGACCTTTGCCACATCCTCACCCCACAGTTTCTTTGCGCCCCTGGCGCGGAACTCCTCCACCTCCTTCTCAACGGGATTGCCACCCAGCTCGTTCTGTATTGTCTTCATCTGCTGGTGAAGAAGAAACTCGCGCTGCTGCTGGTCTATCTCATACTTGACCTTCGACTGAAGTTCGTTCTTCAGTTCAAGGAGCTGTATCTCGCGAACCAGGTGCTCAAGCAGTCTCAGTCCACGCTCCCTGAGGGAGACCGCTTCAAGCAGCTTCTGCTTGTCAGTGACGTTGATCTCGGTATTGGCACAGATATAGTTAATCAGGTAGGTGCTGTTCTCAATGTTACGCACTGCGAAGGTGGCTTCGGGACTGATATTCGGATTGAGTTTGACGATCTTCACCGAGAGGTCCTTGAGTGAACCAATGATCACCTCGAAGTCCTTTTCGTCCTCCACACCCCTGGGTTCGGGCATCGCCCTGACCAGTGCCGTCATGTAGGGCTCTGTCAGAAGAATGCTTTCGATTGCTACCCGTCTGCGACCCTGGATTATTGCTGTGGTTGTACCGTCAGGCATCTCCAGCAGCTTGACAACCTGTCCCAGTGTGCCGATTGTATTCAGATCGCGCACTCCGGGATCATCCACCTCGGCGTCAAGCTGTGCTACAGCAGCGACGAGCTTGTCGCCCCGGTAGGCGTCACGCACGAGCTGGACCGACTTAGACCGGCCGACAGCAATGGGGATCACCACACCGGGAAACAGGACAGTATTGCGCAGCGGAAGCAGGGGCACACTGCCCGGAATCTTCACCTCCTCCAGCTCCTGGTCATCGCCGTCAGAAAGAATGGGTATGATCTCCCTTCCCTCGTCTATCAGCTCATGCAAGCCAATCCTGTCCCACTTTCCGAATACCTTCTTTTCCATATTGGGTAAAAGTATGCAAATTTACTTAATATTACTTTAACACTGGTGCCTCATCAGCCACCGGCCAGCACCCGCGTCACACTCAAACAAAAAAAAAGCCGCCTTGTTTAAGGCAGCTCTGTATGGTATGATATTTACCTATTGAGTCTTCTTGCCGAGGTGATTCTTGTAACGGTTCATGTACTTGTCAACCCTTCCAGCCGTGTCAACAAGCTTCATCTTGCCCGTGTAGAAGGGATGAGATGTGTTTGATATCTCAAGCTTGATGAGCGGATATTCCTTGCCGTCCTCCCATTTGATTGTATCACGTGAAGCCGCGGTTGAACGTGTCATGAAGGTGAATCCGTTTGACATATCCTGAAATACAACCATCCTGTAATTATTCGGGTGTATACCTTCTTTCATCTTCTGATATAATTAATTACTGTTATGAAAACCCATTTTCAAGGGAGTGCAAAGATAATGAACAATAGAGAAAATACAAAAGGAGTGACAAAAAAATTTCAGATCTTCGTTTTTGCCTCCCTGGCTGCCCGGTTCTCATCCATCTCATCCTTGTACATTTTAAAGGGCAGGGTATCGTCGATCATGAATCTCAGGGTAAGATGGGTCTTGGCCTTTTGTGCACCCAAAGCCTCATATATTGATATCATCTTCGGGTTGAAGTCGCCCACCCATGAGAGCTCAAGCTCCTTGTAGAAGGGCTTTTTTTTGAAGACGCGGAACAGTTCGAGGAAAATAGCCGACTCTATGCCGCTGTTCTGGTATGAGGGATGTACCCCGGCCACCAGAGCCCTGGCACGAGTCATCTCATGGGTCAATTTGTAATAGACGAATCTTATCTTGTTCCAGAGGGTTAGGCGACCGTCGAAGTGCCTGATTATCTGGTTCAGATCAGGAAAGATAATAAAGAATGCCACCGGCTTGTCATTGTGGTAGGCAAACCAGATAAGCTCCGGATCAATGAATGCCTTTGCCTGCTGCAGCGTATTTTGAATCCGTGCGGGGTCAAGGGGTGTAAAGTCTTCCTTGAACACTGCCCAGGTGGCGTTGTAGATCTCAACCATGTCAGCAGCGATTTTGTCGCGCTGTGAATAGTCGAAATGGCGGTAGGTATATCCCGGCCGCTTTGAGATCCACTCAGCTATCTTCCTGAACCGATCTGGGAAGACCTCCACGGAGGCCACATCCTTATGGTAACTGTACTGCTCGAAATAGGTACGGAATCCGTACTCCTCGAAGTACTGCCTGTAGTACGGTTTGTTGTAGGGCATTCCGAAGCCGGGCTGCATGTATCCTTCGACGAGTAATCCCCAGTAGTTATCGTTCTCACCGAAGTTAATCGGGCCATCCATGGCCTTCATTCCTCTCTCCGTCAGCCAGAGGCGGGCGGTGTCAAAGAGCAGGAAGGCAGCCTCGCGCGACTCTATCACCTCGAAATAGCCGAGTCCCCCGGTGGGTTGTCTGTTGGCCTCTGATCTTATCTCATCAATGAATGTGGCCACTCTCCCGATGGTCTTGCCGTCCGGGGCGGAGAGGATCCAGCGGGTTGCCTCGCCATGTCTGAAGGCGGCATTGCGGGCGGGGTCAAAGACTGCATCAGTCTCGCTGTCAAGGGGACAGACCCAGTTGCGGTCTCCCTGGTAAAGCCTTTTCGGGAACTCAATGAATTCCTGCTTCCCGGCCTCTGTAGTCACTTCGGTTATTCTCATCTCATTCAGATCTGAAGGTCGAACCAGGAGCGTACTCTTTCTCTTCCGGTACCGGTCTCATCCCTGTGGGTATACTCGTTGGTTCTCCTGTTGTAGATATAATCGTCACTCCACTCTGAGGCATGGTCTCTTATCTCCCTCAGGGCGGCAATGACAGTTTCAAGCTCATCGTCCGTCATTGTAGGGTGAATTGACAGCCTGACCCATCCGGGTTTTTCCGAAAGGTCTCCCCTGTTGATCATCTCGGTGATACGGTGACTGTGGTCATATGTCACGTCAAGCAGGTAGTGCCCGTATGTACCGGCACATGCGCATCCTCCCCTGACCTGTATCCCGTACCTGTCACTCAGCAGTTTGACCACCAGGTTGTAGTGCAGTCCGTCAATGTAAAATGATACGGCGCCAAGCCTGTCTCTTGCGTTCGATGCCAGGATATGCAGGCCGGGGATGGAGGTCAGTCCGCTGAAGGTCTGTTCGAGCAATTCCTCCTCGCGGGCTCTTATCCTGTCTGTTCCCATCATCTCCTTCAGCCTGATGGCCAGTGCGGCCCTGATCATCTGCAGGAATCCCGGGGTGCCCCCGTCCTCCCGCGATTCAATGCTGTCTACATATTTATACTCACCCCACGGGTTGGTCCAGTCAACCGTCCCTCCTCCAGGCTGGTCAGGGGCGGATGACTTGTAGAGCGACTTATCAAAGAGCATTATTCCCGACGACCCGGGGCCTCCAAGGAATTTATGAGGTGAGAAGAAGATGGCGTCAAGTTTCTCCAGGCTGTCTTCGGGATGCATATTAATGTCAACATAAGGCGCTGAGGCTGCGAAGTCAACGAAGCATAGCCCGCCGTGCTCATGCATTATGCGTGCCATAGTGTGATATGGAGTGAAGACTCCCGTGACGTTCGAGCAGGCCGAGAAAGATCCTATCTTGAACTTTCTGTCCCTGTATTTTTCCAGCGCCTTTTTGAGGTTTTCCGGGTCTACCATGAGGTTAGCACCGGGCTCAATAATAACCACATCCGCCATTGTCTCGTACCACGAGGTCTGGTTAGAGTGGTGTTCTATATGTGTGATGAAGACCACCGGACGTTCCGTATCACTGAGGCAACGGGCCGTTTTGGGGTAGTTGCATCCCTTGAGGCCCAGTATCCTCTGGAACTTGTTTATGACTGCCGTCATGCCGGCACCGGCGCCTATGAGTACATCTTCAGGACCGGCGTTGACGTGCTTTTTGATGATCTCCTGCGCATGGTGATAAGCCCAGGTCGTCATCGAGCCCGTCTCGGATGTCTCGGTGTGGGTGTTGCCCACAAAAGGTCCGAATGACCCTGCCATCCTCTCCTCTATGGGGCCGTAGAGTCTGCCACTTGCTATCCAGTCACAATAAATGATCTTTTTACGGCCATATGGGGTGGTATATTCCTGGTCAATCCCCACGATATTGCTCCTGAACTTGCTGAAATAATCCTCCATATGGCGGGTACTATAAGGTATCCTTACCGTCATTTATTAACTTGCCAAATATAACGTTTTTTAATATCAGAGAAGGGCGGGTCTTACCGGCTTTAACCTGCAGGTACGTCAGTGGATATCGATTATGCGGTGATCGATAAGCACGAACAGCACCATCAGAAGAGCTGAAAATATTAACCAGCTGGTAATCGGGATATACTCCTGCGGCCTTATCTTCATTTTTTTCCAGACATACCAGATAAGGAAAAGCTTTTCCAGGAAATATACAATGAAGGTTGCCAGCGCCACGCCGACGACGCCGTATGGTTTTATCAGAAAGAGGCTCAGCGGTATGTTCACCGCAATCTCTACTGCAGCAGCATAGAGGGTCACTTTCGTTTTTCTTCTGCCGATAACTATTGTCTGCGGGAAGACAAGCCTTGGTATGGTCAGCAGCAGGTATATCATGAACACGTCTGCGCTGCGTTGGAATTCCGGTGTGAAGAGGCGGGGGTATACCCAGCGGGCTACGAACATGGTAACTATCGCTATCGGGAAAAGGTATTTTATCAGTTTGTCTGACCGCTGGCGCAATGTCACCAGAGCCTCGCGCATACCTTCTCTGGTGCTGAAACGAGGGAGGAGGGCATTGCTCAGGCCATTGGCCAGGAGGAGCACCAGAGGAAACTCCTTGGCACCGTAGCGGTACATGGCAAAGACACCCGGGTCAGCATACCGTGCTGAGATGATAATACCGTCAATATACTGCGCCGAACCGCTTATCAGGAAAGTGAGGATCAGAGGCAAGCCTACCCGCAGATGTTCCCGGATGAAGTCATAAGATACCTTTAAGAGGGCGTACCGGCGGAGAAGTATTATGAGCCATATCCATCTCACACCGGTTATGGCGAACAGTCCCCAGATGGCACTCTTCTCATCAAACCCGGCAAGCACCGGTGCCAGGACCAGGATCAGCTGGGCCGAATAGGTGTAGATGCCATACTGCAGTATCCTGTGTGGCCTCTTGTTGAGGAGGTAAATATATTCCACTAGAGTGACCGGATTGCTGAGGAGGATATAGAGCAGCAGCAGGTTGGAGTATGGTATTTCCGGCTTGGCCTGGGATGATTCGAGCATCAGCTTTATTGGTATCCCGAGGATGAACACCAGCAGGCTGAAGACGGAGATGAGGAGGAATGCGTTGAATATCTCCGGTGATTTGCGGTCCTCCCTATCGCCCTTATCTCTGAAGGTTCGGTTGCGGTTGTAGAGTGTGAGGAGTGACTGAATTATGCCTGTTACCCAGAAAAAGCTTAGCAGACTTGAGATGAAGAGGAAGAGCTCCCAGTTGCCAATCTGAGGGCGTGTGAGGTGACTCTTGGTAAATACGATGCTGATAATGAGGAAGGTGATGAATCTGAGCAGTTGTACGGCCTGCAATCCTGAGATGTTGTCTATGAATTTCAGTCTGGTCAAACTTTCCCCGGTATTTTATCTGAAACGCTGTGAGCCTGCAATAATTGTACCATGCCTTTCTGACCCGGCTAAGTTACGATTTGAGCGAAATGATAACAAAATAAAAATAAGTTTTTGAAGAATGGGAATTTTGCTGTTAATTTGCACTCCGAAATACGGTGGTTGTAGCTCAGTTGGTTAGAGCGCCAGATTGTGGATCTGGAGGTCGCCGGTTCGAACCCGGTCTTCCACCCTGTCATTAAAAGCTGACCCGCGAATGCGGGTACAGCTTTATTTTTTTTTAGGAAGGATGAAGCTTGATTCAGACTGAAGAAAAAAAATAAAATGGTCCCCGGGCTGTTGCCCGGGGTCAGCTTTTAATGACAGGGGGGTCTCTCTTCCGTGCTCACCGCACGAGCCCTGCGAGTGCGGTAACCCGGTAACAGCCTTTTCTGACAGATGTGCTATTCTTGCGTGCTCACCGCACGAGCCCTGCGAGTGCGGTAACCCGGTAACAGCCTTTTCTGACAGATGTGTCCATCTTGCGTGCTCACCGCACGAGCCCTGCGAGTGCGGTAACCCGGTAACAGGCCTTTTCTGATATATTTATCATTCATCCGGTTCACCGTTTCAACACAGCTGGAATGACAAACCGGCAAGACATCGAAGCACTTCACCTCTCCCGCCCCGAAAGGAGGATAACAGAGCAGTCACTTCTGTGTTCTGCGTCTTCCGCTAAGCCTGTACCTGTACCCGGATGCAACAGAAAGCATAACCAGCAAGGCTATTGCAACATAGACAAACAGAGGCACCGGAACGGAATCACCGCCGGCATAGGAATGCAGCCCGGACAGGTAGTAGTTGACCCCGAAATAGGTCATCAGTACTGATGAGAACGCAAAGAGCGAAAGAAGATTGAAAGTATAAGTATCCTTCATCCCCGGTATCATGCGCGAATGGGTCACAAGCGTATAGACAATGATAGTAATCAGTGACCAGGTCTCCTTCGGATCCCAGCCCCAGTAGCGGCCCCACGACTCGTTGGCCCACACGGCGCCAAGGAACGTACCAATCGTGAGGAAGTAAAGCCCCAGGGTAACTGACCTGTAATTGATGACTGTAAGCTCATCAATTACAGTGCTGATTCTCTCCCGGTTTCCTGAATTCACAAAGAGCATCATGATCAGCACTATCAGCCCGAGTATCGCACCCAGTCCGAGGAAACCGTAACTGCCTGTTATTACCGAGACATGAAGGGTGAGCCAGTATGACCGCAAAACAGGAACAAGGTTGGTTATCTCCGGATCCATGAAACTCAGGTGTGCCACCATCAGCGTCAGTCCGCCAAGGACAGAAGTGGCGGCAAGCGTCAAAAGCGATTTACGGCTGAAGATCAGTCCGGCAAGGAGGGTGACCCACGAGATGAAGAGCATCGACTCATAGCCGTTGCTCATTGGCGAATGGCCCGAGATGTACCACCTTATTCCGAGCCCCAGCGTGTGGAACAGGAAACCGGCGGCAATAAGCCCGCCCAGAATTTTCAGAATTATCCCTGACACCGGCCTGCCACTGATGATCAGTGCAACGATTGCAATGATCATTACCAGGCCAACGGTAGCATACCACGGGAACAGCTTCTCGAATATCTTTGCCTTATAATAGAAGAGTTCTGCATTTACCTTACTCGCAGAAGGCAGCTCGTATCCTGCATGATGACGCTGGTACTGCTTCAGTGCAGACAGGTAGTCATCCGGACTTGCGGCCCCCCCGCCCACTGAAGTCACGGCCTGCACCCATAGCGGAATCACGCTCATCACAAAAAGGGAGTCTTCACTGCTTCCGTACCCTGCAGCCTCCTCTGCCCTGCCCCAGTGATCAGTGCCGTCCCGCAGCGGGAAAATGCGCATGAAATCACCCCTCGACATCATGTAACATATATTTACCCTTTCGTCAACCTTGATAACCTCCTTGTCGAATTTGCTGCGCTGGCTTTCAGGTTTTGCATATGTCTCGTCAACCAGCGAAGCAAGCTTATAGCCACCAGCCTCACCGAATGTCACGATCTCCGAAAACGCAGCCAGCTCACCCTTCAGGTTCAGTTTTTGTCTTAGCTCCTCGTTTGAGACCTTTATCATTGGCACATTCTGCCAGTGATAAAAGTCGAGGGAACATCCCAGGAAGACCTGCATGGGTGATAAACCCCCCAGGCTGTTCTCCTTAGCCACCTTCCGCAGGATATCACTGCTAATCGTATAGAGCGGCTTGGTCCGGCCTTTTTGATCCTGAACAAGCACTGAGCCGAAGTCGTCGGTAGCTTGCTTATCAATAACCAGCTGCTGGCCCTGCCCCGGGGCAAGTGAGGCAAAGATCAGAAATGCCATAACTGCTGCCGTTTTGCGGTAATTCGAGCTCCAATGCCCCTGGGCAACGGTGCGGAAGAAAGACTTCCGGTTCAGAAGAGACAATATAATAAAAAGGAAGAGAAGACCATAACCGGCATATGTGGTGTACATGCCTGCAGGATCATGGTTGACCGACAGTACAGTGCCCAGTTCGTCGTTATCATATGACGACTGGTAGAACCGGTATCCCTTGTACTTCAGGATATGGTTCATGTATATGTCGTAATCCAGTTCAGTACCGTTGTCCGGATCATTCAGAGTAACACTGCTCCTGAAGCCGGCAGGACTGTTTGATCCCGGATAGCGTTCCACGATAAAATCGTTAAGTTTCAGGCTGAATGGCAGTTTCCTGCCACTTGCTCCATAGCTTACAATCGCTTTCAGCTCACCTGCTTCGCCCTGCCAGGCTGATCTCTCTTCACCGTTCCCTTCCCAGAGGTATACCTTCTTCTGATTGCCGTCTACAGAGACCGTAAGCTCAAGTGCTCCGCCTGCCCCTCCTCCTGCCCGGGCCTGAGAGGGAACCACGGTACCGCTCATGGTCATGACCTGGGGCATGATCCTGTATTTGCCCACCGTGTAGACTGTACCGGCCACCAGGGGTACCAGGGTGTCCGCGGGGTATTCCACCGACTTCATCTCCTGCATCACAGTTGATCGTATTCCTGATACTGATTTGATGAAAAACAATGTACCATCAGTTGTGACAGTGATATCCCCTTCAGCTCCGAACCCGACAGTCATATCCCCCATCACGCCCGTTTCACCCATTGCCAGGACAACTGTTTCGCTTCTGACCATGTCAGGAGTACATATGAATGAGACTAACGGCACACCAACAGAAGACTCTTCCACCTGTTTAACGGCTCCCTGAAGGTACCTGTCAAAAGAAAGGGTTATCTCCTCTCCTCCTGCGTCGAGCTTCTTACGGTAGCTGCCATGACGGCCTCCGGCGATACTGAGCTGAGCATTGTGACCGGCAAGAATTTTCCCATCGGCATCAGCCAGTTCGAAAGAGAGAGTGTTGCCCGATGAAAAAGTCAGGGAGGAGGAATCTCCCTCCCTGATATGCATCATGCCGTCATAGCCGGTATACCGTGTTATGGCTGCCCCGGCCACCATCACGATGAAAGCGGTGTGAAAGAGCATCACCGTAAGCTTCTCCCTGCGCCAGAGTTTGAACATGATTATCTGGCCGGCCAGATTGATTGCAAGCAGCAGAAAGAGCAGCTCAAACCATAGAGTATTATATACGGCAGCCCTTGCAGCTGCCTGGCCGAAGTCGTTCTCAATGAAAGTAGCAACAGCCATTGAGACTGCAAGTACGATGAAGAGAATACCCATCATAACGGGTGTAAAAAGAAACCTTAATGCTTTCATGAAATTAATTTAGATGCAAATCTATCCCTTTTCGGAAATTACAAGCAATTTTTCCCTGTCGAGTATCTTTACCGAACGGGGCGTGGCATGAATAATATGCTCATCTTCAAGCTCGCTGATGATCCTGACCACGCTCTCCTTGGCCATGTTTGTCATTTCCCCCAGTTCCTGGCGTGAAAGCACCATCTCATATTCATCTGAGCGGAAGATGCTGTCAGCAAAATAGAGCAGCGCTTCGGCCAGCCTGCCGTGCATTTTTTTCTGGGTCAGGTTAAGCACCTTCTGGTGCAGCCTGAAAGATTTGTCACTCAGATCTTCAATGAATCCGGCGGCGAAGCCCGGGTTGGCGGAGATGACCTGCCTGATAGTGTCGAAGTTGATGAAGCAGGCCTGTACCTGTGTGATGGCTGCCACTGAATAGGTATAGCGGGCGTTGACATGGGCCCCTGGGCCGGCCAGCAAAGTTGAATGCTCGGCCAGGGAGAGAATGAGATTCTTGCCTGAGTAACCCTCCATATATACTTTCGCCAGGCCTGTGATCAGGAATATGGCGTTGGATGCGGGAGATCCCTGTTTTATGATGATCTCAGAAGGCTTGAACGTGGCCTCGTACCGGTTCTTGTTGATGAGTTCGAGCTCATCACCTGAAAGGTGCCTGAAATTGGTCCAGCATTTGGAACAATAAGCACAACTGGTAATCTTGTTTTCAGCATACATGATAATCCGGTTTTGACACAAAAATACCTCGCCTGTGTAATGAGCAGGCATATTCATGACATATATCATATTGATTTTTGATCTTTATCAACATCAATGCCTGTACTTATCAATCCATTGTGATTGAAATATCAATGGTAAAAAACGCATACCTGTCATTGGTCTTGTTACCTTGTCAAGACAAAAAATCTTAATCTGATTCTCTATGAAAAGTGTTTTGAAAATTGCCACATTTATAATAACAGCGGGGCTGATCATGGCCTCCTGTGAAGGTCCGATGGGCCCGGTTGGTGATGACGGGCCAAAGGGCGACAAAGGTGATCCAGGCACCACTCTGGGATGTGCCGACTGTCACAACAGCAGCAGCCCGATGGCCGCATTCTCCGCACAATGGCAGGAATCAACCCATGCTACCGGAGGAAATGCTGCATATGCAAACAGGGCAGGTTGCGTTCAGTGTCACACCAGCCAGGGATTCCTTGAGTATGTTGCAGAAGGTTCCACTGCCAGTATCTCAGTTCCCCTCAACCCGATGCAGATCAACTGTGCCACATGTCACAAGATACATCAGACATATTCAGGGGATGACTGGGCTCTTACCAAACCAGGTGCCCAAACCCTTGAGGTCAAGTATGCCGGTGCCGATGTGGTATGGGATAAAGGGACGAGCAATCAGTGCGTCTTCTGCCACCAGTCACGCAACGTCTCCCCTGCTCCTGCAGTTGACGGAGCCGACTTTAATTTAGCCAGTTCCCGTATTGGTCCCCATCACGGGCCGAATGCCAACCTGATTCTCGGCAAGACTCCGTTTGAGCTTCCCGGAACCGCTCATCCAACAACCAATCCTCACTCCACTGCTAACGGATGCGTGACCTGCCACATGTCAACACCTTACGGTTATCAGGCCGGAGGGCATAATATGGCGTTAAAATATGACTCGCACGGTACTGAAACGAGACTCTTTACAGGCTGTACAACATGCCATGAGATCGGAAGCAGTCCTTATACCGCCTTTAACAACAAGATAACCGAAGCCCAGAATGAGGTAAAGGGATTGCTTGAAGATCTTGAAGCCCAGCTGATAGCTGCAGGGGTATATAACCCCACGACTGAACTGGCAAACACCGGTAATTTCAAGGCAAATGCGGTGCTGGCTTATCTCAATTACAATACTGTCAAGGAGGACAGAAGTCTGGGCATTCACAATCCCGGATATATCAAGACCCTTCTCAGTAACTCAATAGCCTCCATGGAAACACTCGGCTACCCGGCTCCGTAGATTCAGAGATAATACTACAAAAAAGAGGGTGTCCCTGGAGACACCCTCTTTTTTGTATGACAAGCACTTATTTTTTAAGCGTTCTCATGTAATGGACCATCTTCCAGATCTCCGTGTCAGGAATTTTCTTGTCGTAAGCAGGCATCTCACCTCTTCCGAACTTGGTCTGGTAAAACATTTCACCATCAGAGAATCCCTGAAATGCGGCGCCTGAAAAGTCGCCCGGGAATGTTTTTGTCATCCTGCCTTTGGGTCCGTCACCCAGTCCGGTCTTCCCGTGACAGGATGCACAGTTCTTGGCATAGGCCATCTGGCCGGCCTTTATGGAGGCGTCATCCTTTGCAACGGGATTAGCCATCTTCTTATACTCGGCAGGAATAGTCCATGGCTCTCCCTTTGCCTGTTGTGCATTCATCACCTGGGTGAAAGAGAAAGCAAGAAGAGCAGTACCAACAACTAAAACTTTAAACTTCATAACCATACTTTTTAAATTCAACTTAAATATATCATTATTCATGCCAAAAAAATCAGAAAATGATTATTTCCTGTTTTTCAGACCTTCTTTCCTTATTCTGAAAAGGTTGATAATTACATAGGTATAATGGCCCCAGACACCCAGAAGCATAACAGCGAGGGTGATAACCATCCACTTTGGTGCGAGGGTTGACCACAGGCTTCTGTAGACCGGAGCAGCCGTCTTCACTTGTGAAAAGCAGCAGGGTACTGCCGATGGTGCAACTGGCGTTTCCCTCAGCATCAGTGGTTGCCTCCCCGAGAAGGGTCTCATTATTGTAAAAACGTACGTTCAACCCGGGCAACGGTACTTCGCCGACCTGGGTGATGTTTGTCATTTTTACCTGAAGAATTTTCCGTGAATCGGTGTCCTTCAGGTAGGTAAGCAGCATGTAGGGATTTATCTTTGAGTCCTGGACAGCATTCGCTGAAAGCTGGCTCCCCGTACAACACAGGACCAGGATGAGAAGTGGCACATATTTTATCAAAGCCTTGCTCATGATACCTGCAGATCTTCTGTATCACGCAGAATGGCAAAGTCTTCGATGAAGGAAACATAGAGGAAGATGGCTGCTCCAAACACATCCGTCAGTATTGCAATTACGTCCCAGACAATGGGCGACTGGATACGCGGGAATGCGAGGATATATGGTATTCTTTCGAGCCGTCCCACACAGAAGAAGATAAAGAATGGTCCGATGGCGAGTGGGATTACAGTTATGAGCTCAGCGAACCTTATTACGGGTGCCCTCCATGATGTCTTGAACAGATGCAGGGTGCCTGAAACAAGAGCACCTGCATAACTCAATCCCATAAAAAAGATGAAATTCACAATGTATACACCCCAGACGACATTATCCCTAATGCCGGTCACAATGTGTCCCTTGTCTATCTGACTCACCAGTGCGTAAATCCCGATGAAAAAAACAAGCAGCAGGATTCCGAACATGATGTACCAGCTTCTGCTGGTCTTCCCTATCTCGGGGGTCAGGTCACTGAGAAGCACCTCTCTGTTAGTCCGGTTCATTTCTTAGTCTTTCCCGATTTTTTGATTTGGTCTTTGGTAAGTGCTTTTGCCTTCTTTATGGCAGACCTGTCAACCTCCACCAGAGTTACGTCAGAAGAGAGAAGCAGACCTTTTCGCCTGATCCGCTTTCAGCTGATTCACCAGCAACTGCAGCCGGGCCGGCCACTGCCAACGTGCCCAGGCTAAGCCCGAACCTCCTGATAAACTTTCTGCGTAATGAAAAATCTTTCTCTTTCCTTTCCATATGCATCTTTTAAATCAGTGGTGACACGGACTTCCCGTGAAACTAATCTCCCGACCAGGTCAACGGGCCTGATCAGTGAGCTTCCTGCCAGCCGGTTACAATGCTCCTGAAGTTGCTGACCGGAGACTTGCCCATAGTGCTGACATATAGATGTATAAACAGAAATATTACAACCAGAAAACCAAGTACTACATGGAACTGGTCTGTAAGAAAGATGCCGCTGAGTCCCAGGAATTTCTTAAGTATGAATTCCGGAAACATCAGTGCCCATCCGGTAATAAAAAGCATTGGCAGTACAAAATACATGACACCAACATATGACACCTGCTGCAGAGGATTGAACTTGCGGTCACCGCTGACAGGAAAGGGCGCCTTTTCCCCCTTGAAATACCCGTAAGCATAATAGTAGCCCTGCTTCCAGAGCCTTTCGCCCAATCCCTTTATGTTTAACAGGTAGTGTCGTCCGTTTGAGGTGAAGAGATTGCCAAAAAGAAAAAGCGTATAGCTTATTGTCAGAAGCACACCGCACACATTATGTATCGCGACAGCTCTCTGGAACTTTACCACGAGGGCATTATCCGGATCCGCATAGAGCATGCTGAAGCCTGTCACGATCAGGAACAGACACAGGATGGCATTCATGGCATGCCATAATCTTACCCAAACCGGATAGTGATAGAAATTATGACTCATAATATCTCTTTACTGGCTTGATTATTACTCTGAATACAGTGTGTACACCGGCAAATACAAGAACCAACCCAATGATGATCATACCTGTCAGTGAGATGAATTTGCTCCTGTTTGCGCCAATTACGTAAGAGTCATTACTGAAAATAACCCCGTTCACAAAACCCTGCTGGTCCCTGCTCTCCTTCGATGCGTACTTGTAAAGAGTACCCATCAGTATTGAGTTCTGGCTGTGACAGTCAGCGCAGTCATTCACCGCGCTGTCGGCAGTCATTACCTCATGTGCCACAAGGATACTGTCATTCATGCGGGTATGACAGTCGATGCACCTTACAGCAGCAAGATGCCTGTCGGGATCAGGAAGCCACTCATGTCTTGGTAGTACCATGGTAAGTTCCTTTTCAGTCACGAGGCCCATAATGTCAGGATTACCATGACAATGCAGGCACATCTCATTGGATTTGAGAATATTCTCACGTCCGCTTCCTGTCTCGCGGGCCAGAGGATTGTAATAGTGTGCATCATGGCACTGCCAGCAGGAAAATGCGCCGTCGGTAGCAGTATAATGAATGCTTTTCTGGTATTCGGCGTCTATCTCTTCAAACTTATACTGAGCATAAGTGGGGTCGTATCCGTGACAGTCAATGCAACCCCAGCCTGTCTCAAAGCGAGTCTCGATTGCATGGGGAAAACTCTTGAATCCCTCACTGTGACAGTCGAGGCAGCTGAAACTCCAGTGGACCGATTTATAAAAAGCATCACGGCTGATGAAATTGTGTTCCGCCATCAGCTCCTTTCTTGATAATCCGCTGACTGTGTCCGTAATAGTGTAAACCAGTCTGCCGTGACATACCAGGCAGTTGTTCTCATTATCCTCAGCAAAGAGACTCATCTCTGCCCCTCTCGTAACCTTTTGTACGGTATCCTGATCCTGGGCAGATCCGGCAAGGGCAGCAGTTACCAGCAGAATGAAAACAGTAATTGAACGTCTATTCAGAATCATACCGTCATTCCAGCATTAGAACCTTACAGTCACGTTAAGTCCGATGAGGAACTTTCCGTCACTGATACTGTTCTGATTGTATACAAAGTTATACTGTCCAAGGATATCCTTGTAATTTGCAACGAAAATCTGGAATGCATGTGTTGCAGTTCCAATCTCCCATCCGAGGGCAAGCTGTGGCTTAGCGTTCAGGGTTTCATCCTTCTGACTGTTGAAAAGCTGGTCATATTCGGCAATGATGCTGTGTGAGCCGGTCACATTGTACCGTGCTCCGGCTGAGATGCCGTAGTGGGCGTTTTTGTAACCCATCTCCACTGCATTGAACCAGATGAATGTGGGAGCAAGCTGAAGAGAGAACTTCGTTCCGAACTGGCGGGCGATAAGCAACTGGTTGAAATATGAAAGACGGTGAATCTCACGCCAGTCGTGTGCCGGGCCAAAGGTATTTTCGTTCAGCAGGTTAAGACCCGCATTGCCGTAGTAGCTGAGTGAGATGGGTACTGATCCCGATGAGGTCTGCTGAAGAATTGCATATTTCACAGCCAGGTCCTGTGCTTTGTAATTCTTGGCTGTACCCGCTGCTATCATCAGTCTGTCAGTGATGGCATAATTGAGTCCAAGCCTGATGTTGGCAGGCGCCCATAGCCCGAAGAGGTCGTCAAGGGCATTGTTAACCGTGCCGAAGCGGTGGTGGATCTCAAACTCGAGCATCCCCTTGTACGGAGTCGCAACGGTCTGGTTATCAATTAATATGCTTGTTTCGAAAATCCTGACGGGATAATCTTCGCTCTCCTGGCATAAGGCCGGTACTGAGAGGAGTGCCAGAACAACAGATATGGCAATTTGTTTCATGATGGTCATTATTTTAGAGTTTCCTGGTTTTTAGTTGTTTTCTGCTCCCTGTGATGCCCACATCTTGATGGCATCTGGTGCCGACAGAAATAAGGTGTCAATCTGAAGCATCTGTGAGCCAAATGCAGTTATGCTTGAGTGAATTGAGAGCACCCTGCTGGATGCCGGGGTAACTGTGTCGACATTTGCAAAAAGTTTGTCATAAGCTCTCTCTGCGCTCCATGACCCATGGCAACCCTGGCAAAAGGGCAAAATCGTCTCGGAGAAGCTCACCGTCAGATCCTGGGGTATCTCCTGTTTAGCCCAGGAGTAACTCTCACATGAAGAAAGGGATAGCCCGCCCGCGATTATCGCAGGCAGGATCACCAATCTTAAAAACCGTGCCTTACGCTTCATCTTTCTTTTTATTGTTAGGTAATTCACAAATATATCGGAATATGGATATGCCTCCCCCAAGGCAGGGTAGTATTTGGATTGGCACATGGGTGTTTCTTATCAACTGACTTGTTGATATTTATCATCGGAAAAGGTGTCATTGGTTTACGGAGGTCGGCGGCAGCAGGCAGGGGTCAGCGCCGGGCGGGGTGCGGTGGTCGGCGGGGATGTCGCGGAGGGCGGAGGGCGGAGGGCGGGCCGCGAGGGTCGGTGCGGCGGGCCGCGGGTGACGGCGAAGGCGGCAGAGGGCCAACGCGGGGAAACCGCTGCTGCGGCGGCAGACAGGGGTCAGCGCCGGCAGGAGTGCCGGGCGGGCCAACGCAGTGAGTACCTATCCAGGCAACGTCAGCTTACCTTGTAGAGACCCAGCTCCTTCTCCTCAAAGGCTGCTATAAAATCTGACTTCATCCTGTTCTCCGATATCGCCATCGGTATGAACAGCTCCACTGAAGAGGCATAGACCTGGTCACGTTGTGCGTCCTGTAAAAGCAGGTAACCCATAATAATGTTGGCGGCCATCTCTACCAGGCGGCGTGCATGAAAGTCGGTCAGCTCATTGTTCCCTGCCGCCATAACCTGTGCCACACGCTTTTCAAAGTCGTCCGTGAGCCCGGCAAGCTTCTTCTTCAGGTATTCCATCTCAGGACGAACCTCCATCTTATCGTATTCGCGGATCTGCGCAAGGTATCCACCCGTTGTCACTCCCCTGATGGCAGCCACTACCTGTAACTGCGAGGTTCCCTCGTAGATGGAGGTAATACGGGCATCGCGGTAGAGCCTCTCCACCGGGAAATCCTTGATGAAGCCTGCTCCACCGTGAATTTGCAGCGCATCATAGGCAATGCTGTTACACCACTCGCTGCTGATGAGCTTCACCAGCGGGGTGTAGATGTCCGCCAGCCTGGTGTTGACCTTCAGATCATCGCGTTCCTCTTTGGTGAGGGTGCGCTCGCCGGAGATGAATGACCATCCCTTGTAGGTGTCAACGAACCTCGCAGTCTCATAGAGCAGAGACCTCATGGCTTCAAGGCGTACCCTCATTACCGTGAGCATCTCATACACTGCGGGGAACTGGTCAATTGTCTTTCCGAACTGTTTTCTTTCAGATGCATATTTTTTTGCCTCCTCGTAGGCGGCCTGTGCGATGCCAACTGACTGTGCGCCCACTCCGAGGCGGGCACCGTTCATGAGTGACATGACATACTTGATCAGCCCCAGGCGGCGTTCACCGATAAGCTTTGCCGGGGCATTGCGGAACACCAGCTCGCATGTGGGCGAGCCCTTGATGCCCATCTTGTTCTCTATCCTCCGGACCCTGGCGCCTCCGTCAGCCTTGTCGTACACAAAGAGCGAAAGACCCCTGCCGTCGCTGGTTCCCTCTTCTGAGCGTGCCAGCACAAGAGATATCCCGGCATCGCCGTTGGTGATGAAACGCTTCACTCCGTTGAGCAGCCAGGTACCTTTTGATTCGTCATAGTGGGCTTTCAACTGTACGGCCTGAAGGTCAGAACCAGCATCAGGCTCGGTCAGATCCATGGCAGCGGTAGCTCCCTTGTTGAAGCGTGGCAGGAACTCATCCCTGATCTCCTCCGAGGCAAACTCGAGGATGGTCTCACCGCAGTCCTGCAATCCCCATATGTTTGCAAAGCCTGCATCAGCCCTGGAGACGAGCTCTGCAGCCATGACATAGGGCACCATCGGGAAGTTCAGTCCGTCATACTTGCGGGGAAAGTTCATCCCTATCACCCCGGCCCTTGTAAGAGCCTCATGGTTCTCAAGCGTGCCGCGCGCATAGGTGACATGACCGTCAGCTACGGTGGGACCTTCGAGATCGACGTCCACGGCATTGGGAGCGATGACTTCGGAACAGATGGAGCCAATAATCTCCAGCACCCTGTCATAGTTGTCCATGGCATCCTCGAAATCGCACGGGGCATAGTCGTACTGCCCCCTGTCCCTGTAATCCATCTCCTTCAGCCTGACGATCTTTTCCATCGCCGGGTGTTTCAGGTGGAACCTGAGGTCCCTGTTGTCAGTATAGAAATTTGCCATTGGTGTTGTTTTTTCTTTCAGACTGATCTTTGTTTACCTGGCGTTAGCCCTGTAGTGTTTGATAAGCTTTGGTATCACCTCCGCCACATCGCCGTTGATAACATAATCGGCTATGTTGTTTATGGGTGCCATCGGGTCATTGTTGATGGCAATTATCTTGCCACTCTGGTCCATCCCTGCGGTATGCTGTATCTGGCCTGAGATGCCGCAGGCAATATAGAGTTTCGGTCTCACCGTCACCCCTGTCTGCCCTACCTGCCGCTCATGTCCGGCATAACCTGCATCCACGGCAGCCCTGGAGGCTGCAACCTCGCCTCCCAGCACAGAGGCCAGTTCATAGAGCAGGGCGAAGTTCTCCTTCGAGCCCATGCCGTAGCCTCCCGAAACTATTATCTGTGCCGATTTGATGTCTACCCTGCGGGGCTCGATGTGTCTCCCGAGGATTTCCACTGCAAGGTCTTCCGGCTTGATGAATTCCCTGATATCTATCTTCTTCACCTCGCCTTTGTAGTTCTTATTGACAATCTCGCGCTTCATCACCCCCTCCCGGACCGTGGCCATTTGAGGGCGGTGATCAGGGTTTATGATGGTGGCGATGATGTTCCCGCCAAACGCCGGCCTGATCTGGTAAAGCAGGTTTTTGTAGGTTGTGTCTGTCTTCTTTACATAATGGTCACCTGTCTCCAGCCCGGTGCAGTCGGCTGTCAGCCCGCTGTGAAGTGCGGAGGATACCCTCGGCCCGAGGTCGCGTCCCGTGGTGGTGGCGCCCATGAGGGCTATCTGGGGTTTCTCCTGTCTGAAGAGGCCCGTGATGACAGAGGTATACGGAAGGGTGCGATAGTGTTCGAGCACCGGGTCATCAGCCACATGCACCACATCAACACCGTAGGGGAAGAGCTCGTTTTCAATACCTTCCAGCCCGCTTCCGAGGATAACTGCCTCAAGGCGGCAGCCGAGGGTGTTGGCGAGCGACCTGCCCTTGGTGAGCAGTTCCAGGCTTACTTCCGCCGGACGGCCTTCATCAAGTTCGCAAAAGACGAAAAGATTGTTCACTGCAACTATGTTTTATCCGTTAATCAACCAATAGTATGATTCTCAAGCAGCTCCCTGACAAGCGATTCGATGTCCCTGTCGGAAGCCGTCAGGCGCTTTGATTCCTTGGCCTGGAGGATAACGTTCTCAATCTCCTTCACCTTGGTAGGTGATCCGGAGATTCCGAGCTGTTCGGGATCGGCGCTGATTGCCTCCACACCCCATTCGGTAAGCCTAACGGCAGGGCGGCCTGCGGCGATGTAGTCAGAGCTCTCTGCCTGAAGCTCGGTGTCAGTGCGTGCATACTTGTACTTCATCAGAAGACGGGCGTTCCTGTAACGGCATGCCGGTGCAGTGCCATTCACCGTCACCACCAGCGGCAGCGGTGCTGAAACCGTCTCCACACCCCTCTCGAGCCTCCTGCGGATGATGAGCCTCCCGCCCTCAAAGTGCATCTCTTCTGCATATGTTACCTGGGGCCAACCGAGCTTCTCCGCAACCTGCGGCCCCACCTGTGCGGTGTCACCGTCAATGGCCTGCCGCCCGCCTAATACAAGGTCGGGTGCCAGCCTGCGCACTGCCAGCGCCAGCGCATACGACGTGGCCAGCGTGTCAGACCCGGCAAATGCCCTGTCAGTCAGCAGCACGCCGTCGTCGGCGCCGCGATAGAGCCCTTCGCGGATAATCTCCGCCGCCCTGACCGGACCCATTGTCAGCAGGGTCACCGTCACTCCCTCATAACTATCCTTGATGCGCAGGGCCTGCTCCAGTGCATTCAGGTCCTCGGGATTGAAAATTGCAGGCAGTACGCTTCTGTTCACGGTGCCGTCAGCCTTCATGGCGTCAGGCCCAACATTGCGCGTATCCGGAACCTGCTTGGCAAGCACAACGATCTTGATTCCGTTCATCTCATTCTCGCTTTTGAAGTGGCAAATATAATAATAAAACTATACTGCAAAACCGGGCATCAGTGTTTTTGTAAAATGCGGTCGAAATAATATGACTGCCTATATCTTTGATTTATAGCACTATAATTCAAGCACTCCGAGTTATAATCTCAGGCGTTCGAAAGCAGCAACTTCTTTCATGCCAGCGATGACAGGTTATCGAAAAATCCGCTAATTTCGCCGCCGACTAAATCACTCTCTTTTTTCCCATCCTCCCATGAAAGGCAGACCCTATCTTGCACTCGTTTTTTCGATGATCTTCTGGTCATTCTCCTTTGTCTGGTTCAAGATTGCCAACGAGGACTATGATCCGATTGCCATCGTGTTTATCAGGCTTTGTATTGCGATAGTCTTCCTTTCAGCATTCCTGTGGATTACGGGTCGGTTTATACGGGTAAAGAAGGGCGATCGCAAATACTTCTTCCTGCTGGCGCTGTTTGAGCCTTTCCTCTATTTCCTGGGTGAGAGCTTTGGGTTGACCTATGTCTCGTCGACGGTAGGTTCAGTCATCATCTCAACTATACCAGTCTTCGCAGTCATCTTTGCCTGGATCATCTACCGCGAGCGACTGAAGCTCATCAACTACCTTGGTGTCATCGTTTCGTTTGCCGGGGTTCTGATCTTCATCACAAACAGTACCGGCAGCATCGACATGAATCCCAAAGGACTGGCACTGATGTTCCTGGCAGTGATCTCCGCCGTCGGATACAACATGGTGCTGCACAAGCTAACGCACAAGTATGACCCTGTCACCATAGTCAACATGCAGAATATCATAGGTGCCATCCTCTTCCTCCCGCTCTTTCTCATCTTCGATCTCAGGGAGGTTATGGCCACGGGTATCGTGGCCGGGAGCTTCGGCTCAATAGTCCTGCTGGCAATCTTCGCCTCGTGCGGAGCATTTGTCCTGTTCGCCTATTCCGTAAAATACCTCGGCGTTGCCCGCGCCAACATCTTCAGTAACCTGATCCCGGTATTTACTGCCATCTTCGCCTGGTTCGTAGTCAGTGAAAGGCTGACAGTTCGCAACGGGATAGGTATGGCTGTGGTCATCGCCGGTCTTTTCCTCTCACAGGCAGGCAAGAACAGGAAAGCAGTGGTTGACACCGACTTCGCCGGAAGGAGTGCTTAAGAGCCCCGAATTCACCGTTTCTGACATGCCGTTTTGCCGGGATTGCTATCTTTGTCTTCAATCAAAAGTAAGATGAGGCACAGTGCCCTTTTTCTGCTTCCCGGGAATGATTCGCTGCCGGCCGGTCACATGGCTCCCGGCTGGTTTCACCGGATCACGGCCCTGCCGGCCGGTTGCAGGGCGCTCTGCCTGCTCCTGGCAGTCATTACCCTGCCGGCGGGGGGCCAGACCGGGGGTGACAACACCTATGAGTTCCTTAACCTCAGCCATTCAGCTTTTGCTACCGCCACAGGCGGGATAACCGTGTCAGAGGGGCGCGGCGATCTGAGCCTGCCCTACTTCAATCCCGCACTGCTTGGCAGCACGATGGACAACAGTGTCTCTCTCAGCTTTTCCTCATGGTTTGCAGGCATTCGTTACGGTTATGCTTCATATGCCATGGACACGGAAAAGGCAGGCACCTTTGCAGGAGGGTTGAGCTTCATCAGCCACGGCAGGTTCACCGAGGCCGATGAAGCAGGCAATATCACCGGCAGCTTCACGGCAGCCGAATACGGATTCAACCTGATATGGTCAATGCAGATAGACTCCTCCTTCACCGCCGGGATCAATCTCAAACCTGTTCTGTCGCATCTCGAGCGCTATTTCTCTGCAGGACTCTGTGTGGATATCGGCGCAGCCTACCACAATGAACAGTTGTTGCTTGACGCGGGACTGGTTATCCGTAATGCAGGTTTTCAGATTAAGAGTTACACCGGACAGGGCGGCGAATCCCTCCCCTTTGAGATAATCGCCGGTGCCACAAAGAGGCTGGCACACGCCCCCTTCAGCTTCTCACTGACGCTTAAGCACCTTGAGAAGCCTGACCTGACCTATGATTATGACCCTGAAGATGAGAACAGTCCGGGCGGATTCGGGGAAGATGTACTTCGTCACCTGGTGTTCGGGGTGGAGCTCGTACCCTCCGGGGCGTTCTGGATTGGTGCCGGCCTGAACTACCAGCGCAGGGCGGAGATGCGTACTGAACAGCGCACCGGGATGGCAGGATTCACAGCAGGATTCGGGATCCGTACCAAAGCCTTCGAGCTCGGCTACGGGCATGATGCCTTCCATCCTGCAGGCGGGTCGAACCACCTGACGGTGACACTGAGACCCGAAAAAATGTTTAAGAAATAACCTTCGCTGAACCTAAACGGCGGCGTTTCGTTTTACACTGAAGAGAGAATGGGAAAAAGGAATAGGAAGATAATAATCACCATAGACGGCTACTCGTCATGTGGGAAAAGCACCTTCGCGAAAGCAATAGCCACTGAGCTGAAGTATATCTATATCGACTCCGGCGCCATGTACAGGGCCGTGACCCTCTTCGCCCTGCGGCACGGGCTGGTGACAGGAGGTGTGGCTGATGAAGAGCGGATCCTCGGAGCTATGCCGGAGATCAGCATCTCCTTCAGGCCAGACCTTGAGACGGGCTTCCCGGCCACATATCTCAACGGCGAAAAGGTGGAGAGGGAGATACGTGACCGTGAGGTCTCCAACAATGTGAGTCCCGTCAGTACCATCGCGGGTGTCCGGGCAAGGCTCGTGGAACTGCAGCGGGCAATGGGCGAAGGCGGCGGGGTGGTGATGGACGGTCGCGATATCGGCACGGTAGTCTTTCCCGATGCGGAGCTGAAGATATTCATGACCGCCCGGCCCGGGGTACGGGCACAGAGGCGTTACCTCGAGCTGGTCAGCAAGGGGTTGCCTGCCGACCGTGAGGCAGTGGTGAAAAATATAACCGACCGTGACCGCATCGACTCCTCGAGGGAGGCAAGCCCGCTGCGCCGTGCCGGCGATGCGGTGATACTCGATAACAGTGACATGACTCCCGAAGAGCAGATGGTCTGGTTCAGGGAGCTCTACCAAAGGAGGATGAATGAAAGTTGACATTGAACCGGGATCAGGATTCTGTTTCGGCGTGGAGAACGCCGTGAAGATTGCGGAAGAAGCCCTCAGGGAAGGAGAAACAGTTTATTCCCTCGGTGAGATAGTACATAATGACATCGAGGTAGCCCGGTTGACTGACCTCGGATTACAGACAATCACCTACGAAGAATTCGAAAAGCTGCGCGACTGCAAGGTGCTGGTCAGGGCTCACGGAGAGCCGCCTTCGACCTACGCGAAGGCAGGAGAGAATAACATTAGTATTATAGACGCCACCTGTCCGATAGTGCGATCCATGCAGGAGAAGATCAGGAAAGTGGCCGATGTTTCCCGCCTGGAGAAAGGTCAGATAGTGATCTACGGCAAGGAGGGTCATGCCGAGGTGATAGGGCTCTTGGGTGCGGCAGGGCCCAGGGGAATACTTGTCACAGGCAAGGAGGACCTGGGCAGGATCGACTTCACCAGACCGGTCTTCCTCTTCGCTCAGACCACTAAGAGCAAGATCCAGTACGAGGTGGTGGCAGAGATCATCAGGCTGAACATGGAAAAGGTATCGGCAGAGCATCCCGGGAATACTCTCAAGGTGCACAATACTATCTGCAGGCAGGTATCGGGACGTGAGCCAAAGCTCAGGGACTTTTCGCGACAGCATAATGTGATTATTTTCGTCAGCGGCAGGAAGAGTTCAAATGGCAGGATGCTGTTTGGTGTGTGCAGGAAGGAGAACCCGCGGTCCCATTTTATTTCGGCACCTGAAGAGCTTAAAAGCGAATGGTTCAGGGATGCATCAAGCGCCGGCATATGCGGAGCCACATCCACCCCGAGATGGCTCATACAGGAAGTTGCAGAAATTGTAAGAGGGTTATGATATTGTTACTGGCACGGATTGTGAATGCCTGAAATTGTAGTAATTTCGCACCGTCAATAAACAGTTTTTACAATGGGGAAAATAAAGAAGATAGGCGTTCTCACATCGGGTGGCGACGCTCCAGGCATGAATGCAGCCATTCGCGCTGTAACACGCACTGCAATTTACTACGGGCTTGAGGTGGTCGGCATAAGGCACGGCTACATGGGAATGATAAACGCAAATTTCAAGCCTCTTTACGCGCATACAGTATCAGACACAATCCAGCGAGGCGGCACTATGCTGAAGACAGCCAGGTGTGATGCATTCCGTACTCCCGAAGGAAGGAAAACGGCCTATGAAAACCTGGTGGCTGCAGGCATTGACGGTGTGGTGGTGATAGGAGGCGACGGCTCATTCAAGGGAGCCAGTCTGTTTAACGAAGAGTACAACATACCGTTTGTAGGTGTGCCCGGAACAATAGACAATGATATTTGCGGCACCGATTATACTATCGGTTATGATACAGCACTCAACACTGTTGTTGAGGCAGTTGACAAGATCCGTGACACTGCCAGCTCCCTCAACCGAATGTTTTTTGTAGAGGTGATGGGCGCCGAGGCCGGACATATTGCACTTTACAGCGGCATCGCCAGCGGCGCAGAGGCTATCATCATGCCTGAGATAAAGGGAGAAGCGCGTGATATCACCAAGATGATCGAGACAGGCAACAAGAGAAAGAAATCAAGCAACATAATCATAGTAGCTGAGGGTGATGAAGAGGGTGGTGCAATAGCCCTCGCTGAAAGACTTAAGCCCCAGCTTACAGGATATGAGGTCAGGGTGGCCGTGCTCGGACACCTGCAGAGAGGCGGATCGCCATCTGCGCTTGATCGAGTCAACGCCAGCAGGCTGGGCAACGCCGCTGTGGAGGCGTTGCTGGACGGACAGCAGAGCGTCATGGTGGGACTGCAGAATAATGAGCCTGTACTGGTTCCGTTCAAGAAAGCCGTGAAACAGCATAAAGGACTCAACCAGCACCTGGTTGATATAATTGACATACTTAACGTCTGACAGGGAACGTTTTACACTTGATGGAACCATCTGAGGTATATTTCACCGATTTGCACACCACTCCCTCGCTTAACCTTCTGAAGAAGCTGGAGAGGCTGGTGAAGGCCGCCGGATTCGAGAAGATCGATTTCAGCCGGAAGATGACAGCCATTAAGATTCACTTCGGCGAGCCGGGAAATCTGGCATATCTCAGGCCCAACTTCGCGGCCAGGGTGGCTGCAATGATTAAGGATAAGGGAGGCAAACCGTACCTCACCGACTGCAATACTCTTTATTTTGGAGAACGGGCCAATGCTCCCGATCATCTCGAAGCGGCCTACACCAACGGCTACAATCCGCTAAGTGCGGGCTGTCATGTGATCATCGGTGACGGCGTCAAGGGCACTGATTTCCGTGAAATACCGGTGAACCTCGAATACACGCGCAGTGCGATGATAGGCACGGCCATTGCTGATGCCGATATCATCATCTCGATGAACCACTTCAAGGGTCATGAGCAGACAGGATTCGGCGGTGCGCTGAAGAACCTCGGGATGGGATGCGCCTCCGTGGGAGGCAAGCTCTTCCTGCACTCCGGAAACCCACCAGTTATCTATAAAAAGAACTGCACAGGCTGTAACATCTGTGTCATCAACTGTGCGCATGATGCCGTTCACCTGGGAGAGGACAGGAAGGCGAATATCGATACGGAGAAGTGCACCGGCTGCGGCCAGTGCGTTGCCGTCTGCCAGTATGATGCTGCCAGGGTACAGTGGAGCAATGAGGGCGACACCCTGAGCAAAAAGATAGCTGAGTATTCGTTAGCTGTAGTAAAGGACAAACCCGCTTTGCATATTAACTTTATCATGGATGTCTCGCCCGACTGTGACTGCTGGGGGCACAACGACCTGCCACTTGTGGCGGATATAGGTATTGCAGCCTCCACGGACCCCGTGGCGCTGGACAAGGCGTGTGCTGACATGGTTGTTGATGCACCTGCGGCATGGCATTTGCGGGGGGAAGCCAGAGACAATGATCTGCGCGGGTCAGACAAGTTCCGGATGGCGCATGGCAATACCGACTGGAACACGGCACTGATTCACGGGGAGAAGATTAACCTGGGATCTTTATCGTACAAACTAATAAAGATATGAAGGACCCATCATCATCAAGGCGGATGGCCATTCTCATAGTGGAGGATGATCCGCACAGCCAGCTTTACTTCACCAAGCTGCTGGCCGGTTTGTATGACACGGCGGTAGCCGACTCGGCTGCAGACGCATGGGATCTGTTGCATGAGAAGGACTTTGACCTGGTGCTGATGGATATCTCACTGAAGGGAGATGAGGATGGTCTTTCTCTGACCCGTCGCCTGCGGACGGAAGAGGCGTTTGAGAAACTGCCTATTGTAGCGGTTACGGCGTATGCTTTCCCGGATGACCGGAAAAGGGCAATTGAGGCCGGATGTACTGATTACCTACCCAAACCGGTGAGCAGCAATGACTTGCATCGCAAGATTGCTGAACTGACGCTTAAATAGCCAAAAAATTCCTAAGGGATAAAAAAATTACTATTTTTGCGAACCTGAATTTGTTCAGGTAAGCTTTCTTCTCCGCCGGTTGGCTGATACGGAGGCTGAAGCGGGGTGTAGCGCAGTTGGTAGCGTACTACGTTCGGGACGTAGGGGCCGGAAGTTCGAGTCTTCTCACCCCGACTAAA
>DHGW01000054.1:0-29284 GCA_002402965.1 Bacteroidales bacterium UBA4788
GCCTTCGTGGCCGTTTAACAATTTGCATTACAGACCGGCGAGGGTATGTAGTCAAAGGTTCATGAAGAAATGGATCCTATATATTATTTCCGTAATACTATCGTTGAACGCCAATGGGCAGAACTGTTCAATTCTCTCCAAGGCTAACAACATCACCCCGGATAAGCTGTGTTCACCGGTGACCGCTACCTGGACCGTCAGCTATACCGGTGTTAATGATGACGGATACCCGGTCAGCATCAGATTCGACTGGAATAATGGTAACATAGAAACGCTTCCTGCAGTTGAAATTGCTCCGGGAGTATTCGAGGCCACCTCAATAAACACCTATACCTCCGCCGGCAATATATGCAACTATCATCCGCAGGCAACCCTGGTGGTAAACGGTGTTCTCTGCACCTCATCATCACAGGAACAGATTGTGACCGTCTGGGATGATGATGATCACAACGGCGGTCACATGCACATAAACCCGGTAATCTATCCGATCTGCTTCGGCAACAGTGCAAACGTCCGTTTTCAGGATCTGACGCAGTTCAACTGTGTGCCTCCGCAGGAGAGGGACAACCCGAACGTAAACACACGGTGGATACAGTGGATTTACGGAACTGACATCACTATGACCGGAATCCCGGTAACAATTGACGGCCATTCCAGAACGTTCCCCTACAGTGACAATGTTATTGAGCTTACTGGCCCCGTGACCGGATCAGGTGTCTGGTCTGACGTAATTTTTGTCGCTTCTGACAAACTTATAGGCCAGTATTTTGAGGTGACCCTCCGCAACTGGAACTATTGTAATCCTTATGATGACCCCACCATTCCCGGTGGTCCCCATGACAGGGTCAATGGCGACCACCTTCCGGTGGTTACCACTGCAAGGATACTGATCGTCCCGTATCCCGATGCCACAATTACCCCCGTTGATCCGATGTGTGCCAATGCGTCTTCCGTCACCCTGACGGCACACGATGCAGGCGGCACCTGGTCAGGCAGCGGGGTGACCGGAAATATATTCGATCCATCCCTGGCCGGTCCGGGAAACCATATCATCAGGTACGAGGTCACCAATGGTGACGGTTGCAGCGATGAGGACCAAACGGTCATCACCGTTTATCCGGTTCCGGATGCCACTATAATTACCTCTGGGATTGTCTGTTCAACTGACCCGGTGATTGTCCTGCAGGCTCACGATCCGGGAGGTGTCTGGGCAGGCACAGGCGTCTCGGGGAATATCTTTTACCCTGCCGTTGCCGGTTCGGGCAATCACCGGATAACATACTCAATCACTGATGCCAACGGCTGTATGGACGCTGATTCGACAATACTGACCGTTGCGACTCCTGATGCCACGATTACTCCTGTCGATACCCTCTGCGAGGACAGTCCTGCGGTTATTCTGACCGCCCATGACCTGGGAGGAGTCTGGTCCGGCCCTGGTGTAGTGGGTAACAGGTTCATCCCGGCGCTGGCAGGAGTGGGAAATCACATAATCAAGTATGATATACTGAATACTGACTGCGCGGCTTCGGATACGGTGGTGATTACTGTGATGCCCTTGCCTTCAATAATAATCGATGCCCCCGGCACGGTATTCCTCAACGCTCCTCCTGCAGCGCTGACTGTGTATCCCACAGGCGGCACCTGGTCAGGGCCGGGCCTTACGGGTAACATGTTTGACCCTGCCGCAGCAGGTCTTGGATCTCACAGCCTTAGTTATACGATACCTCCTAAGAACTGGGGCTGCTCTGCAGAACAGAGCGTCCTCATTCAGGTTGTCATGCCACCCCTTCCTGTGGCTGATTTCGAAGGTGCAACATCCGGGTGTGCACCGCTGACGGTTCAGTTTATCAATAAAAGCCTTCACGGTGAGAGTTATACATGGGATTTTGGAGACAAACAGTATTCGTCAGAGGAGAACCCTGTGCATACATATTTTGTTCCGGGAAATTATGTGGTAAAGCTGACTGTACACAACATCGCCGGAGAATCTGTCCACAACGGGGTAATAACAGTTTATCAGAACCCGTCGGCAATATTTGACGCTTATCCCACCCATGTGGTAAACAATGAGCAGATAGTAATCTTCTACAGTTATTCATACTACGCGGAATCATGGCTCTGGAGATTTGGTGACGGTCAGACCTCCACCGAGGAGAACCCTTACCACAAGTATGAGTCGCCGGGCTCATATACGGTATCCCTGCTTGTTTCCACACAGTATGGGTGTGTCGATTCAGCTGTGATGGAGACACCGGTTATAGTGGAGTGGAAGACAGGCACCCTGAAATATCCAAATGCCTTCAGGTGGAACGGTACAGGCCCCACCGGCGGTGAATGGACTGATGGAGTCCATCCCTCCATGGACAATGTTTTCAGGCCATTTTTTAAGAACGTGCTTGAATACAAGCTTCAGGTCTTCAACAGGTGGGGTGTTCTGATCTATGAAAGCCATGATCTGAAGAGGGGCTGGGACGGCTATTTCGGGGACGGTAACCTGTCGCCGCAGGGTGTCTACGTCTGGAAAGCCACAGGCAGGTTTGCCGACGGCGAGTATTTTGACATGGTCGGGGATGTGACCTTCCTGCATTAGAGGTTATCACTTTCCACGGCCGGGCTTCATTATCACACCCAGTTTCTTCTTACCGTCAATCATCACATTTAAAGGTTCAGAAAATCTGACATGCCTGAGCAGATCGTCTTCAAATACCGTTTCAGCCGTGGAGAGAAAATCATAATCGATGAAACCGTCGCCTGTAGATGGATTCACATTGAAATAACCCACCCTGAAGGCAGTGAGATTCTGAAAGAAATGGGTGCCCTGGCTCGGATCAATCCGGTAGTTTTCAAGTCCCGACTCAACGATCACCCTGGCACCGGATATCTGCTGCCACTTAATAGGTATACCCCGCCACACGTCGGTTGAACCCCATCTTCCCGGGCCGATCAGTATGTAATTTGTATCTTCATTAATGAATCTTTCATTTATACGCTCAATCCTTTCAGCGATCTCCGGATTTTTGGAGGCCTCAAAATTATCGGTCCTGACATATACCACATCACGCAGACCTTCAATGGTTCCGTTTCCGAGGGCCAGGCCGGAAAAGACCACAGTGTCATCATGGGGAATATTCTCAAGCCTGAACTTGATGGTTTCGTAGTTTTCCACAATTGGCCTTATCTGCAAGAGATTGAAAGCTACAGGTTTTTTCATGGAAGAGTCGATGTTCGCAGCGAACTCGATCTCAACCGGGTTATTAAGCTGCTGCTGTCCAATCTCAAGAACTCTCTTGAGGATACCTGTTAACGGGAAGAGGTCATACTTGAGGATGTGTGCAAAGGTTATCACTTTCCTGCCTCCTTCAACCAGTTCGTCGCGAAGTATATCATCCTGGTAATCGTATGTGGAAGCGGCAAACTTAAGCGCACTGTCACCCCCGGCCTCACCGATGCTCAGTTTCAGGAGGTTGACCGAGTCGTCAGTGCTTGGAACGAAGCTTGAGGGGTTGAGGTCAAGAGAGTAAAATTCCTGCTGTGTTTCCTGCAATGCCATCCGTGTATCAGAGAGCTGGATGATCTTTCCAGGGTATTCCGGCGAGAACCTGAGTGAGACGCCCCCGTCAACGATATATTTTCCCAGCCCATAGGCAAGGGTTACAAACCCCTCTTCATATTTTTCGGGTTCAATGGGATAAAAATTCACTGACCTTGCAACACCTGACAATGTCGGATAAAACCGGTTGCCGTACTGCTGTCCGCATACTTCCTGAAGGACAATGCCCATCTTTTCTTCCTCTATCTGGTTAGCGGTGGCCTTCATGTAGTTCTTGCTTCCTCTGTAAAATACAGAGGCATAGACACTTTTTATACCGACGCTGAGGAGTTCAAGCATGACAATTTCGTTCTCAGCCTTCGGGATCATATAGGTTGAATAGACTCCGGCAAACGGCTGGAAATGAGAATCTTCTAACAAGCTTGATGAGCGTATTGCAACCGGCCCGCTGATGATTGAGATGAAGACCAGGAGGTCTTTGTGGATTCTGAAGGGAAGCCTGGCTTTCAGGAATGCATCGAGTATCTCCCTGTCACCGGCATCAGACAGGCCGATACCGTACAGGTTGTTTTCATCCATGAATTCGTCGAAGATATCGGTGGTCAGGACAACAGTGCGCGGAATTGATACCACTGAATCTGCAAAACTGTCAGAGAGCTGATTTTGCTTGATGATATGATCCAGGAATGCCAAACCGCGGGCTTTTCCTCCCATCGAACCCTCGCCGATGCGTGTGAATGTCAGGTATTCGTCGAAGTGTTCGCGGTAAAAATCGGCGATAACTCCGTGGCCTTTGCTGCGTCTGAAATTGGCAATGGTATCGAAAATGAACCTCCGGGCCTGGTCGAGGCTTGAGAAATCATCGAGGCTGATCTCTTTCAGGAACTCACCCAGGGAAAAGAGTGCCCGCGCGTAGAGCCATTTTGAAAGGTGGTTTCGCGAGAGATGATACCTAAGTGACTCATCAGGAATTTCAAAAAGTTTGCGCTGGAAGGTCTGCAGATCGGAGATGCGGGCTATCTCTACCCCGGTTGCAGGATTCGTGAAGATAAAATCACCGAAGGAGAAGTTCTGTTTAAGGAGATGCTCCATTTTTTCGGCGAGGGTGATTGAGTTGCTGTCGAGGAATGCGTTGCCGTATTCAAGGGCTGTCTTTTCATTTTCAGTGTCCGCAGAATGAGCGATTATCGGAATGTTGGGGTCAAAATCCCTTATCTGCCTGAACAATTCACTGAATGTACCGCTCTTCCTGTTTTCCTTGCGGTACTGGTCGACATCGCTGATTACTCCCAGCAAATGAGTCTTGTGCTTTTCGAACATTTCCACCGCCTCCTTGTACCCGGTGGCCAGCAGGATCTTAGGTCTGCCTCGCATCTGCATCATCTTCTGATGTTCATTGAGGCCCTCGATCATATATTCCCGTGACTGTTCAAGGATGATTTTGTAAAGGTGGCGCAGGAAGACCGAGGCGAGCCTGACGGAGCTCTCGACAAGCAGGATTGCCTGCACCCCTTCGTGGCTGGCATCCTCATCGACGTTGAGTTTGTCCTCCACCAGGCTTATTATCGGCAGCAGCACATTGGTGTTTCCGAGCCAGTTGAAGACATAGTCAATGCAGCCCATCTCCTCACTGTCAAGTCTAACGGCCCTCTCCCTTGAAACGGGAGCGAGGATTACTATGGGTACCCGGGGCCAGCTCTTCTTTATTTGCAGCGAGAGGTCAAGCGGATCCATATCGCTGATACTCAGCATGTTTACGACAAGGTCAATATTGCCTTTCCCGAGTGCTGCCATTGCCTCCCCGGCGGAGGTAACATGAATGAATTGCGGAGGATAACGGAGATTGAACGAGGCGTAATCATTGAAGACCTTCTCGTCAATCTTCCCGTCCTCCTCCATAATAAAGGCATCGTACCTGCTGCATATCAGCAGTACATACCTGACTCTCTTCAGCATCAGAAGCTCGAAGGAGGTCTCTCTGAAGATGTTTTTCACGGTCTACACGACTCCCTGGGCCAGCATGGCCTCAGCCACCTTGACGAATCCCCCGATATTGGCCCCGTCGACATAGTTGATGAACCCGTCCTGCCGGGTTCCGTACTTCACGCATGTGGCGTGTATCTCTTTCATGATCCTGTGAAGCCGGTTGTCAACTTCTTCGCGTGACCATGAGAGGCGCATGGAGTTTTGGGTCATCTCGAGTCCTGATGTAGATACACCTCCGGCATTTGCAGCCTTGCCCGGTCCGAACAGTATCTTGTGATGCAGGAAGATATTGACTGCATCGGGTGTGGAAGGCATGTTGGCACCTTCGGAGACAACGAAACAGCCATTCTTTACGAGTGTTTCGGCATCAGCACCGGAGATCTCATTCTGAGTGGCGGAAGGCAGTGCTACCTGGCAGGGTACATCCCACGGGGTGGATTTGCCATCTACATATGTGCATCCGTATTTCTCAGCATACTCTTTGATACGTCCTCTCCTGACATTCTTAAGGTTTTTAATGAAGGCAAGCTTCTCCTCGTTTATACCCTCAGGGTCATGAATATATCCGTTGGAATCGGACATGGTGACCACTTTGGCGCCCATCTGGATTGCCTTTTCAGCAGCAAACTGAGCAACGTTGCCAGACCCTGAGACGGTACAGATCTTGCCTTTCAGGCTGTCACCCCTGGTATTGAGCATCTCTTCTGCGAAGTAAACCTGGCCGTAGCCGGTTGCCTCCAGCCTGATGAGGCTGCCGCCCCATTCGAGACCCTTGCCGGTGAGTACACCCGTGAACTCATTGCGCAGTCTTTTGTACTGGCCGAAGAGGTAGCCTATTTCCCTTCCGCCCACGCCTATGTCTCCGGCAGGCACGTCAGTATCAGCACCTACATGCCTGAAGAGTTCACTCATGAAAGACTGGCAGAAGCGCATAACCTCGTTGTCGCTCTTTTCCTTCGGGTCAAAGTCTGATCCGCCTTTACCTCCGCCCATGGGAAGTGTGGTAAGGCTGTTCTTGAGAACCTGTTCGAAAGCAAGGAATTTCAGTATGCCCAGATTCACGGTCGGATGGAATCTCAGCCCTCCCTTGTAAGGTCCGATGGCGCTGTTCATCTCAATCCGGTAGCCTTTGTTTATCTGGATCTCTCCCTTGTCATCGACCCAGGGGACTCTGAAAAGGATTACCCTCTCAGGCTCGGCCATCCTCTCAAGGATCTTGGCTGACCTGTACTTGGGGTTTTCCAGTATAAACGGCATCAGTGACTCGGTCACTTCTCTCACGGCCTGGTGAAACTCGACTTCACCGGGGTTTTTGGCGATAATCCTCGCCATGAATTCATCAACGGGATTTGACATGGAAGTAGGGGTTTTAAGATTAGTTGGTTTTCGGAAATTATGATTAAATTTCCATAATTCATGCATTACCACAAAATTTAATTGAGTTTTTTTTCAATATTCAATATAAATTGCATTTCTCTGGCTGGTAAAACAGAGATGAACTGATCTGGGATGGAGGATTTGTCAAAATTGCAGAAGGATATGCAGAAGCTTCTGGCTGAGAAGATACAGAGCCAGAAAGAACTGTCAATTATCTATGCCATTAATAAGATTATCAGCAAAAAGTATCCGGCAGGTCAGACACTATCAGAGATAATCAGGGAGATACCAAAAGCCTGGCAGTTTTCTGAATATGCTTATGCCAGGATAAAGTATGACGGCCACGAATACCGTCCTCCCAACTTCCGTGAGACACGGTGGATTCAGAAGCAGATTTTTGAGACCTGGGACAAAAAATGGGGAGCGATCGACGTATTTTACACAAAGCAGTTTCCGAAAGCCGATGAGGGACCATTCCTGCACGAAGAGAGACAGCTGCTGGAAAATATAGCCACAATAGTCAGCAATTACCTTAATTCACAACAGGCACCGGATATGACTGAGGAAGCCTATCAGGCTGCTGCAGTGACACTCGAGCGTACTAGGAAGATAAGCGAGGAAAAGAATATTGATGACGCGCTGTTCCAGATCTCCCGTAATATGCCGAATTCATGGCAGTTTCCTGACTATGCCGTTGCCCGTATAGTATATGACGGGAAGGAATATCTCAGTTCGGACAGGGACTACAGTGAACATGAATGGAGTCTTAAGGAGGAGTTCACTACAATTGACCGGAAATCAGGCATCATAGAGTTCTATTATCTCAGGGGATTTCCTGCAACATACTGGGAGACCCACCAGGAGTCAGAAGAGGAACTACTGGGGAATATGGCCAACCTGATAACCGGGTTCCTGAATATTATAAAGGGGAATGAAATAAGGCAGCCTGCTGACAGGGAAGGGAGACAGAACGACGAGTCCAGGGCTGACAACCGTATCTTTTCGTGCATCAATGAGATTTCAAAGAGTCTGAGAAACGGTCATTCCATTGAAACCACACTCTCAGAGATCATTGAGTTGATCCCCATGGCATTCATGTTCCCCGAACAGATTGAATGCCGTATCACCTATGATAACGCTCACTACTCTTCAGCAGGGTACCGTGACTCTCCACACTATCTCGAAGCCCCCCTGAAGACCATCTCACCAAAGAGCGGAGCGGTCAGGATTATATTCGCAGGGGATACATCAAAGGCAGGGCCGGAGCCTTTCCTGGAGGAGGAGAAACAGTTCGCCGAGACACTGGCACTGCTGATCTCGGGATTCATTAACCTGATTCACGGTCTTGATTCGGTCATTAAGACTCAGGAAGGACTTAAGGAGATCATTTACGAGAAGACCGAGCGCCTCAAGGAGCTATCGTGCATTAACCAGACAACTTCAATACTGCAGTCTGAGAAGTCGGTAGAAAATGCACTGAAGCGCATTGTTTACATATTGCCCGATGCCTGGCAGTACCCCGAACACACTGTCTCCAGGATCAATTTTGACGGCAAGGAATACATGTCGCCCGGTTTCATAGTAACAAAATGGCGTCAGAGACAGCCCTTCCTGACCATAGATGACAGGTTTGGTGAGGTTGAGATCTACTATACGAAGGAGTTTCCCGACGTTGATGAAGGGCCCTTCATGAAGGAGGAGAGAGACCTTATAAACAATATTGCCACGCTGATATGCAGTTACCTGAATACCGTTCAGGGTGAGGTTGCCATAAAGAAATACCGGTCAGAAGAGGAGCTGAAACAGAAGTATGAAGCGGCCAGGGACTTCCTGTTAAACAAACGGAAACTGCTGCAGAACTTCCTTGAAAAGAATAATTATGACCGTGATATTTTTCATGACCTGATGAAATTCAAAGTCAGGGAGATACTTATCATCTCTAACCTTTATGATGCATACAGCCTCGAGCGCGAAGGCAAATTTTCCGATTATATCCTTGGTGTCTATTACCAGCTGAACCTCACCTCAGTCCCGAGAATCACCGGGGTATCTTCATTTGAAGAGGCATTTGAAAAGCTCTACTCCAGGCACTTCGATCTTATTATAATCATGGTAGGGGTTGACAGGAAGACTCCGATGGAAATTGCCGCCAAGCTAAAATCACTCTACAAGTACATCCCTATTTACCTGTTGCTGAACAACAATCAGTATGTGGGATACTTTCAGGGTGAGCAGAGAAGGGCCAGCCTGATAGACAATGTCTTCGTCTGGAACGGTGACTCCAAGATCTTTTTTGCCATGGTAAAACAACTGGAGGATTATGTCAACGTCGACAATGACACCAAGGTTGGCTACAGCCGCATCATCCTGCTGGTGGAGGACTCGGCAAAATACTACTCGCGCTACATCCCGCTGCTGTATCATTGCGTCATGGAACAGACAAGGCGCATCATTGAGGATGTGAGCACGATGGATGAGCTTTACAAGGTGCTTCGGCTGAGGGTAAGGCCGAAAATTCTGATGGCATCAAATTATGAGGAGGCGATACAGATATTCGATAAATACAAGGAGTTCTTCCTCTGCCTGATAACAGACATCAAGTTTGAAAAGAATTCAAAGTTCGATGAAAAGGCAGGGTTCGAACTGGTGAGATACGTCAAGTCAGAGATACCCGACCTGCCAACCATCATCCAGTCGTCAGACCGTACCAACGAGTTGATGGCCAAAGATCTCAACTGCGTATTTATATACAAGAATTCCGACACTCTTGCCCAGGATATCAAAAACTTCATAAGTTTTAATCTGGGATTCGGTGATTTCATTTACCAGGATGAGACCGGTAAGGCTATCGGTACGGCCAAGAACATGAATGAGTTCGAGCAGCAGTTGCAGTCTATTCCTACGGAGACATTGCTCTATCACGCCAGCCGGAATCACTTTTCACTCTGGCTTACTGCCAGGGGTGAGATACAGCTTGCCAGGGAGATAGCCCCCAAGAAGATTAGCGACTTCAATGATCCGGAAGCTCTTCGTGATTACCTGGTGAGAATTGTTAAACAACTCAAGTTCGAGAAGAACAAGGGCAAGATTGTAGAGTTCGATGAGACTCTGATTACTGAAGAGAGCAACATAATTCAGCTGGCCCCGGGAGCACTGGGGGGAAAGGGACGCGGGCTTGCATTCATTCATACTCTCATATACAATTTTGACATCTCCCACTTTATCCCGGGTATCAATATCAAGGCGCCAAGGACTTTTATAATCGGCACTAACGAGTTCGAGGACTTTCTTGACAATAACAGGCTCAGAAACCGGATCTATTCCGAATCCAGCTATGAAAAGATAAAGGAATTCTTCATTGGCGGAAAGCTGTCGCCCCTGCTGATGAATAAGCTGAGAATCATACTCGGAAAGATTAAGAAACCGCTGGCAGTAAGATCATCGGGTCTCTTTGAGGACTCGCTGATGCAGCCTTTCGCCGGAATCTTCGAGACCTACCTGCTGCCTAACAGCAACAAAGACATTGAAGTTCGTCTCAAACAGCTTGCCGATGCCATCAAACTGGTATACGCATCGATATACTCCGAGACTGCCCGGGGGTACATCAATGCGATCAATTACAAGATTGAGGAGGAAAAGATGGCTGTCATAATCCAGGAGGTTGTGGGAGAGCAATATGAGGAGTTTTTTTATCCTCACATCAGCGGCGTAAGCCAGTCATACAATTATTATCCTTACGGGTACATGCAGCCCGAAGACGGGTTTGCAGTTTTAGCTGTAGGCCTGGGTACATATGTTGTGGAAGGGGAGAAGGCCTTCAGATTTTCACCGAAATATCCGAACCTTGAAAACAACACACCCAAGGATCAGTACCTGAACTCCCAGGTTGAATTTTATGCCATTGACCTGAGGAAGAAGGAATTAAATCTTCTTGAGGGCGATACTGAGGGCCTGGCACGTCTTACCATAGAGGATGCCGAACGGCATGGGATTTTAAATCACTGTGCATCTGTTTATTCTGCCGAAAGCAGAACCATTTACCCCGGAATTGACAAAGCCGGGCCACGGATTGTCAACTTTGCTGACATACTCAAGTATGATTACATACCTCTTGCAAAATCGCTGGTGGAGATACTTGATATTGTCAAGGAGGCTCTCGGCACTCCGGTTGAGATTGAATTTGCCATAGACCTGACGAAAGACAGTGACTACAAGGCCTCGTTCTACCTTTTGCAGATAAAGCCCATAATAGGGGCGGCAATCGATTATGACATCAACATGTCAGAGATAGACCGTTCGCATATACTTCTATATACTGAAAAGAGTATGGGCAATGGTATGATAAATGACATAAGTGATGTGGTATATGTTGACCGGGAGACATTTGACAAGTCAAAGACACTCGAGATCGCGGCTGAAGTTGACTCCTTCAACCAGGAGATGATCAAAGAGGGGAAACAATATATTCTGATCGGACCGGGAAGGTGGGGCAGTCGTGACCGATGGATAGGAATCCCGATCTCATGGCCTCAGATATGCAATGCAAAGTTTATTATTGAAACCAGTCTGGAAGAGTTCCCTCTTGACGCCTCGTCGGGTTCTCACTTCTTCCACAATGTAACCTCCATGAATGTCGGTTATTTTTCCATTCAGCACCGTGACAAGAACACTGTTCTGGACTGGGATCTGCTTGGTCAGCAGGAGGTTGTGGGAAAAGGGAAGTATGTCACACATGTTCGGTTCAGGAATAAACTGACTGTAAAGATGGACGGTAAAAAGCGCATTTCAGTGATCACATGGGAGTGAATGCGGCTTTCCGTGTCACGCACATATCGCGCATTACGACCTGAGACTCCGCATGTAACTGTTACAGGGGCCAGTGTAAAGCTTCAGGGCAAATTACAGATCTTTCTGGTAGATACGGAATTTCTTGACAACCTTGCAGCCGATCCGTTCGTATTCTCCCCTCATCTTCAGGTTGTCTTCAAGGACGAGGTGGCTGTCGAGGGTTTCCATCCTGCTGCTTATGGCGTCACGAAGGATTTTTACACCCATGAGCACATCGATGCCCTTCCCCCTGAACTCCTCTTTGACCCCACCGAGCATCATGATCAGCTTCCGTGATCGTTTTGATTCCCGCAGCACCTTCAGGAACCCGAATGGCAGCAGTCTGCCACGGCAGGCCTTAATGCCCGCGCTGAGATCAGGCATGCCGATGGCAAAACCGATCGGCTCTCCATCCTTTTGCACCGCCTTGATGAATTTCGGATCAAGAATTGGCAGGTAGCGTGCGGCGAAATCCGATTTCTCCTTATCATTGAGAGGGACAAATCCGTATATCTCGGCGAAGGTGTCATTCATCAGACCAAGGATCGGGATGATATAGGGTTTCAACTGTTTTTTTGTCTGGAATTCAATTATTTCGAATTCCCTGGTTCTGGCGATCTTATCAAGCACCCTCTCATAAACCTGCGGGAACTCCTTCGGAATATCACCAAGGTAGTTCACCAGGTCGACCTTTTTTGTGTATCCCTCATTTTCAATGAGAGTCACCATATATGGAGAATTGTTGGCGCTGGTAATGAACTGTGAGTATTGGAATCCCTCTGTCTGGAATCCCTGCGGGTCCTTGTCTGAGAAACCAAGGGGTCCCACTATGCTGCTCATGCCATTCTGCCTGGCCCACTCCTCGATGCTGCTAATAAGCGCATGAAAGACCTCCTGGTCATTATAGCACTCCATGAAACAGAACCTGCCGTGGTTCTCATGGTTGATCTCGTTGTATCTCCGGTTGATGATACCCATTATCCTGCCTACGGGCCTGTTGTCCCTGTAAGCCAATAGGAGGAGACCGTCGGCGTAACCGAACGATTTGTTCTTCTTCTTGTCATATAGCTCCCACTCATCCATATATAGCGGTGGAAGCCAGTCAGGGTCATTCCTGTGAACCTTTTCAGGCAGATATATAAAATTACGGAGGTCCTTCCGTGTTTTCACCTCCTTAACGGTAATTTCGCTCATGGTGGTCAGGTTGCGTGGTGATAAAGATAGTCAAGTTTTTTCTTGTCGTTCCTGCTTGTCAATATCATCGGCCACTCGCAGGAGGCTCCTGGTATCAATGATATTGACAAAAAAGAGCACAACAACCACAAAACATGCTGAATAATTGAGTGATCCCGGCAAAAGCACTTCGGCAATCATTATCAGGCTGACTACGATTCTGACCTCGGTTGGTCCCAATTTTCCCGAGTCTATGGAGTATTTGCCGGTTATTTTATACCGGAGAAGGGCTATGATCATCTCCAATCCGTAAAGTACCACGAAACCGTAACCAAGGAGTATCCATGCACCTTCAGCATAAAACATATAGCCGAAACCGATCAGGATGATGCTCATCCAGTCAATCGTGATATCGAGGGTGAATCCGTAATTTTTCCTCGGTATATTCCTGAAGTATGCAAGTCTCCCGTCAAGTGAGTCACCGAACCAGCTTATAAAGAACCCGATCAGGCCAAGCAGAAGGAAAAGCCGGCTGAAGTATGCCGCCAGGATGAAGCTGGCTGAAACGATCACGTTTCCGAATAATCCGATGCCCGTGAGCATGTTTGATGTAATGTAGGACGGGATTCTTTTGACCAGCCATAAAATAGCTATCTGTTCCTGCTTCTTCAGGAGGTTGGTTCTGGCTCTGTCAGAGAAAACATTCCTGAGAGCCTCACCGTTGAACAGTGATTTCAGGTTGTTTCCGGGACTCTTTCTATCAGTCATGGGAGAAATTTGTCGACTAAGTTAAACTAATTTACCAAGAACAAACTCCTTCGGCAGATTCATTCCATAGACTTTTTTTCTCAGAAAATTGCCCAGGGACTGCAAGTCAGGGTAGCGCGATTGTTCACCTGGGCTGATTATATTTCCGATACCGATTCGCTGCACCCGGCCCCGCTTGTTAAAGACCTCCGACGGCAGTCTCAACTGGCGTATTCTCCAGTTTATGAGGCCCAGAAAATAGAAGAACGGAGAGTTTATGTCGAAGAAGCGAATGGGCAGGACCGGCACTTTTGCCGAGTGGATCAGGTGGAGGGCGCTCTCCTGCCATCGGCGGTCCCTCACCTTCATTTCTCTCAGGGTGAAGTCAGAGACGGCTCCCGAGGGAAAAAATCCCAGGGGGTGCCCCTCACGAAGGTGCCCGAGGGCCTCGCGTATTCCCCTTATGCTGGCTGCCTTAATGCCGGTCTTTTTGTTTCCTGTCGGAACCACTGAGATAAAGTTGGCGTCAAGGGTTTTAACGAGAGAGAGTAACCTGTTGACCATGAACTTGTAGTCAGGCCTCAGCCTTGCCATAATGTCAATGGTCATAATTCCGTCGATGCCGCCGTAAGGATGGTTGGAGATAGTTATGAAAGCTCCGTCAGGTAATTGCCTCAGTATGTGAGCATTGCCTACTGCATAATTCACACCTATATCATCAAGAAGTCTGGATGTGAATTCGGCTCCGGTCCAGGCGCCCGAGTTGTCATATACCCTGTTGATTTTGTCAATTGACAGCATACGAATGACTTGTTCAGCACGGCGATGACCATCTTTGCCTCTGAACAGGAATGACAGCGGTTCCAGGTCTTTTGGCTCTATTACCTTCATAACAGTAAAAGCAAATCTACAAATAAATTGAAATATGCCCAACAGGGGGAAAAGCATACCCCGGCTGCCGGTCAACCGGTGACTAAAACCTTAAAATTCCTGATCTAAAATCCATATATTTGAAACCGATCCTCTCAAATACTCAAAAGGAATAAAAACAAAAAACCAATGAAAATACAATCACCCATTCTGGCCGCAATTGCTGCATTAATGCTGACCGGTTGCACGGGCAGCGCCTCTGAGCCGACAGATCTCGCAAAAAACAGCATTATCCCGAAGCCGGTCTCGGTAACAGCCACCGGGAAGTCGTTCACTCTGACTTCGAAAAGTGACATTTTTATCATGCCGGGAGCTCCTGCTGAACTGTCATTCATTGGAAATTACCTTGCTGACAAGCTGAATCCTTCCACAGGCCTGGGCCTGCAGGTGATCACAGACGGCAGAAAACCGGGCAAGGGGGATATTCTCCTCAGCCTCACAGAAGGTGACGCTGAGCTCGGGGATGAGGGATACGAACTGGTCATCACGGATAAGTCGCTGACAGTAAGCGCAAACAAACCGGCCGGGGTCTTCCACGGCATCCAGACGGTAAGTCAGTTGCTTCCACATGAAGTTGAAGCTGACACCCTTCAGACAGGGCCGTGGACTATTTCCACGGGGACAATACGCGATTATCCTGCTTACGGGTATCGCGGGGTAATGCGTGATGTGGCACGCCATTTCTTCGGCCCGGAGGATATAAAGCGATATATTGACCAGCTTGCACTGTACAAGATAAATGTTTTGCACATGCACCTCTCCGATGACCAGGGATGGAGGATTGAGATCAAATCGTGGCCCAACCTCACTGCACATGGTGGTAAAACGGAGGTCGGCGGCGGTGAAGGAGGTTTCTATACCCAGGAAGAGTATTCGGATATCGTTAAATATGCTGCTGACAGGTTTATAACAATCATTCCCGAGATAGACATGCCCGGCCATACCAACGCAGCTCTCTCATCTTACCCTGAGCTCAACAGGGATGGTAAGGCACCGGAGCCTTACACAGGAATAAATGTCGGATTCAGCACGCTTGACACCCGTTCAGAACTCACTTACAAATTTGTGAATGACGTGGCTGGCGAGATCGCCGCCCTGACACCCGGTGAGTATTTCCATATTGGCGGAGACGAGTCGCATTCCACCAGAATCGATGACTACATCTGTTTTGTTAACAGGGTGCAGGAAATAGTCGGGTCCCACGGAAAGAAAGTTATAGGTTGGGATGAGATAGCACATTCCACACTGAAGCCTGGCGCTGTGGTCCAGTACTGGGCACGGGCTGCCAACGCAATTATGGGGGTCAGTCAGGGGGCGAAGGTTCTGATGTCACCGTGTCAATACGCCTATTCCGACATGCAGTATGACACTGCCAGCATCTTCGGCTTGCACTGGGCAGCATACATCGAAGTGGATGACGCGTACAACTGGGATCCCGCCACACTGGTTCCCGAGATTACCCGGGAAAACATTGTAGGGGTGGAGGCTCCCCTGTGGGCTGAGACCATTTCCACCTATAAGGAGGCGGAATACCTTATCTTTCCCCGTCTTCCGGGGTATGCCGAGGTTGGATGGACCCAGGCCTGGATGCGCAACTGGGATGAGTACAAAACCAGGCTTGCTTCTCACGGCCTTAGAATGCAGATCATGGACATCAACTTCTACCGTTCCCCGTTGGTGCCGTGGGAGCTGGAAGGCGAGTAAGGGAGTGGGGCAGTCATCTCGTGTCGTCTGCTCCTCCCACACCTCCGGTATCGTCAAACTTCCAGATTAGTTAACCCTGTCGCGAAAAATTCGTAATTTTGTTCTGCCATTGTCTACAAGGTTAGATCATGGCAATGTCGGACTAACCAGTGAACGGATGAAAAGAGCACTGTTACTGATGCTTGTCGCAATTGCGGCTTCCTGCGGCCCTCTGAAGAAAGGTTCTTCTGCAATTCCGGAGGAGGATCTGATCATAACGAGGAAGTATGTGGGCGATTTCATCGAGTACCGCCATACCGGACCTGAGAACTATGAGGGACCCAATATCATATGGGTTAAGACATCCCTTGAGAACCAGTACGGCAAGATTTCGGCATATGGTAAGAAATGTGACTTTGTCGCGGGTGACAGGCTCTATCTAAGGAGGGTCTTCTACAGTCCGGGAATTGTCTCCGGTTATTGGGTATATATAATTGAGAATGACTCATCAGTATCATACCGGGCCACCGACCTGCAGCATGACCGCGAGGTGTTCATCAAAACCTGGTTTGAGTGACAGGCCACTCAGTTTATCCCTCCCTGAGCAGGGCATTTCTTGTGAAAATCGTATATTTAGTCCTGTAAAACTAAAAGCCGGAAGTTCACCACATTTCAGGTAACCTCTTGTAGATGAAGAGCATTATATTATCAACGTTTCAGAAGTTTGACCGCGCACAGAGCCTGGGAGGGATTATGCTTTTTGGTGCTACTGTCATGGCGTTGTTGTTTGCCAATACCCAGCTGAGCGACTTCTACGACAGTCTCAGGGAGACGAAGGTCGGTTTCGAGGCGGGAAGCTTCAGCCTCAGGAAGCCTCTGTTGCTATGGGTTAACGACGGGCTGATGGCTATTTTCTTTTTTATGATCGGTCTTGAGATCAAGAGGGAGCTGATGATCGGAGAGCTCAATACGCCTTCGAAGGCCTCATTGCCACTCATCGCTGCATTGGGAGGAATGATGGTACCCGTAGTCTTCTACATTATTCTGAATAAAAATCCGCAGGCATCGCACGGCTGGGGGATACCAATGGCCACTGATATCGCCTTTTCTCTTGCGATCCTGAAGCTGCTTGGCAACAGGGTGCCTGTCGGTCTCAAGGTTTTCCTGGCCGCGTTTGCCATAATTGACGACATTGGAGCTGTGGTGGTGATAGCTCTCTTTTACACTTCATCCATTGACTGGATGATGCTGCTCTGGGCTGCTATCCCGATGGCATTGCTGGTTTTCCTGAATATAAAGAATCTCTTTCCCAAGTACCTGCACCTGGCCTGCGGCATTCTCATCTGGTATTTCTTTCTCAAGTCGGGCATTCATCCAACAATTGCCGGAGTGCTTCTTGCCTTTACGGTGCCTCTGAGACAGAAGACTGACGTTCATACCTTCACCGAGGAGATGTGCAGGATTGCCGATGAATTCAGAGAGCATGATTCCGCTCACACTCCCTTGCTGACGCCTGAGCAGCTGGAGCGGATGGATGATATTGAGCAGTGGACCGAAAAGGTTCAGTCGCCCCTGCAGCATATCGAACATGTGTTACACGGCTGGGTAGCCTACTTCATCATGCCTGTCTTTGCATTTTTTAACGCCGGGGTTGCATTCAGCTCCGGTCTGCAACCTGACGTTCCGCTGATAACCAGCCTGGCAGTGAGTCTTTTCCTTGGCAAGACCATTGGGGTGACACTCTTCTCATATGCAGGTCTGAAGCTTAAATTTGCCAGCCTGCCTGCGGGAGTAACTTTTGGTCAGATCTTCGGAACCGCCATGCTTGCCGGAGTCGGATTCACCATGTCGATGTTCATTGCCAACCTGGCATTTCCCAATGCCGGCCTGCTGATGGATTCAGCCAAGATCGGCATAATGGCCGGATCACTTGTGTCAGGTGTTGCAGGATACCTTATGATCAGATTTTATTGCAGAGGGAACGGTCAGATTATCAGCGGGTGAACCACTTGAAGGATATCAGCGGGACCCTCTACTTCATTGCCCTCATTCCCGGGTGGGAACTGAGGGAAAAGGTGCGTGCTGTCAAAGAGAGGATGAAGGCTGACTTTAAATCCGGTCATGCACTGAAATCGCCTGCCCATATCACGTTGCAAATGCCGTTCAAACGGAACAGCACAGGTGAGTTGGCCATCTCAGACACACTTGAGCAGTTCGCCGCCCGTGAAGCCTCTTTTACAGTTGACCTCGATGGCTTCGGGTGCTTTGCCCCCAGGGTTATCTTCATCAGGATCACCAATCCTGAACCGGTGATTGCATTGCACCGGCGACTGAAGAAGGTTCTGCTGGAAGAACTTGATTTTCCGGGGAGTGAGATCATGAAAACCGTCCAGCCACATATCACCGTTGCGACCAGAGACCTGACCCGGGAGGCTTTCGCCGAAGCGTGGCCCGGATTTCAGGATGAAGAATTCAAAGGATCATTCAATGCAAACAGTCTCTTCCTCCTGAAACACAACGGAAGAGACTGGGATATACTTAAAGAATTTCCTTTTAAAAGTAATGGATAGAAGACGGTTCATATCGGGCAGTGCGCTTACGGCAGCCGGGTGGATGACCGCCGGTCGCCTGCCCCTGCTTGCGTCAACGCCTGCAGATCCGGGGTTGAGTACGGCCGGTAGCGGACTGTATGAACTGTTCAGTGACCCCGCATCCGGGTACAGTCCATTCGTCAGATGGTGGTGGAACGGCAATAAGGTTGAGGCCGGCGAGCTGGTAAGGGAACTCAGACTGCTCAAGGCAGCAGGCATAGGAGGTGTTGAGATTAACCCGGTGGCGTTCCCAACCCGGTTTGAGGGTGACGACCTAGGTAAAGAATCGCTGAGATGGCTTAGCGAAGAATGGAGCACCATGATCGGAGTGGTCTTTGAAGAGGCTAAGAAGCTTGGGATGACCTGTGATCTGATTGTGGGATCAGGATGGCCCTTCGGTTCCGAAGAGCTCGCAGAAGAGGAGTGGTCGCAGATAGTTGTTATTGCAGTGAAAAAAATGACAGGGCCTCTTAATTACTCTATTTCCCGCGATGAGATCTTCCTGGAGGCGGGTCCAGCAGTCAGTTCTCCGTGGCCCGGGAGAAAGCATACCCTGCTGTCGCTTATGCTTGTTCCCGATCCGCTTATGACCCCTGATGAGATCATCGACCTGTCCGACTGGACCGGGGAGGAGTTCATTGACCTCCTCATCCCGGGTGGTGAGCATGCACTGTATGCACTGGTACAGGTGAGCGGCTTCATGGAGGTGATCAATGGCGCACCCGGAGCCAGCGGTCCGGTGCTGGATCATTACAATGAGGCAGCAGTAAGGAGATACCTGAATAATATGTCAGATGCCATCGAACCGGTGACGGGACCACTTGCATCGCATCTGAGGGCCCTGTTCACCGACAGTATGGAGCTGGAAGGCTCCAACTGGACAGGTGACATGCGAGAGGAGTTCTCCAGGAGGAGAGGCTACGACATCTTCCCCTTCCTGCCCTTCGTGCTCTTCAGGACCGGCTCGATGGGCAATGTATCCGATTACAAATACGGTGTACAGTCCGGACCGGCCTTCAAGGAGATGATCAGCCGTATACGGTATGATTTTGAAACCACGAAGGCAGAAATGCTGGATGAGAGGTTCCTGAAAAGCTTCGCGCAGTGGTGCCGGGATGCCGGTGTCAGATCACGCATGCAGGCATACGGCAGGGGCTTCTTCCCGCTGGAGAGCAGCATGGCCGTAGATATCCCCGAAGGGGAGTCGTGGACCATGAACTGGCTCAAACACCGCATAGGAGAGGAGATGCCGGAGACAGACTACAGGCGCGGGCGAGCCTACACCATGGTGAACAAGTATGTCTCATCTGCGGCGCATCTCACTGGCAAAAGGCTGATAAGCTGTGAGGAGATGACCGATACATACACCGTTTTCAATACATCGCTTGAGAATCTGAAGATTGGCAGTGACCAGAGTATTATCTCTGGAGTGACACATTCCGTATTTCACGGATTCAATTACTCGCCTCCCGAAGCTCCCTGGCCTGGATGGATAAGATACGGTGGTTATTTCAATGAGAATAATAACTGGTGGCCGCATTTCCACCTGCTGAATGAATACAAGACACGACTTTCAGCGTTGCTGCAGCACTGCGACATGTATGCCGGTATTGCCCTGCTGCCGCCGACAGCCGATATGTGGAGCCTGATAGGCATGCAGAATGAACCTTTCCCCTCTGTTCTGCATGCCGAATACCTCTCGCTGGTGTGGGAGGCGATAGCCAAAAATGGCAGCGGATGTGACTATATCTCGGAAAGAATTATATGTGACAGCACAATTGAAGGAAAGCAATTGCACTTCGGACCCCGGAAATATCACACCCTATTTCTGGTCGGGGTTGAAAGCCTTAACCCGGAAAGCGCACGCAAACTCCTCCGATTTGTGAGATCCGGCGGCAGGGTGTTCTGCATTGAAACCGTGCCCTCCAGGTCCGCCGGATGGTATAATCATGCTGAAAATGACGCCACTGTGTCTCTTCTCGTTGAAAAGATGAAAGCATATCCGCACCTGTTTATTTCCCTGGAAAAGCCGGAAAAGGACTATATAGGGTGGTATAGAACAGTTCAGGAACGGTACAGGATAGAATCCTGGCTGAGATTTGAAGACCCTGATCCATTCCTGATGCAGACGAGGTACAGTTCACCGGACGGTGCTGAATACATCTTCATAGTCAACTCCCACATGCACAACGCCCATCGGACCAGGGTGCATTTCTCGGGAGCCCTGACCTGGCGGCATCACTGCTCGGTATGGTCCCCTGAGACGGGTGAGAGGAAAAGGGTGCAGTTTGAGCCGGATGGCGGTGTCACACTCGATCTTGGTCCGGCAGACTCCCTACTGTTTGCCTTTGACAGTGATAAGGTTCAGGAGGAGTGGAAACCACTGCCGGCGATTGGCAGTGAGATGCGAAGTCTGGAAGAAGGCTGGACCGCGGAGTTCAGGCATTGCCGCGACGGATCCGTCAGGGAGATTACGATGGAGAGGCTCACTGACCTTAAAGAGATGCCGGAGTTCGTATGCTTTTCGGGAACGGTAACCTACAGGTTCAGCCTGGTCTGTGAAGAGCCAGAAGAATCAGTGCTTAACCTGGGGAAGGTTTTTGGCACTTCGGAGCTCAGGGTAAACGGCGAGAGCTGCGGGGTGAAGTGGTACGGCAGACGGATCTTCAGCATCGGCAAGTACCTGAAACGCGGAACAAACCTTGTGGAAGTCATCGTAACCACCTCCATGGGCAACTATATGAAATCACTTGCTGACAATCCCGTTGCGCAGTACTGGACGAATGCCGGAACAAAGAACCAGCCTCTTCAGTCAATGGGGATGACGGGACCGGTCAGTTATTATAAAATCTGATATGAAAACAGTAAAGATTCTATTGTTGGTTATCCTTTCAGCCGCGGCGCTTCAAATGCAGGCAAAGGATTATAATGCATCGATGTTCGGCGCAAAATCAAACGGAACCACTCTCAACACAAATTCAATCCAGAAGGGAATTGACTACATCAGCGAGAACGGCGGCGGACGACTGGTCTTTTATGTAGGCAGGTACCTTACGGGGACAGTCTACCTGAAATCGAATGTCACCATCCATCTTGAGGAGGGTGCGATACTTGTGGGCTCAACCAATCCCTTCGATTATGAGAGGAACTATAACTGGACTGCTTTGATCTTCGCGCTTGACCAGGAAAACATCGGGATCACGGGCAAGGGGGTGATAGACGGACAGGGATTCCAGGTGGCAACTAATCTTGTTGACATGATCCACAAGGGAGTAGTCAAAGACCCGCTGAAATATGACAGGCCCAATGAGACGATCCGTCCCCAGAACATCTATTTCAGGGGCTGCAGGAACATAGTGATCAGGGACATCAACCTGAAGGACCCCGGCAGCTGGAACCAGCAGTATGACCAGTGCCGCAACCTGGCAATCGACAATATCAGGGTCGACAGCAAGTCGTACTGGAACAATGACGGGGTTGACGTCGTTGACTGTGACAGCGTTGTCGTTTCCAACTCCTACTTTGATGCGGCTGATGACGGCATCTGCCTGAAGTCGCACAGTGCTGACTTCGTTTGCCAGAACGTCTGGATCCGCAACAACACCGTGAGGACAAGCGCCAACGGCATCAAGTTCGGCACTGTGGGTCATGGCGGATTTCGTAACATACACATAATCAACAATCTGGTGTTTGACACATACAGGTCGGCAATCACCTTTGCTGCCGTTGACGGGGGCTTTGTGGAGAATATCGTTGTCGACAGCCTCCGGTCTCTTAACACAGGCAACGTCATCTTCCTGAGGATAGGCGAAAGGCGGGCCGGGAAAAAAGGGAGAATGAACGGGGTGACGATCTCAAACGTATATGCGGAAGTTCCGGCAACCAAACCTGATGCCGGCTACAACTACGAGGGGCCGGTGGAAGATCTTCCGCGAAATATCTCTCCGTCGGCATTAGTGGGTATGCCTGATGCTATGATTGAGAATATTACCCTGAAGAATATTGAGATACATTACCCCGGCGGGGGCAATCCTCATTATGCAAAGATAGGGCTTGACGAGCTTGACAAGGTGCCGGAAATGGGAACGAGTTACCCGGAGTTTTCTATGTTCAAGGAGTTGCCTGCCTGGGGATTCTATATCAGGCATGCAAAAGGAATAACATTCGAGAATGTCAAGCTCGTGTGTGATAAGAAGGACTACCGTACAGCAATAGTGCTTGACGATGTTCACGGAGCGACATTCAGCAATCTTAAGGTTTCAGAACCCGAAGGCAGGAAAAGCCCGGTTTTTCATTACAGGTCAACCGATGTTAAATTGTAGCATTTCCACCGGACAATCACTTTCAATGAATAGTCACAGTGAGGGCACGGAGATAGCTGACCTCATCCAGGGTGCACGCTGCCTCGATATGCAAGACAACAAAAGAACACACAGCACAGAAATGGGCCGTGTGATCAGTGATTTTATTTCTTCTCCGGCACGAAAACCAGCTCCAGCAGATCAGCCTTGGCAAGGAATTTCTTTGCCATCTTCTTTACTTTCTTGACAGTAAACTTGTTGAGAATATCGGTATAATTCCGGCTGTCGTTGCTGTTAATGCCCGTCAGGTAGTAGTTGCGTACTGTATTTGCCCAGTAGCTGTTATGCTGCAAGGCTTCCTCGCGGGTTTTGAGCATATTGCTGACTGTCTTCTCCAGATCCACCTGCCTTGGGCCGTTTTTGGCTATCTCCTCCAGCTCCTTGTAGATAATGGCCTTCAGCTCCTGTGCTCTCTCCGGGTCACATTCAAACATTATCATCAGCATGGCTTTTTCCTCAGGTCTTTTCTGGGATGAGGCATTAATACTGACACTGTAGGTACCCCCCTCTTCTTCACGAACCTTTTCGGTGTAGATGAGGTCCAGTATACCCTGCAGTAAATCCATTCCAAGGTATTCTGAAGGCTTGTAAGTTGCATCAGCGGCGTAGATCATGTATACGGAGGCCTTTGGAACGGCCAGCGGAATTGCTATCTCTTTTCTGACTGTGCCGTAAGGCTGATCCATGCCCAGGTTCCTGTAGGTCTCGGACAGGTATTTCGAGGGGAGTGATCCGATATAGAGCGATGCCATCTCGCGGGCAACCGCTTCATCCACATTACCGGTAATGAAGAACGTAAACGATGAAGCATCGTCAAAAGCGGATTCGTAGATATAATTAATGTCTTCGTATTTTATGAGTTTCATTGATTCAGGAGTCAGGAGGAATGTTCTCGGGTGATAACCGGACATGTTCATCTGCAGACTGTCAGATATAATTTTGTTCGGGTCTTTCTGCATGGCAGTGATAATGGCCGTAAACCGCCCCATGATTGCAGTGTAGGCCTCCTTGTTAAAGTTGGGACGGGCGAACCGGAGGTAGAGCAACTGCATCATTGTCTCGAAATCCTTCGGCGTGGAAGATCCTGATATCGTCTGCATAGTCTCCTGGATGTTCAGTGATACGGAGGCTTTCTTTCCGGCAAGCATCTTTGTAAGGGCCACATTGTCATAATCTCCAGCTCCGTACATTGAAATGACCTGGGGGAATAGATTCAGGGCAGGTTCAAGTGAATCAGGGTAGAACGATGAACCGCCAAAGGCGTAACCACTGACAGTCACATTGTCCTTCTCATAATCGGCATGCCTGAAGACCACGCGGGCACCGTTGGCAAGAGTCCATTCGGTAGCCCCGAATTGTGCCAGCGGAACGGTTTTGACTATTTCAGCTCCTTTCAGCTCCTCAGAAATGAGGTCCGTACCGCCGGTGATATCTTCGTAGGGTTTAATGTCTGCTGAAGCCACCTTTTCAATAATTGCCATTGCCTCTGCCTCTGGCATGTGTTCCTTGTCAGCCGGTCCCTGGATATAGATGAACCTGTTATCATCGATGGCCAGTTCCCTGAGCCTGGAGGTTACCTCTTCAACGGTGATCTTTGGCAGGATTTCCTTATAGAAGTTATACTGCACATCCATTGACGGTATGGGTTCTCCGGTAAGGAAATGGTCCCTGATCTGCCCGGCCCAGTCGTCGTTGCTGATCTTATCCTTCTGCTTGTAGAGATTTTCAAAATTGGAGAGCATGTTGGCCTTGGCCCTTTCGAGTTCTCCTTTTGTGAATCCATGGCGCCGTGCCCTCTCCATCTCTGTGACGGCGGCTTCAAAACCTTTCGCTTCCTGTCCCTCATTGGTGTAAGCAGCCACGTTAAGCGCATTGTAGCTTCTTGGCAGGTCAGCAGAGTAGCTAAGTGCACCGGCAACGAAGGGAGGTGTCCCTTTCTGTACCAGTTCGCTGAAGCGGTTACCCATCATGGTGTTCATCAGGGAGGTGACGAATCCGTCACGTATGTAATCCATGTCCCTTGCCCTCTTGTCCGGTTCGCGGTCAATGATCATGAGACCCACGGTTGTACTTGGGGCTTCCGGATCAGTGATGAGGAGATATTTTGTACCCTTCTTTACCGAGAGGAGGTTCTCAGGTCTGGGTATCGGATTCCCGATAGCCGGGATGGGTGAGAAGATGCTTTTGATTCTGGCTTCGACCTCATCCACATTGACATCACCTGCAACTGCAATGGCTTGCAGGTCAGTGCGATACCAGTCGTGGTAGAAGGTCCTCAGTGTCTCCGGGTCAAAGTTTTTGATGACAGCGGTGTCGCCGATGATATCACGTTTGGCATACATCGATCCTTCATAAACCACGGGCAGCATCCGGGTCATCATCCTCCACTGGGCGTTTCGCCTGCTGCGCCACTCTTCCAGGATGACACCGCGCTCCTTGTTGATCTCCTCCTCATCCAGGGTGAGGAAATCGGACCAGTCGGCAAGGATCATCAGGCAGGTGTCAATCAGGCCGGGCTTGTCAACAGGGACATCGCTGAGGTTATAGACGGTCTCGTCAAAGCTTGTGTAGGCATTGATGTTGCGGCCGAAGGCGACCCCATGCTTTTCAAGTGTGCTGAGGAGGGTCTTGTCCGGAAAGTGTTTTGTGCCGTTGAAGGCCATGTGTTCCAGGAAATGAGCCAGTCCGTTCTGGTTGTCCTTTTCAAGGATGGCGCCAACGTTCTGTATAATGTAATAGCTTGCTCTGCCTGCCGGTTCCGTGTTGTGACGGATGTAGTAGGTAAGACCGTTTTCAAGTTTGCCGATCCGGTAATCCGGATCAACGGGAACTGTTTTGTCAGCATTGCCCTGTGCGTATGAAAAAAGGCAGATGGCAATGAAAATGAAGAAAACTAAAGATTTTTTCATGATCAATACAGTATTGAATTGTGAGACATTGAGAACACTTATCACAACCAAAATTAAATAAAAAACCATCCCGGCGATGGTCTTTTTTATATCTTTTTCTAAAGTATTTCAGAAGAGTCCATGGAGTTCGGCATTTATCCTGTCAATCACCTCGTTCAGGTGCTCCTTGTTCTCGGGAAAGTCGTAGTAGTCGGCTTCGAGGACGAGCAGCCTGCCGAGCTTGTAGGATTCGATCCACGCCTCGTACCGTTCGTTCAGCCTCTTCAGGTAGTCGAGCCTTATGGAGCTTTCATATTCGCGGCCGCGTTTCTGGATCTGGTTGACAAGGGTTGGGACGGAAGCCCGGAGGTAAAGGAGCAGGTCTGGTGGCTCAACCAGCGAGCTCATCAGTTTGAACAGGGTGAAGTAATTCTCGAAGTCACGGGTTGACATCAGCCCCATCGCGTGGAGGTTCGGGGCGAAAATATATGCGTCTTCGTAAATGGTGCGGTCCTGGACGATAGTGTTCTTTGCCTTTTTGATTTCGAGTACCTGGCTGAAACGTGAGTTCAGGAAGTAGATCTGCAGATTGAATGACCACCTCTGCATGTCCTCGTAGAAATCATTCAGGTATGGGTTATCGTCAACATCCTCGTAATGAGCCTGCCAGCCGTAATGTTTAGAGAGCAGTCCGGCCAGAGTTGTTTTTCCTGATCCGATGTTACCTGCAATGGCTATATGCATAAAAATGACTATTATTTAATTATGTGGTTAAATATATGAAAAAGGGAAGGAGGAGAGCCTTCTGTTGATAAAAAGATTTCACATGCCGGCGGTTTTCAGGACACTCTCAATGAACTCCCTGCTGTTGGACAGGCGAGGCATCTTGTTTTGTCCCCCGAGTTTGTCTCTCTCCCTGAACCATTTGTAGAATGTGCCTCCGGGTACCATCCTCAGCACGGGACGTGCCAGGGTCAGGTTTTTATACCTCTTGGCCTCATAGTCGGAGTTGAGAGCCTTCAGGGAAGTATCGAGTATCTCGACGAAATGGTCGGGGTCATCGGGAGCTCTTTCAAATTCTATCACCCATTCATGGGCACCGCGGCTCTCGTCGCCCATGTAGACAGGCCCTGCGGTGTATTCGGTTATATGCGCGTTCGTACCGTGGCATGCCTTTTCAAGCGCCTTTTCCGCGTTATCAATGATAACTTCTTCGCCGAAGGCATTGATATAGAACTTGGTACGGCCGGTTATCCGGATCTTGTGCGGGAAGAGGCTGGTGAACTCTATTGTATCGCCGATCCTGTATCGCCACAGGCCTCCGTCGGTTGAGATAACCACGGCATAGTTTACCCCCTTTTCAACCTCCCCTATTGTGAGGGTCCTTGGGTTGTCCGTCTCTGCTTCCTCGGCGGGGATGAATTCGTAATAGACGCCATAGTCGAGCATCAGCAGCATTGAACTATCTGTCAGGTCATCCTGTATGGCGAAGAAGCCTTCGGATGCATTGTAGGTCTCCATGTAATGCATTTTCGGGTCAGGGAGCAGTTTCCTGTACTGCTCCCGGTAAGGTGCAAAGCTGATGCCGCCGTGGAAGAAGACCTCGAGGTTTGGCCAGACCTGGTGCAGGTTCTCTTTTCCAGTGGTTGTAAGAATGTGGCGGATAAGAACAAGATACCAGGATGGCACTCCGGAGATGCTGGTAATGTTCATCTCTACCGTCTTTTCGGTGATCAGCCTCATCTTCTCCTCGAAGTCCTCTATGAGGGCGATGCGTGCAGGCGGAGTTCGTATAAAGTCGGCATAACCCGGTGCATTTTCTATCAGGATTGCTGAGAGATCACCGAAAAGTGAATTGTTGCTGAAGTTGTTTATCTGGTGACTGCCCCCCAGGGTCAGCCCTTTGCCTAAAAATATCCTGGTTGCCGGGTTCAGGAGCGTGTAAAGCACAAGGCAGTCCCTGGTGCCGCGGTAATGAGTATCTTCCAGAGACTCGCGCGTAATGGGGATGAACTTGCTCTTTGTACTTGTTGTACCTGAAGACTTGGCAAACCATTTCACCTCACCGGGCCATAGCACATTCTTTTCACCGGCCCTGAGCCGCTCCACGTAGGGAATTAACTCCTCGTAAGTCTGAACGGGCACGTTCCTGCAGTAATGCTCGTAGGTGGTCACTGATGAGTAATCATGTTCCCTTCCCCAGAGAGTATCCCTGCTCCCTGCAATGAGACGGTTCAGGACCTCCTGCTGGGTCTCGGCAGGGTATCTCCTGAAGAGATCAATCTGTGAAAGACGCTTGGTATTGATCCACTTTATGATTGAGGGTATGAATGGCATCTGTTCAGTTTTGCTCAAAGATAAATAAAGGTGACGAAATCATCTGAAAATATCCTTCAGGACCTGAAGGGAGCGAATCTCCCTGATGCCGGTGAGGTGGAGGCTGTAGTACTTCAGCAGCCTGGTAAGCAGCCCGGTGCGCTCATCCCCGGAGAGCCTCAGGGAAGCGATATCCTCAGCAGGCATCTGCAAGAGAAGATTCAGCACCCTTGCGCCTTCCGGGTCAATGTAATCGGGATGCATCGGTTGCACCGGGGTGAACTGACCGGTAAGCATGTCAAACCAGCAGTTGGTCATGGTGGTGTGTGAAGGGCCAATCCCTGCATAGTCCGTAAACGCGACAAGGAACCAGAGATGAAAATTGCTGATGCCCGAGGTCATCCCGTCAAGCGTGATGACGGACGATTCAACGAAATCGAAAAGCAGTCTGTTTACATCCTCTTCCCTGATAATGTTGTGCAGTATCTCGCTGATGAACATGGTTACAGAGGTACGGTTTATGTCACCGGAAATATTCTTTGGGATATAAGCGAGATTCATCTCCTTCAGGTTATGCATCTCCCTGTTCTCATAATAATAAAGCTCGATGTTGAAAATATTCAGTGGCTGAAAGTAGTTGAACCTGGCACTGCCGCGTCTGGAGGATATTCCTTTCACCATGACCGCAAGACGGCCATACTCCTGCGTGTAGAAATGAGCTATCAGCGAGTTGTCCGAGTATCTCACATGGTGAAGAAGTATGGCTTTTGTCCTTGTCAGCATGGCCAGTCAGGTCACATCAAATGTATTAAAGTTTCATAAAAGCATACTGTGAACCGGACCGCTGAGTTT
>DHGW01000054.1:29374-37512 GCA_002402965.1 Bacteroidales bacterium UBA4788
TTATTGAGAACAATCAACTAAATGGAGTCAGGGTGGCTGAGGAGGAGAAGACCCTCAAGTTCAATATGGTCACGGTACTCTTTGCGGATATTCAGGGCTTTACGAACATCACAGAAGGAATGGATCCCGGTGGGGTGATGGATGAGCTGGATGAGATTTTCTATGAATTTGACAGGATAATCAGCAAGTATCATGTTGAGAAGATAAGGACCATTGGTGACACGTACATGTGTGCCGGCGGCATACCTGCAAAGAACATTACCAACCCGGTTGAAGTGGTGATGGCCGCGGTGGAACTGAGACAGTTTCTGAGAGAGTTTGAAGCCGCCCGCAGGGGCCAGGAAAGGATATGGAATCTTAAGATAGGTATTCATACCGGCCCGGTATCGGCTACCATCTCAGGCAAAAACAAGGTCTCATATGACATCAAGGGGAGAGCGGTGAATACGGCAAGCCGCATTCAGGGTGTCTCTGACAGGGATTCGATACTGATCTCCGTGATGACTTTCGAGCTTATCAAGGAGTTTTTCGGTTGCGAATACTTCGGCAAGCTTCCGGTGAAGTATACAGGCAATATCCAGATGTACCAGGTAAACGGATTGCTGCCGGAGCTCTCAGCCGAAGGGAACGGGTCGGTTCCAAATGATGCCTTTAAGGTCAAGTTCGGACTTATCCAGCTCACTGACATCCAGGAGGTTATTCTGGACAAGCTCGAGAAGGAGCTTCCGGACTATCTCTTTTATCACAATGTCAAGCACACTGTTGACGTGGTTACGGAGGTGGAACTGATCGGCTGGGCCGAAGGATGCACCGATGAGGAGATCCTGATGCTCAAGACAGCAGCGCTGTTCCACGATGCGGGGCACACAGTAACGTATGACGATCACGAGTTCCAGGGTACCATTCTGGCGCGAAGTATGTTGCCGGCATATGGATACAGTGAGGAACAGATCGAAAGGATTTGCAAAATCATCATGTCAACGAAACTGCCCCCCCGGCCAACCGACATTCTTGAACAGATCATCTGTGATTCCGATCTTGATTATCTTGGCCGCAGTGATTTCATCCCGGTATCAAATACTCTTTTCGAGGAGTTGAAAGCCCAGGACAAGATCACCAGCCTTAATGACTGGAACAAGCTGCAGGTGAAGTTCATTTCCGGGCACCAGTATTTCACCGCTACAGCCCGAAGGCTGCGAGAGGTTAACAAGAAGTTGCAGATAGAAAGGATTCAGAGCCTGATTACTGAAAACTGATCAGCTTATAACCAGCATCTTCGTTACACCGGCCAGCCTCCCGTCTTCATTAGTGCAGAACACCAGGTAGACACCGGTTGCAACCCGCTGACCCCTGTAGTTGTGCAGATCCCATGTTGCCTGTCCGCCAAGGGATGTGGTCTCATAGACGAGGTTTCCGCTCACATCGGTGATCTTGACCGATGAATTCTCAACCAACCCGGTGATTGTCACCACTCCTTCAAAGTCTTCCCTGACCGGGTTGGGGAACACATACATGCCGGAATAGTCCTCAACTCCTGTGGTGGCCTCGCCGCGGAAGGAGACAATTCCTTCAGCGGTTCCGAACCACACCTCGCCGGTTATGCCGTTGACGGCAATCTTCACCATGTTATCTGAGAGGAGGGGGCTGTTGGCAGAGGTGAAGTGAGCCAGCTCGTTCCTGGCGTCATCTGACATGAGGAAAGCACCTGAGCTGAGGGTTCCGAACCATTTCCTGTTTGCACCGTCAATGGCAATGGCCGTAACAGTCTCAGTGCCGAGGAGGTAATCGGCCAGCCCTGACCCGTCGTCACGAGGAATCTTAATGCGTGATGCCTTCAACTCGGAAGAGAATACCTTGCCCGGGTTGTAGAAGACTGCAGGCCCCATGTCAGTCCCTAACCATATATTGCCGTCCAGGTCCGGTGCTATGGAAAAGAGGTTGTTCATCGTGTGTCCCTCGGTATCCTGGACCTGCAGCCTTATGTACCTGTCATCGGAGGTGTTGGCTGGTGTTCCGGCCGGGTCATAGACCAGGAGACCGTTTCCGCGCGGCAGTACCACCCATATGTACTGGTTCCGGTCAATTATAATGTCTCCGACTGCCGTTACGTTAAGATTGACAGGTGTGGTTATCCAGCTGCCGTCAGGAGTGAGGGCTTTCAGGTTGCCCGGAACGCCCGTCTGTGTCATCCAGAGATTGCCGGTCCGGTCCCATGCCAGTCCGCAGATACGGGTATAGTTCTCTCCTGGCCTTATACTTGAGAGGGGTGAGTTGTACTGGTTAAAGTTGTTGATTATTTCACCGTCAAGGAATTCATAAAGACCGTTTCCCCATGATGAAACGAAGAAGTGTTTGTCATTGGCGGGATCAGCTATCACCCGCATGGCATCCCTGTCGGCCTCGCCATAGAGGATATGGCTTTGCCACGAATCTCCGCTGCCGGTGAAGACCTGAAGAGGACGGTAGACATTTCCCCAGGCATTGTCAACGGTGCCGCCGGTTACGTAAAAATTATTGCCTGAAAAAACTATGTCAGCTACGTTGGCGGTGTATGGTCCCGGGAGGGTATGGTTACTGAACTGAGTGTAGTTTGAGGTTGATACCAGGCCGGCAGAAGCGTCCGCGATCCACAGATCCTGTCCTGCCGTAAGTGTGCCTGCGGGGTTTGCGTCTGACCATCCGTAACCGGATATCTCCCTTGTGATTTCGCCCTGCGCGGAGAGGATTCGGATGGAGGAGGAGAGGGATGCAATCACCTGGCTGCCGTCACCGTCAAGCGCCATGAAGGTTCCTGCAGGTTCAGCGGCGATAAGCGTGGCGGACTGTCCCGGCGTGATGAGGAAAAGTGAATCGGGGAAGATTGCCGGAGCCGGTGAACCTGGCTTCGTAATCATCAATGCTGACCCTGCAACTGAAATCTGGCTGTAATCCGATGCCGGTGAGGGAAGGCCCTCGAGCTGTTCCCAGTTGCCGAAATAGGAGAGACCCTGGCGGTTCTGCGGGGCAGAGTAGACACCTCTGGAGGTGGCTGCATAAACGCGGTCATTCAATATCACTGACTCGCTTACACTGTTCATCTCGCCGTCGGGTCCGGGTCTCCAAGTATCAGCTATGTACCGTCCCCTGATATCAACGACAACCATGCCGAAGCTTGCCGATAGCAACGCACGGCTCCCGGTGATGGTCACACCGTTGATCTCCTTCAGTCCGGGAATGTATTTGTTCTTTATGTCAGGTATGTGTGTGATGATTCCTTTTCTCACAATGTCAATACCGGTGCTCCGGTATACGATTATAAGAGATTCCTCTGCCTCGCACCAGGCCACGATGGCAACGGCAGTCTCCGTCAGTCCCGAAATTTTTGAGAGTGATGATGTGATCCCGCTTTTAATGTCATGGACAAGAACTGAAGTGCCTGTTGATGACCAGATCTTTTCTCCGTCCGTGGTGAGGCTGTATGACCTGCTGTAGGGAAGGCGGTCATCCCACGACCCCACCGCTCCCTGTCCCGGAAGAAGGAGAGATGAAAGAAGGAGGCATATGACGGTGATGACCTTTCTCATTATGGTTTAATCGCTTACGGGTTCACTTCGCCTGGTTGTTATAATCATTCAGGAACGCCATAAGCTTTCTCATAGCCCTGGCTCTGTGAGAGATGCTGTTCTTCTCTTCGAGGGGAATCTCGGCGAATGTCATGTCATAACCCCCGGCAACGAAGACCGGGTCATACCCGAATCCGCCCGCGCCCTTTCTTTCTTTTATTATTTCGCCCTCAACCATACCCTCGAAAAGGTATTCCTTACCGTCAAGGATTAATGCTATTACCGTTCTGAACCGGGCGCTTCTTTCATTGACAGCCTGCATCTCGCGGAGCAGTTTTTCGATGTTGTCATCGAAGCTTTTGGCTTCACCCGCGTATCTTGCAGAGTAGACCCCGGGGGCGCCGTCCAGGGCGCTTACCTCCAGCCCGGTGTCGTCGGCGAAGACGTTCATGCCAGTTCTTTCATGCACGAACCTGGCCTTGTAGAGGGCGTTCTCCTCCAGTGTCTCCGCCTCCTCCGGGATATCTTCGGTAATGTTGAGGTCTGAAAGCCCCAGTATTCTGAAATCATCATCGAGAAGAGCACTTATCTCTCTTATTTTATGCTTGTTGTTGGTTGCGAATACAAGTTCCATAGCTTGAAAGGTAAAGGGCAAAATTAATCATTGCATCGTGATGAGGCCGTTCCGGTATACCAAAACAGTAAAATATTAGTTTATTTTTGTATAGATCACTTTTTGTAATCCTCTATGGTTATCAACCATTTCCGCAGGTTTGTCATTACCGGTATCATGCTGTGTGCTGGTTCGGGTATTGTCAGTCCTGTCGCCGGTCCTGTCCGGGTGAGCAATATTCAGGCATCCGTTGGAATAACCAGGGTGCATCTATACAGGTCGGGCGAGAGGATTGACACTGCGGCCGGCATACCTGTTTTAAAGTTCCGTGAGGGTGTCGTCTTCATTCTGGACGAAGAGCCGGCTGTTGAGTATTCATATTTTATGGCCGGTCCGGATCTTGACTGGACTGCCTGGAGCGGCCGGGCATACAAGGAGTATACTGACCTGGGAAGGGGTAGGTACACGTTCAGGTACAGGTATCGCCTCGACGGTGAAACTGTGTCGGGAGAAGGCTCCTTCAGCTTCAGGGTGAAGGCTCCGTGGTACTTCTCACCCCTCGCGTGGCTGATTTACCCTATACTCCTTGTTCTGGGGGGATTTTTGCTCCGTATGCGCACACACAGGCTGTACATGGAGAGGCAGAAGAGACTTGAACAGCTTATTGCGGAACGCACCGAAGAACTGCAGCATGAGAAGGACAAGTCGGATAACCTGCTTGCAAATATGTTTCCCAAGGGCACCGCTGAGGAGATCATGTCAAAAGGCAAGGCGGATAAAAGGAAGTATAATTTCGTAACGGTACTATTTTCAGATATTCAGGGCTTTACACGAATCGCTGAGGAGATGAACCCGGAAGTGCTTATTGATGAGCTGGACCGCTTTTTCTTTCACTTCGACTCCGTGGCTGAGAAGTACCGGATAGAAAAGATCAAGACAATAGGTGACGCCTACATGTGTGCAGGAGGGATCCCGGAGAGAAACAGGACCAACCCGGTGGAGGTGGTTCTGGCTGCCCTGGACATGCAGAAATACATGCATCAGATGAAGAATGACCCTTCGAGGCCGGCGGCGCGATTCTGGGATATAAGGGTGGGGATACACACAGGCACGATTATAGCAGGTGTTGTCGGGCACAAGAAGTTAACATATGACATCTGGGGTGACACGGTCAACACCGCCAGCAGGATGGAATCGTCCGGGGAGCCGGGCAAGATAAACATCTCAGGCACCACCTACGAGTTTGTGAAGGAGTACTTCAACTGTGATTACCGGGGCAGGATGCCAGTGAAGTACAAAGGGGACCTCGACATGTATTTTGTGACTGGAATAAGGCCTGAACTGCGTGAGCCTGACGGTTCGCCCAACAAGAAGTTCCTTACGAAGATCGAAATGATCCGTGTGCTGGATGTGGAGGAGCATGTCTTCAGTAAATTCTCGGAGATCGCATCTCCGGATCTCTTCTTCCACAGTGTTGATTACATACGGAGTGTCGCCCTGCAGGCTGATCTGCTTGCCAGGGCCGAGAAGCTGACCGACCAGGAGTATGTTCATCTCAGGCTGGCTTCGGTATTCATCTATTTCGGCTACGCCTTTGACTATAATGATCCTGATACGGCTTCGCGGAAGCGAGCGGGAGAAATTCTCACCGTTTACGGCTTCGGGCCACAGACCCTGGAGGCGGTAATTGCTCTGATGACAGTGGCATCCTCTCCCGAACAGGAGAGTGACGCCGGCAGGGTACTGCATGATGCGGTTTATGACTTTACGGGCAGGGTCGATTTTATAGCAATGATAGACAGATTGTACCGCGAAGAGAAGGCCTACGGCAAAACTGAAGACGAGAAAAGATGGTTCAGGGACCTGGCATCAACCATAGAGCAGAACCAGTTCCTTACTAAGACGGCACGCAGGTTAAGATCTGTGCCTGCTGAGGAGCAGCTGAATGCCCTCCGGGTATTTGCCGGCGGGAAGCTTAACAATATTTAAAATCATTTGGAACTTTGGTTTTAAACTGTACATTTGAAAAAACCAAAACTTAGCATCATGGTAAATTTAGACTGGAACAATCTTCCTTTTGGCTACATCAAGACCGATTTCAACGTAAGGTGTTACTACAAGAACGGCCAGTGGAGCAAGCCAGAAATATCAGAATCCGAACAGATAAGCATCCATATTGCAGCCACGGGTCTGCACTACGGCCAGGAAGCCTTTGAAGGCATGAAGGCTTACCGTGGGCGCGACGGCAAGGTGAGGCTGTTCCGGTGGGATGAGAATGCCAGGAGGCTGATCTCTTCAGCCGAAGGGATACACATGGCACCAGTGCCGATGGAGCTGTTCAGGGAAGTTGTCTTTACAGCTGTCAGGCTTAATGAAAAATTTGTTCCGCCGTACGGCTCGGGCGCATCGCTCTATGTAAGGCCTCTGCTTTACGGCAGCGGCGCAGAGGTAGGCGTCAAGCCGGCATCAGAATATACTTTTATTGTATTCGTTACCCCTGTTGGCCCTTACTTCAAGGGTGGGGTGAAGCCTGTCAACATGATGATCTGCCGTGACGTGGACCGTGCGGCGCCTCTCGGTACCGGAAATATCAAGGTGGGAGGCAACTATGCTGCCAGCCTGAGGGCAATTGTCAGGGCCCATGACGGAGGGTACGGCAACGCGCTCTTCCTGGATGCCCTGGAAAAGAAGTACATCGATGAATGCGGACCGGCAAACTTCTTCGGGATAAAGGACAATACCTACATTACTCCCAAGTCGTCATCCATCCTTCCTTCAATAACAAACAAGAGCCTTATCGCGATAGCTGAGAGTATGGGCATTAAAACCGAGCGGCGCAGGATCCCCATTGAGGAACTCTCCGGGTTTGAGGAAACCGGTGCCTGCGGAACAGCAGCCGTTATCAGCCCGATAGCTAAAATCGTTGACCCTGAGACGGGTAATATCTATGAGTACTGCAAGGACGGCAAGCCGGGACCTGTATCAATGAAGCTGTTCAATAAGCTCGTAGGCATTCAATATGGTGATGAGCCGGATGAGTTCGGCTGGATGACCGTGGTGGAGGCCTGACACTGTTTCTGAATTTTACTCACTTCTTACGACACCAATCCTGACAGGTTGTGATCAACTCATATTTTCCGCTATTCCCGGCCCTTCCTCAAAAAAATGCAGTGTGGTAGAAGGATTTGGCGGTTTGTATGCTATTTTTGACGCAAAGTTTTGATAGTGGCAAAAACAACGGGAGGGATATCCAGGTACAGGCTCGGCAGTTCATATGTCACACTGGTTGTAAGTGTTTCTCTGGTGCTCTTCCTGTTAGGTATCCTGGGTATAGTGCTGATCAATGCACGGCAGCTTTCTGACTATTTCAGGGAGAGCCTCTCGTTCACAATCATGCTGAAGGAGGACGTCCGTGAGGCTGATATCAGGATGTTGCAGAAGGAGCTCGATGCCAAACCCTACGTCAAGCAGACCGAATATGTGTCGAAGGATGAGGCTGCCGTGAAGTTGCGCGAGGAATTGGGTGAGGATTTTCTGGATTTCCTGGGATACAATCCCCTCATGCCTACAATAGATGTTTACATGCTGGCTGAATACACTCATCCCGACAGTGTGATAAAGCTTGAAAAGATCATCTCTGAATACCCGGTTGTGGATGAGGTTTATTACCAGGAATCAATCCTTAACCTGATCAATGACAATGTCCGGAAGATAAGCGTATTTTTGTTGATTATCAGTTTGTTGCTATTCCTGATTGCTTTGACTATCATCAACAACACAATAAGGCTTTCGATATATGCAAAACGGTTCCTAATAAACACAATGCAGCTTATTGGTGCAAACAGGTCTTTCATTCGCAAGCCTTTTCTGCTCAAGAGTCTGTTTTTTGGTTTTCTGGCAGCGCTGATTGCCATCGGGCTGTTGATGGGGCTGATGTATCTCATAGAGAAAGAGTTCTTTACGCTCTTTACGTATGAGAACAT
>DHGW01000054.1:37545-40734 GCA_002402965.1 Bacteroidales bacterium UBA4788
TATCTCGGCATGCATGAGGATAAATTATATTATTAAAAAGAGATGGTCGCTAAAAAGGAAGAAGAAAAGAAAACCGGTTTTGCCCTGGGGAGGGAGAACTACAAGCTGATGGCCATAGGCTTCGCCGTCATAATTGTCGGATTCATACTTATGGCCGGCGGGAGATCAGATGACCCAAAAGTATTTTCGGATGATATCTTCAGTTTTCGCAGGGTCACACTGGCGCCGCTGATCGTTCTGGCCGGTTTTATTTTTGAGATTTATGCTATTATGAAAAGGCCCCGGGAGTAAGGTTTCTGTCCGGTTTTAATTCAAATGACTGAGAATGAATTGGTATGAGGCACTGATCTTCGGACTGGTGCAGGGATTGACAGAGTTTTTGCCGGTCAGCAGTGATGGCCATCTTGAAATAGTGAAGTTTCTGTTCGGGGGTATCGAGGAGAGCTTTCTCTTTTCCGTGGCTGTACATGGTGCCACCGTTCTGAGCATCCTGGTTGTCTTCTGGAAGGATATTATAAAGTTGCTTTCCGGAGTCTATAAGTTTACAATGAACGATGAGACGGTGTATGTGCTGAAGCTGCTCGTCTCAATGATACCTGTTGCCATTGTTGGGTTTACGCTGATGGACAAGGTTGAGTCTCTTTTTGTTGCCGATATGGATATAACCGGCTCCTTTCTGCTGGTCACTGCTCTCTTTTTGCTGATTGGTCATTTCGTCCCGAAAAGGGACAAGCCTATCACTTACGGCAGTGCATTCCTGATGGGGATTGCCCAGGCGCTTGCGGTACTGCCCGGTCTTTCCAGGTCGGGATCGACCATCTCAACAGGCCTGATGCTTGGAAACAGCAAGAACGAGCTGGCGCGATTCTCGTTCCTGATGGTTATCGTACCTATAATTGGCGCCAACCTGGTGCAGGTGGTTACCACCGAGCCGCAGGCAATGAACGTGGTGTTGTTTCCTCTGATCGTTGCATTTGTTGCGGCATTCGTGTCAGGGTACGCAGCCTGCCGCTGGATGATTAACATTGTAAGGAAGGGTAAGCTCGGGTGGTTTGCCCTTTACTGTATAATTCTTGGACTTACCTTAATAATATTTGCCTGAGGGTGCTGAAGAAATGCTCTGACTTTGAGGAAGGTGAGGTATTGCTGCTTCAGAAGCCGCTCTATTGGACGTCATTTGACCTGGTGAACAAGGTGAAGCTGGCCATCCGTCATCACTGCGGGCTCAGGAAGCTGAAGGTGGGTCATGCCGGGACTCTGGATCCGCTCGCCACAGGACTGATGATCGTCTGTACAGGAAAAGCAACGAAGAGTATTGAACAGTTCAGGGACCTTGACAAGGAGTACATTGCCGTCATAAGATTTGGTCAGACAACTCCCTCATTTGATCTTGAAAGTGATGTTGATGGAGAGCATCCATCAGGTCATATAACTGAGGAACTGGTCAGGGAGAGTCTGAAAGGATTTGTGGGGGAGCAGGATCAGGAGCCTCCGCTATTCTCGGCGAAATTTGTTGACGGAAAGAGGGCGTATGAACTGGCCAGGAAGAAGATTGACAAAAAGCTTGACAAAGTGAAGGTTTTCTTTCGCGAGCTTGAGTTGCTTGATTACAGTGGTTCTGATGCAAAGATCAGGATTGTTTGCAGTAAGGGTACCTATGTAAGGGCATTCGCACGGGACCTGGGGATAGTCCTGGGCAGCGGTGCTCACCTGAGGGCTCTTGTTCGCAGTGCCATAGGTGATTTTCGGCTTGAAAAGGCCCTTACAGTAGAAGAATTGAAATTTATTCTGGAAAATTTGAAACAAAACGATATTTCATTCGTATAAATATTCTTGCACTAACGGATTCTTATCATGAAACTATCTCAATTCAAGTACACGTTGCCCCAGGAACTGATCGCACTTTATCCCTCAAAAAACAGGGACGAATCGCGGTTGATGGTTGTGCACAGGGATACCGGGGAGGTTGAGCATAAGGTGTTTAAGGACATCGTAGGCTATTTCAGGGAGAGTGATGTGCTTGTGTTCAACAACACAAAGGTTTTTCCGGCGAGGCTTTATGGGAACAAGGAGAAGACCGGAGCGGAGATAGAGGTCTTTCTTCTTCGGGAGTTGAACCGGGAGCAAAGGCTTTGGGATGTACTGGTGGATCCGGCAAGGAAGATCAGGATTGGCAACAAACTCTATTTTGGTGAAGATGATCTGCTGGTAGCCGAGGTAATTGACAACACCACTTCCCGGGGCAGGACACTTCGCTTCCTCTTTGACGGAACGTATGAGGAGTTCAAACAGACGCTCTATTCGCTGGGTGAAACCCCTCTTCCGAAATTCATAAACAGGCCTGTGGAGCCTGAGGACAATGAGCGGTATCAGACCATCTTTGCCAAGCATGAGGGTGCAGTGGCTGCGCCGACGGCCGGCCTGCATTTCAGCAGGGAGTTGCTCAAGAGACTTGAGATAGTGGGTGTTGAGTTTGCAGAGATAACACTGCATGTGGGACTTGGGAATTTCCGCAACGTTGATGTGGAGGATCTGACCAAGCATAAGGTGGATTCGGAAAGGATTGTCATCTCTGAGGAAGCGTCGGTGCTTATAAACAAGGCAAAGGAGCGCAGGAGCAGGGTTTGTGCCATCGGTACAACGGTGGTCAGGACTCTTGAGAGCTCTGTTTCAACGTCAGGCATGGTGAAGCCGTTCAACGGGTGGACGAACAAGTTTATCTTCCCGCCGTATGAGTTCAAGGTGCCCGATATGCTTGTAAGCAATTTTCATCTGCCTTATTCAACTCTTCTTATGATGGTTTCGGCCTTTACTGGCTACAATCTGCTGTTTGACGCCTACCGCACGGCAGTTAAGGAAAAATACAGGTTCGGAACATACGGTGATGCCATGCTAATTCTCTAGAATTCAGGCGATCTGCTTGTTCATAAACATTTGACAATGTGTATAATTCGTGCCGGCACCAGTTGCCGGCACATTTATTTTATCTGATATTCACCGCTTAAGAGGTGAAAAAGTACTGCAATGAAGTAACCATTTTTCCGTTTCACAAGTATAAGTCACATACAGTACTTGAAGGCACCACGAATAAAACCTGCAGAATGTTAAGGCAAAAAACGGCAATACTCTCATTGCTCGTAACGTTTTTCGTTTTTTTATCCGAATCATCTCTTTCTGCTCAATGCGGAC
>DHGW01000002.1:0-21159 GCA_002402965.1 Bacteroidales bacterium UBA4788
AAACAGACAACTGCTGCAACAGCGCGCAGATTCATTCCCGTTAAAACAGAAACTATGAAAAAACTGGAAGACCTTTTGCTTTTAGGAAACCTGCAATTATATGAAAGAAGCGCACCGGTTCCTGAGTCTGAGCTCCCGCTTATCATGGGTTGGGTTGTTGACCTTCATAACGTAATGGAGGAGATAAGGGCGAGGTACGGGTTCGGCAGGGGTATTGCCGCTCCGCAGCTCGGCATCATGAAAAGGCTGATCTACATCAACGCTGACATGCCTCTTATAATCATCAATCCGGAGATCAACGGGGCAAGCAGCGAGATGTTTGAGGTGTGGGACGACTGCATGTGCCTGCCAAATCTCCTCGTTAAGGTCAGGCGTCACAGGAGTCTTACCCTGAAATACCTCGACGAGAACTGGACGGAGCAGGAGTGGTATGTAGAGGATGACCTCGCCGAGCTGGTGCAGCACGAATATGACCACCTCGACGGGATCCTCTGCACCATGCGCGCCATCGACGGGAAGTCGTTCAGGTGGAAACCGTGAGATTTGCGATTTGCGATTTGCGTTTAATATTGCTGCCTTTACTCACGGCGATAATGGTTATCTTTGATTACTCATAAACAAGATAATCCATGAACCCCTCTACAGCAACAGTCATAGGCGCCACCGGCCTGATCGGAAGTCACCTGGTTGAACTCCTTTCCGGAGATGATCATTTCACCAGGGTTAGAATAATCGCAAGGCGAATGCCTGACAGGGTGCCGCAAGGCGCTGAAGTCAGGGTCATCGACTTTGAGGACCCTGATGCTTTCAGGGCCGCAGTTGAAGGGAGCGATGCACTCTTCTGCGCCGTCGGTACAACAAGGAATAAGGTGAAGGGCGACATGGATGCCTACCGGAAGGTGGACCATGACATACCCGTGAATGCCGCCAGGCACTGCAGGGAGACCGGTTGCGGTCGATACCTGATGGTATCTTCGGTAGGCGCATCATCGAAAACCGGCAACTTCTATCTCAAATTCAAGGGCGATGCCGAAGACGAAATTGCCGGCATGGGTATACAGTCAGTCTCCATTTTCCATCCCTCAATGCTGATGGGAAAGCGAAATGAGTCGCGCCCGGCCGAGGAGATAGCCAAAATCCTTTCATCCCCCCTCTCCTTTCTGTTCCCGGCCAAATACAGGCCGGTCAAAGGGATTGATGTCGCAAGGGCCATGGTGGCAGCCGCGAAATCGGATGTTAAGGGATTCAGGGTTTACCACTACTCTGAGATGATGGATCTCATCAGGAAGCAGAATTAAGGGAGCAATGGCCCGCATAAGAAATTAACCTTATCTGAACCAATGAAACCAGGTCATATTCGGACATCCACAACAGGTTACACTGTCAGGGAAGCCACGGAAGAGGATTTCCCGGCCATCCTGTCGCTCATCAAAGAGCTGGCAGAGTATGAGCGTTCGCCTGATGCGGTGACAAACAGCGTGGAGCAAATGAAGCGTGAGCAGAATCATTTCAGCTGCTTTGTGGCGGGACTGCCCGACGGCACCATCGCAGGTATGGCGATCTTTTTCACAGCCTACTTCACCTGGGTTGGCAAATCGATCTACCTCGAGGACATCATAGTCAGCCAGGCTTACAGGCAGATGGGCATCGGCATGGCCCTGATGAAGAGAGTGATCCGCAGGGCGCAGGATGAAAACTGCAAGCGGGTCCGCTGGCAGGTGCTCGACTGGAATGAGCCTGCCATCAGCTTCTACAGGAAATGCGGGGCTGAGATCAGCGGCGACTGGCTTAACTGCACCTTCGACCAAAAGGGTATCGCCCTCTTCAATGAGCTCACTATTACCGGTGAAGCACCGTCTTCCATAGGATGATATCGAGTGGCAGGGCAAGCCACAAAAGGCATATCAATGGATCAGCAGTTTTCTGATCATTAAGATTACTTCTGAAAAATAAGAACGCAATGAGAATTAGTACCGACAGGACTACCAGGATTACAGTATTAATATCACTTGCTTTCTTACTGAAAGCCGTCAGCAGCTGTATCCAGCCGGTTTTTGATTTCGATTTTGATTTTAATAAGATTACTGTAACAAACCTCGATAATTCTGATGTGTATGTCATGCGGAATGACAGGGATACAATGTACAGTTCCGCAATAGCGTTCGAAGTTACCCTTTCAGATGAAGAGTTTCTGGCTGCTGGAAGTCTCCCAAAAGCTGAAACCGCATTTCCGGGCTTCACTCCCGCCACTGCCATGTCACCTGAATCCCTGTATCATCCGAGGCATCATATCACCGCCTTAAGAATTGTCACACTGGAGGAGATGTCACCCGCCATACCGGCCGGAAGTGATGTCACCGGGCTTTTCGTGGCATATGTACCCCGCTACTCCGAGGGTTTTCTCTATATCATTACAGATGAACTTCTTACAATGATTAACCGGGATTTTTACCCGGGTGAACCCTCGGTCAGCTTCCAGCTTTTCTGCAATCAGGATATTACAGCCAGCAGGGTGCTGTTTGCCATCACTGTCACCCTGTCAGATGAGAGCATGCTGACTGCACAAACCGGCATAGTGAACCTTTTAAGGGCCAGATAACAAAGACATTATGAGACATCTCGCATCAATTCTGCTGGTTCTGCTGCTCACTATCCCCTCCTCACCCATTTTTTCGCAGGGACGGGTCCTGGAGAAGAAGCAGGTGGCATTATGGTTCGGCATCAGGGATATAACACGCGACAGCCTGGCAAACACCGGGGACCTCGACTTCCTGAACTATCTGCACTCTTCTGATGATATGTCCGAGTACCAATACCTGGGAGTTTCAGCCCACCTGTGGTTCAGGGGCAACTGGGAGGCAGACATCAAGGTTGCAATGTACGACGACTTTGCTCCGAATAATTTGAATATTAAGGCGATATGGCTGCCAATGAAGAATCTGGGTTTCACGGCAGGAATCTATACCTACCCGCAGCTGATGAATGAGTTCAACATGTTTCACCGGCTGACCGATGTAGGATTTTTCGGTGACACAGACAGTAACTTCAGGCAGAGACGGGTACAGGAATCAGGCCTGACAGCAGGACTTATGATTCCGTTCAGTTACCGGTGGTTACATGCAACAGCTTACATCAATGGCGGGGTCAGTACTCTCTCTCCATTCACTGAAAAAGTGACCCAGAAGATGATCAACGGAAACTTTAAGCGGGAGATCAGGTACAGCACCAGCCACTCTCCCGCGCTCTTCTTTTTCCCGGAAGTCGAGCTGGGGGCTGACTGTTTCACATTCGGAAACGCGATGGCCGGTATCAGGGTGCGTGCCAGCTGGTACACAGTCAACAGATCGGTTGATTACGGCCGGGTGACATATGAATGGACCTATGCCAATCCTGCCAGGAATGAGGTGGATAATCCGGCTCACCACTTCTCGAAGTTTGAGTTTGACGCAGGCTTTTACCTGACCTGGTGAGGACCATTTCATATTTCAATTCCGGGCTGAAACAGGAGTCCGTTCAGCTGTTCGATTTATAAATTCGGGAAGACTGAAAAAATACTGCCGGACACAAACAAAACAAGTATCGGTGGCATAGAATTTGTGCCTCCCTGTTCACATATCCCCTGTATATGAAGTCAATGGCATTAATGAGGGAAAAAGCGGCCGGTCTGGTCCTGCTTATAATTTTAATGCTTCTTGGAGGATGCGAGAAGCTTCTTGATGACAATCCCGAAGCATTATTTCTCTGTCAATACATAAATTATGCCTGGGGATACCGGAATTCCGGCTACCTGATTGACAGAGAGGGTAATGTAAGGCTGTTCGAGCTGCCTGAAAAGTGGAATTACCATGACGAGAGCGGTTACCTGACAGTGGATGAGATGAATGAGAATCTGCAGCAGACTGTTGAGACAAGTTGCATCGTGAGAAAAGGCGATATGGCATATTTCACCAGCAAGCTCAGGGCAGCTTTATCAGGTAAAACATCTGAACGTGAACACACTGCCTGTGACATGGGTTCCACTTCGTACGGAGGGTTTATCTATGAACCAGGAAAGAATATGTACAAATATGTATTCATAAGGCAGACTGGAGATTTCTCCTGTGAGAACATGTCGAGGGAGGCGGATGTAATCTATGAATGGATGCAGGATCCATGCAGTGGCAGTCTCAATATCAGATTAAGGTGACCACCGTGGTATACGGAGCCTGAATGATCAACCAGGCTGTATAATCAAAGCCTGACATGTATTTGATAATCCGGACTATAACAAATTCCTAAATCAGATCAATATGAAGAAAAAATTAAGATTTGTGGCATTGGCCGCGATGCTTGCAATCATTCCGCTCTCAGCCTCTTCCCAGGTGAGTGTTTCCTACTACTCATCGAGCCTGCCCAAGATCGGAATGGCTTATGACTTCACACCAAGGTTCTGGAGTGAACTGAGGCTGTACAGTGACACTTACATCAACAATATCACCCCGGAACTGGTTTTCTGTTTCAACATTGCGAACAAAGAGCATCACAGGATTTACCTCGGTCTGGGGGGCAATATCAATTACATCACAGGTTTTGTTATGCCCTTAGGTGTCCAGTTCACTCCCTTCGAGAAATTTGACAGGTTCTCGCTGCACATAGAGTTTGAGCCGACGCTTGATCTGGTTGTTGAAGACCTGATTCTCCAGGCCTCATGGGGTATCAGGTACAAATTTATCAGAGAGGTGTAAGCGAATCCTATCCTTCATCTCTTCCCCAGACGGTTTTTGCAACAGGGGAGTTCACACTAATCCCGGGTTCTCTCACCAGGGATTTTTGTTATGAGGGATAATTGTAGTACATTAACGGTTCGAAGCACTCCGGCGCCAGTTCGCGCCGCGGGATGACCGGCTTCGCATGAGGATTTTGATTATATGGCGATTAAACAAGACCATACGGCACTGATCCATTCATATCACTCCCTCCGGAAGGCAGTGGGCTGGATTGGCATCCTGCTTCCGTTTGTACTTGTCCTGGGCCATCTTGTAATTTTCAGGGGTGGCAGGCCGCTGACAAACATGAGCGCTTATTATCATACAGGTATGCGCGACGTGTTTGTGGGGGCAATTTGTGCTATTGCGCTGTTCCTCTTCTTCTACAGGGGTTATGACAGATGGGACAACAGAGCTGCTGACCTGGCAGGTTTATTTGCGCTTGGCGTGGCCTTCTTCCCTACCGTGAAAGAAGGATCATGGGACTGGGTTGCCTGGATTCATTTCACAACTGCAGCATGCTTCCTGGTGATACTTGCCCTCATTTCAATTTTCCTTTTCACCCGTGGTGAGAGGCACCCCACAGAGATGAAGAAGAAGAGGAACCTTGTTTACCGGGCATGCGGCATTGTGATGCTGGCATCTCTGGCTTCAATTGCGGTCTTTTTCCTGTTCTTTGACAGGATCAATTCCGATTCAAGGTTTGTGCTTATTGCAGAGACCGTTACTCTGATGGCGTTCGGTATCTCGTGGCTGGCCAAAGGAGGAACTTTATATCCTGATAAACCAATAAAAAAAAACGATATGGAAAACGAAGAAAAACTGATCAGGGTTTTCACCGGCCCGGAGCCTACAGCCATGCTGCTGCTTGAGATGCTTGAAGAGACAGGAGTAAAGGGATTGATTAAGAATGATTCCGGACTAGGATACATGGGAGCCGTGCCTCAGGTCATGGATCTGTATATTCTTGAAGATGACCTGGAGAAGGCCACTCCCCTTATCAACGAGTTCAGGGAAAAGCACTTTCCTGAAAAGGATTCTTAATTCTAACCACTATATGAAAAAGACAATTTTACCTGTGGCAATCATCCTGATGCTGATTGCCGTCTCGTGTAACGTTTCAACTCAAACATCTGATATGATTATTACAAATGCCCGGATATGGACGGGGAACGCGGAACAGCCTTATGCGGAGGCAATGGCTGTCTCCGGGGACACGATAGTTTCCATTGGCAGCAACCGTGAAGTATTGAAGTATAAATCAGGCGCTGATACCGTCATTGACCTTGGTGGCAGGTTTGTTGCTCCGGGATTCATTGACTCGCACCTTCACCTGCTGCAGGGCGGATCAAACCTGGCCTCCGTGCAGCTGAGGGATGCCTCAACGCCTGAGGAATTCATAAGACGGATAAAGGAATATGCCGCAACTCTTAAGCCAGGGACATGGATTCTAGGGGGCGACTGGGACGGGATGGGCTGGGAGAGTCTCCCGCAGAAGGAATGGATTGATTCGGTCACGCCGGATAATCCGGTTTTTGTCTCGCGGCTTGACGGGCATATGGCTCTGGCCAACTCGCTGGCCATGAAGCTTGCTGGCGTAGACCGCAAGGTAAAGGATGTCTCCGGCGGGACAATCACTCGTGACAGCGGCGGCGATCCGACAGGCATTTTCAAGGACAATGCTATGGATCTTATTTCTGTCAAAATCCCTGAACAGTCTGAGGAGGAAGTTGACAGGGCAATTATTGCAGCGATGCATTACCTTGCCTCAAACGGTGTCACTTCGGCGCATGCAGTTGATGCTGCTGCCTATGCTGATGCCCTGGAACGGGTACGTGCACGGGGTGAACAGATAACCCGCCTCTATTACCTGCAGACAATCAGCAGGTGGAAGGATATGAAGGAGCAGGTTGAGCGTGAAGGGCGCGGTGACAGGTGGATAAGCACCGGGGGAGTCAAGGGATTCGTTGACGGCTCGCTGGGTTCGCACACTGCGGCATTCCTTGAGCCGTACACCGATCTTCAGACAGATACAGGCCTCTTTGTGAACAGTGAAGAGGACCTCTACAAGTGGATCCTGGAATCCGACAGGGCCGGGCTGCAGGTGGTGATCCATGCAATTGGAGACAGGGCAATCAATTTCCTGCTTAATGCCTATGAGAAGGTGGCTGCCGAGAACGGGGAGCGCGACAGGCGGTTCAGGATCGAACACTCGCAGCATATAGCACCCGCGGATATTGAGAGGTACGGTAAGCTTAAGGTGATTGCGAGCATGCAGCCGTATCATGCAATTGACGACGGCCGGTGGGCTGAAGAATACATCGGTCCGGAGCGGGTTAAGACTACATATGCATTCAGGTCGCTGCTTGACAGAGGGGCCACTCTTGCTTTCGGCAGCGACTGGTTCGTGGCGCCAGCCACACCTCTTGAAGGTATTTACGGCGCCGTGACGCGCAGGACCCTTGACGGGAAAAACCCGGAAGGATGGGTGCCTGAACAGAAGATCACTGTTGAGGAGGCACTTAAGGCGTACACAATCAATGCTGCCTATGCATCCTTCGAAGAGGATCTGAAAGGGACCCTTGAGCCCGGGAAACTGGCCGATTTCGTTGTGCTTGACCGCGACATCACCGTCATCGACCCTGTGGAGATCTGGAATGTGAAGGCACAGCAGACCTGGGTAGGCGGGAAAAAGGTATTTGACCGGACGGAGGCACAGTAACCAGGGTATACGTTATGATTAACAGACAACTTATCAGGACAGCGGCAGTGGTGGTGCTGTTGCTGCCGGTCCTGAACTGTCAGAACACAGATGCTCAGATGAAGAGGGCAAGAGACTACGGAATAGAGATAGGCATACTGCGTACCGGCAGTTACAATGCAATCACGGATGTTCCCGGCGTGAAGGTAGGCCAGGTGACTCTGAAGGAGGGCGACTCAGTAAGAACGGGCGTCACGGCTATCCTGCCCCATGACGGGAACATCTTCCAGCAGAAGGTCCCTGCGGGGATCTTCGTGGGTAACGGGTTCGGCAAGCTGGCCGGGTACACCCAGGTAGAAGAGCTGGGCAACCTCGAGACCCCGGTGGTGCTGACCAACACGTTGAGTGTATCAACAGCGGTGGCTGCGGTTATAGAGCATACCCTCAGTCAGTCAGGCAATGAGAAGGTGTCAAGCGTCAATGCAGTGGTTGGCGAGACAAATGACGCCAGGATCAATGATATCAGGGGAAGACACATCACCACGGAGCATGTCCTGGAGGCTATCAGGTCTGCCACCGGCGGTCCCGTTGCCGAGGGCAATGTCGGTGCCGGGACGGGCACCGTATGCTTCGGGTTCAAGGGAGGGATCGGCACATCGTCGCGTGTGCTGCCCGCCACCAGGGGAGGTTACACATTAGGTGTGCTGGTGCAGACGAACTACGGAGGGATACTGCAGGTCAACGGTGTGCCTGTCGGGCAGGAGCTCGGGCGTTACAGCTTCAGTACCACCGTGAATGAGTATAAGGAAGACGGATCATGCATGATTGTTGTGATGACCGATGCACCGCTGACGTCAAGGAACCTGAAGAGGCTTGGCTCCAGGGCTTTTGCCGGCATGATGCGGACGGGAGCATCGGGATCAAACGGCAGCGGGGATTATATAATTGCAGTATCGACGGCTGAGGAGTTACGTATCCCCTACTCTTCCGAATCGATGTACGAAGAGTGGCGCGAGATCAGGAATGATGAGATGGACCTGCTTTTCCAGGCTGCTGCCGAGGCAACCGAGGAGGCCATTATCAACTCGCTCTTTACCGCTGAGACAACAAAGGCCAGGAACGGTATGATCATAGAGGCGCTACCCGTTGAGAAGACGCTGGAGATACTCCGGAAATACAACAGGCTCAAGGAAAAATGATCCGGGGCTCTCGCCGGCACAGAAGGTGGCATCCGGCATGAAGATGGCAAAAATGTTTAAAAGCAATTTCTATTAGAATAATACTAATCCTTTCAGCCTGTCTGCTGCTGGCTTCATGTTCAACAAAACAATCGGGAAAGAATATGTTTGCAGGACTTGATTCATTGCTTACAGCCAAATTCAGGGCTGATGAGCCCGGAGAGGCACTCCTTGTCATGAAGGGTGACAGCATCGTTTACACGAAATGTATCGGACTGGCCGACCTTAAGACGAGGGAGGAGATCACCACGAACACCCTTTTCAATCTGGGCTCCATCTCCAAGACCTTTGTGGCCAATGGGATACTCATCCTGAAGGAAGAGGGCAAGCTCACCATTTCTGACCCGATGAGCATGTATTTTCCGGAATTCAAAAGCAGGGAGATAGCTGATGCAGTGACAATCACCCATCTCCTCGCGCACACCTAGGGATTGCCTGACAACAGGCCTGTAAGTGAAAACCCGGAGTATTTCATCACTGCAAAGGATTATGAGAATTTCGCTCCGGTGATGCAAGCCGGGAAGCTGAACTTCTCGCCCGGGGAGAAATATGAATATTCAAATCCGGCCTTTAATGGCCTGGCGCTCATCATTGAGAAGGTGAGTGGTAAAAAAAACGACTCCGGCTTCAGATTTGTTTATTATACCGGTGACCAGGGCGGATTCAGGGCATTCTATTTCTCAATCCCGGAAAAGGATCTGCTCTATATCGGGCTCTTCAACAGGCCGCCGGAAGACCTGGACGGCATAATCAGAACCGGGCTGACTTTGCTCAGGCAGAATAAGTGGCTGGATTAATGCCAGCGGTGTCACCCGCTCCCTGTCAATAAGCTGTGCGTTGAGTAGCCCCGGGTGGCACACCGGGTCAGGCTAAAAAAATTTTTTGTTATTTTTGCGCCATGACACTTCAGATACTTCTTTTACTGGCAGGCCTGGCATTGCTGATTGCCGGAGCCGAGTGGCTGGTTAGTGGCGCTTCTTCACTCGCAAGAAAATTCAAAGTCTCGGATCTCACTATCGGTTTGACAGTTGTTGCATTCGGCACCTCTGCCCCCGAGCTGGTGGTGAACCTCTTTGCCTCCGCCACCGACCACCAGGACATTTTCTTCGGGAACATACTGGGAAGTAACAATTTCAATCTCTTCATCATACTTGGCCTCGCAGGGATGATTCTTCCGCTCAAGGTGCAGGTAAGCACAGTCTGGAAGGAGATACCGATGTCGCTTGCGGCTCTTGTGATCTTCTACATCCTGGTGCATATCCCTTCCCCGGGAGGTGGTATGATGCTTGGAAGGATTGACGGATTGATACTCCTCGGGTTGTTTGGATTGTTCCAGTACTATATCTACAGGCAGATCAAGGAGTACAAGCCTGAGGAGTCCGCCCATAAGCCTACAGGACCGCTGTTCAGGATGATTGCTTTTATCATCATCGGGCTTGCAGGACTTGTCCTGGGAGGAAAGCTTGTTCTTGACAACGCGGTTCAAATAGCCAAAGCATTGGGAGTCAGCGAGAAGGTCATCGGTCTGACAATCATTGCCGCAGGTACTTCGCTGCCGGAACTGGCTACTTCTGTTGTAGCTGCCATCAGGAAGAATGCCGACATCGCTGTAGGTAACATTGTTGGTTCGAATATCTTTAATCTCCTGCTTATAGGCGGAACTGTATCAGTAGTAAGTCCCGTCAAATACAATTCAATCTTTGATACGGACTTCTACATTCTGGCAGGTGGAACCATCCTGCTCTTCATCAACCTGGTAAGCTGGAGGAAACACAGGCTTGACAGGTGGGAAGCTGCATTTCTGCTGTCGTTTTATGTCGGCTATACTGTGTACCTTATATCCAGGCAGTAGCACAACCTGAAGGGAAGGCAACTTTTTACTTCAGTAATCTGTACCAATACTAATCTGAAGCCTTTTTTACTACTTTCCATATCTCCTGTTCACAATTCAGGTGGATATGCTCCAACATAGGGTTTAGTTCTTTTACTAAGCTTCAAGAGTGACCTGATATCAGCAGGCAGGTTTGCGGCAATGTTATGTCCCGGGAATCCGGGAAGCAGTCTGTAGTTGTCAAGCTCCGGGCTGTTGAAGGGAGTCTGATCTGTCAGAAGCAGGCTCTTCGTCCCGAACCCTGGATAAAGCCTGTTGAGTTCTGCCGGTGAGTCCATCGCCGTTATGCACTGTTCATTCTGAGCCGGGCTCCAGAGAATGAGGGGCATCCCCTTACGCTCCCCGTTTTTCACGTACACATTGTTATCAATAGCGCTGAACTGCGGATCGCGAAGGCGATCGCACAGCATTGCCCGCTGCCAGACAAATAGATGAGGCCTGTTCAGTGATGCATCGGCCACCATGAGGTTATTGACAAAAACATGACCATCGCGTTCTTCCACATCCGGTCCCGTTGCCGGGTGCCACCCGAAGTGGTCACCCACGGCGCTGCGCTCGCTGCGGCTCACGCAGGCAGTGCTGTTGACGAGGGTATTGTTGTACATCTTCGCATCACAGCTGTTAAGGATATGAATACCCAGTTCGCAGTTGACAAAAACGTTGCCAGCACAGATGGCACCTTTGGATATTTCGAAGAAGAAGCCGCTCTCACTGGGCCATGTCTGCAGATATGAGACGGCCCTGCCGGTCAGCCCGACGTTCTCCACCCAGTTGTTCGTGAAGACGGCATCGACATTGCCGACATCATACCAGATGCCGTTTGAGTAAGGCAGGTCCGTGACGAGGTTGTCATTGCAGGTCACACGGTAGCACTGGTTGAATATCTTCACTGCTGCCGGATAGTATCCGGAGATGCGCTCAATATTGTTTCGGGTAAAGATATTTTTCTCAAGCAGTACATCGGATGAGCTGAGAATATATATGCCCTCAGTGCTCGTATCACTCACCCTGCAATTTCTGATTGTAAGTTTATCGCCCCTCAGGTAAGCTGCAACGCGTGAGCAAAATGAAATTGTGCAGTGCTCGAGGGTGGTTCCCACAACGTCCTTACCGTGTTCTGACTCGGGTGATATGCCCTCGGGGTTTTTGCCATCGAACTCCAACGCCCTGTAGGCGTACTGGGTAAATGTGATACCCCTGATTACAGGCCCCTTGCCGTCGGAGGGCCTGCCATGGCACTCGCCGGAGATACGGTGTATGGCAACGTTGTATGAAGTAATTTCAACAATTTTATTTTTAGGGTCGGTTCCGATGTATACGAGCCCTGTGCTGTAATCGATGAAGAAGCTGTTTTCATTCACCTCGCCCTCAAAGCCTGCTGACTGGAGGAACCATCCGTCGATAAATACCATGTCATCATTAAACCTGTGGAGGGGTGTATCCTTTCCGCTTTGGAGCCTCTGCCACCAGCTTTCCGGTGCCGAGGGAAAGAGACGGTCCCATTTTGTCACCCAGAGGCCGTTCCCGATATCTCTCCACTGGGTTGCTACAGCTGATCCCTTCAGTACCGGAAGCTCGTCCCGGTAAGGCTGCATTATTATGCCCTGGTTAAGAAGCAGGTCTCCCGTTCTGTAGGTGCCTCCGCGAAGAATGACTACGTCGCCTGTCACGGCTGTGGATATTGCTGTCTCAATTGTTGAGGGGGCAGAAGCAGTTTCACCGGGAGCATTTTTATCTCCGTCAGGGGCCACATAAAAGATCCTTCCGGTATTCTGAGGCACCGGCCATGACTGCCTTACGGGCCCGTAAGGACCGCCGGATGGCTGTGCCTGTACCTTGGTCAGGGAGGCAACAATGAGGGCGGCGATTGCTGCTGTCCGGAAAAAAGCAGTTAACTTTAGTGAGCGATCCTTGTTCATATTACAGGGTGTTTATGTTATGAAACCAATTTAATAAAGTTATGAAACTTTAAAGTACCGGAAAACAAAAAGAAGATGACTATGAGTTATACACTACAACCCGGACAAAAGGCTCCGGATTTCAGGCTCCCCGCCACCGACGGCAGGGAATACATCCTTTCAGACTTTGATAATCACCCGTACCTGGTGGTATTCTTCACATGTAACCATTGTCCGTATGTAATCGGCTCTGACGAGGTGACCCGAGCCACCGCAGAGAAGTTCCGTGATGCAGGGGTGGCCTTCGTTGGCATCAACTCCAACAGCGAAAGGACCTATGAGGAGGACAGCTTTCCCAATATGGTAAAACGGATGGAGGAGCACAATTTCCCATGGAAATACCTTTATGATAAGGATCAGACGGTGGTTAAGGCATATGGCGGGCTTAAAACGCCACACTTCTTCGTATTCAACATTGACCGCACCCTGGTCTATACCGGCAGGGGCGTCGACTCACCCCGCGACACCTCGCGTATGACCGTCAATGATCTTGAGAGGACGCTTGAGGAGATGATCTCCGGCAGGGAGATCTCCGTGCCGGTCACAAATCCCATTGGCTGCAACATCAAGTGGGAAGGGCGTGATGCGAAGTGGATGCCCCCGGAAGCATGTGACCTGGTATGAGCACCCCGGCTATTCAGATCACGGACCTGACGAAGAGATACGGTAAAGACCGTGGGATTGAAAACGCCAACATGCAGGTAGAAGAGGGTGAGATATTTGGCTTCATCGGTCCCAACGGAGCCGGCAAATCGACTACAATCAGGGTGCTGCTTAATCTCCTCTTCCCCACATCCGGTAAAGCCCGGATAATGGGAATGGATGTGGTGCGGGATTCAAAAGAGATAAAGCTAAAAACCGGGTACGTTCCCTCCGATGCCAATGCTTACCCGCATATGGAGGCCGGGAAATTTCTAAGGTATTGCGGCAGGTTCTTCAGCCCTGACGGCAATGAGAGGAGAATCAATGAAAAGACGGAACTGTTTGAGGTAGACCGTAAAAGGAAGATTGGCGATCTCTCCTTGGGGAACAGGAAGAAAATTTCAATCATCCAGAGCCTCCTGCATGAACCGCGACTTCTTATAGTTGACGAACCTACAACGGGCCTTGATCTGCTGATGCAAGCCAGGTTCTTTGAGCTGCTCAAATCAGAGAACCGCAGGGGTATGACCGTATTCTATTCGTCTCACACGCTCAGCGATGTGCAGATGCTGTGCAAACGGGTGGCAATCATCAGGGAGGGCAGGATCATCAAGGTGGAAGAGATAGAGACTCTCAGAAAGAGGCAGCTGAAGAAAATATTCATCGAATTCGGAAGCGCGGTGGACAACTCACTTACAGGATTGCCCGGGATTGAGGGTGCGCCCCTCGTTTCAGGAAGGAGTGTAAGATTCCTTTATTCCGGAGAGATCAACCAGCTCCTTTCAGTGCTCAGCAGCAGGAACATCGCTGACATGACAGCAGAGGAACCATCGCTTGAGGAGATTTTCATGCACTACTACAACTAACCGGAGGAGAGCATGATGAACAGGAATCTGTTTATGAGGGAGTTAAAAAGCAACGCGTTGAGCCTCTTGATCTGGACTTCGGTAATAACCGCCCTCACAGCTCTTACAATGTCTTTTTACGGAGTCTTCCTGGAAAACAACCAGAAGATACTTGCAATGATCAGCATTCTCCCGGAGGGCACCCTTCAGTTCAAGGGGATATCGGATGTAGATGATCTGTTTTCGGTATTGGGCTTTTATTCAGCCAACAATGTTATCTATATGCTTGTTCTGGGCAGTATTTATTCCATCGTGCTCTCATCCGGCATCCTGCTCAGGGAGGAATACAACAAGACGGCGGAATTCCTGCTGGCCTGGCCTCTGAGCCGTGGAGAGATCTTTTACAGCAAGGCCGCAGTAGTATTCCTGAATATTGCAGTTATAAATATTGTGACAGCAATTGCGGGATACATCACACTGGAGGTCGTCAAGAGAGAACCGTTCAGTACAGATGCCTTTATTATCATGTCGGTCTACACCCTCCTACTCAATCTGTTTTTCGCATCGCTGGGACTGTTCATGTCGATGCTCGTGAAGAGAGCGCGGCCGATCACCACCCTCAGCATCGGGCTGGTGCTTATCCTTTATTTCATCTTCACAATATCGAACATCACGGATGGCCTGTCAGTCATAGGTTATGCAACTCCTTACAAGTTCGTTGGTATGGACACACTGGCCCCGGATTACAGGCTCGATTTCATCTCTGTACTCTATTTTGGCGGATTGTCATTGCTATTGACATTCATCGCTCTCAGGTTGTACAAGCGCAAGGAGATTTATTTATAGACCTCATCAAAAAGTAAATGAAATCAATCAAATATATAACTACAGTGCTGACAGCATCTCTTTTATCAGGTTACGGGTCTTACGCACAGGATTATTCAGTGAATATATTTGAAGGTCATGCTGACGTTGGCTCATGCGCTCTGAAGGGTGACCTTCAATTTGTTCCGCAGACCCGGGAGTACATTCTGACCGGGTCCGGTGACAACATCTGGTTCGGTGAGGATCAGTTTCATTTTGCCTGGAAAAAGATGAAGGGTGATTTTATCCTTACTGCCGATGTCAGCTTCATCGGTGAGGGCCGTCATGAGCACCGGAAGGCCGGGTGGATGATTCGACAGGGCCTTGACGCGGATTCACCTCATGTCATCGGCACTGTGCACGGTGACGGCCTGACATCGCTGCAATACCGGAGCGGTAAGGGAGCTGAGACTTCCGAGCGCAGATCACCAATGACAACACCGGATGTAATTCAGCTCGAAAGGAAAGGCGACTTATTCATCTTTTCTGCCGCAGAACGGGGTATGCCATTTGACACTGTGATGATCAGGCAGGCATCTCTGAACGGGGATGTATATGCAGGTCTCTTCATCTGTTCCCATGACAACACCGTCAGAGAGAGCGCCCGTTTCACCAATGTGCGTATCACCAGGCCTGCATGGTCCGGCCTGGTTCCATACCGTGATTACCTGGGGAGCAACCTTGAAATCCTGGACCTGGAGACAGGCCTTCGCCGGGTAGTCTTCCAGACGCCAAATTCAATCCAGGCGCCAAACTGGACCCCTGACGGCAAATACCTGATCTATAACAGCGAAGGACTATTGTACAGATTTGACCTTGCAACCGGAAAACCGGAAGTGATCAACTCCGGTTTTGCTACAGCCAACAACAATGATCATGTCCTGTCATTCGACGGGAAGATGCTGGGTATCAGCCATCATGTTGCTGAGGAGGAGAACAGGTCAATCATCTTCATTATGCCGGCCGGCGGAGGCAAACCTGAGCGCATCACTGCAAAGGGTCCCTCCTATCTTCACGGCTGGTCGCCTGACGGCCGTTACCTGACATACACCGCAGAGCGAAACGGTGAATTTGACATTTATAAGATTACTGTTAAAAGGAAGAAAGAGATTAGGCTCACGGATGGTCCCGGACTGGATGACGGGTCAGAGTACTCACCTGACGGGAAATATATTTACTTCAACTCAGCACGCACTGGCACAATGCAGCTGTGGCGGATGAAGCCTGACGGCACGGAGCATGAACAGCTCACATTTGACGGCTATAACAACTGGTTCCCGCACATATCGCCGGACGGGAAGCAGGTTGTGTTCCTCTCCTTCATGCCTGAGGTAAGAGCTGATGATCACCCGTTTTACAAACATGTATATATCAGGAGAATAACTATCCCCTGGGCGGAATCCGGCCGGCAGAACTTTGAAGCCATAACCCCTGAGGTAATTGCTTATCTTTACGGAGGCCAGGGCACGATCAATGTCCCGAGCTGGTCGCCCGACGGAAAACAGATAGCATTTGTCAGCAACTCCGGTCCGACCGAATAACCGTATGATAAGAATAAGAAAAATAACCAATCCCTTTCACGAGGCCAACATCAGAAAGATTGAGGCCGTTAAGGATATACTCCGGAAGCAGTTTCCGGCCATCAGTGAAAAGAAGATTGGTGATCTTGAGACCCAGTTCATCAATCCGCTCCGAAAGAAGTACCAGACGGCTGTTTTCGTTGCAGAGGACATTCACGAGAGGGTGAGGGCGTTTGCCGTATTGCTTTATATGCCTGACCTGCAATTCTGTTATCTCGATTACATTGCCGCCTCGCCAGACAGCTCCTCATCAGGCCTGGGAGGTGCACTCTATGAACGGGTCAGGGAAGAGGCTGTCTCGGTTGATGCAATCGGTCTCTTCTTCGAGTGTCTGCCGGATGACCCTGCGCTCTGTAAGGATCCGTCGACGCTGGAGCAGAACCGCAAGAGACTAGCCTTCTATGAACGTTTCGGGGCAAGGCCTGTAACCAATACCCGGTACGAGGCTCCCGTCAGGCCGGAAGACGACTGTCCCCCTTACCTGGTCTTTGACGGACTGGGCCACCGTGAGACTGTCTCTGCCACGGAGGCAAGTGCGATTGTAAGTGCAATACTTGAAAGAAAATACGGCGATTATGCGGGTGCAGATTACAACAATATGGTTGTCAACAGCATAGCTGATGACCCTGTGAAAATCAGGTCTCCCNNGATATACCCGCAAAAAGGTCATTACGGAGGGACCTGCAGCCTTGCCGGAGAAGAAGAAGATCTGGCTTGCAGTAAATGACCGGCACTCAATACATCATGTAAGGGAGCGCGGTTATGTAGAATCTCCCGTGAGGGTAAAGAGCATTCTGAAAGAACTGGATAAGAGCGGATTATTCAGGACTGGAAAGGTCAGGGAGTATACTGACAGGCATATACTGGAGGTGCATGACAGCAACTATTTCAATTATTTCAAGAAGGTCAGTCAGACCATACCGAAGGGGCAGTCTGTCTATCCCTATGTTTTTCCCATACGGTACGCGACGAGGGCGCCGAAAGACCTTTCCGTCAGGGCCGGATACTACTGTTTTGATACCTTCACTCCTCTCAACCAGGATGCCTTCCTTGCTGCACGCCGGGGAGTAAACTGCGCGCTGAGTGCGGCTGATGAGCTTCTGGCCGGCACACGTTACGCCTATGTTCTTACCCGGCCGCCCGGGCATCATACCGAGAGATCTGTGTTCGGGGGATTCTGTTATTTCAACAACTGTGCAATAGCTGCACATTACCTCAGTAAACACGGCAGGGTGGCCATCCTGGATATCGACTATCATCACGGCAACGGGCAGCAACAGATCTTCTACGGAAGAAAGGACATACTCACCCTTTCCATTCATGGTCATCCCTCCTTCGCTTACCCGTATTTCTCGGGATTTGAGGAGGAGAAGGGCGAAGGAGATGGGCTGGGGTACAACTATAATTTCCCTCTGCCTGAGAAAGTAACACATGAACAGTATGCCAGGATTCTGACCAGGGCACTGAATATTATAAAAAAACAGAGTACTGACTACCTGATAGTTGCACTGGGCCTCGATCCCGCGAAGGGAGATCCTACCGGCACATGGAGTTTCACCTACAGTGATTTTGCGGCCAACGGAGCAATGACAGGAAGTCTGAAACTGCCGACGCTGGTTATACAGGAGGGGGGTTACCGGAACCAGTCGCTAGGCGTCAATGCCAGGGCCTTTTTCACCGGCCTGCATGGGGCACATAACGGTAAACAAATACTGAAATGAGTAAACCGATTTTCAAGATGAGCAGTATTAAGAGTTACCTGCTGGTGATTTCCATTCTGCTCGTGGCTGTTATCCTCCTGGCCAACAAGCTGCTGATATGGGGATCAGTCTTCCTTGCCGCCGGGCTAACGGTCCTGGGCATACAGCAACTGATCCAGCTGAACGTTAAAGTTTCAAAGTTTGAAGACAATATCTCGGGGCTGGAGGAGAGGAATCAGGGTCTTTCAGAGCTGAATGAGAAGCTGTTGGAGGAGAATGCTTTTCTTAAAGAGAGGCATTTCCAGATAACGCAGATAAAGAGCATCCTGGAGATGAACCTCTTTGAGGTGGACACCAGTTTCAAGCGCACTGTCAACAAGACAGAGGTGTTGAATGACCGGGAGATCCGGTTCATCGGCAGCCTGGCTATCTCGCTCAAGGCGAAGTATGGCATCGACCTCAAGGAGCTCAGGTTCAAGTATCTGCCGGAGAGCGACGAGCTTATTGTCGCAAATATCAATCCCAGGTTTCTCTCCTTCGGTAACAGGAAGTTGGAGTGGGAGTTTTTCGAGACGCTGGAGTACAGGAGGCAGTTCCCTCTGACCGTGAGGAGATGGATGACAAGTGACGATCTGGTGGAGAAGTCCGAGAAGCTGAAGGAGGAGATCAGACTGCAGACCGAGCATTCGCTCGAAAGCGGGCCTGAGGAGTTTGCGTGGATCATGGAGCCGATCAGGGAGAATGTAGAGAATACAATCAGGATCATGTTCAAAGGGATATGCAGCAACATCAGGATTGCGGAGCTCGCTGACGGCAGCTTTGTACCACTTGAGGGGATAAAGCTTGCAAGAAAGGAGGATAAGAAGATTGAAACCCAGAAAAGACTTTACTGAAATATTTATGAAGAGACTACTTAATGCAATTGCTGTTCCGATCCTGGCAATTGCCGGTTGCAGTGGCGGAAATGAGGTACCCATGACCAGCCCAGACGGAAAGGTCATGCTGACCTTTGAGCTTGATCAAAGCGGGCTCCCAACATTTACTGCATATTACCAGGACACCGATGTGATCACAAGAGGCGTTCTGGGCATCGTCAGGGCAGATACTGATTTCTCAAGGGGTCTGAGGATGGATTCGATTTCCGGACCTGCAACGGTGAATGAAAACTACACGCTTTCTTACGGCAAAAAAAAGGCAGCCTCCTATAATGCGCTGAGGCATACGGTTCACCTTACCTCTTCGTCGGGCGAGGCAATGGATATTGTTTTCCAGATTTCGAATGACGGGTTTGCATTCTGCTATCGTTTCCCGGACAGATCAGAAGAGTTGAAATACATCACTGAGGAAAAGAGCTCATTCGGTTTCCCTGAGGAGACTCTGGCCTGGATCCAGCCCCGTGCTGCATCAAAATCCGGGTGGAACCAGACCAATCCTTCATACGAGGAAAATTACCTGATTGAAGTTCCGCTTGCCACCCTGGTCACGGACACAAACGGTTATGTTTTCCCCGCACTGTTCAGAACGGCGAATTGCTGGATCAACCTGACTGAGAGCTGGCCCGACAGAAACTACTGTGGCAGTCACCTGGCAAAAGGAATCGGGGCCAATGAGATGGTGATTGCTTTCCCCGAGTCCACTGAGGGGTATACCAACGGCTCTGTTCTGCCTCAGTCAAAACTCCCCTGGCAGACCCCCTGGCGAATAATAACCATGGGCAGCACACCTGAAGTTATTGCGGAGTCAACCCACGGCACCGACCTTGCTCTTCCGCCAGGTGAAGGCGACTTCAGTTATGTCAGGCCAGGCAGGGCTGCATGGAGCTGGGCACTCATGAAGGACGGATCAGTCAACTACGAGATGCAGAGGAAATTCATCAGCTATGCCTCTGAAATGGGCTGGGAGTATTGCCTTATTGATGTAAACTGGGATAAGACAATCGGTTGGGAGAAGATAGCAGAGCTGGCCAAACTGGCTGAAGAAAAAAAGGTAGGCCTGATATTGTGGTACAACTCTGCAGGCGACTGGAATACTGTTACTTATCATCCGAAGGACAGGCTTCTGACACCTGAGTCAAGGCAGGAGGAATTCAGCAAGCTCGCAGGTCTGGGTATAAAAGGAATCAAGGTCGACTTTTTCGGCGGCGATGGCCAGTCAATGATGGATTACTACCAGGATATCCTTGCCGATGCCCACCGGCACAGGCTGGTTGTCAACTGTCACGGATCCACCCTGCCGCGCGGTTTGCACCGCACCTGGCCAAACCTGGTGTCGATGGAGGCGATACGCGGATTCGAGTTCGCCACATTTGATCAGGAAACCGCGGACCTCGTTCCTTCAAAAGCCACAATGCTTGCATTTACGCGCAATGCGTTTGATCCCATGGACTTCACGCCAGTATGCTTCACTGAGTATGACAATTTTAAGCGTGTTACAGGCAATGGAGCCGAGCTGGCCCTTGCTGTTCTGTTCCTCTCGGGAGTGCAGCATTATGCCGAGACTCCGAAAGGGATGGCAACTGTTCCCGACTATGTAAGAGAGATGATGAGCGAGATACCGGTGAGCTGGGATGAGACCAGGTTTATTGACGGTTACCCCGGCAGATACATTGTACTTGCAAGAAGATCAGGAGATGATTGGTATGTTGCCGGCGTAAATGCTGAAGAGAATCCTATCAGACTAAATCTGAAGCTGCCATTTGCTGAGGGCATCTCAGGAACCATCATTACCGAGGGGGAGACACTCCGATCATTCTCACATGATACTATCACACCTGACCAGTCAGGCATGGTAATCGTTCAAATAATGCCCAACAGAGGCTTTGTGATCAGGTTTGCACAGCCTGTACAGTAATTTCAGTACCGATGAAGAAAAACACACTTTACATATTGCTTTTCCTGGTAGCAGCCACAGGCTGTGACATGCTTAAGAAATCTCCCGGAGATAACCTCCTCTGGTACAACAAACCCGCTGCGGAGTGGACCGAAGCCCTTCCGGT
>DHGW01000002.1:21206-21815 GCA_002402965.1 Bacteroidales bacterium UBA4788
GGAGAACCTGCCCAGGATCAGGAAGCTTATTCTTGAAGGTAATATTCCTGAGGCCTACGAGATGGCTGAAAAGCATCTGGCAGGGTTACCTGGAAAAACATGGTCGTATCAGACCGTGGGTGACATCTTCTTCCGGTTTGCAGACACTGCAGCCGCAGTAACTGATTACCGCCGGGAGCTGGACCTTGCGACCGGTATCGCCTCCGTCAGTTTTAAAAGGGATGGCAAAGAGGTTAGGTATGAAGTATTCGTGCCTGCACGTGAGGATCTGATTGTCATCACAATGAGGTCGAAGGAGGAGGGCGGGCTTGATATGGACATCATGATGACCCGGCCTCAGGATGCAGAGATAACAGTCTCTGAAAACAGGATTGACATGGAGGGTCAGGTGGTTGACCCGGCTGACCCCGAAAGAGGGCCGGCAGGTAAGCACATGAAGTTCTTTGCATCCATGATTATAACAAACTGTGACGGCATCCTGACTCCAAAGGAAAACGGTCTGAACTATTCCGGAGGGCAGGAGATCACGCTCTTCTTCAATGCACACACGGATTACAATATTGATTTTCTGAACTTTGACCGGGCAATTGACCCGAGGAAGGAATGCAC
>DHGW01000002.1:21850-90453 GCA_002402965.1 Bacteroidales bacterium UBA4788
TCCCCACGGATGAGCGTCTGAGGAGGTTCCAGGCCGGTGAGGATGATCCGGGACTTATTGCCACATATTTTCAGTACGGACGTTATCTTTTGATGGGATCATCACGTTATCCGGCACGATTGCCTGCCAATCTTCAGGGCATATGGAACAAGGATATAAACGCACCGTGGAACTCGGATTATCACACCAATATCAACCTTCAGATGAATTACTGGCCGGCCGAGGTGTGCAATCTGACCGAAACTGCAGAGCCGGTGATAGGTTTTATGGAGAAACTGACCGTTCCGGGAAGTGTCACGGCACATGATACTTACGGTGCGAAGGGGTGGACTTTGCATCATACAACGGATGCATTCGGTAAGACTGCCGTTCTTGACGGGGTTTACTGGGGAATGTTTCCCCTGGGGGGTGCCTGGATGACGCTTCCGTTATGGGAACACTATGAGTTTACAAATGATACGGCATATTTGCGTGAGCATGCTTACCGTGTAATGAAGGGTTCGGCAGAATTCATCAGGACATTCCTGGTTCCGGACAGTCGGGGCCGGCTTGTCACTGTCCCCTCCTACTCACCCGAGAACAGTTACATTGATCCCGTTTCGGGAAAGGAATTCAAGCTGACCTATTCTCCGTCAATGGACAACCAGATCATCCGGGAGGTTCTGGGCAACTGCCGGAAAGCGGCCACCATCCTTGGTGTTGACAGGGAATGGGCTGACTCGCTACAGCTCATCCTTGACAGGATTCCTACTGACAGGGTGGCATCCAACGGGACCATCATGGAGTGGATTGAGGAGTACCAGGAGGCTGAGCCGGGACACAGGCACATGTCGCATCTCTTCGCTCTCCATCCGGGCACGCAGATCACCCCTGAAACCCCTGAGCTCTATGTCGCTGCCAGGAAAACTCTTGAAAAACGGCTGGAGAACGGCGGAGGCCACACCGGTTGGAGCAGGGCATGGATAATCAACTTTTATGCACGACTGCTTGATGGCGACGAGGCATACAGGCATCTCAGGCAGTTGCTTGAGAAATCGACCCTGCCAAACCTCTTTGACAACCATCCGCCTTTTCAGATTGACGGCAACTTCGGGGGTACGGCCGGTATCGCGGAGATGCTGCTTCAGAGCCATAACGGCATGGTGCAGATACTCCCTGCGCTTCCAAAAGCATGGCCTGAAGGTGAAGTGTCAGGACTGAAAGCCAGGGGCAACTTCGAGGTCGGGATAGAGTGGATTGGCGGGACAGCCACACTGATCAGCGTGAAGTCACTCTCGGGGGCGCCTCTGAAAATGACATATCGGGGCAACGAAATCCGGATGGAAACTGAGAAGGGGATCATCTACAACTTTGACAGCGATCTGAAATGGATAAAGTGATCTTTTTCATCGCGCTTAGCCTGCCACTGATCTTCTTCTCGAAGCAGAGTCTCTTCGAGCCGTACAGTCACGGTTTCACAAGGTTTTTCAGCTGGGAGTGCATCATACTCCTTTTCGTGTTTAATTACACGAAGTGGTTCGCAGAGCCACTATCCGCAAAGCAGATAATATCCTGGCTGTTGCTGATCATCTCGCTCTGGTTCCTTATTGAGTCGGTGGTGAGGTTAAGGCGAGCGAGGAAGCCCGGTATTGTAAGGGTTGACGAAAAGCTCTTCAGGTTTGAAAAGAACACGGAGCTTGTTACATCAGGCATCTACAGGTACGTCAGGCATCCGATGTATTCGTCGCTGTTGTTTCTCACGTGGGGCATTTGGTTCAAGCAGCCGCTCTGGTACACTTTACCTGTCGCACTGCTTGGATCATGGCTGTTGTATCTCACTGCCCGCCGCGACGAGAAAGAGTGTCAGGCCTACTTCGGCGAGAAGTACACTGAATACATAAAAGGAACAAAAAGGCTTATTCCCTTCCTTTTATGAGCATGCAGCACCAGGTTATCTCCAGCTGTCGATTTTATCAAGCGGGTAGATAGGCCTGGGAATGTTCTTGTAGTTCAGTGCAAATGGGTCGGTGCTGCTCAGTCCGGGTGAAATGACATTCACAGTTTTCCTGTTGTAGAGGAGGTAGTTGTACCTGAACGGGAAGAGGTTTTTCACCACGACTATATCGGCCTTCCAGATCGAAAGTCCCAGGTCTTTGAAATCCGCAGGCGTCCGTGATGCCATTGGCAGTTCGGAGAGGATAAGGTGAACGCCGTTGTGTTTCACGATGACCGTTTTCCCGAAAGATGTCTCCTGCTTAAGAGTCACTATGCCTGTGCAGGTAAATGATTGGTTATAGACGGTGTCAATCTTCCCTCCCACTGTCAGGGTCACCTCGTCTCCCACACCGCTGTTCCATACCTTGCGCACAGCCGCTTCATCGCGCAGGGTGATGTAGGAGGTCATTTCGCTCCCGTTTTCCACGAGTGCCTTCAGTATCCATGTGCTTTCACCGGGGGTGCCCGTGCCAACAGCGTCTGAAACATCGCAGAAGACCAGGGTGCCAAGGGCACGGGCAACCTTTTTGTCCCGTGCCATGGCCACTGCCTCCTCCGGAGTGTTGCCCTCCGGCTGAGGTACATCACGTACAGCCCATGCCATTTCAGATATCTCATCGGCCCGTTTCCGTGACAGGTCAGCCTTGCCGTTTGTGATGGCGACTGTACTGTAACCCAGTTCCGGCTCATCAATCCATATATGGACAGGGAAGAATGATACCGAGAGCACATCAGACTGCTTCTCCATCTTCTTCATTGAAGCAAAGATTTTGCGAAAGGGCGGCAGGAAATCAATGTTTATGCCGCCGCCTTTGAGGAGTTTCATCTTGTTTACAATCATTACCGGTACGATCTCCCCAAGGACCGTTCGTATCAGCAGGTCGCCCGCCTTGAATGCCGTTTTGAAATGATCACGGTGCGGGTTGGTGTGGTAACCCACAATGATATCAGCATTTTCTGCCCTGCGCTTAGTGACGTTGGCATGAAGGTCAAAGGTCACGGCTATGGGTACATCAGGGCCAACAACTTCCCGCAGAGATGTGATAAGGTCACCTTCAGGGTCAAACATCCCCTGTACTCCCATGGCGCCGTGGAGAGAGAGGTAAACACCGTCGACCTGCTGCTGGCTGCCTGCCGCCTTCAGAATGAGTTTCCTGATTTTTGCATAGAAGAGGCTGTCTACCGGTCCGCCCGACATTGACTTTGCCTGCAGGATCGGTACGGCTTTGATATTTCCCCTGCCGCTCTTCTCAACTGCCGAGAGAAACCCTGCAAGCTGTTTATCCTCTTCTATGGCTGATGCCGGTACATCTTCTCCAAAGATAAGATGGTCAGCCTTGAAATTCAGTTCAGTTGTAATGACCGGAGAGAAGCTGTTCACTTCATGCATGAACTCTGCATAAAGTATGACCTTCTGCCCTGTGGAACTGTCCCGGGGCTTTTTGTCGGAACAACCGGATACAACAGAAAATGTAAGAACGGCAATGACAAAAAGGCTCAGATTGCTGCGGATGGCTGTCTTGAATTTCATAATCTATCGGTATATTGAACAAAAATAGAAAAAACCTGGATTTCGACTACCGGTGACCTGGATGTTGAACAATATCAATTAATGTAGGTTATCACCATTTGAATGATGAAAAAATGAGACCAGATAAGAGGATTTTTGTGACAGTTCTGCTGCTTATGGCATCACTGGCAGCCGGGGCACAGAACTGCAGCAGTCCGTTCGGAGAAACAAGCCTGGCGGCCAATAGTGCGGGAATGTATGTTCTGGGAGGCTGGGCATTGGCAAACATGGCTGCTGGCGCCTATGGCTGGGCGACATTTGAAGGGGAAAAGAAGTATTTCAGCCAGATGAACCTGTTCTGGAATGTAGTCAACCTGTCAATTGCAGGAATCGCACTGTACAGCAATTACAGCACTGACCTTTCCCTCATGGGCGAAGGCGAGCTTCTGGCGAAGCATCTTAAGACGGAAAGGCTGTTTCTCATAAACTCAGGGCTTGATGTGGGCTATATGGGAGCCGGATTTCTGCTCAGGCATTTTTCGTCAGGTACGGAGAAGAGGGGTGATCTGCTGAAAGGGTATGGAAATGCCGTGATCCTTCAGGGCGGATTCCTGCTGGTGTTTGACATGGTGATGTACTTTGTTATGCATGATATGAGACCAGGGAATGTTGAACCGGTTGCCTTTGCCCTTAGTTCCGGGGCTCTGGCAGCAGGAATAAGGATGAAATTCTGAAGGCAGACACAAATGAAGATACTCCTCACAGGAGCCACCGGGTACATAGCCAAAAGGCTGCTGCCGTCACTCCTTGCCGGGGGACATGAGGTAGTTTGCTGTGTCCGTGACACCAAACGGTTTGACACATCACATGGAAAAGACTCTATTTGATCTGCTGATCTGGGTATGGATCTCAGTGGCAGTGATTATCTTCATTGTTCTGCTTTTTGTCACGGCACCTTTTGGGCGGCATTCGAAGAGATCATGGGGCCTGACAATCCCTGACAGGCTCGGGTGGTTAATGATGGAGATCCCCGCACCTCTGATCTTCCTGTTACTTGTTGCCACGGGCAGTGCACCAAAAACGCTGACTGTATGGATAATCACCGGGCTTTACCTGGCTCATTACACCAACCGTGCAATCATCTACCCTCTCAGGATAAGGACCAGGGGAAAGGAAATGCCGCTGGTGGTTGCAATAATGGCGGTCTTTTCCAATTTTGCAAATGCCGGTTTCCTGGGGTATTACACGGGGACAATGCAAACGCAATACAATGCTGCATGGCTGACTGATCCGAGATTCATCGCAGGATTGCTGATCTTCCTCTCCGGGATGGTTATCAACCTCACATCGGATGAGAAGCTTATCCACCTCAGGAAGAAAAAGAGCAACGGATACCAGATCCCGCACGGAGGGTTGTTTGAGAAAGTCTCCTGTCCCAACTTCCTTGGCGAGATAATAGAATGGGGCGGTTACGCCATTCTCTGCTGGTCTCTCCCGGCGCTTTCGTTTTTTGTCTGGACCTTCGGCATCCTCGTACCGAGGGCACTGTCGCACTACAGGTGTTACAGGAGTCACTTCAATGATTACCCGCCGGAAAGGAAAGCGGTTCTCCCTTTTATTTTGTAATTTGCCACACTAATTCGCAACGACATGAAAGAGACATATCTGAACTGGAAAGGTCGTTTCCTCTGGCTTGCCATCTTTGCAATCGCGATGGGCTTTCTGGAAGGGATCGTTGTCGTCTACCTCAGGGAGCTATATTATCCTGACGGTTTTGAATTTCCTCTCCGGCTTATGTCGTCTGAACTTGTTACGGCAGAATGGATAAGGGAGATAGCCACGCTTGTAATGCTGGCAGGAGTAGGCATTATTGCAGGCAGGAACGGACTGCAACGGCTCTTTTACACCCTCTTTGCGTTCGGGGTATGGGATATTTTCTATTATGTCGCCCTCAACATTCTGTTAGGCTGGCCGTCATCGCTCCTCACCTGGGACTTGCTTTTCCTTATACCCGTCTCATGGATGGGGCCGGTCCTTGCACCTGTGATCAACTCGCTCACCATGATACTCATGGCCCTGCTTTTCATTGGAAGACAGGAAAACAGATATTACGTCAGAATGGGTGTTTCGGACTGGATACTCGTAATCAGCGGAGCGATTGTCATTCTTTACACCTACCTGATTGATTACTCCCGGCTTTTGCTCGATAGCGGCGTACTCTCCGCCAAGGGCTCGCCGGATGCCGGAGAGCGATTGGTTCAGATGATAACAAGTTATACGCCTGATCATTACAGGTGGCCTCTCTTCATTGCCGGTGAAGCCCTGATAGTGGCCGCAACAATAAATGTATTAATAAGAAGTCGTAAATATTCAAGAGATGAAACAGTTAACTAACATTACAGCATTTATTATGCTTTTACTTGTTTTACCCGGCTGCCGCGACAGGAAGGGCGTGGATTCAGCGAGTACTGACCCTTATATCTGGCTTGAGAAGGTTCAGGACGAAAAAGCCCTCGACTGGGCCCGCACGCAGAACAAGCTCTCTGACGAGACCCTGACCACACTACCGGTCTATACCGAACTACGCGACAGATTCATTGAGGTCTTCAACGACAGGGAGAGGATCATCTACCCAGGAGTAACGGGCGATATGTCCTATAACCTGTGGCAGGATGAGAAGAACGAGAGAGGTCTCTGGAGGAGGATGCCGAAGAAGGATTACCTCGCAGGAAAAGACAACTGGGAGACAGTACTTGATCTTGACCTTCTCTCTGCAGAAGAGGGCAGAAAATGGGTCTTCAGCGGAGCCACATGGCTGGGGCCGGAAAACCGCTATTGCCTTCTTCAGCTTTCTGATGGCGGAAAGGACGAGAGTGTGATACGCGAGTTTGATGCGGTGGGAAAGAAGTTCGTTGACGGCGGCTTCTCCATTGCTGAGAGCAAGGGCAGTGCAGCATGGGTTGACAAAGACCGGATTATTGTAGCAACCAATTACGGTCCCGGCACGATGACCTCATCGGGATACCCCGCAGTGGCGAAGCTGTGGAAGAGAGGGGAAGATCCTGTTTCTGCCGCCACCGTTCATCAGACAGACACTGTCAATATGGGTGTGTTTGTCAGCGGAGGAGACCACAAAGGAAAACAGTATGTATTTCTTAATGAGAGTGTTGGATTTTACGAATCTACATTGTATATGCTGACGTCTGAGGGTTTAAAGGTGATTGACATACCTAAGGATGTTGAGACGAGAGGTATGTTCAATGAGGAGATGCTTCTTTACCTGCAGTCTGACTGGGACGTCAGCGGTGAGATCTTCAGGAGGGGAACACTGGTTAGCTTTGACCTTCTTTCGTATCTCTCAGGCAAGACGCTGGTAAAGACCATCTACGAACCCGCAGAAAGAGCAAGCCTGGCAGGTGTAATGGCAACGCGTGACTTCATCGTGGCAGCAACCATGGAGAATGTCCAGGGCAAACTTACCATCTACCGCCCGATGGACGGGAAGTGGGCCGGCGAGACGGTCCCCGTTCCGGAATTCGGAACGGTGGAACTAGCCGGTTCTGATGACCTGTCAAACGACTGGTTCTTCACCTTCAGCAACCCGGTCACTCCGACGACGTTATATTACTCTGACGGCAAGGAAATCAAAGCCATCAGGAAGCAAAAAGATTATTTTGATGCCTCGGGAGTTAAGGTTGACCAGTTTGAAGCCATATCCAAAGACGGAACAAAGATTCCATATTTCATCGTTCACCCTGCCGGCATGGCATTTGATGGCACTAACCCCACCCTGGTGTACGGTTACGGAGGCTTCAACAGTTCCACCCGTCCCGGTTACAGCTCCATTATTGGCATAGGCTGGATTGAAAAGGGAGGCGTTTACGTTATGGCAAATATTCGCGGTGGCGGCGAGTTCGGGCCTGCATGGCACCAGTCGGCACTGCGTGAAAAGAGGCAGAACGCTTATGACGATTTCTTTGCGGTGGCAGAAGACCTTATCAAAAGGAACATAACCTCTCCGGAGAACATGGGTGCCTGGGGCTGGAGCAACGGCGGACTCCTTGCGGGAGTGGCCCTGACGCAGAGGCCTGACCTGTGGAATGCGGTGGCAATCGGTGCTCCGCTCCTCGACATGAAGAGGTATTCGAAACTCCTTGCCGGAGCGAGCTGGATGGATGAATATGGCAATCCGGATATGCCGGCAGACTGGGAGTTCATCAGCAAGTACTCACCCTACCAGAATGTTAAAAAGGATGTGAAGTATCCGACTCCTCTGTTCATCACCTCAACCCTTGATGACAGGGTTCACCCGGGTCATGCCAGGAAGATGGCTGCAAAGATGATTGAGATGGGGCACCCGGTATACTATCATGAGACCATCGAGGGAGGTCACGGGGCAGCATCTACAAATGCCCAGGAGGCAGAAATCTGGGCCCTGATGTATACCTATCTTCAGTTCAAGCTGATGGATTAAGGCCGCGGAACACATGGGACTGATCGACGGTCTGTTGATGAGTGAGCCGGCACCAGGGAGCGACCCTAGGATCTTCTGAGTTTTTCAATTCTCTCCTCCTCGGTCATCTTCTCTCCCGTCTCCTGGTCAATGGCGTACCATGCACCGTTGATCAGCCTGGTGACAATTTTGCCACAGAGATGTTTGCTGCCTGTGAAATGGGGGGTGTCGAGCAGGCCTGTTCTTACAGCCTTTTCAATAACAGCCGGGTCAGACCAGGGATCGTCGCTTTGAGCAGCCCCAAATTCCCGGAGTGTTTTGAGAAGGATGCCTGCTTCTGCTATGAGTTCATTTTTACGGTTTTGCACAACCGGGTCGCGGGTCAGGTCCGGCATACCGTTAAGCGTGTTGTGAAGAACTCCGTGCACTATCTCGCAGCTTTCGACCAGCTCATCAGGATAAATTGCATGGTCGCCTTCGCTGTAACCCACCACGTGGATTATATGAGGCTTCATGGCAAGGCTTATAACAGCCGATGCGGCAAGCTGACCCTTGGCAAAAAGGGGATTGGATGAGAAGTGGGCGATGCCGGCACGGACTTCCCTGTAAACGGTGAAACTATTACCGGAGAGGCTTTCAATCATCTCATTTTTGGCTAGCATTTTTGCTATATCCATCTCTGCCGAAGTTCCGGGCGGATTATTGAACATATACTGGGAGACATAATGACTCACTCCTGCCCTGCTGGCGTTATAAGCTGCGAGGAAGGCCATTGCCACGGCCAGGGAGTCATGCGCATCGCGAAGGCTCCACTGGTGAGATTCATTGACCTCAACCGGTATATTTCTGTTGGCATACCATTTCATCACGTTCTGGTTTTCCCGTACGGCCTCCTCAATGGTTCTCTTTGACCTGCCGTCGATTACGCTGTACCAGCAGAGCGGTATGGCTCCCCATGCATTTCTTATTGTTTTCACGCTCATCTCAGCCCACCTGATCAGGTCACGAGTTCCGGCATAGCATCTTACAAGCGGATAGTTGCCGCAACGGGTGCGGCTGTAGATGGCTTCCAGGTCCGCCCCGGACCGGACGGGCACACCCCCTGCGCCGTCCTGGCTGTGATCCATTTCTTCAGGATGGAAGAAGTGCTCCTGTGCGTTCTGGTCGGGTCCTATCGAGAGAACATCAATCAGGCCTGACATGGCTATTTTCTCTGCACCCTTAATTGTCTCATCCACCGTTGGCCGTCCGAAATGGTGCCTGATAAGCGGATATGGATATTTATGGGCAATTCGCTCAATAAGGGTATCCGCAGGTGCCCGGAGGGAGTCCGTGCCGGATGAACCACGCAGGTACTCCGTCACTGAACCAGGGGCTTCAGTTCCGTCGAATATACGCTCGAAGAGGCCTGTCCGGGCAGCCACAGCTGCCACAGGCGGCGTGCCGCCGAAGATCATGCGGCAGTTTCTGATTCCGGCATTTGCCAGTTCTCTCTCAAGCTCCCCCAGAAGCGATGCCACCGAAGCCGGGGTAAGCCGGTAACTTACTGCAACTATGTCAGGTTGTTCTTCACTTATGATCATCACAAGCCTTTTGACAGTGACGGCAGGACCGTATGAAATGGCTTTATATCCCTCTCTCTCAGCCATCTTGAGAAAGTGGTGCAGTCCGGCAACGTGAACGCAACTGCCAAGGGCAGCGCCAATTATCTTCTTCATTTTTCTTTTTATTTATACCAGGTTCATTTACCGGCTTCGCCGATTGCAATGAGCCTCAGAGATCTGACGCTCATGCCGGCGATGCCGAGATTCTCAACCGTACGGCCGGATGACAGGTAATCGGTTGCATTGATTATGGATCCCATCATTATGATTGAATCCATTACATCGGTTTTTACCCCCAGCATTTTTCCCAGGGATGCCATGGGTACAATACTGTACGGGATATCCTCCTCCAGGTACCTGACTTTCAGTGATCTTGGGGCAAGGATGCCGCGGTAGCCCGAGTTTTTCCGCATTGATTCGTAGAGCGAGTCTCCTGTGGTGCTGTAAGCCATATATAGCCACTGTCTTGCAGTGATTGCCCGTATGCCGAGAGCCTCTGCCACCCTGACGCGTTCGTCGTCTATATGCTCAAGGATTTTTGCCACTGAGGGGGTTACACCCTCATGGTAAAACTGAAAATCGACATCATTTTCTATCCATCCGGCATTCATCACGCAGAGAGCCGGGTGAAACACACTTCCAACATTCTCAAAGCTGGTTTTGAATATATTGTCGCCTGGCACAAATTGTGGGTAAAAGCGTCGCAATTGTTCTATGACCCTGGGTATCTTATGAGCCCTGACCGAGGCCACCGGGATCGAGTGTTTTATTCTGAAGATATGAACCTGGGAGGGTCCTGTAGCCCTTGATGCATAGATGAATGTCTGTGCCTCGGCGATAATTACGTCAGCGGTGACCCCGTTAGCTGTCAGTACCTGTCTGAACTCAAGCGCGCCCATTGTCCTGCCGGGGTGGAGGACGATTATCTGGCCGTCGACAAGGTAAGGGGCCATCTGTTCCGCCATCCAACGGTGTCCGAAGGCTGGCACAACCACCATAATCATTTCAACGCCCCTGATGGCCTCTTCCATTGAAGTTGTAGCCATATTCAGTTCGCCGAATCCTTCAACCTCACCAGTCATCTCTATGGCACCAGAGGATCTTACACCCCACAGTCTCTCCTCTCCCCTGTTGAAGAGATTAACCCTGTGGCCCATAAAGGAAAGGTGGGCTGCCATTGCCATGCCGCCATGACCCGCTCCGAGTACGGCTACATTGTCTCCTCCTGTCCTTCCTGCATTGAACATGATAATCTGATTGTTGCGTCACATCAGCAATTTAAGAAAATCTCAGAAACAAGAAAAGAAAAGTATTATAAAAGTGGAAGACTGCCGGTTGGGGCTCCGGCAGTCTTCGCTGCATTAAAACGGACTTATGGAAAGAAAGAAAGAATCTATGTCTTTCATATCACCGGTTTTGTTCCGCTTGCAGGACTAAACCGGCGATGAAATATAGAAAACTGATTATGAAGATTTGATGAAGAAAATCCTGGTGGTCACTTTATAACGCTTTAACCGGTTCCTTTACTGGCAAAGGAAAGGCTTAAGTGATATTTTATTCATTCCATAGCAGGGGTATAAAATTTTTATATATTTAAAGAGCCTGATTTCAGTAGTTTAACCTAAACTCTTTGACTATGACCAGAAAAATACCAGCTCTTATTGTGCTTCTGTATCTGATGATCATGTCGGTTTCCTGCGGCGGCCGAAAGAGCACCAAACTGAATGAGGCTCCGGAGTCAGCAGCAGTGATTACAACAGTTGATCTTTCCATTGAAGGTATGACCTGTACTGGTTGCGAAAACACAATTTGCACCAGCCTGGAGAAGATCCCGGGAGTAAAATCAGTGACAGCATCGCACACTGACGGAAAAGCCACCATCGAGTTTGAGCAGGGGAAAGTGGATACAGCCACCCTGAAGGAGGCTGTTGATGCTGCCGGGTACAAGGCGCTTAAGGTAACAACCGGCACCGATCAATAAGTCCGCCAACATCAGACACATCTTTTAATCTCAAGCTGATTACCCTTGTCCAGAAAGAAGCAGGAAGAAGGTAATCGCAGCCAGGACCTTGACAGGGCGATTGAAAGCTCGAGGCGTGACTTCATCAGGAAGGTCACCCTTGCAGGAGCGGTCACTGTCACGGGAGGCGCAGCGATATACTCTGGCCACCGTTTTGAGAAAGCGAAGCACCGTGATGGCTTTGTAAAGGTGCTCACGGAAGATAACCGCCTTGTGGAGATTCCGGTTGAGCAGATGAGGGATTTCAAGCCTGACCTGAAGATGCTTCAGACCAGGGGAAGGTACAGCATTGACGGCCGCAGATGGGTAATGGTCATTGACCTGTCGAGGTGCCGCAACGCAAGAAAATGCGTTGAGGCATGCCAGAGCGCTCATCATCTCCGGCCATATGAATACCATATAAATACACTTGTGATGCAGAAGTCGGCCAACACGCCTGCATTTTTTATGCCCAAACCCTGCCAGCACTGCGACAATCCGCCGTGCGTCTCTGTATGTCCTGTTGATGCCACTTTCAAGCGACAGGACGGGATAGTACTTATAGACAATGAGAGGTGTATTGGTTGCCGGTTCTGCATAGCAGCCTGCCCCTATTCCGCCAGAATATTTCACTGGCAGGAGCCCTCTCATCATGAAGCCGACAACGGCAAGGAGTACGATGTTGAGCTGAACGTCCCGCAGAAGAAGTGTACCGTAACCAATGGAACAACTAAAGCAACAGTTCGCCTGAGCGAGTTACAGGAGAAAAACGCCGGTTACAGGCTCATGCCTGAACTGGGAACAAAACCGAGAGTTTACTACCTTCCACCGAAGAACAAAATATTTGAGTTTGAGGAAGGAGAAAAGAGAGAATATAAGGAAGAAAAAACTTAAACCATCGTCAATATGGATGATATTCGCTTCAGTACACCAGGGGAACAGGGAAAGATAAATTCCCTGGCTACTGACACCCTTAGGAGTGTCAGGATAAATGCCGGATTCCTACTGTGGATGGGTTTTCTTGGCACGCTGCTGGTTGTCTGTCTTGCCGCTTATGTCATTCAGCTTCGCAAAGGATTGGATGTGACCGGATTGCGGGACTTTACAAGCTGGGGAATGTACATTGCGAACTTTGTGTTTTTCGTTGCCACAAGTCTCTGCGGCATGCTGATCAATTCTGTTCTCGGCCTGATAGGTTTTAAGTGGGTGAAGCCGATATCCCGCATCGCGGAGATAATCGCCATTGCCTTTGCTGCCGTGGCCGGGTTGGTGATCATATCCGATATGGGCCGGCCCGACAGGCTTCCATACGTCTTTCTCTTGGGCCGTGTGCAATCTCCCATACTGTGGGATGTGACCGTGGTTACGACCTATTTCGTGCTCAGCCTTCTTCTTTGGTTCTTCCCTCTCATTCCGGACCTCGCCATTGCGAAGCGCAGGCTCGAGGGCAGGCCGAAATTCCTCGTTAAAGCATATGAATTGCTATCTTTCAGGTGGATGCACCACGAGGTGCAGTACAAACTGATGGGACAGGCTGTAAGGATGCTCCTTATACTTATCATTCCCACAGCCTTTGCAATCCATACAGTCACATCATGGCTCTTTGCAGTCACACCCAGAACCGGCTGGGACAATACAATCTTCGGGCCTTACTTCATATCAGGCGCATTCGTTTCTGGCGCTGCCGCTGTGATTATCGCCATGTACTTCTTCAGGGTGAACTACAGGCTGGAGAAGTAGCTGAATGGTGAAGTCTTCGAGAGAATGGGCAGGGTGTTGGTCCTGGTAGGGATAGTCTATTTCTATTTCAACCTTAATGAGTTCCTGGTGCCTGGCTACAAGCTCAAGACCAGTGATGCAATTCACCTCCGGGAGCTGTTCGCCGGCCATTATGCAGCACTATTCTGGGGAATACAAATCCTGGAGCTGGTGATTACGGTTGTGCTTCTGTTGTACAGGCAGATGCGCAGACCATTGCCTATGATGATCATATCTCTGTTTGTTCTGTGCGGGGCATGGCTCAAGCGGTTCATTATCGTGGTGCCACCGCAGGCGCATCCGAATCTCCCGATACAGAACATGCCTGCAGAACTGCAGGAGTGATAATCTGTCTTATGATGCTTCCCTCATTCGTCCGGGGCCAGGAGTGGGTGGTTCCTGATGACAGGAAAGGGAGGCTCAGCACCTTCCCTTTCATCGACGAAACCAGGAAAGAGGGAGAGTGGTTTTACAGAATTAATTGCCAGTCATGCCACGGTGACCCTGGCGAGAACAATTACATTGCGCTCGTACCGCCTCCGGGTTATCCGGCAACTGAGAAGATTCAGAGAAACAGTGACGGGGAGATCTTTTACAAATTATCCGTCGGCCGGGGGCAGATGCCCTCCTTCCGCAGCGTACTGACCACCGGTGAGATCTGGAAGGTCGTCTCCTATTTAAGAAGTTTCAACAGCAGTTATGTTCAGAGGGTGATGCAGGTCATTACCTCGACTGCATATCCGGGAGTTGCTTACTGAAGAGCAGATAGGCATTATCACTGAATATCTCAAAACTATAGGCCGGGATGTCAACTGAGAGGCTGACAGTCGCCATGATTGCTGAACTCACGAAGTGTAAGCTCTCACTGGTGGTTGCTTTCTCAACCGTGACCGGATACCTGATTTTTGACGGCGGAAGCGCAGGCGGACTTTGGCCTGTTGCTGCGGGTGTCTTTCTTCTTTCGGCAGGCGCAGCGGCTCTCAATCAGTACACCAAGAGAATTAGTGATGCAGTCATGGCGAGGACCGCCGGGAGACCCCTCCCCTCCGGCCGGATGACTTCCGCCACAGCTGCCTCTGTGGCGATTATCCTACTTGTTTCGGGATCTCTTTTGCTCGGATTCAGCGGTCTTGTACCATTTTTGCTAGGACTGGCCAATGTACTTCTTTACAATTTTATCTATACAGGACTTAAAAAGGTAACCGCTCTTGCCATAATCCCGGGAGCCCTGGTAGGCGCCGTGCCCCCCTGATAGGGTATACTGCTGCCGGCGGCGGAATGACTGACACTGTCATTCTTCTCTTTGCCCTTTTCATGTTCCTGTGGCAGATACCCCACTTCTGGCTTCTGCTGGTCAGATACGGCAGTGAATATTAAAAGGCCGGTATCAGGACAATCTACGGTTCGATGAGTACCGGACAGATAAACCGGCTGGTACTGCAGTGGATAACAGGATCGTCACTGTTACTCTGGACCCTTGCAGGGTTGTTCATGAACTTCATGGTACCTGTAGCTGTTTTGCTGCTTGTACTCAATATTGCCTTCATCGTTGCTTTCCGGAGGATAATAAAAGTATCAGATGCTGAAGACAGATCAAGGAATGCATTCATACTGATTAATTCCTTCTCGCTGCTGTTAATATTTATTATTATTGCAGCCTCATGAATCATTCTTTTCGGAATTCTTAAAACCTATTCTCTCCAATGAAATTCAAAACGCTGATTACAGCTATTCTCTTCGTCATAATATCATCGGCAGAGCTCCTGTCCCAGGACAGCGCTTCGGGAGGTCAGACCTCAGGGCCATTATCGGGCACGCTTGTAATTGCCGGCGGAGGAAGACTGTCAGATGACATTATTGACCGGTTCATTGAGCTTGCAGGCAGTACTTCTGCGAAGATCGTCCTGGTTCCAACTGCTGCCGGTGCAGAGAGCTATTCTGACAGCCTGGGCAACATGTTCAGGTCACGAGGGGCCGGAAAGGTAACGGTGTTGCATACTGACAACAGGGACACGGCTGACAGCAGGGTTTTTACCCGGCCTCTTGAGGAGGCAACCGGTGTCTGGTTTGGTGGCGGCCGGCAGTGGCGGCTGGTTGATTCCTACAAGGGCACCCGCAGCGAGATGTTGTTCAGGCAGGTGCTTGACCGCGGCGGAGTCATCGGGGGCTCCTCGGCCGGTGCAACAATACAGGGTTCCTTCCTGGCAAGAGGCGATACGAAGAACAACCAGGTCATGATGGGAGATCACCAGGAGGGCTTCGGTTATATAAGTGACATAGCAATAGATCAGCATGTACTTGCCCGTAACCGGCAGTTTGACATGTACGGGATCATCCGTGAGCATCCTGAATTACTGGGGATCGGAATAGATGAAAATACTGCAGTTGTTGTTCAGCGTGATACAATGGAGGTGATCGGTGCCAGTTATGTTCTGGTGTATGACGGAACTTTCTGGTCGCGTGAAGGCAATGAACTGAAGATACTGCCAGCGGAAGAAATTCTTTTCTACATGCTCAGACGCGGAGACAGGTACAATCTGCGATTGAGAAAAATAATCGAGTAAAACTGTTTGTTTACGATTTCCGGTCACCTGATGCTTGCTTAATCCTGCCTCTGCCGAAAGGTGACCTTTTCTGTTTCATTGACTATTGTTGTCCGGCCCTCCGGTTTTCAACAGGGGCAGGTCATTTACGGCAATTATGCTAACTTTATTGGCCTATAAATAGAAATATCACGGATTATGAAAAAGACACTTACCCTTTCTCTGTTGCTGTTCATATTCATCGCAGTATGGTCGCAACCCCTTACTTCGGACCAGATAGACAAACTGGCAGAGCAGACCCTAAAGGCCTTCAATGTGCCGGGCATCGCCGTTGCGGTGGTCAAGGATGACAGGGTTGTTCATATGAAGGGGTACGGCATCAGTTCAATCACAACCGGGAAGAAAACTGATGCAAACACGCTGTTCGCCATTGCATCAAACTCAAAAGCCTTTACTGCTGCTGCCCTGGGAATTCTGGTTGATGAGGGGAAACTCAGCTGGGAGACTAAGGTGATTGACATCATACCTGAGTTCAGGCTGTACAATTCATATGTCACGGAAGATTTTAATATAAAAGACCTCCTGACACATAGAAGCGGTATGGGTCTGGGAGCAGGTGACCTCATGCTGTGGCCTGATTCCTCTGCATTCACCAAAGAAGAGATCATCCATAACCTGAGGTACCTGAAGCAGACATCTTCATTCCGGACGAAGTACGACTATGACAACCTGCTCTACCTGGTAGCCGGCGAGGTTGTGGCAAGGGTATCCGGGCTGAGCTGGGAGGAGTTTGTGGAAGAACGCATCATGAAACCCCTGGGGATGGAGAAGTCATCCTCATCACCTGGCAGGGTCAGGGACAGATCGAATATGATTGATGCCCACGTCCCTGTCAATGGTGTGCTGCAGGTAGTGCCAATGTATGAAAGTGACCTGCTCAATCCGGCCGGAGGGATAATCAGCAGCGTGGCGGATATGACAAAATGGGTTATGATGCAGCTAAACCGGGGCAAATACGGTGAGAAAAACGGCAGTCAGCTACTCTCGGAAAGGACTCACCGTGAGATGTGGACGCCACAGACAATAATCCCGGTAAGGTCAGCGGGGCCCTACAGGAGTCATTTTTCAGCCTACGGCCTCGGCTGGGGGCTTACCGATGTCAGCGGTTACCTGCAGGCATCTCACACCGGAGGACTGGCCGGCATAGTGACCCAGGTGACTCTTATCCCGGAGCTTAAGCTTGGAATCATTGTCTTTACCAATCAACAGGAAGGTTCAGCGTTTACAGCCATAACAAACTCCATCAAGGACAGTTACCTTGGAGTTACAGGAAATGATTGGATCAAGATGCTCACGGAGAATGTTGAGAGGAACCGGGCCGAAGCAAAAAAGATAACCGACGGGATATGGGCAAAGGTTGAGGCAAACCGTTCAAAAACAGCTGTTCCGGTCGATAATTCAGTTTATGCCGGAACTTACAGTGACAACTGGTTCGGAGACATAGTGATCTCCATGGAGGGCGGCAAGCTGCGCCTCAGGTCGGTCAAATCTCCCAAGCTGCGGGGAGACATGCTTTACTACACCGGCAACACCTTTATTGTCAAATGGGATGACAGGTCGATGGATGCTGACGCCTATGCAGTTTTCACCCTCGATAAAGAAGGGAAGGCCGAAGCCTTCACAATGGAGGCCATCTCGCCCCTGACCGACTTCAGCTTTGACTTCCATGATCTTTACCTGAAGAGAAAGGGAAGCAAATGAGAAGACTGGTCTCCCTGCTTCTGTTATCATCACTTGTTGTCGCCGCTTCAGGTCAGCCCCTCTCCACGAAACAGATAGACAGGCTCGCCAGGCGGGCCATGAAGGAGTTCAGTGTCCCCGGCATCGCCGTGGCGGTGGTAAAGGATGACGCGGCTGTCCACATGAAGGGATACGGGCTGCGTTCGATCGCCACCCGGCAGAAGATGGATGAGAACACTCTCTTCGCGATAGCGTCAAACACAAAGGCTTTCACGGTTGCAGCGCTCGGTATCCTTGTAGATGAGGGGGAACTCTCATGGGAAACGAAGGTCATTGAGATAATCCCGGAGTTCAGGCTTTACAATTCTTATGTCACCGAGGACTTCATGATAAAAGATCTGCTGTGTCACCGCAGCGGCATGGGACTGGGAGCCGGAGACCTGATGTCATGGCCCGATTCCGCAATGTTCACAACCGCGGAAATAATTCACAACCTGAGGTACCTGAAACAGACATCCTCATTCCGGACGAAATATGACTATGACAACCTTCTGTACATTGTTGCCGGTGAGGTGGTAGCACGGGTTTCAGGGATGAGCTGGGAAGATTTCGTGGAATCACGCATCATGAATCCGCTGGGGATGGACGGATCAGCCGCTTCGTTTAAAAGGATTAAGGACCGGACCAATATCATTGATGCGCACGTGCCCGTTGACGGGAAGCTGCAGGTTGTTGCAAAGCAGGAAGGCAAGATACACAACTCGGTGGGTGGTATCTACAGCAACATATCAGATCTGAGCAAGTGGGTCATGCTGCAGATGAACGGTGGTCGCTACGGTGACGGAGCTGAAGAGCAAATTTTTCCGGAAGCTGTTCACAGGACAATGTGGACCCCTCATACAGTCAGAACAGTCAGCAGTGATACGCCCTACAGGACCAGTTTCGCAAGCTACGGCCTGGGATGGCAACTCACTGACATCAACGGTCACCTGCAGGTCTATCACACAGGAAGTCACGCCGGAATCGAAACCAGGGTGACGATGCTGCCCGAGCTAAAACTTGGGATCATAGTTCTGACCAACCAGCAGGAGCCAGCAGCCCTCATGGCTGTCACCAATACAATCATTGACGGTTACCTGGGGATCAAAGGCTTCGACCGGATCGCGAAGCTGAAGGAGAAGATGCTGAAGGATAAGGCCGACGCAAAGGAGATCACTGACCGGGTGTGGGCAACGGTTGCCGTGAAGAGAAAGGAAACGACTTCGGAAATTGACAATCAGGCCTTTGCCGGGACTTATACCGATGCATGGTTCGGTGATGTTGTGATCTCTGAAGAGAACGGGAACCTGAGGTTCAGGGCTGAGAAATCCCCGAAACTGAGAGGTGAGATGTTTCACTATACCGCAAACACTTTCATAGTGAAGTGGGATGACAGAAGCATGGACGCCGATGCCTTTGCTGTTTTCGCCATTGACAGGGAGGGAAAGCCATCGGCAATAACCATGGAGGCCGTGTCGCCGCTGACTGATTTCAGCTATGACTTTCACGACCTCTACCTGGAAAGGACCGATGCAGACCAGTAGCCTTCAACTGTCTCTTAACAGGCCATAAATGACACAGAGAACGACATACGGCCAAATCTGCTGCCGCTGAGGGCATAAGGATCACAAACCTGTCAGACAGCGAGGATGTTCTTGTAAAAGCATTTATTAAATAGGACCGGATTATGAATAGATTCCTGTTAATCACTGCACTTCTGCTGGCTCCGGCTTCCCTGGTGACAACCGGCCAGTTATTATTTACTGATGATGATCAGATGGTCAACGGATTCTCGCGCAAGACCGCAGGGCTTGATTTTGAATACCATTCCTTTATACCCGGTTTGCGCAGCAGTATTCTGGTCAGGGCGACGAACGGGAAAGATTTCATGGAATGGGAGACAGCTCCCGTTCCCGCCGGTATTTCAGGTAAACAGGCGACATTTGTATGGATCGCCGCCCTGGGATCCAGTCCCGGCACAGCGCGCATGGACCTGTCGGTCAATGGTAAGCAGGCTTTTTCCTTCTTCACAGACGGGAAGGAAGCGTGGGACCTGGAAGGGAAAGATGGTTCGTCCCTTTCATTCAGGTCAGTTATGACAGACCAGCATGGCGACCGACACGGCTACATGATACTCCGCATACATGCGGATCAGGTTCAGGAAGGCAGGCCTCTGGTGCTCCGGGTCACGGGAAGTGCCTCAGACCTGAGCTCCTGGTACATGACCTACAGGAAGCCTGTTGAGACAGGTGTGACCCTTAACGCTTTCCCTGCAATCCTGAATAATTCTGGCCGGCCGCTGCAACTGGTTGAGGCAGGCATCTTTTATTTCGGGGAGAGAAAGGAAGCACTGATTTATGCAGACGGCAAGCTTGCACAAAAGGTGATGCTTGACTTCGGGCATAATGCAGTAAACCTCGGACTGCCGGCGGTTACAAAAAAATCCAGGGTAAAAATAAAAGTAGTTGCCGGTGACTACTCAGCAACCACCACAGTAACGCTCGAACCGGTTCGCAGGTGGAAGGTCAGCTTCATTCAGCATGCGCATACGGATATCGGTTATACCCGTTCACAGCCGGAGATACTTGCAGAACACCTGAGATACATAGATTATGCGCTTGATTACTGTGACGCCACTGACAGTTTCCCGCCGGATGCGCAGTTTCGCTGGACCTGCGAAGCATCCTGGCCGGTTAATGAGTATCTGAAGTGCAGGCCGGCAGGTCAGACTGAAAGGCTTTTGAAGCGAATTAAGGAAGGAAGGATTGAGGTTACAGGCATGTACTTCAACTTTGACGAGATTCCGGATGAGCAGATACTGGCAGCCTCATTGCAGGCCGTCGGACGGATCAGGGAACACGGCATCCCTGTAAGTGTGGCCATGCAGAATGATGTCAACGGCATCGGATGGTGCCTCAACGATTTTTACAGCGGCTTGGGTGTTAAGTACCTCAACATGGGTACTCACGGCCACCGTGCTTTAATCTGTTTTGACAGGCCCACGATGTTCTGGTGGGAATCGCCGTCAGGAAACCGTATGCTGACATTCAGGGCAGAGCACTATATGACCGGCAATACAGTAATGGAGGTACAGACGGGCGATTTTGACAAATTCAAGAATAACCTTCTGAATTATCTGACCGGTCTTGCTTCAAAAGGATATCCTTATGATGAGATGGCAATCCAGCATTCGGGGTACCTGACTGACAACTCTCCCCCTTCGACAATCATGAGCGAGATGATCATGAAATGGAATGAGTTCTTTGAATGGCCCAAGCTGACGACCTCTACAGCCCTGTCGTTTTTCAGTGAGATGGAGACCAGTCACGGCAGTGAATTTCCGGTTATCAGGGGCGCATGGCCTGACTGGTGGACTGACGGGTTCGGCGCGTCAGCCCGTGAGGTGGCGGCAACGCGGACTGCTGCGGCCTCCCTGATGGCAGGGATGGCAGGGCTGTCAATGGCTTCATTTGCAGGTATTGATCTCCCTGACGAAACCGCAACAGACATAGCGTTGGCAAATGAAGCGCTGCTCTTCTACACCGAGCACACGACCGGTTACTCCGAGAGTGTGCGGGAGCCGTACAGCCAGCCAACAATGGAGCAGAGGGCTCTCAAGGAATCATATGCATGGGAAGCTGTCAGGCGGACTGCATCGCTTCAGGAATCTGCAATGGGGCTGTTGCAGAGCCTCTTCAACAATGAGCCCGATCCGTCGCTCCTAGTATTCAACACCCTTAACTGGACCAGGTCAGGAATGGCAACAGTATATATTGACCACCAGATAGTCCCAAGGGAAAAGACAGCTGCCGTTTATGACGGCAGCGGAAAACGCCTGGCCACTCAGCCTCTCTCCCACCGCTCCGACGGCACCTATTGGGCGGTCTGGGTGGAAGGGATACCTCCGTTCGGTTTCAAAAAACTGGTCGTAAGACAGGAAGAGAATGAAAAACCGGCACCCCCCGGTAATCCGGAAATTTTGGAGAACCAATGGTACAGGATTAAGACGGACTTACTAAATGGAACTATCACATCTGTCTACGACAAAGAACTGGCTGTTGAACTGATTGACGGCAAGGCAGACTATGGCCTGGGGGAATTCATCCTTGAGCAGCTTGGCAACCGTTCACAGATGGAGAGCAGGATGCTTAATGATTTCACACGAAAACCTCTTGATACCGTCTGGTTTGACTCAGCATCAGGAGGCAATATATGGAACACTCTGAAGTTTTACGGGGAGTCAGAAACAGCCATCGGTCCGCGCGGGTTTACATTTGAAATAAGGCTGCACAACACGGACAAAAGAATAGAACTGATCTTTTCGATCGTAAAGAGGAGCATCACCGACCCTGAAAGTTTTTACATCGCATTTCCGTTCGGGATTGCTGACGGAAGGCATTATACAGAAGTTGCCGGAGGAGTGATTGAACCCGGTGTTGACCAGATTAAAGGGTCATCAAATGACTGGTATACGGTGCAGAATTTCACTTCTGTAAGAAATAATGAGATGCAGGTTGTGCTTGGATGCAATGAGATGCCGCTGATGCAGTTCGGGGCAATAAACACAGGAAGGTATGTGGCCGGGGCATTGCCACAGTCAACCCATCTCTTTTCCTGGCCGATGAACAACTATTGGGTGACCAACTTCAACGCCGATCAGCGGGGAGGTCATTCATGGACTTACTATCTCACATCATCCAGGGACAACACAGACAGTTTTGCATCCCGTTTCGGATGGGGCGCAAGGGTTCCCCTGCTCACGAGAATTCTCCCGGGGAGCGGGCCGGGAGACAGCAAAAGAGAGGGGTCCTTCGTTGAAGGCTGGCCCTCAGGGATGATCCTGGTAAGCGCCGTTCCCGGCAGCGATGGCAATTCTGTCATCCTTCACGTCAGGGAAACCGCCGGAAAGCAAACTGCTTTCAGCCTTGTCAGCGGTCTGACAGGGAAGTCGCTTGTACTGACTGAGGTTGATGTCACGGGAAAGCCTGTGACAGAAGGGTCTGCTGTAATCATGCCCCTGGAATCCAGGTTTTACAGGATGGAGCTTTCCGGTAAGGTAAAATGAAGAGTTTCGGGCTCCTTGCAAACAATTAAACCGGTATCTTAGCTCCTTAACAGGATTGATTAAACTTATCCGTTCACTTTATGAGCTTCATTTATCTAAGTACGTTTCTATCATCAATTATCGGCTTAATTATTATTGCATGGATCCGCAGCTTCGACATCTATGAAAAGGAGACATTCATTGCCATGTTTTGGGCTTTCCTGGCCGGCGGCATAACGTCGGTACTGACAGCACTCGGCATCTATGAATTCCTGAGGCTCTTCGGGCTGGATGATACTGCAATAAGCACAACCCTTGGCTCTTTCCTGATTATCGGACCGGTGGAGGAGTTTGCGAAGCTGTTGGGGCTGATCGTAGTATATAATCTCATCAGGAAACAATTCAACGAGCTGTCTGACGGAGTCATCTACATGGCATGTGTTGCTCTCGGTTTTTCAATCATAGAAAACTATTTCTATGCCAATGCCGGGGAGGGCAGCCAGTACCTGCTGATCTACAGGGCCTTCATAAGCACTCCGGCGCATATCTCATTCAGTGTGATCATCGGTTATGCCTGGTACAGGTACAAGAAGGAGAACAAGCCTTTCAGCACGGTAATTCTTGCGCTTGTTGTTGCGAGCGTGCTGCACGGCGTTTTTGATGCCCTGGCGTTCAGTCCCTGGTTCAACTACCTGTTACTGTTCTATCTCTACATGATCATCAGGCAGACACTCAGGGTTGTCCAGTACACAAACCTCATATCCCCCTTCCGTCCTGGCTTTGCAGCTCTTTTTGAAAACTCCGCCGGCGAGACCGCTGAGGGAGTGGAATGTCCAAACTGCGGGTCGGTCGCCCCGAAGGAACTTGTTCGCAACAAATACTTCACCGCGTGCCGATGTGATGGTTGCGGCTATCATATAGCATCACGGGCAGATATAAGAAAGATTTTCAGGCTATTTGCCCCGGAATATAAAAGGCTTGGCAGGAAACTGCTACCGGCCAGGTTCAGTGACGGACGCACCCTCATGAGTGTTTATGGGTCAGCCTATTTCGGCAGCAGCGGCAGCAGGGGTTTCTTCAGGGTCAATGAGCTGGCTGAAAGGCTGCAGGTCATCAACGAAGAACTTATGACCAGGTTCAGAAAACGATCGTTTATGTCCGCAACTCTTCTCAGGCGCTTATTTGAATGAAAAACAGCAGAATGAAGAAAGGAAATTCAGAGTCTGGCATGCGAACGCTTTTTTATAATGCCCGTTTTTTTACCGGTACGGAGCTGGTTGATGAAAAGGTTCTGATAACTGAAGGTAACCGCATAGCAGGATTTGCCGAAAGGGACTCCGCACCGGCCGATGCAATCCGGATAGACTGTGGTGGTCAGCTTTTGATTGCCGGGCTCATTGACCTTCAGATTGCAGGAGGCGGGGGTTATCTCTTCTCGGCGAGCCCGACCCCGGATGCCCTGGCCGCTATTACCGGATCAATAGTCTCAACAGGCACGACAGGTTTCCTGCTGGCTTTGCCGACCAACACCCCGGATGTTTACAGAACGGCATTCCGGACCGTCAGTGAGTCTGACAATCCTGCCCTGTTAGGCCTTCACATGGAAGGTCCCTTCATCTCACATACCAGACGGGGTGCACATGCGTCGGAGCTTATCATTAAGCCCACGGGGGAGAATGTGGCTGCACTCCTCCGCGAGGCAGGCGGCACCATCAGAATGATGACTGTTGCTCCGGAGGTATGCACTGCTGAGATCATTGCGATGCTAAGGGAGAATGGCATCACTGTGGCGGCAGGTCACAGCAACGCCACCTTCAGGGAGGCATCTCGCGGTTTTGAGATGGGCATTGAGACAACAACCCATCTTTTCAACGCGATGACCCCGATGCATCATCGTGATCCCGGGCTTCCCGGGGCAGCCTTCATCTCTGAGAGTGCATGTGCCAGCATCATCGCCGACGGCATACATGCGGATTACGCTATGGTGGCCATAGCCAAGAAAGTAATGAAAGAGAGGCTATTCCTCGTCTCAGATGCAGTTGAAGAGAATGACCGAGGGGCATACCTGCACGTGAGGCAGCATGACCGTTACACCTTGCCTGACGGGACCCTCTCTGGAGCAAGGCTGTCTATGCTCGATGCAGTGAGAAACTGCATCAACCATGCAGGCATAGAAAAATATGAAGCCATCCGGATGGCAACGCTTTACCCCGCTCAACTGATCAAGGCGACAGACCGGGGCGTTATCAAGCCAGGATCCAGGGCCGACCTGCTGATAGTAGACAGTGAGATGAGATTAAAGGGAATATGCTTTAACGGAAAGACAGAACTAAAGGATTGATATCATGGCATTGCTTGGAATTGACCTTGGAGGAACGAAAGTTGCCTTTGCTCTCTTCGACCGCAGCGGCAACATGAGGGCAAAGGAGACCCTAACCCTTGATACCCGGAGGGGAGCGGAAGTGGGTAAGCTGATAACTATCTCTGCCGCACTGAAGATTGCCTCGGCAGATAGCGAAGGTGATCCGGTGGAAGCCATAGGCATCTCCGTCCCGGGAATCAGTCGTCGTGAGAAAGGCACCGTGTGGGCCCCAAATATTCCGGGCTGGGATGATTACCCTCTCATGCGGGAGATTAAGACTGTAGCAGAAGAGATCCCAGTAGCAATAGAGAGCGACAGGTCATGTTGCATTTCAGGAGAGATATGGAAGGGAAATGCACGCGGATGCAAGGATGCAATTTATCTTGCCGTCGGTACGGGCATTGGTGCCGGCATCTTCGTCAACGGCGAAGTGCTTCGCGGGGCACATGACATTGCCGGGGCGATTGGATGGATGGCGCTGTCAAGACCCTTCAAAAGCAAATATACGATCTGTGGCAACTTCGAGTACTTCGCCTCAGGTGAAGGCATTTCACGGCAAGTGTCAGAGTATCTGAAGAAGCATGACAGGTACCAGGGAGAGCTGAGAAAAGGACCTGGTGAGAAGGTTACCACGCAGGATGTCTTCAGTGCCCATGGCAAGGGTGATGTTGCAGCCGTATCCATCATTGACCTCGCCGTTGAGTACTGGGGTATGGCATGTGCAAATCTTGTGAGCCTCTTCAATCCCGAGAAGATCATCTTCGGCGGTGGGGTCTTCGGGCCGGCTGTGGAGTTGATACCCGCCATCAGGCAGGAGGCTGAGAAGTGGGCTCAGCCAATAAGCATCAGACAGGTGAGCTTTGAGCCATCGGCCCTGGACGGTGACGCCGGCGTTTATGGCGCCGGATTCCTGGCAATGAAACACCATGGCTATTCAACATACTGAAATGAAAGGCACCTACAACAGAAAAATGGTGTTCTGGTCGGCATGCCTGGGTATGCTGCTCTTCGGAATCGGATTGATAATGCTTGGCTCCGTTCTGCCTGACCTCAGGATAAAACACTCACTGGATGCGGTGGAGGCAGGGACCCTCTTTTCCATATTGCCGATAGGGGTCATCGTTGGTTCACTCCTGTTCGGACCGGTATGTGACAGGTACGGGTACAGGACCCTGCTGGCCGTTTCCGCACTGCTCATGTTCGCCGGCTTTGAGGGGCTTGCCTTCACCAATACGGCATGGATACTGACAGTGTCGGTATTCCTCTTCGGTCTCGGTGGCGGTGCCATCAACGGCGCCACCAACGCTGTTGTAGCAGATATCAGTACCTCCGGCAAGGGGGCAGACCTGAGCATTCTGGGTGTCTTTTTCGGCCTGGGAGCACTGGGTATGCCACTGCTTTTAAGTCTTTTGAAGAAGAGCGTGGATTTTGAGGCCATTGTGGCCGCCACAGGTGTTCTGGCGCTGGCAGCGGGGGTGCTCTTCATGGTCGTCAGGTTCCCGGCCGCAAAACAGGAGGAGGGAATATCAATCAAACAGATAGGAGGACTCTTCAGGGATGTCACGCTGCTGCTCATCGCCTTTTTCCTGTTCTTTCAGAGTGCCTTTGAGGGTCTGATAAACAACTGGACCACCACCTATCTCATGGAAGAGGTGGCAGCGCCACAGCAGGCTGCCCTGATGGGCCTGTCAGCCTACATAGCCGGCATGACGGTGATGAGACTCCTGATAGGCAGTTTCCTCAGGAAGTTGCCAGAGCGAAGATTGCTTCACGTTTCGTTTGCCATAACCCTTGTGGCTCTGCTCCTTTTCAGCCTCAGCAAGTCGGTTGTACCGGCTGCAGCCGGGCTCTTTCTGCTGGGAGCAGGCCTCGCGGCAGGATTTCCCACCATGCTGGGTCTCGTAGGCAACAGGTATCCGAATCTGTCAGGCACAGCGTTTAGCTTCGTCCTTGTGATAGCATTGCTGGGCAACATGCTGGTAAATTACACGATGGGACTGGTGGCGCAGAATCGGGGTATAAGGAATCTCACTGCATTCACATTTGCCGAGCTGATAATTCTGGTTATCATGGCAACGGCTATCTTTGGAAGGCTGAAGTACAAAAAATGAATCAAAATTAAATACAACAGGATATGCTAGCACTTGAATGGCTGAACAATGCCAGGGATGTGATGAACCGCATCGAGGAGACACAAATGAAAAACATACGCAGGGCAGCAGAGGTCATGGCTGACACGATTGAATGTGGGAGGTGGGTTCACACCTTTGGGTGCGGGCACGCTACCCTGCCTATCGAGGAGATGTATCCCAGGATAGGCGGCTTTGTCGGGTTCCATCCGATGATAGAGATACCCCTCAGTTTCTTTACTCATATCACCGGTGAGATGGGAGTTCACCAGTTCGTCTTCCTCGAAAGGGTTGAGGGGTACGGCGTTGAGATCATGAAGGGATATACTTTTGATCAGCGTGACACAATGTGGCTCTTTTCACACTCGGGGATCAACAATGTCAACATTGATATTGCCCTCGAGTCAAAGAAGAGGGGAATGAAGGTGGTTGTCTTCGGATCGGCTGCTGCCGCCACAGGAAAGAAGACCAGACACAGCTCGGGAAAGACTATCTTTGACATTGCGGACATAGTTGTTGATACCTGTGCCCCGCTCGAGGACGCCTCGGTGAAGCTGAAGAATCATTATGACAAGATCGGACCGGTCTCAACAATGGCCTTCGTGACCTGTGTCTGGATGACCGTCACCACCGTTGCCGAGATACTGGCTGACAGGGGCGTGAAGCTTTACATACACCCGAGCCACAATGTACCGGGAGACAACACCGCCAGGGAGAGGCTTGACGAAGCCCTCGCTGAGTACAAGTGCAGGATTGCCGGGGTATAAAAACCGCTTAAACTGATATTGTGAACTCACTGGAGAGAAGCGTAACATTCATTGAAGGCAGCGTACCTGACCGTATCCCCTTCCATCCCATTTTGATGCGGTTTGCAGCGCTTCATGCGGGTGTCAGGTACCGTGACTTCTGTATCAACCCTGCAAAGAAGTGCATGGCAAACATCAGGTGTGCTGCAGATTTCGGATCTGACTGGGTCAACACCATGTCAGATCCGTGGGCGGAGGCAGAGGCATTCGGAACCGTTCTCTTCTACCCTGAAGATGATCTTCCGAAAGTTGAGCAATATGCCATAAAAGATATAGCCGACATTGACCGGCTGGAAGTACTTCGCCCTGGTGACCACAAGAGGATGAGGGCCCGTGTTGAGGAGACAGATATCTACAGAAGGGAAACTGCCGGAAATCTTCTTATATGCGGCTGGGTTGAAGGACCACTGGCGGCATATTGTGATATCAGAGATATCAACATGGCGATGACCGACCTGTACGAATACCCGGAGAAGGTGCATAAGGCACTGGATATCATAACAGAAAGCGCTTTAACCTTCATAACGCCACAGATCATGGCAGGGGCCCATTGCATCGGCATTGGTGATTCGGTGTGCTCCCTCATCTCTCCTGAACTTTACCATGAGTTCTGTTTTAACAGGGAGAAACAAATAGTTGATCACATTCACTCACTGGGGGCATATGCCAAGATCCATATATGCGGGAACATCTCGGCCATACTTCATGAGGTTATTATGACCGGCGCAGACATCATCGACATTGATCACCGCACCGGACCGGTTACAGATGTGCTGAAGCTGCTTGGACCGAAGCAGGTCTTTTCAGGTAAGAGTGACCCGGTATCTGTGGTGCAGGACGGCAATAGGGAGATGATCCGCAACAGCTGCCGTGAATTCTTCGGTGAAGCCGGAGGCCGGGCCATAATATCCGCAGGCTGCGAGGTGCCTCCGGGGACACCGGCTGAGAATCTCAGGTTCCTGGCCTCCATGTCAGAGGAGCTGTTCACTGAGGCAGGAAAGGACAAAGGATAACATCATGGGAAAGAATGTAGCACTGGTACTGTCCAGCGGCGGGGCAAGGGGTTTTGCCCACATCGGCGCCATAAAGGTGCTTGAGAGTCAGGGTTATAACATCACCTCGGTGGCAGGCACCTCCATGGGAGCCCTCGTGGGAGGCATCTATGCATCCGGGCGGCTTGGCGAATTTGAAGAGTGGGTCAGCGGCCTGGACGTGATGGAGGTCCTGAAACTCACTGACATAAGTATCAGCAGAAGGGGCCTGGTCAAGGGGACGAAGATTATCGATAAACTGAAGGAAATCGTCCCTGACAGCAGGATCGAGGATCTTCCCATACCCTATTGCGCCATTGCAACTGATGTTATAAGAGGCAGGGAGAGGATCTTCACTTCTGGCAGCCTGTTCAACGCCATCAGGGCATCAATCTCCATTCCTACATTTTTCCAACCATATAAGCTGGGGGGCGATTACTTTGTTGACGGGGGGCTTGTCAATCCGATCCCCATTAACAGGGTGGAACGCCACGACGGCGATCTGCTTGCCGTTGTTGATGTAAATGCAGATATCCCCCATGTGATGATCGGGAAACAGGAGGAAGAGGAGACAAAAGGTGAAGGATATCTGAGGTGGATCAGAAAAATCAATGCTCATGCCGGCAAGCACATTCCTAAAAACAAGAAGGATGACATCGGCATATTCAACCTCAACAACCGCAGCATAAGCATAATGCTGACCCAGATCACCGCCCTCACACTTAGAAATTACCATATAGATATTATGGTCCGCATATCAAGGGAATCCTACGGGACATATGATTTTTACAAGGCTGCGGAGATCATCAGGGAGGGAGAAAGAGCAACCCTGGCAACTGCTGGTCTTCAGCAGGAGTGAAAGAACCTTCCGGTTTAATTTTTACGCTCACAAAGTGTAGATTTTCATGAAAAGAATGTACCTTTGATATTGATCTAAAATAATTCCAGATGAAACGATCCTATTTCATTTTATGCCTGGTTCTGTTGATTACTGCGCCAGGTCTTAACGGACAAAAACCGATCAAGGTTCTTGAAGACAGTGTCCAGTTCGGCAATTATCTCTATCCTGGGCTCAGCATTACCATCCCTGAGGCCGAATATGACAAGGTGCTCAAAAATTGGATTAAAGCCCAGGAGAGCGGTACTAAATCAAAGGTACAGACAGAAAACGGTGAGATGACAATCTTTGGTGCAATCATTAAAGAGATCTCTCCCACGCCGGTGAACATCTACAGCCGGCTGATGAATGAGGACACTCTGACCAGACTTCTGGTCGCCATTGAGCTGAAGAAGGATCTGTATATAGAGGCTGCCTCCGGAGACATACAGCTGACCTCTGCGAAAAATTACCTGAAGGAATTCGCTAAGGATCAATATATTGACTTTATAAAGGAAGAGCTGTCGGCCGAGGAGAAGATTCTCCGTGACCTGAACAAGGAGCTCGGCAGCCTCGAGAGCAGCAAGGCGCGTTCGAAGAAGACGGCAAAGAACAAGAGGAGTACCATAAATGACGAGCAGGAAAAGTTGCTTGTCAAGCATAACGAGCTCAGTCTTCTGTCCAATGAAATAATCAACAAGAACAATGAGCTGATGGCTATGCCAGTCGGCGCCGGAAGGGATGCCATGGCTACACAGGTACAGGAGCTTGAGAAGCGGCGCAAGAAGCTGCAGAGAGAGATCAGCAAGGGTGAGAACAAAATCGGCAAGGCAAGGTCGGCCATAGACCAGGCTGACAGGTCGATTCCCAGAAATGAGAATGAACAGGATGTCATGAAGTCAAAGATAGATGCCCAGCAGGCTGTGGTTCAGAGGTTCATTGACAAGCTGAACACCGTCAAGCTTTATTGAGCTGCGAATACGACAGAAATACTTTAAATCACAAAATCACAACAACAATGGAAAACCAGGAACAGAAAGAAACCTATCAGCAGAAGATTCAGTCACAGCTGGATGAATGGAGGTCAGATATTGACAGACTGAAAGAAAAGGCAAAGACAGCTACTGCTGAAAAGAAGCTCAAGTACGAGGAGAGCATTAACAAGCTCGAACTTGAGATGGATGAGGGCAAGTCAAGGCTGAAAGACCTTAAGGAGTCAGGTGCTGAAGCATGGGATGCCGTCAAGGATGGCGCTGATTCGATATGGGATACGATGAAGTCCACATTCGCTGAGGTGAAGGCAAAGCTAAGGGATAAGGACGACGACGACGAGCCGGTAGAAGACAAGCAAGCCTGAGGGTCTGAAGGTCTGAGGGTCTTGAAGTCATGCAATCTGGAGGTCTTGCAGTCTTGCGATCTAAGTAACTAATTATTAATTCTTAATTCTTCACTACTGCCTGTTGCCTCTTAAGGCTGAAGACTGCCGCCTGATAACAACTGTCCGGGTAAACCCTCCTACTTTTGCCCGGGCAGATTTTTTAAATCAATATCGAACGAATAAACTGCCGAAAATGAAAAAAGTAGTTACAATTGGGATTGTTATCATTCTCATCATTGCCGCAGCCATTTTCTGGTGGCGTCATTACTTCGTCTTTGGCGAAGGAGTAAAAGCAGGGGACCTCAATTACCTGGTCAAGAAAGGATACATCTTCAAGACCTGGGAAGGAAGGCTCATCCAGACCGGTTTCAAGACACCTACCCCGGGTGCAATACAGAGCAATGAGTTTGAATTCAGCGTAACGGATGACAGCCTGGCCGTGATCCTTGAAAGAGCGAGCGGCAAGATCGTCGAGCTCCGCTACAAGGAGTACATTGCTCCTCTTCCCTGGAGAGGCATGAGCAAATACGTTGTGATTGAGATCCTGGAAATAAAGGATTCAGATGAGAACCGGGAGACCCTGATACCATACCAGGCGATATGACAGGGATGAGGCGAAGAAGTGCAGGGATAAAGGCCGGGATTGCCGTGCTTGCAGTGTCAATGCTGCTTTTCACGGGTTGTGCTGAACTGATGAAGATACTTGATACAGCTTCAGCCGTGAAGGAGCTGACAGAAGGTGATATCATAGGCGGCCTGAAAGAGGCCCTGACTGTGGGCGCCCGCAACGCTGCTGAAAAGTTGGCCTCGGAGAATGGTTACTATGGTGACCCATCGGTGAAGATCCCGCTTCCGGACGAGGCAAAGGTAATTATTGACAATATCAGCAAGATCCCTGGAGGTCAGCAACTCATTGATAACGTGGTACTGAGCATTAACCGGGCAGCCGAAGACGCAGCCATGGAAGTGGCTCCGGTATTCGTGGGTGCAGTGACTCAGATGACAATCAATGACGGCTACAATATCCTCCATGGCTCTGATAACGCAGCCACTGCTTATCTCAGAACCACAACCTGGAATGAGCTATATTCACTCTATAAGCCCAGAATAAGCACCTCTACCAATAAAGATATTGTTGCCGGTATCTCTGCGCAGGAGTCATGGACTACGCTGACCGACAAATGGAACCAGGTAGCCAACAGCGTGGCCGGAAGACTGGCCGGATTCAAGCCGGTAAACACTGATCTTGATGATTTCCTTACCGGAAAAGCCCTGGATGGTGTCTTTATGAAACTGGAGGGCGAGGAGCTGAAGATCAGGAAAGAGGTATCAGCAAGAGTGACTCCCCTTCTGCAGAAGGTTTTCGGGACACTTGACCAGGAATAATCTTTATGTCTACCCTGGCTGAACGGGATTAGGTAAAATCGGTCCGATTTTGTTATAATTGCAAAAACTTATGAAAATGAGAAAGACTATAATTTCTCTGATTGTATGTGTATTCCTGGCAGGAATTCAGCCGGTTGTTTACGGCCAGGCAGCCGACACAACTCTTGGTTGGCACAAAAGCGGTGTCTTATCCCTGAATATGTCTCAGGCATCATTTACCAACTGGGCTGCCGGCGGGCAGAACGCGGTGGCTATCAACGGGCTGATAAATATGGCTGGAAACTACAAGAATGAAAATTCGTCCTGGGATAATGCTCTGACAATAGGCTACGGAAAGATGCTTCAGAAGGGGAATGACCTTGGATGGGTAAAGACTGATGACCGTATCGACTTCCAGTCGAAGTACGGACGAAAGGCTTCAGAAAAATGGTTCTATTCCGCACTGATAAGTTTCAGGACGCAGATGGACAACGGATACAACTACCCTGACACCGAAAACAAGATATCCGGTCTGCTTTCACCGGCATACCTGCTCTTCTCTGTAGGTATGGACTACAAACCGAATCCGCAGTTTTCAATGTTTCTCTCTCCCCTTACATCTAAGAACACAATCGTTATGGATGATTATCTGTCATCCATCGGCGCTTTCGGAGTTGACTCTGATAAGAAGTTCAGGTCGGAACTGGGTGCATATGCCAACCTGGCATACAGGAAGGATGAGATTTTGAAGAATGTGAATTTCCTGACAAAACTCGATCTCTTCTCCAATTACCTCAAGAACCCACAGAACATAGATATCAGCTGGGAGACACTTCTTGTCATGAAGGTCAACGAGTATATCTCGGCTACTGTGAACACGCACCTTCTTTACGATGATGACATCCTGATCAAGATTGACGAAGACTTCGAGGGTGAGCCCGTTATGGGAAAGCGTGCCCAGTTCAAGGAGGTCATAGGCGTGGGGTTCACTTACAAGTTCATCGAATAGCAACTGAACAACCCGTTGGGTTAACCCAACAAATAATCTCTAGGCAGGATGCTGAAGCTGATCAACCACCCCCTGATAACGCACAAGCTGTCGCTCATCAGGAGAAAAGAGACAGGAACGAGAGATTTCCGGCAGAATATCAATGAGATAGCCGGTCTAATGGCCTATGAGATAACACGTGATCTGCCTCTTCGTGAGGTGGTGATTGATACGCCTCTCTCTTCCTGCATCACCTCGGAACTGTCCGGGGAGATCATCCTGGTGCCGGTGCTGCGCGCCGGGCTTGGTATGGTTGACGGTATTACCAGCCTGATCACCACAGCGCGTGTGGGTCACATAGGCCTGGTGCGTGATCATGAGACACTGGTACCGACGGAGTATTATGCAAAGTTCCCCTCCGACATATCCGGTGCGGTGGTGATGGTGCTCGACCCGATGCTGGCAACCGGGGGCAGTGCCAGCGCAGCCATCGGAGCCGTGAAGAAGAGAGGTGCTGTAACAATCAGGCTGGTATGCATCGTCGGTGCTCCCGAGGGTGTTACAAGGGTGGAAAAGGAACATCCCGATGTTGATATCTACCTGGCTGCACTTGACAGTCACCTGAATGAGAACGGGTATATCGTGCCTGGTCTTGGAGATGCGGGTGACAGACTCTTCGGGACGGTTTAACTCTGCGGAGATATTCCTGAAGTGATGAGACAGGCCCCGCCGGGGGCCTCTTTTTTTCAACATTTTCTCATCGCGGTTCATCTGAAAGAAATAGCTTGCTATCTTCGCAGATCAACATTTACAAATAATCCAAGACTATGGGACTTAAGCGCCGGCTTATCATCATGAACTTTCTCCAGTTCTTTATGTGGGGGGCATGGATGATGACACTGGGTCATTACGGATTCGTGGAAAAACAATGGAACGGCGCTCAGTTTGGCCTGGTCTTTTCAACCATGGGCTTCGCGTCACTTATTATGCCCACCTTGTTCGGGATTCTTGCCGATAAATGGAAGGCAAATTACGTCTATGCGATACTTCACCTGCTGTTCGGGGCAACAATGTGCTTTCTGCCGCTGATTGAGGCACCACTGCCCTTCTTCTGGCTTCTGCTGCTTGCGATGTGCTTTTATATGCCGACAATCGGTCTGAATAACTCTGTCGGTTTCAGACTGCTGAAAAGCGAAGGTAAAGAGCCCACAAAGTACTTCCCGCCGATCAGGGTGTGGGGTACGGTAGGCTTTATCATAGCAATGTGGGTGACAAACTTCTTCACCAAACCATGGGGTCTGGGATACAGCATCAAGGTCTCCTTCATTATTGCAGCTGTTTCTGCATTCGGCCTCGCTCTCTATTCATTCTTCTTCTTGCCGGTTGTAAAAAAAGTGGAAAGCGATGTAACTGAAAAGAAGACCTGGGTTCAGAGCCTGGGGTTAGAAGCCTTCGTACTGTTCCGGCAAAAGAAAATGCTGTTGTTTTTTATCTTCAGCATGCTGCTGGGCGGCGCCCTTCAGCTGACCAATGCCTACGGCGACAGTTTTCTCCAGGATGCTACAGTTTTCCCGCAAGGAGGGATCATTAATAACTTTTCCACAATTATACTCTCAATATCACAGATCTCCGAAACCCTGTTTATCCTTTCGATTCCTTTTTTCCTGAAGCGTTTCGGCATCAAGAAAGTGATGTTGCTCAGTATGATAGCATGGGTACTGCGTTTCGGTCTTTTCGGCCTGGCCGACAATACAGTCACAGGTTTTATACTGATTATCACCTCCTGTATTGTTTACGGAATGGCATTTGATTTCTTCAATATCTCGGGAGCCTTGTTTGTGGAACAGAACACTGACTCAAAGATCACTGCCTCGGCACAGGGTGTTTTTATGCTGATGACCAACGGGATAGGCGCTGTTCTTGGAAATCTCATTGCAGGGCAGGTAATCAAACAGTGGTTCGAAGACCCGGTAAGTCGCATCAAAGACTGGCCGGGCATCTGGATATCCTTTGCCGCATATGCATTGGTGGTCGCCATTCTCTTCGCCATACTTTTCAGGCATAAGCATGTGCCGGTGGAAACTGCAAACATAAGTCACTGACATTTCGTGGCCGGATGGCTGACCACAGGTCTGCGACTGGACGGCAGAGGGTATTCGGCGAGAAGGCGGGCCAGGGTCCGCCCTGCCACGGGTCAGGATCTTTAGGATGACTGACCTGAAGAAAGCCGTTAACCCAGCAGGATCATGCTGAGACCAATCACTATCATACCGCTGATGAGGCCGTAGATGGCCACGTGATGCTTGCCATACTTGTGCGCAGCGGGAAGCAGCTCGTCGAATGAGATATAGACCATGATCCCGGCCACCATTGCAAAGACATAACCGAGACTCACATCGGTTTTGAAGAGGGTAAGAATAAAATACCCTGCAAAGGCTCCTATCGGCTCGGAAAATCCTGAAAGAACTGACCAGACCAATGCCTTTCTCCTTGATCCTGTAGCATAATAAACGGGTACGGAGACGGCGATTCCCTCGGGAATATTGTGTATTGCAACAGCCACGGCAATGCTTATCCCTACCGCCACGTCTGACATAGCTGACATGAAGGTGGCTATCCCTTCGGGGAAGTTGTGGATTCCAATTGCAACTGCAGTAAAGATGCCCAATCTCATAAGTTTCGCATCCCTGATACCTTGACGGCCACGGTTTTGCATCTTCCTGCCCTTGCATTCAGGCTTGTCAGGATCTCGCGTCTCAGGATGCATCTGCTCCACCCGTTTCAGCTCGTGAGGATTGCCTTCAGAAGGCAGAATCTTGTCTATCGCAGCAGACAGGCCGATGCCGGCAACGAACGAGATGAATGTGAGCCAGGCTGCAGTATCCTTATCATACGCCAGTTGCATCAATTGCCCGGCTTCCGTCAAAATCTCAGTGAAAGATATAAAGATCATCACGCCGGCGGAGAAGCCCAGCGAGAAAGCGAGAAAAGTTGTCTTGGTACGTTTGGCAAAGAAGGCTATTAATCCTCCTATCCCGGTGGCAAGTCCTGCAAAGAGAGTGATGCCGAAGGCAAAAAGAAGCCGGGAACTATCCATCAACAATCGTTATTTAGATTCATTTTAAATTGCAAATTTATAAGAATAAAGGGAAAAACAACATGAGGGATATCCGGACTGACAAAAAAAAGTCCTTATTTAGAGATGACGTTTGAAGATGAATCTCTGGGACTATTACAGGATACTCGGCATAAGGCAGGGTGCCTCCGATGATGAGATCAGGAGAGCCTACAGGAAGAAGGCTATGGAGTACCATCCTGACCGCAATCATTCGCCTGAGGCCCAGGAGAATTTTATCCGTGTTACCGAAGCCTATGAATACCTGACTTCGCATCCTCACGGCAGGAACATCTCTGAGGAAGAGGTGAGGAAGAATTACCAGGCATGGGTTGATTACAGGCAGGCTGAAGCGCGTAAGAGGGCTGAGGCATATGCCAGGGCCTCATACGCGGAGTTCAGAAAAAGTCCGGTCTACAGGAGCACAACGCATATTGACGGCACGATGGTTGTTTTGGGTATCGTGCTCTCAGGAACGATTATGGTCATGACTGTTTACGGGTTCAGGTACAGGATGAGTACAGCCATGGGGCCGAAGGAAGAACCTTCATTTGCTCTTGCTGCAGTCACCTTCATTATAGGAGTTGCCTACGCGGTCATATCGGCTCTTTACCTCTCAGCCTGGCTGGCTCAGCAGAAAAATAAAAGAAATTTGTCAGGTGACACAAAGGAAAAAGATTAGGAATCCGTTTAATGCGGATGAATACATGTGTTTCGGATGTTCTCCGGGCAACCATGTTGGGCTGAAACTAATATTCGAGGAGGATGATGAGAAGCTCTATGCCTCATGGCAGCCGGACCCTCTTTTCCAGGGGTACATAAACGTTCTTCACGGCGGTATCATAGCCACGCTTCTCGACGAAGCCGGGGCCTGGTGCGTCTACGTGAAGGCAGGGACGTCCGGAGTCACCTCCTCAATGACTGTAAAGTATCTCAAACCGGTTCATATCAGCAAGGGGAAGGTATCGGTTGAAGCATGGATGGTATCCAGGGGTGAAAAGAACGCCCTGATCTCAGCCGCGCTGTATGACGGTGAGGGAAGGCTTTGTGCCGAGGCCGTACTGGATTACTTCATTTATCCTGAGAAGATTGCCCGGAGTCGCTATTACTATCCAGGAATTGAGGCCTTCAGGTATCAATCCGAGCCGCCGGAACCACAGAATGGTCAGTGAAATCAGACCTGAGATACTTATAATATCCTGTAATGCCTATCATCGCGGCATTATCCGTTGTGTACCTGAACTCAGGCAAAAAGAGGTTCCATCCGCGTTTTCCCGCCTCCCGCGCAGCCGCCTCCCTGAGGCCGGCGTTTGCGGAGACACCGCCGGCGATTCCTATCTCCCTGATGCCGGTCTCCTTTGAAGCGCGTACGAGTTTGGACATCAATATCTCTATGATTGTGCGCTGAAGGGAAGCGGCAAGGTCATTAAGATTTTCCCCTATGAAATCAGGATCTTCCTTCACCCTGTCACGCAGAAAATAAAGGAAACTCGTTTTGAGCCCGGAGAAGCTGAAATTGAGTCCCTGTACCCTCGGTTTGGCGAAGCGGAAGGCCCCGGAGTTGCCTGCCGCAGACAGCTTGTCTATGACCGGGCCGCCGGGATAAGGAAGTCCCATCACCTTGGCGCATTTGTCAAATGCTTCGCCTGCTGCATCATCGATTGTATTCCCGATGAGTTCCATGGACATATGGTCTCGTATGACGATCAGCTGTGTATGTCCCCCTGACACAAGGAGGCAGAGGAATGGGAACTCCGGTACCCGGGTTTCCTTTCCTTGCTCCATGGCGAAGTGAGACATCACGTGTGCCTGGAGGTGATTTACCTCAATTAACGGAATATTCCGAGCCAGGGCAAATCCCTTTGCGAACGACGTCCCTACAAGCAGTGATCCCAGGAGCCCTGGTCCGCGTGTAAATGCCACTGCGTTTATTTCGTCTGCTCGCTTCCCTGCTGCTTCAAGTGCCCGGGCAACAACAGGTACTATATTGGCCTGATGTGCTCTCGAGGCCAGTTCCGGCACCACCCCGCCATAAGCCTTGTGCACCTCCTGGTTCGCAATCAGGTTGGAAAGAACGAAACCATCGCAGATCACCGCGGCCGAAGTATCATCGCAGGATGATTCTATCGCGAGGATCGTAATCTTTGGTGCCATATTTGTATCACTCTTTTTTATAACTTCGCCTTCAGCGGGAATTCCATCATGAATGGCCAAAATTATTAAAAAAATCGTAAGGGTCCTTCTCATCATAACCGGTGTGCTGATTATGGTATTTCTGACTATCTTCCTGCTGCTTCAGACACCTAGTATCCAAACATTTACGATAAGCAAGATTACTAAGGGAATCGCTAAAAAGACAGGGGGTGAGATCAGCATTGGCCGGGTTTCCTATTCACTTTGGCACGAGATTATTCTAAATGATGTACTGTTTAAGGACCTAAGGGGTGATACCCTCCTTGCGGCTGAACGGTTTGACGTGAGGCTCAGGGAAATCAGACCGAGAAAGAATATTTACAGGTTCGGAAGGGTTGACATCTACAAGCCCGATTTCAGGATGGTGCAGGACACCGCCGGTATCATGAACCTGACAGAGTACTTAAGTAAATTGAAGAGGGAGGGTGAACGTGACAGCACGAAAAGGATCGACGTTAGTTTTGCAGATATTGACATCTTCGACGGCTCCTTCCTTCTGCAGAACGAATCTGATACGGCAGGGGTTGTTCCAGGCAGGGTCAACTTCGGGAAGATGCATCTTGCTGATATAAACACAAAGGTCCGCGACCTCAATATCAACCCGGACTCCGTTCACATGGTGATACGGGGCATGCGGTTCGCGGAGTCCGCTGGATTTATTGCCCGGAGCGTCGACATGCATCTTGCCGTTCAAGGCAGCAACCTCTATTTCAGGGAGATCAATATCATCACTGACTCAAGCGCCATATCCGCAGAGAAGGTACTTCTTATGCCCGGGGACACCAGTGCATGGAGGGATTTCGTCAATGGGGTTAAAATGGATTTGCTCTTCAACAATTCAGTGATCAACACCTCGGACCTGGCATATTTCGTTAGGCCACTAGCCGGAATGAGTGAAAGAATAACCATGTCGGGATGGGTGAGTGGCACGGTTGCAGAGCTGAAGGGAAGGAATATCAGGGTCGATTACGAGTCCTCAACCAGGCTGAGGTTCGATTTCAACATTTCAGGCCTGCCCGTGCTGAGTGACAGTTATCTTTTCATCGATTTTACTGACATGAGGACACGTGCAGCCGACATTGAGAGCTTCTCAATCCCGGGGAAGAAGCCACTTAAGTTGCCGGTGATCGCGCATGACATGGGGCTTATCTCGTACAAGGGCAGTTTCACTGGGTTCACAACTGATTTCGTTTCGTTTGGCAAACTGACGACCGAGCGGGGAACCTTCTCCACTGACCTGTCGCTCAGACCCGACGGCAGGAACACCTTCGGATTCAGGGGTTCGATAAGGACAAGCGATGTTGATCTTGGTTACATAACCAGAAATGATGAGATGTTCGGAGGATTGTGGATGCATGCTGAAATAGACGGCTCGATGGAATCGTTCCGCCGTCTCTCCGCAACCATCAGCGGGGTGGTTGACAGTGTGGAGATAAACAAGTACCTCTTCAGGAATATAAACGTCTCAGGAACATATGCTGACAGCATCTGGGACGGCAATGTCAGGGTGATGGAGCCCAACATTGAGATGGATCTGATGGGAAGGTTCGACCTGGAGAAGAGCATGCCCGAGTTTGATTTCAGTATGAATCTTGCATATGCAGATCTGCATGCCCTCAACCTGGTAAAGAAAGATTCGGTGTTCCGGGCATCCGCGCTTGTAACCGCCAACTTCAGGGGTAACCGGACGGATAACCTTGAAGGAGATCTGAGGCTGATCAACTCCACCCTTGAAAACTCCAACGGGACTCTCAGTATTTATGACTTCCTTGTCCGCTCTGAAATCATCGGCGGTGAACCCCTTCTCAGTCTCAAATCGGATTTCGCCAATGCGGAAGTCAGGGGTCACTACTCCTTCGATGCCATTGGGAGAAGTGTCTCCTTAATGCTTACCAGGCTCTTCCCCTCCAGGTTTAAGGAGCCACCGGCAAAGAAGGGAGAAGCGCCTGCCATCGCTGCTTTCACAGTTGACGCGCGTATCAAGAAGATAGACAAGCTGAACGAATTCCTCGGTACGGGGGTGAGTATTTCAGACGGTACGCACCTCACGGGCCACTTCTGGTCAGACCGTCCCGAGATGATTGCAGAGGTGAAGTCGGATGCAATAACCTATGCCGGAATGCGCATGGGGCAGATGATGCTGACAGGCTCGGTGGCCGGGGGAATGATGACGGTTGAAATGACGGCGGATACCCTGTTGCTGCCAGACAAATCCGAACTCGACAATTTTTCGATGGATGCTCAGGGCAAGAATGACACGATTGATCTCGGGTTAAGGTGGGACAATAAGGATGAGGGCAGAACACTTGGCGAAGTAAATGCAAGGGGCTTTTTCAGCCTGAACGAGCTGAACAGGCCGGTTATGACAATTGCTCTTCTCCCCGCCAGCCTCACTGTCAACCACATACCCTGGAATATCAGCCCTGCGCGCATTGTAATTGATTCAACAAGAACATATTTTGACAACATTCTTGTCAGCAGCAGTACAAACTTCATCAGTCTTGACGGCAAGCTGTCAAGGTTGCCGGAGGAAAAACTCGCACTGAGCTTTGAGGGCCTTAACATGTCATACCTCAACAATCTAATTAACAAGAAGCCGGAAAAAGAGGGTACGCCCCCGATGAAGTTTGAAGGATTGATGTCAGGCAGTGTGACCCTCACGGATATCTATGACAACCTGCTATTTGAGAGCAACATAAATGTGACTGACTTCAGAATGAACGATAATGATTACGGCCTGATGACAGTCATCAGTGAATGGGATCCCAGAAGAAAGGTTGCGGTTATAGATGTAAGTAACAACTTTGAAGGCCGCAAGTCTATTGATATAAGAGGGAGTTACGCACCATCATCCAGGATAGCAGACATATCTGTATCCGCGATCAATCTTCCTCTTGACGTGCTGAATCCCTTCGTAAGCGCCTTTGCATCAGACCTGCGTGGAGTGGGAACAGGAATGATAAGGCTGAAGGGAAAGCTTAAGCAGCTGGAGATAACAGGTTCGATAATGGCCCGTGAAGCTTCCCTGAAGATCGGTTTTCTGCAGACGCGCTACAGTTTCTCTGACAGTGTGAGGTTCTCTCCTGCAGGCATTATCTTCCGTGATATCAGGATTTATGATGAAAAGAGGAACCAGGGAACGATAAACGGCATGCTCACCCACCGTTCCTTCAAAAATATTGGTGTCAGCTTTGATATCACCATGGATAAGATGATGGTGCTCAATACCAGGCCTAAGGACAGCGACAGCTTCTACGGAACCGCCTATGCCTCCGGATATGCCGGAATCAGGGTAAATGAAGAGAAGCTTGTTTTCAATATCTCAGCCAAAACCGCCCCCAACACTGAGTTTTTTATACCCCTCAACTCCTCTGCAAGTGTGAGTGATTATCCTTACATCTCGTTTGTAAACAAGGACGAAAAGAAGGCGGAAGAGCAGCAGGCTGACCGGAACGGATTTATAAGCCAGGAAAAGAGGAGCAATATAGAGCTCAACTTCGACCTTGAAGTGACGCCTGATGCAGAAGTCCAGCTGATCATGGATGAGACCTCCGGGGGAGTCATTCGCGGCCAGGGTGAGGGTAATCTGAACATAACGCTGAATTCCCGCGGTGATGTTCGTATGTCAGGTAACTATATCATCAGTGACGGAGATTATCTTTTTACGCTGGGGAACATACTTAACAAGCGGTTTGCCGTGGAAGAGGGAGGCACCGTCTCCTGGAACGGTCCCATTGAAGATGCCAGTATTAACATCAGGGCACTCTACAAGACCAAGGCAGCACTTTCCGAGATATTCGGCGAGGAGGAGTTCTCCGAGTTAAAGGTCAAGCTACCTGTAGAGTGTATCCTGAGTCTGTCGGGCGAACTTCTCAATCCTGCCATCAGCTTCGACATCCAACTGCCCACAGCTGATGAAAGGACCCGCGAACTGCTCAGGATTGCCACAGACACAGAGGAGGAGCTCAGCCGCCAGTTCCTTTACCTACTGGTTATGAACAGTTTCTATCCCGATCCCTCGCTGTACAATTCGAGTTCAACGTCCGGCACAGCATATGGCCAGGCCGGCACACCCGTATCACCCTACGTCGGAGTAACAACTACTACCGAGATGCTCTCCAATCAGCTGAGCAACTGGCTCTCGCAGATAAGTAACGATTTCGACGTAGGGTTCAACTACAGACCCGGCAGCGAGCTGACAGACCAGGAGATGGAACTGGCGCTCTCCACGCAGTTGCTGAATGATAAGGTGACACTAAACGGTAACGTGGATGTCAGGGGCAACCAGAGGAACACCTCCGCCAGCAACATCAGCGGGGAGTTCACTGTGGAGGTCAGGCTTACAGACATGTTGAGATTCAAGGTCTTCAACCGGTCGAACTATAATCTTTATTACCAGGTCTACCCATATACCCAGGGGGTAGGGCTCTTTTTCAGGCGCGATTTCAACACGCTTAAAGACCTGTTCATAAAGCCTGAAGAGAAGCGTAAGAGGGAGGACGACGATGAGACAGAGACCGGGGAAAAATAACCTTTCAACAAAGGCTCCGATTTATCAACATCAGGATACTTGCAGGGGAGGTACACCGTTTTTTACTATATTCGCCCGATGATACAAAAAAGTAAGTCAAACTGTTAACATTTTAAACCACAGACAATGATATCAGCTAGCATTTTATTACAGGGTACAACAGCCGCAGCTGCCGGAGAAGAGGCAACAATGTCACTGGCTGACCTTTACCTGGCAGGGGGTTGGGTGATGTACCTCATCACTCTGCTTTCGTTTCTTGCATTGTATATCTTCATCGAGAGGTACCTGGTTATCAGAAAAGCTTCAAAATACGATGCCAACTTCATGAACCGTATAAAGGATTACATGTATGAAGGCAAAGTGGATGCGGCAGTTCAGCTCTGCAGGAAGACGACCTCACCCCAGGCCAGGATGGTTGAGAAGGGGATCACCCGTCTCGGAAGGCCTCTGGCAGATGTGACCTCCGCAATTGAGAATGTTGGTAAGCTGGAGATTCACAAACTCGAGAAGCGATTCCCGACACTTGCTACCATTGCGGGTGCAGCTCCACTCTTAGGTTTCTTCGGTACCGTGATCGGTATGGTGCAGGCATTCTACGAGATGTCTCTCGCCGGCAACAGCCTTGATATCAGCACTCTCAGTGGTGGGATATACGTTGCTCTGATCACCACCGTGGGCGGTCTGATTCTGGGCATTCTGGCCTATTTCGGTTATAACCTGCTGGTTGTTCGGGTAGAAAATGTGGTATTCCAGCTTGAAACCACCTCAACCGAGTTCCTTGACATCCTCAATGAACCAGTAAAACAGTAACCAATGGCAATAACAAACAAGAATAAGGTCGGCATAAACTTTAGCAATGCAGGCATGTCAGATATCGTGTTCCTGCTGCTTTTGTTCTTCATGCTGACATCCACCCTGGTGCACCCGACGGCCCTTAAGCTGTTGTTGCCAAAGGGAACGACTCAGTCATCAGCACGTCCGATGACCACAGTATCAATTACAAGTGATCTTCAGTATTTTATTGAAGATCAACCTATAGAACTTGAATACCTTGAGGCTGCATTGCAGTCGAGGGTTGAGGATAGTCCCGAGATATACATCTCAGTGCATACTGACAGGAGTGTTCCTATCGAGTATGTAGTCAATGTAATGAATATTGCAGCGAAAAACCAGTATAAACTTATACTTGCCACTACTCCAAAATAGCGCCGGGGAGCCTCTCACAAGCGAAAGGAAGCAGGGTCTGATCATCAGTGCCGTTGTGCATCTGCTTTTGGCTCTGCTGATTGTCATCGTTACCTTCAAGGTTAGGGTGCCGGATCCTGTGGAAGAGGGTTTGCTTGTCAACTTCGGATTTGACGAGACTGGAGATGGTTTGTTTGAGCCTGCCCCGGAGCCTGTTACTCCGCCTCCCCCACCGCCGTCATCAGGGGATGCAGGAGCCGATGAGGCGATCCTGACGCAGGATTTCGAGGAGGCTGTAGAGGTGAAAAAGAAAGAGCCAAGCCCGGAGGAGCTGAGGAGGCAGGCAGAAGCCCGTGCGACGGAGATCAGGCGGCGGGAGGAGGCCGAGGCTGAGAGGAGAAGGATTGAGCAGGAAACAGCTGACCGGCTGCGCCGTGAAGAGGAGAAACGGCTTATTGACCAGCAGAATGCCAGGGCCAGAGGCGCTTTCAGCAACGCAGGTAATGTAGGCACTTCAGGCCAGAGCCAGGGAGTAGCCGGCGGACAGGGCAACCAGGGTGTTCAGTCAGGTACCCCTGATGCACCCAATTACGGGCCAGGAGGTGGTCAGGGAACCGACGGTATATCTTTTGACCTCGGCGGAAGGAGGGCACAATCCCTGTTCAAACCGCCATATAATATCCAGAAAGACGGAATTGTAGTTGTTGCGGTGACAGTTGACCGTTCCGGAAGGGTCACCGATGCAACTCCCGGCATCAAGGGGTCGACGACACTTGATGAGAATCTACTTAAGCTGGCAAAGGAAGCGGCTTTGAAAACCAGGTTCGAGACCAGTAACGATGCCCCTGTCATTCAGAAAGGAACCATCACCTATAACTTCAGGTTCAAATAAGAACTCCACGCCGGGATTTTTTTATCTGATCCAGGGCAATGACCAACTGATCACCAAAACAGTTTCACCTTTACTTCAGGGCTAGAAGCATAGGGCTATTCTGTTTCAGAACTGACCCATCACCAGGTCAAATACTCCCGTCAGTTTCAGTGCCGAGGCCATTACAGCCACCAGCAGTATGATCCTTACCACTTTTGGGCCCCAGCTGACAGCCACCCGTGAGCCGAGCCACGCCCCCACCCCCTGACCGGCAGCCAGAACAATGCCGTAGAGCCAGAAGACCTGGTCACTGATGATGAAGACCACCAGTGCTAAAGCAGTCATTGCAGCCACAATGAACACCTTGTGGGCATTTGCTTTAGTGATGCCCATACCGGCCCCCAGCACCAGGGCACCAAGCAGAAAGAACCCTACACCGGCCTGAATGAAACCTCCGTAGATGCCTATAAAGAAGAAGATAACCGGCACCCACCAGCGGCGCCTCAGCATCGCTGACTGGGCGTGTTCCTTCACCCACTGCTCAGGTTTGTAGAGGATAATGAAAAACATGATTATCAACAGACCGCCAATCATTAACTCCATTATCCGTTCATTGATCCTCACGGCTACGAGTGAACCCAGCAGTGCACCCGCTACTGCCGGCAGGGACATCCGGAGTCCCTCATTTACAGTATAGAGCTTTTGTTTCTTAAAGCTTGCACTGCTTACCAGGCTCTGGACAAAGACGCCTATCCGGTTGGTGCCATTGGCAATATTTGCCGGGAGGCCGAGGAACATGAGAAGAGGAAGTGTTATCAGGGACCCGCTGCCGGCAAGGGTGTTTACAAAACCCGCAAAGAGGCCGGCGGCTATCACAGCCAGGTACATGTACCATTCCATAAGCGGAGGAAACTATCTCTCAAGGACCTCTTTGACAGACATCTGGAGGTTATCAATCAGGTCACTGTCCTTGATCACATAATCAGCTATCCCCTTTCGGGCAAATTCGAGAACCACATCTCCCTTCTCCTGGGCTGAGAGCATGATGACGGGGATCTCCGGTGCCAGCCTGGTTATCTCATCATAGGCTTCCATCCCGTTCATCGGAACAACTCCATCCTTCAGAAAATAGAAATCAAGGATAATGAGGTCTGGTAATTCTTCAGCAAGAGCGGTGATACACTCCTCCGCATACGAGTATGATCTGACCCTGTAACCGGATGCTTCCAGCCGGGCTGAGACCAGGCTTATTATCACCGGATCATCATCAACTACAAATATCAGGCTGTCAGTCTGCGGGCCAACTTTTTCCATGACAACAAAAGTAGTAAAGGAATTACTAATTTCCTACATAGCAAAAAGAGGGTAGTCTTTCATCTTCTTCACCACTTTTTCTCCAACAGATGATATGACTGATTCATTCTCGATGTTCACCAGCACCTCGTCCAGGAGGCTGACTATTGTCCCCATGTCTCCCTCCTTCAGTCCGCGGGTTGTCACGGCAGGTGTTCCCACCCTGATTCCTGAAGTCAGGAAGGGTGACCTGGAGTCGAACGGCACCATATTCTTGTTGACTGTGATATGTGCCTTCACGAGGGTATTTTCGACCTTCTTGCCTGATATTTCCGGGAAGCGGGTTCTGAGGTCAATAAGCATCGAATGGTTGTCTGTTCCGTCTGAGATGACCTTGTAGCCGAGTGCCATGAAAGCATCAGCCATAACAGCAGCGTTCTTTTTTACCTGTTGCTGATATGTGCGGAATTCAGGTGTCAGTGCCTCGCCGAAAGAGACGGCTTTGGAGGCTATGACGTGCTCCAGAGGTCCGCCCTGGATTCCGGGGAAGACGGCTGAATTGAGCATTGCTGACATCATTTTTATTTCGCCCTTTGGTGTGGTCACTCCCCACGGATTCGGGAAATCGGTTCCCATGAGTATTATGCCTCCGCGCGGTCCCCTGAGGGTCTTGTGGGTGGTTGAAGTAACAACATGAGCATATTTGAGAGGATTCTCAAGCAGTCCTGCGGCAATCAGCCCTGCCGGGTGTGCCATGTCTATCATGAGCAAGGCGCCAATCTTGTCGGCAATTACACGCATACGTGCATAGTCCCATTCCCTTGAGTATGCCGATGCTCCGCCAACGATCAGTTTCGGTCTCTCGCTGAGTGCGACCTCCTCCATCATATCATAGTCGACTCTTCCCGTCTCCTCCTTTACTCCATAGGCAACAGGCCTGTAGAGTATGCCTGATGAGTTCACGGGTGAGCCATGTGAGAGGTGACCACCGTGTGAGAGGTTAAGTCCGAGGAATGTGTCACCCGGCTTCAGGATTGTCAGGAACACGGCCATGTTGGCCTGTGCACCCGAGTGTGGCTGGACGTTTGCATATTCAGCGTTGAATAGTTTCTTCAGCCTGTCAATAGCCAGCTGTTCAACCTCATCAACCACCTCGCAGCCACCATAATAACGTGCTCCCGGGTAACCCTCGGCATATTTGTTGGTTAGCACCGAACCCATCGCCTCGAGTACCTGCGGGCTGACAAAGTTCTCCGATGCAATAAGTTCAATACCGTCAGTCTGGCGCTTTCGCTCGCGGCCAATCAGATCAAATACAACGCTGTCTCTTTCCATGATTACAATCTTAATTCGGTTGATAATAATCCGTTCACTGAAGCCGGTGAAAACGGACAGTTCAGTGGCAAATATACATTTTAAAATCAATTCTGATCATGACGCAGGTTTTTCCGGAAAGATACCAGGAATGGCCTTGTGACAGCCACTGACGAGAAATGCACAGCTCTTCTGAAAAATGTCTGGAGAATCGGCTTTATGATTAAAAGGGAACCTCTTACTCTTCCGAAAACTGTCTGAGCAGTTCTCGGTACGCGGAGAAGATTCTCGATTTGGAGATAAATCCAACGTAGCGACCTTTATCCAGCACCGGAAGGTTCCAGGCACCGGTTTGTTCGAAGGCTTCAAGCACAGCGTCTCCCCTTTCGTTAAGGTCGATATACGAAGGCGGAATGGTCATCAGGTCCCTGACAGTCAGTTTGTCATACAGGTCAGGTTTGAACATCTTGTTACGGACATCATCGAGAAGAACGACCCCTTCGAGTATACCGAACTCATCTACCACCGGGAAGAGGTTGCGGTTTGATCTGGCTATCTGTTTGACCAGGTCGCCGAGGTTGCCCTCAGGGTTGACCGTGAGCAAGTCTTTCTCCACCTCTTTTGTCCAGTCGAGCAGCGTCATCACCGCCTTGTCCTTGTCATGTGTTATCAGTTCTCCGCTCAAAGCGAGTTGTTCATTGTATATAGAATGCTTCTGGAATGACCGTTTTGTGACAAATGCCACGGTGGATGTCATGATCAGCGGGATGAGGAGCCCGTACCCCTCTGTAATCTCAGCGATTAGGAATATTGCCGTAAGGGGGGCGTGCAGGACGGCTGCGAAGACGCCAGCCATTGCAGTGAGAGTGAAGCTGCTTTCCACCAATGCAATATCGAACAGGTGGTTCATGAGGCTGGAGAAGAAGTAGCCTGCCACTCCTCCTGTGAAGAGGACCGGTGCCACTATACCTCCCACCCCGCCGGCACCATTGGTGGAGGCTGTTGCTACCACCTTGAGCAACAGGAGACCGGCCATAAGTACTGCGAAGCCCCAGAACCCAGAGGCAATCTCACCAAACATCACAGTACCAGGGACACTGCCGCTCTCGGCATTAAGCAGAAGCATTACAGTCTCGTATCCTTCGCCGTAGAGCACAGGGTAGAAATAGATAAGAGCTCCCAGGATCAGCCCTCCGAGAATCATCCTGACCCATCTGTTTTTAATCCTGCCATAGAGTTTTTCTATCCCGATTGTCGCCCTGGTAAAGTAAAGGCCAACCAACCCGCAGAAGACTCCCAGGATAAGGTAATAGGGCAGCTCACTGAGAATGAGGCCCTGCTTCACCTGGAAGGAAAACAGCACGTTGTCGCCCATAAAGAAGAAGGCGACCGTGGCTGCCGTGACGGAGGAGATCAGTAGTGGCACTATCGATGACATCGTCAGGTCGAGCATCAGCACCTCAAGGGTGAAGAGGATTCCTCCGATGGGAGCCTTGAAGATACCGGAGATTGCACCTGCCACGCCGCACCCGAGCAGCAACGTCACGTACTTATAATTGAGTTTGAAGTACTTGGCTATATTCGATCCTATAGATGCACCGGTAAGCACTATCGGTGCCTCCGCTCCCACTGATCCGCCAAAACCTATTGTGAGTGAACTTGTGAGAATTGATGACCAGTTGTTATGTGGTTTGATATAGCTCTTTCGTCTTGAGATTGCATAAAGCACCCTGCTTATCCCGTGTGATATGTTGTCACGCACAAGGTACTTAACAGCAAGGACTGTCAGAAATATCCCGAACAGCGGGTATGCAAGTGAAAGAACTCCCCCGGCACCATGCATTACTCCCTGGGTGAAGAGAACGTGGGTAAAGTGAATGGCATTCTTCATCACCACCGCTGCCAGGGCACTGACAAGTCCGACAAGGAAACTGAGCAGGTAAATCAAGGTATTCTGCTCCGTAAGAAAAGTTTTTAGCTGTCGTATATGCCTTATAAACAGAGTCTTAAATGCAACCACAGTGAATTTGAATAATCTATAATTCACAAATATAGAATAAATTGAGGAGCAGATGTTTATTTTGGTAAGTTTGCCATATTTTGCATTTATGATAAGATTTGAACGGCACACGCTTGCCAACGGACTGAGGATGACAGTGCACCGTGATGAGGGTACACCCATGGCGACCACCGATATCCTATATGATGCCGGCGCGAGAGACGAGGACCCCGGCGCCACCGGGTTTGCTCATCTCTTTGAACACCTGATGTTCGAAGGCACACCCCGCATCCCCTTCTTCGATGTTCCCGTAATGATGGCCGGCGGAGAGAACAATGCCTTCACAAACAATGACATTACCAACTATTACATAACTTTGCCTGCCAATAACCTGGAGACTGCTTTCTGGCTTGAATCTGACAGGATGAGGGGGCTTGACCTGCATGAAGAGAGAGTGAACAACCAGAAGAGTGTTGTCACGGAAGAATTCAGGCAGCGGTATCTTAACCAGCCTTACGGCGACCTGCTGTTGCTGCTGAGGCCCCTGGCCTACCGGATTCACCCTTACAGGTGGTCTGCCATTGGCATGGATATCAGTCACATTGAAAGGGCAGACAGTGCCTCGGCAAGGCGGTTTTATGACAGGTTCTACACTCCGTCCAACGCGATCCTGAGTGTTGCCGGCAATGTTGATCCGGATAAGGTGTTTACTCTGGCAGAGAAATGGTTTGGAGAGATTCCCGCTGGAGTGAAACATAGCAGGAGCCTGCCTGTGGAGCCGGAGCAGGATGAGCGCCGTGAGCTAACAGTGCACCGTCCGGTCCCGTCCGCTCACCTGACAATGGCCTTTCATACCGGTGCAAGGATTAGCCGCGACTTCTACGTTCTTGATCTTCTGACAGATATCCTTGCCGGCTGTGACTCTGCGCGTTTTCCCTCAATACTGGTAAGAAAGAAGGAGCTATTCAGCGATGCCGACATTTATATCTCAGGCGAAGCCGATCCCGGACTCGTTATCTTCAGTGGCAGACTGAAGGACGGTGTTGACATCAGGAAGGCGGAGGAGGCGGTAACTGACGAACTGAGGAGGGTTGCAGACGACCGCGTCTCCGTCGCCGAGCTTGAGAAAGCACGAAACAGGTACGAGTCGCACCGCCTGATGTCATACATGAATGCTGCCAACAAGGCGTTCAACCTGGCCTATCACGAGGTGCTCGGTGATGCTGCAGGCATCAATACCGAGAAGGAACAATACATGAGCGTGACGGAGGAGGAGATTACCGCTGCCTCACAACTCACCTTCAGGCCTGAGAACTGCAGTGTGATACATTACCTACCGGAGAAGAGATGAAAGTGACAGACGGATACAGAGTACCTGAGATCATAACCCCCTCGGCCGGAGACACCTCCTTTCCCGCGATGGTAAGACTTGGGAATGGCGTGCCGGTCTACTTTGTAGGCAATGGTACGGTTGACATTATGAGGATCGAGTTTGTCTTCCGGGCCGGACAGGTGATGGAGGATGTGCACCTTGCTGCCTCGTCAGCCAACGCCATGCTCACCGAGGGCACCATGAGCCATGACGCTGCAACCATAAATGACCTTATTGACAGCACGGGGGCAGCGCTGAGCCATACTGCTGACAAGGAGACTGCAGGGCTGGTGACGGTGACGCTGACAAGGAAGCTGGATGAGGTAATGGCTCTGGCCGCGGAAGTGCTTTTTCGTCCCTCCTTCCCCGATAATGAGTTCCGGATGCTGACGGATAAAAGAGTGCAGGCATTCCTCACGGGGCGACAGAGGACGTCAGTAATCGCCAGGGAGGCTTTTTATGAGTCGCTCTGCGGTGCCATGAATCCTTACGGCCGGATTACCAGTGAGAACGATTACCGGTCCCTGACCACCGGCGATTTGCGTACCTTTCATGAAAAGCATTACAGGACCGGAAACATGTATATCACTGTGGCGGGTATGGAACCAGAACGGGCACTTCCCTTCATCGATAAGCATTTCAGTGAAAAGGTCAGAGAGGGGTGGATCCGGCCCGAAGTGCCACCATTGAGTTATGAGACTGCAAAGCCCGGAACGATTTTCCGTGAGATTACCAACTCCGTTCAGAGTACAGTAAGGATTGGCTGGAAGGGAATCACCCGAAACAATCCCGATTACCAGGGACTCCAGGTTGCGACCATGATCCTGGGAGGCTACTTCGGATCAAGGCTTATGCGTAAGATCAGGGAAGAAAAGGGTTACACCTACGGCATCCAGGCTGTTGCGGGAGCCTTCAGGAGCTTAGGTTACATTACAATCATGACCGACGTTGCCAATGAATACCGCGATGCCACCCTGAGCGAGATAAGGAAGGAGATTGATAAGCTCCGGAAGGAGGAGGTGAGCAGCGAAGAGATGGCTTTGGTAAGAAATCATCTCATGGGTGAGATCGCCCGCATGTTTGACGGTCCTTTCTCTGTCGCCGAGGCAATAAGGGGTGTCATTGACTATGAGGCCGGGGAGGACTACTACACCCGGTTTGCAGAGACAGTGAAAACGATCACCCCGGTCAAAATAAAGGAGCTCTTCAGCACGTATTTCAATATTGATGAAGCATTTGAGATCATAGCCGGCGCCCGATGAAGCTGCTCAGACAGATTGCGATGATGTTCCTGACAGTAGTTTTATCCGGTACCCTGTCAGGCCAGGATGAAATACGACCTCTTTCACCAGTTCTTGATATGGTCACCGTTGATCCGGCAACAGGCTTTGCTACGCTGCGGTGGATCCCGTCCACGTCACCGGATGTGGGCAGCTACGTGGTCTACATAGATGAGGGAGCAACTGCACCGGCAATTGACACCATCCGTTCACCCTTCATCACCGAATATACGCACACTGCATCAGCCGCAAGGTACAGGAGTGTCACATACGTTGTAGCAGCAATCGATTCATCCCTGAATGTCAGTCCCCTGAGCAATCCCCTGAGTACCGTCTGGCTCCTGGCCGTAAACGACGCATGCAACGGTAAGATCACCGTCACATGGACACCCTACGCAAATCAGCGTCATCCTGCTACAAGCCAGGTGCTTCACATCACGTCAGGATCGGGATCTTTTATTTCCGACCAGAACTTGCAACCGTCTGAGGAATCATACTCTTTCACCGGTTATGAACCTGATACTGAGTATTGTTTCCATGTCACTGCCAACGACGGCAGCGGGTCACTCTCGTCTTCCAACAGGGCTTGTGTCACCACTGGAAGCGAGGCAGCACCGTCATGGATCAGCATTGATGCCATAGCCGTTGAGGGAGGCGGGATAACAGCCTCGGCCGGTTATGATCAGGCCTCGGACATGGTTAATTACCGTCTGCTTCGCTATAATCCGGTCATCTCCCTGTGGGAGCAGGCGGCCTCTGCCACAGGTGCGGCCGGGAGGGTTCTTTTCACTGTGCCATCAGCTGACACTGCAACTGTCCGGCTATACAGGGTTGCGGCCGTCAACAGTTGCGGCCTGGATGCGACACTGTCAGAGCCGGCACGAAATATACTCCTGGAAGCAGCCTCTACCGGGATTCGCATCGAACTGCAATGGAACAGGCCTCTTCCAGGCGGGGCAGAGCTCTACTCGGTATGGCGTAACGCAGGAGAGGGTATGCAGGAGGTTGCCCAGGCACTCACTGACACCGTCTGGTCGGAAGAGTACGCAACAGTCGCCATGGACATGTCTGCTTCTGCAGTGATTTACCGAGTTACAGCATCGGATCCTTCCTTGCCCCCGGGAACACCCTTCCACCGTTCCTCAGCAGCAAGTATAGAGGGCACTGATAACGTCTATATGCCCAATGCATTCACTCCAGGCAGAGGCGGCGAGAACGCCTTCTTCAGGCCTGAATTCGCCTTCATCCCCGGAGAATATGATTTCCGTGTCTATTCACGGAACGGACTATTGCTCTTCAGCACCACTGACCATGGTGAAGGATGGGATGGAAGGTACAACGGTACACCGATGCCTTCAGGAGTGTACCTGTGGAGTCTAAGGATCATGGCACCGTCGGGTCGCAGGGTGATAAGGAACGGTACGGTAACTATACTACCATGAGAGCCGGAATTAGAATGACCCGATTTTCGTATCTTTGTCACTCCTATGCAGGTTATTACCGATGGTAAAAACTAAGACGAAAATATTCACCCCGGAAGATATCAGCCGCATTGAATCAGAGTACAGCCTGCTCACTGACAACCTGTACAGGTGTGACAAAGCAGGAGACAGGGAACTGATTGACAAGGCCTTCAGGTTTGCCAACGAAGCACACCGGGATATGTACCGCAATTCCGGCGAGCCCTACATCATTCACCCGATAAACGTAGCACGGATTGTTAACCAGGAGATTGGTCTCGGTTCCAAGTCAGTTGCTGCTGCCCTCCTGCACGACGTGGTTGAGGATACCGGCATACCGTTGGAGGAGATTACCAAACAGTTCGGGCCAAAGATTGCCTCCCTGATTGACGGACTGACGAAGATCTCAGGTACGTACAACCAGGAGACCAACTCGCTGCAGGCAGAGAATTTCCGCAAGATGCTCATGACCCTTTCTGACGATTTCAGGGTCATTCTCATAAAGATAGCTGACAGGCTTCACAACATGCGCACTCTGGACTCGATGCCAGAGCACAAGCGGATGAAGATAGCAGGTGAGACGACATATCTTTATGCACCACTGGCTCACCGCCTGGGACTCTTTGCCATCAAGACGGAGCTTGAAGACCTTAGCTTCAAGTTCAGGCATCCCCGCATCTATGATGAGATCGCCCGCAAGGTCAAGATGGATGAAAAGAAGAACCTTGCGCTCATAAACAGGTTCAGTCTGCCAATAATTGAGGAGCTCAACAACAACAATATCATTTTTGACATATCCGGCCGCTTCAAGTCGATCTATTCTATCTGGAAGAAGATGCAGACGAAGAACGTCCCCTTTGAGGAGGTTTATGATCTCCTGGCGGTAAGGATTGTATTCGAGCCCGGCCCGGAGATGAGTGAGAGGGCTCAGTGCTGGCAGATATATTCGCTTATCACTGACATTTACACGCCCAAGCCTGACAGGCTCCGTGACTGGATCAGCAGGCCCAAACCAAACGGATATGAAGCTCTGCACCTTACGGTAATGGGGCCAGAGGGACGCTGGGTTGAGGTTCAGATACGAAGTCAGCGTATGGATGACATCGCTGAGAGAGGATTTGCAGCACACTGGAAGTACAAGGGAGACACCTCGCAGACGGAGAATGAACTGGACAAGTGGCTGAAACACATCAGGGAGATGCTTGCCAACCCGATGTCTGATCCTCTCACTTTCCTTGACGAGTTCAAGATGAGTCTCTTCTCATCCGAAATAATGGTCTTCACTCCCAAGGGGTTGCTTGTCAACCTCCCCAAGGGAGCCTCGGCACTGGACTTCGCCTACGAGATTCATACTGACATCGGAAATCATGCCATTGGTGCCAAGGTAAACTATAAGCTCTCTCCTCTCTCGACGACGCTGCAAAGCGGTGACCAGGTTGAAATAATTACATCAAACATAGCCAGGCCCGAGAAGGAATGGCTTGATTATGCGCATACTCCGAAGGCGAAGAATGCAATAAAGGATGCCCTGCGGGACCAGTCGACTGACCGGATCCAGAAAGGAATGGAGATGCTCGAGAAGAGGCTGAGTGAACTTGGCATTCTCCCGAACTCTGACATCATCAAGAAGATGCTCGACAACTACGAGCTCCTCAACAAGGATGAGCTTTATTCACGTATCGGGCTGGGGCTGATAAACCTGGATGAACTGCGCAAAATACTGAAGAAGGCACCAGAAGGGAGCCTCCGTAAATACTGGAGACTGGCCATTGGAGGTGTGACACGCATAGGCTCAGGGACCAGGGAGACTCCTTCCCTTCCTGAAATGATAGACAAGAATCACCCTTATCTTCTGCGAGAAAATGTTGACAATACAGGCAACTCATATGTCATAGCCAGCTGTTGTCAGCCTATTCCGGGTGATGAGGTTGTCGGCTATCTTGATCACTCCAACTCGATTATTGTTCACAAGCCCAAATGCCCTGCGGCGGTCAAGCTTATGTCAAGCGAAGGCAACAGGATCATTCAGGTCAGGTGGACCATTCACAAGCTTGCCTCCTTCCTGGCAAGAATAAGCATCAACGGTATTGACAGGATGGCTCTTGTGAGCGAGGTGACCACCATTATCTCCAAGGAATTGAATGTCAACATACGCAACATCAACGTATCAGTCTATGACGGCATCTTCGAGGGTACCATTGACCTGTACGTCCATCACACGCGTGACCTCAACAACCTTATCATGCAGCTCTCGAACATTAAGGGTATTGCCAGTGTGAAGAGGATTGAGGAATTCATAGAATAAGAATTAGTTACAAGGTTAAGGAGGAGCGTAAATGTCAAACGATGATGCAAGGTCGGTGGTCAGGCAGGTCTTCACGGAATACCTGGCTTCTCATTCCCTGAGGAAAACACCTGAGCGGTATGCCATCCTGGACGAAATCTATTCGAGAGAGGGGCACTTCGATATTGAATCGCTTTTCGACTTTATGAAGAACAAGAATTATCGCGTTTCGAGGGCTACACTCTACAACACCATTGATCTGCTGATCGACTGCAAGCTGGTTACCAGGCACAAGTTCGGCCGGAACCAGGCTCAGTATGAAAGGACTTACCGTACCGGGCAGCATGATCATCTGATTGACACCCGGTCAGGTAAAGTGATTGAGTTCAGTGATCCGCGGATAAATGACATAATAAGGAGCGCATGCGAGGAGAACTCTTTCGTGCCGCATCATTATGCGTTGTATGTCTACGGCATCCAGGAAAAGGACCGTGGGTGAAAAGGATGTAACCCGGGACCGTTTATCAGGCTTTCCCCTATTTTTTAACAATCGCTGTTTTCATGCCGCTGAGGAGGATTTTTTTCGTAAATTCGAACCTGATTTTGTCTAATCAGGAATTTCTGCCTAATGAAGATTGACATTTTGCTGGGCCTCCAATGGGGAGATGAGGGTAAGGGAAAAATTGTGGATGCTTTAACCCCTCAGTATGACATCGTCGCGAGGTTCCAGGGCGGACCAAACGCCGGACACACTATTGAGTTTCACGGGGCGAAGCATGTGCTTCACCTGATTCCCTCAGGGATCTTTCATGAAGATAAGATCAACATTATTGGTAATGGTCTGGTGGTTGACCCTGTTGTTTTCCGCCGCGAGGTTGAGAGTCTTGGAATAGATATTGCCATGGTTCGGGAGAGGCTGCTCATCTCTCTGAAAGCGCACCTGATCATGCCCACTCACAAGCTTCTGGATGCCGCCCATGAGACCTCGCTTGGTGATGCAAAGATAGGCTCCACCCTCAGGGGGATTGGTCCGGCATACACTGACAAGGCCTCGCGCAACGGACTGAGGGTAGGTGATCTTTTCAGAAAGGATTTCAGGGAGATTTACCGTTCGCGTGTGAACGAACACCTGAGGATGCTGCAGGGTTACGGCTACAGCAATGATCTCAAGGTCCTGGAGGAGGAGTGGTTTGAATCGGTGGATTTTCTCAGAGGGTTCACTACCGTCAATGCAGACTATCATATTGACATGGCACTTCAGGCTGGCAAACGGGTGCTTGCAGAGGGCGCACAGGGTACGATGCTTGACATCGATTTCGGCACATATCCCTTTGTCACTTCCTCGAATACCGTGGCAGCCGGTGCCTGCACTGGTTTAGGGGTAGCGCCCGGGCGGACCGGTGAGGTGTTTGGAATCTTCAAGGCCTATTGCACCAGGGTGGGCAGCGGACCCTTCCCAACAGAGCTTGATGATGCTGACGGTCAGCTGATGCGTGACAGGGGCAACGAATACGGAGCCACCACGGGCCGGTCGCGCCGCTGCGGATGGCTTGACCTGCCGGCTCTGAAATATGCCATCATGGTCAACGGTGTGACCAGGCTCTTCATGATGAAGGCCGATGTGCTTTCAGGGTTCAGCGAAGTCAGAATCTGCAAATCATATACTGTCGGCGGGAAGGAGCAGACGGAACTGCCCTATTGCCTATATGACATAGAAGGACTCAACTACCTTACTTTCAAAGGATGGCAGTGTGATATCACAGGGTGCCGCAGCTGGGATGAACTGCCCGCTGAACTGAAGGAGTATATCCAATACATTGAAAAGGAGACCGGAGTTCCCGTCACAATTGTCTCAGTGGGGCCTGACAGATCGGCCACAATCTACAGGTAAACGTCAGTTTTTCCTGAAGACCCAGGCTTCTCCGTTTATCCTGTCCTGGATACTTCCAAGCGAATTCCATGCAGCATGCAGGTCTGGAAATGAACGGGCAGATACCAGTTGCCATTTCCCGCCGTTCATGTCAATAATCTGCGCATCATAACCAAGGCCTTTGATATGCTCGAGCCATGCATCTGCATATGAAGGAGTAAGAAAGCTGCCAACGATCACATGGTAGCCCGTCATCACCCTTGTCTGTTCTTCAGCCTCGCTGGCAAGCTCAGCCTGGCGGGCCCGTTCGACCTCAGCCTGCTTCTCGTTGACAACCCTGATTGAGTCGGCAATGCGGAATGCCTCCTGCTGCTGCCTGAGTGCTTCAGCCTCCCTGGTCTTCTTCCCGAAAGGATTGATGCTTTTCATGAAATCACATGATGGAGTCAACAGCAGAACAACTGCAAGGAACACAAGTGATAGTCTCTTCATAAGTGACAGTTTTTCACGATTTTGAAAAATAAAGGTACAGAATACTCCGTAAAAATGCAATGAATATTCCGAATCAGAGCCATTCAAACCAATTCTTTTCTATATTAGATCACTATTATCAAACCCTAAAAAACTCTGCGTAATGAAGTCACTTATCCGGTTCTTCGAAGAAAATGTGGAAAAGTATGCCTCCAACATCTGCCTGTGGGAGAAGTTGCAGGAAAAGTATGAAGGTACCACCTACCAGGAAACCAGGCGCCAGGTGCAGGAGTTCGGCGCCGGCCTTATGCAACTGGGAATCAAAAAGGGGGACCGCGTCAGCCTTCTTGCTGACGGGCGCAACAGCTGGGTCATAGGTGAGCTGGGTATACTCTATGCCGGCGGTGTGAATGTACCTCTCTCCATCAAACTGAACCCGGAAGAGATAAGGTTCCGCCTCTCCCACTCAGGATCAAAGATGGTGATAACCTCGAGCACCCAGGCTCCGAAGATACTGGAGGTTATTGACAGGTGTCCCGACTTGCTGAAGGTTATCTTCATGGATCCGAGGGAAGAGTATTCCGACGGGCAGATCCATTTCAACGAAGTCAGGAAAATCGGACGCGAATGGCTTGAGAATCCCGCCAACAGGAAAAGTTTCGAGGATTTTACTGCCACAATTACTCCTTCCGATTACGCCAATATTTGCTACACCTCTGGCACCACAGCCGATCCCAAGGGGATCATACTCACCCACGGCAACTACGTGACCAACGTGTACCAGTCATACAGCCTGATGGACATACCGCAGTACTACAAGACTCTTCTCATACTGCCATGGGACCATTCATTCGCCCATACGGCAGGGATCTACGCTTTCATGGGCAAGGGGGCCAGCATTGCATCTGTAAAGGTGGGCAAGACACCGATGGAGACGCTGCGCAACATACCCATTTGCATGAAGGAGATAAAACCCAACCTTCTGATGAGCGTCCCGGCGCTGGCCAAGAACTTCCGTAAGAACATCGAAAAGGGAATCAGGGAGAAGGGGAAGATGACTGAGGCTCTCTTCTACTTCGCCCTCAGGACGGCCTATTCATATAATAAGGAGGGATACAATAAGGGACGCGGGGTGCAGCAGCTCAAGAAGCCGCTGCTCAGGCTTTTCGACAAGATCCTGTTCAGTAAGGTAAGAGAGGCATTCGGCGGCGAGCTCGAATTCTTCATCGGCGGGGGTGCATTGCTAGACATCGAGCTGCAGCGCTTCTTTTATGCAATAGGGATCCCAATGTACCAGGGATACGGCCTCTCTGAGGCATCACCCATAATTTCTTCGAACTCCGTTAAAAGACATAAACTTGGATCATCAGGGTTCCTCGTAAACAACATGGACCTGAAGATATGCGATGATGACGGCAACGAACTGCCGACAGGCCAGAAGGGTGAGATAGTGATTCGCGGCGGCAACGTCATGCACGGATACTGGAAGAACGAGGCCGCCACCAATGATGCTATCCGGGACGGCTGGCTTTACACGGGTGACATGGGATACATGTCAGAGGACGGGTTCCTTTATGTACTTGGACGATTCAAGAGCCTGCTGATAGCTGACGACGGCGAGAAGTTCAGTCCCGAGGGAATAGAAGAGGCTATCAGCGAACAATCGAAATATATAGACCAGTGCATGCTTTACAACAACCAGAAGCCTTATACAGTGGCACTTATTGTTCCAAACCAGCATGCCCTGAAGCTGTACCTCGAGGACCACAACATGACAGCCACTACCGAGGAGGGAAAGAGGGCGATTCTCAACCTGATTGAGAATGAGGTCAATGAATACCGTATCAACGGCAAGTACGGGCATATGTTTCCGCATCGCTGGCTGCCTGTTGCAATGGGAGTCCTTAACGAGAGCTTTAACGAAACCAACGGCATGATGAATTCAACCATGAAGATCGTCAGGGGCAAGATAATCGAGAGGTACCAGGATCTCATTGACTGGCTCTACACGCCGATGGGCAAGATAGCATACAATGAACGCAACATGGAAGAGGTCGAGAAGATGAAACTCGGCTGACCCCTTAAACTATCATGACATGAAGTCCGTACTGATTCCGGTTTTTATCGTCACTGCCGGAGTGATGTCTTTTTGCACCAGGGAAAAGAGTCCTGAGTGGAAACCTGCAGAAAATCCTCTTTACACAGTTTGGGGCGAGACCATTGACCCCGCTTCTCCCTGGGCGGAATACCCCAGGCCCGGGCTGGAGAGAAGTGAATGGATGAGCCTGAACGGCATGTGGGACTATATCATCTGCGGAAAGGATGAAGATCGGCTGGCACCGCAGGGAAAAATCCTGGTCCCCTACCCTGTCGAGTCAGCCCTCTCGGGGGTAAAGGCAAGAATGACTGACTCGCTCGCAATATGGTATTCGCGTGAGTTCGTTATCCCAAAAGACTGGAAGGATAAACAGGTGATTATCAACTTCGAAGCCTCAGACTGGGAAACTACCGTCTGGATTGACGACAATTTCGCCATCAGCCACCGCGGTGGATATGACCCCTTCACCTGCAATATCACCCCCTATCTTTCTGACACGAAGAGACACTCCATCGTGGTGAAGGTAACCGATCCAACTGACAGGAGCAGGCAACCCAGAGGCAAGCAGGTCATGAAGCCCGGTGGGATATGGTATACGCCCACCAGCGGCATATGGCACAGTGTCTGGCTCGAGCCGGTTGAAAAGACATGGATAGGTGATCTCAGAGTTGTCCCTGATATTGACAATGGGATGCTTTATGTTACTGTTATCGAAGAGCGTTGCCAGGGCCCCGAGGGCTGTCCGCCAGTTGACATGGCTCCCTCACTTGCGGAGGTGACCCTCACATCAGAAGGCAAAACAGTGTCTGTGGCATCAGGCATCACCGGTACCCCTTTGAACCTTCCTGTACCGGATGCTAAGCTGTGGAGTCCCGACGATCCGTACCTGTATGACCTGAAGGTACGGCTTGTCACGGGGGGCACAGTAACTGACGAGGTGAAGTCATATGCGGGGATGAGGAAAATATCACTTGGGGTCGCTGAAGACGGATTCACGCGTATCATGCTCAACAACAAGTTCGTATGGCAGAACGGTCCGCTTGACCAGGGCTTCTGGCCTGACGGCCTCTACACCCCGCCGTCTGATGAAGCGATGAAGTATGACATTGAGATGCTGAAGAAGATGGGATTCAACATGCTGCGGAAGCATGTCAAGGTCGAAAACAGGAGGTTTTATTACCATACTGACCGCATGGGAATGCTTGTATGGCAGGACATGCCCAGCGGTGATGACTACATCTGGGGAGATAAACCTGACATCTCCAAGAGTCCTGCCGACTCTGCCCTCTTCATGACGGAGCTGACCAGGATGATAGAGACGAAGTACAACAACCCGTCCATTGTCATGTGGGTGGTCTACAATGAAGGCTGGGGACAGTATGACACTCCCGGAGTAACAAACTATGTGACCGCGCTTGACACCACGAGGCTTGTCAACAGCACATCTGGATGGACCGATCGTGGGACGGGACATGTACTTGATATTCATCACTATCCGGATCCGGTTTCACCGGAACCTGAGAAAGAGAGGGCCATTGTGCTTGGTGAGTTCGGAGGCCTGGGATTGCCCGTACAGGGTCATACGTGGGAACAGAAGAACTGGGGTTATGAAAAGATGGGTGACAGCGCAGCGCTGCTCAATAAATACAGGGAGTTCTACGCCCTGGTGAGGCAGATGGTTGCGGAGAAAGGACTTAGCGCCACAGTCTATACACAGACCACGGATGTTGAGACAGAGACCAACGGTCTGATGACCTATGACCGGAAAGTTGACAAGATGGGATTTGAGAACGTAAGGAAGGCTATGTCCATTCCAGGGGAGGCAACAGGCAATAGGCAGTAGGCAATTGTGACAATATCGTATGCCATACGGGCCCTGTTGTCAACACTACTTCCTATTGCCTAATGCCTGCTGCCTAGGCAGACTGATCAGACGATCAGTCTGCTTTTAAATGGCAGAAATGTCATGAAGTCAGCGTGATGCACAATATAGGCTTCGGTGGTTCGCTTCACCAGGTCACCTTCATGGGCATGGGCTGCAATAATATGACACACTTCAGGCGGCACTCCGCACTCTTCGGCCAGGCTGACGCCTGAGAAGGGGTGCCGGAGATACTGTCCGTATTTGCCCTGGACGGCTTTGCCGTTTGCATCAAGTTCATATTCAAGCATCTTGCCAACATCTGCAAGGATGGCTCCTGCAATGACTACGTCCATATTGACCGGCAGGTCATTACGGAAGAACTCGTTCATCTTTAGACCTGCCTCACGAGCCACATGCACCACGCATCTCTTGTGATCCATGAATGTCACCTTAAGGTCAGGTCCGCAGAGAAGCGTGAAAGGTATTCGATTAAGGTCATCAACAGTCAGAACGCTTCGTTCAAGAGCCACCTCCCATGTGCGGGCTGTTTGCTCCTTCAGTCCCGGATCACTGATCCACTCCAGTTCAGGCCATAGTTTCTTTACCTCCTCAGTCATGGCATGTCACTTTAAGCGTGCAATGATTGCATCAGTCATCTGGATGGTCGAGGCTGCCCCCATGGTCACAACCTCGGGCTTGCCTGTCATCTTCATCATGTCGTACGACCTGACCTTGCCCTCCTCGATTACTTCGGCGATTGCCTTGCGTATGCGTGCGGCGGTCTCCTTCTCTTCGATATAGTCAAGCATCATGCATCCTGACTCTATCATTGCAATCGGGTTTACGATCGGTACCTCGTAACCGGCATATTTGGGAGCTGATCCATGGGTGGGTTCGAATACCCCTATTCCTTCCTCCGAGAACTGCGCGCTGCACGCAAAGCCCAGTCCGCCAATGAGTCCTGCGAATGCATCAGATACGATGTCACCGAACATGTTTCCGGCGACGATCACACCGTAATCTTCGGGATTCTTGGTAAGCCACATCATCTGTGCATCAATATTGGTATTCCAGAGCTGTATAGAACCAAACTCATTCTTCTGCATTTCCTTGGCAATCTTCCACATGAGTCCGGATGTCTCACGGATTACGTTTGGTTTTTCGCAGACGGTGACCGATTTGTAGCCAAATTTCACGGCATGTTCAAAGGCGGCCCTGACAATACGTTCGGTATATTTCCTGGTAAAAATTCTGGTTGATACCGCAAGTTCCTCTTTCGGGCACCATCCAAAGTTATCGCGGAACTTGGGATGAGTCATCAGTGCCTCATATACCTGCTGTGGAGGGTTGGACCACTCCACTCCGCCGTAGAGACCTTCGGTGTTCTGCCTGAATATCACGACATCTACCATGGGCTCCTCCGGGTTGCCATCCTTGCCACGACGGATGAAGTTGAGAGGATTGCCCTTATAGCTGCGGCACGGCCTTACGCAGATGTCGAGGCCGAAGTGCTGCCTCAGGCCGACGATGGGGCTGCTATATGTATATCCCTTGCCCTGAAGGGCCGGAGAGAGTTCGGCAGCAGCATCATCCTTGGGTTTGGATGTGATTGCGCCAAACAAAGCGATTTTGTGCTCTGCTATCAGGTCAATAGTGCGCTGAGGAAGAGGGTTGCCTTCACGGCACCAGAAATCCCACCCGATATCCCCGTAGACGTATTCAGCATTGAATCCTGCCGCATCAAGGACACGGACTGCCTGTTTCAGGACAACGGCTCCGATGCCGTCTCCCGGCAGGGCCACAATTGTACGTTTAGCCATAGTTTTATAATTAAATCTGTGTTTTTTCGTCTTCCGTAAAAATATAGTTTTTATTGAGTTTAAAAAAAGAGTTTCAGCAGGTAAAATTCATAATCGTTCCGAGGGAAAAAAACTATATTTGCCGCCTGAGCAATATATCACATTTGAAAATAATATAACCATGGGTGAACTGGGGGAGATGAAGCCAAAGAAGGTCTGGACTTACTTTGAGGAGATAAGCAGGATACCGAGGCTCTCCAAGAATGAAGGGAGGATCAGGGCACACCTTCTTGATTTTGCGCAGAAGCACAACCTTGAGGCCAGGGAAGACAGCGTAGGAAACATACTTATTATAAGAGAACCCGCTCCCGGCAAGGAGAAGGTAAAGACGGTCGTATTACAGAGCCACCTTGATATGGTGGGTGAAAAAAATGCCTCTCATCCGCACAACTGGGATGAGGATCCGATTGTTCCCGTGGTTGACGGCAGGTGGGTGACCGCCACCGGTACCACCCTTGGTGCAGATGACGGGATAGGAATCGCGGCACAGATGGCTGTGCTTACCGATCCCTACCTGCAGTGCGGACGTATTGAGTGCCTCTTCACCGTTGATGAGGAGTCCGGGATGACAGGGGCAATTAATTTAAAACCGGATTTCTTCAAAGGCCGTATATTGCTGAACCTCGATTCCGAGGATGAAGGAATTCTCTTTATCGGCTGTGCCGGTGGAATTGATACGCAGGCGCTTCTTCCCTACAGCCCCGAGAGGGTGAATTCGGGTCACAGGGCGATGAACATATCCGTCACCGGCCTCCACGGAGGTCACTCGGGCGACGAGATACACAAGGGATACGGCAACTCTATCAAAATCATTTCCGGACTATTGCAGGACCTTGAGAGGAAATATGACATCAGGATAAGTAATTTTTCCGGCGGTAACCTGCGAAATGCCATCCCAAGGGAGGCCTTCGTGACAGTGACCTTCAATCCCGCGCATGAAGAAGAGATACTGGCTGACACGGCTTCCTATCATTCACTGGTAAGGGATGAGTATGGTGCTCTGGAGCCTGACCTGAAGGTTTCAGCAATCCCGGCAGATATCCCTGAGCTGGTTATTGACGGCGGGACACAGCACCGGCTTCTCGGGGCCCTGAGCATTGTGCCTCACGGAGTGCTGGGATGGTCAAAGGAGATACCCGACCTCGTTGAGACATCGAGCAACCTGGCCACCATAAGGCTCACCGATGACAACATGATACACGTTGTCACCACCCAGAGAAGCTCCTCTGAGGAGGCGAAGCACTATGCAGCCATGAAGGCTGAGACCAGCTTCGATCTTGCCGGCGCAAAAGTGACTCATTCCGACGGGTACCCTGGCTGGCAGCCTAACATGAACTCGGCAATTCTCAGGCTGATGATTGAGTCATACCGCAAGCTCTTCGGCAAGGTGCCGCAGGTAAAGGCAATTCATGCAGGGCTTGAGTGCGGGCTTATCCTTGAGAAATACAAGGGAATAGATATGATATCATTCGGTCCTACAATCAAGGGAGCCCATACTCCCGAGGAGCGGATCGAGATTGAGACGGTTCAGATGTTCTGGGACCTGCTTATTGATGTGCTGAGGCATATCCCTGAAGCTGATTAGCTGTATTCTTCGAACTCATCCGGCGGGGCGCCGCACACCGGACAGGACCATCCAGAGGGCAGATCTTCAAACGCCGTTCCGGGTTCAACATCGCCCAGCGGGTCACCGATCGCAGGGTCATAAATGTACCCGCATACCGGGCACCTGTATTTTTTTATTTCCATAGAATGTAATTTATCGCTTCACTTTGCGGACGGCATCAATTACAGTACCGTCAACCCATTTGATTGCTGCGACCACTCTCTCGTCAAAGGCTGCCTTTTCCGGCTTTCCGCAAATTCTTTCGGCCGTCTCCTTCAGCTCTTCAATGGTTACCAGCGGTAGTCCCTTGCCGTGCACTGCATCAAGCAGATCCTGCCGGCGGGGATTGATTGCGATGCCCCTTTCCGTAATGATCACGTCAATTAGTTCGCCAGGTCCGCAGAGAGTGGTCACCCGGTCAACAATCACCGGTATCCTGTCGCGGAACAGCGGAACGGGTATGATCACGTTACGCGCGTGAAGGCAATTCTGCCATCCGCCTATACCGTGAAGAAGCAGGCCGTCAGAGTGGGTGACGACGTTGCCGTTGAAGTTTATATCAATCTCCGTGGCACCCAGGATCATGATGTCCATCATGGTTGTCAGGTTGCCTTTGGAGTGGTAGTTGTATGCGTTGAAAACCGGGTAAGGGATGTGGTTCAGGTTCCTTTCAATTGACTTTACCGAATCAAGGTCAAAAGCCTGGGCATCCAGAATATGTCCCATCTGTCCTTCCTCGAGCATATCAACCATGTACTTCGTGCTGCCTCCAAAGCCGAAACTGAGCTTCCAGCCCTTCTTCTTCAGCATCTGGTGAACGAAGACGGCAATAGCGAGGCTTGTTCCGCCTGCCCCGGCCTGCATCGTAGCACCGTCATGAAGTAGTCCGGACTTCTCTAGAAAAGATGCTGTCAGCTCGGCTATGAGGAGCCTGTCGGGGCTCTTAGTTATCTGGGTGGTTCCCGAAACGATTTTCTCAGGGATGCCAATTTTATCAACAACTACCACGTAATCGACGTAGTTCCCTTCCACCTCCATTGGGAAGCAGGGAAGGTCAACCAGGTTGTCGGTCACGATAATTACCTTGTCTGCATAGAGATAATCAGGTTTTGCATAGCCTATTACTCCCGTGGCTGAGGGTCCGCCTGTTCCTTTGGCATTTCCGAAGGAGTCGGCAGCTGGTGCTGCCAGCACGGCTATGTCAATTTTCACTTCACCGTCCTGTATTGCCTGCACACGTCCCCCATGAGAGCGGAGTACGGCTGTGCCCTTCATTTTCCCATCTGAGACGAACATTCCCAGCGGGCCGTTCATGCTGCCCTCGATACGGTTCACGGTACCGTTTTCAAGATATTCGATAACAGGGTCATTGCATGGGAATGATGCAGAGGGGAGCCATACCAGGTCTTTGACGCCCATCTCCGACGCGATAGTAAAAATCTGGTTACTTACCAGGTCGCCGTCGCGCAGGTGGTGGTGCGTTGAGATTGTCATGCCGTCCTTCAGGCCGCAGCGTACCAGCGCCTCCCTGAGAGAGCCTATGACCTTGTTATTGTCTTCCGGGTAGTCAATGCAGGTTGGAATGGGAGGAGCATATTTTCTCCCGGTGGGACGGTGCTTGCCAACTCCTTTGAAGGGTACGGCCTCTTTTCCGTTTATCTCATCCGGCACCATGCGGCCGGCTGCGTTTTCTACGATTTTCATGACCGGGTATGCATTATTTTTTATCCGTTTCCTCTTCCATCCAGTTCTCAGGCAGGAGGCCCAGCCTGACAGCCAGTTTAATTGTCTTCTCTGCCCTGGCCACTACCGGCGGGTCTATCATCTTCGTTCCAAGGGCAACAACACCCAGTCCTTTTTCAAGGGCGTCGTGGTAGGCTATTACTATCTTCCTGGCCTTGTCAATCTCCTCCGTCGTGGGTGAAAAACCCTGCCTTATCACCGCAATCTGGCGCGGATGGATACAGCCCATACCCTCGAAGCCCATGGCTTTGGACGAGAGGACGTTTTCCAGCAGTCCTTCCATGTCTCCTACATCAGAGAAGACCGAGTCGATAGGCTGGATTCCCGAAGCCTTGGCGGCCACGACGAGGCGGTTCCTGGCATAGAGCGACTCCCTGCCTTCCTTTGTGCGTTGCACACCCAGGTCGGCGGTGTAATCCTCAAGGCCTATCGCAAGCGCCACAACGGATTCAGAAGCAGTGGCAATCTCACTGGCGTTCTCCACTCCGCGTGCACTCTCAATGATCGGCATCAGGAAGACGGTTTCGGTCTGCCCTTCCTTCAGTTTTATGTCCCTGATTTTACTGTCAATAGTCCTGACAGTCTCTGCATCCTC